>NZ_CABFVS010000018.1 GCF_902150025.1 Bartonella massiliensis
GATGTAACTATATAAGTTTAATATTTTCAAACTTGAAAACTCATTAAGGCTTATTTTCTGTCGTTTAGCAGGTATTACCATTGAACATTAAGCTGATCTTACTCCTGCTACGTTCAAGCCAACAAATTTGTTTTATCCTGATCTAGCCTATTAGAGTTCTTACAATGATTACAGAAAAATTTCTTTTTAATCAGAAGAATTATTAGACAATGCTCATACTGCTAACAAAACTAAAGTTTTTTCTATCTTTAAATAATATACTAAGCGCTCAAAAACTTTAGTCAATTTATACTAAAAGAGTTGCTTCTTATAATTCTTAAATAATACAATTACTGGTAGAAGCTTCTTCTTACTCATTATAATTTTTACAAAAGAGATAATACGTATTAAAAAATCTTAAATACCCTTGGAAAGATCTTTAAGCTCCCTAAAAATACAAAATGCTAAAATATACAAAAACTTATGAAAAACGATATCAATAATCTGCTCTATTCATATTGAGTTAAGTTGCTGAATACCATAAGATTTTCTTATTTCAAAGTAGATGTTGAATCAATCAAAACCGTTTGCTTGCATGTCATAAATGTGGAATCCACGGGTGTAAAATTATACAAGAAAGAACTAAAAACGACTCTTATGAAGAGTCCTAAATGCCAAAAGTACTGCTATAGGATAACATTAGAGGCTGGCAAAATGTGTAGTGGTATCAGCTTGCTCCTACTTCCAAATTTTATTGAGCCTTTTCTCATCTAAAAAAAGTTTTTTACGCACTCAATAAATTCTTCATAGTCTAAAACAAAATGGTGGGTGATGAGGGAATCGAACCCACGACCCGCTGATTAAGAGTCAGCTGCTCTACCGACTGAGCTAATCACCCATAGGCTTATCAAAAGATAAGAATGAGCGTTTCTATAACGCCCCTAAGGATAGATGTCTAGATATTTTATTGCTTTTATATAGCCTTCATTGTCTGTAAGATTAAAATATGATATTCACCACTTGATCTTATATAAAAATAAACCCATTATAAGAGGCTCTATAAATAAATGTTCTGATTGTTATACAGAATCTACAGTTGGAGGATTATCGAGCATAATGCCCGAGCAAAATTCAGAGGAACCTTCTTGTCATTGTAAGCGAGATGGAGCGTCATTTTATTTTATCAATAATCATATGCGTTTAAGTAATATGTTGCCATTTTTTGCATTGAATGTAAGTTTGTTACATTCAATGCTCATAATCCAATATACGAATAAGAGCCCATGTTTTTTTTTATCGATCACGCGCTTTTAAGCTTTTAAAAGGTGAGAAATGATGGAATGGATCACTGATCCCCATGCGTGGTTTGGTTTGATCACGTTGGTTTTTCTTGAAATTGTTTTAGGAATAGATAACCTTGTCTTTATTGCAATTTTAGCTGAAAAATTGCCGCTGCATTTGCGTAATCGTGCACGCTTGATAGGTCTTACTTTAGCGTTAATTATGCGGCTTTTCCTTCTCACAATTATTGGATGGGTTATGAGACTCGATACAATAATTCTTTCACTCTCATCTTTTGTATTTAGTTGGCATAGCTTTATTTTAATCGGTGGTGGAGTTTTTTTGCTAGCAAAAGGAACGTTAGAATTACATGAAAGGTTAGAAGGGGTATCGCATGAAAGAAAAACGGGTAGTGCTTATGCAGTTTTTTGGCAAGTAATTGTTCAAGTCGTGGTATTGGATGCGGTTTTTTCACTCGATAGTATTATTACCGCAACAGGTATGATTGCAAAAGAGCAGGCAGCGGTTATGTATATCGCAGTCATTTCTGCTATGGGAGTCATGATGTGTGGCTCTGGCACTCTTATGCGTTTTATTAATCGTCATCCCACTATTGTAATCCTTTGTCTTGGATTTTTGATGATGATTGGCTTTTCACTCATTGTTGAAGGATTTGGTTTTCATATTCCAAAAGGGTATTTGTACGCTGCTATTGGTTTTTCTGTTCTCATCGAAGCTTTTAATCAAATTGGACGTCGTAATCGTGAAAAGATGATAACAACGAATGATCTACGCAGTAAAACAGCCGATGCTGTTTTAAGACTCTTAGGAGGGGGCAGTAAAGATAGTCATCTTGCTGAAACTGTAGATGTCATTGCTGAACAAGCCGCAGCTTCTGAATTATTTAGACCAGAAGAAAAAGAGATGATTCGTGGTGTTCTCGATTTAGCTGATCGTCCTGTTCGCTCTATCATGTCTCCGCGAAATGAGATTGAGTGGTTAGATTTAAATGCTGATGAAAATGAAATGCGTGAAGAATTACAAAAGGTTAAACATAGCCGCTTAATTCTTGCGCGTGAAAAAGTGGATGAATTTGTTGGCGTTGCATTGACAAAAGATCTTCTTTTAAATTTGGCAGAGGGTAAAAAAATTAATTGGAAAAAAGCTATGCGAGAACCTCTCGTTGTTCATGAAAATACAAGCGTTTTACGACTGATGGAGCAATTACGTCATTCTTCGATTCAGCTTGCAATTATTGTTGATGAGCATGGATCTTTTGAAGGAATTGCAACACCAACCGATATTCTTGAAGCAATTGCTGGAGACTTTCCTGATGATGATGAAGAGCTCATGATTGCAGAACAACTTGAAAATGGCAGCCTTCTTGTAGAGGGATATGCCGATATCCGCCGTTTAAGTGGTTATCTTGGACGTAATCTTGTTGATGAGTCAGATCGTTATACAACTCTAGCAGGCTTTATGCTTTGGCAGTTTGGTCATTTGCCAAATGAAGGAGAAAGTTTTGAAACAGATGGTTTACGCTTTAAAGTTATCGAAATGGAACGCCGAAACATATCTAAAATTCTTATTTCTCCACTTGTATTACCAGAAAAAGCTAATTCTTATGATACATAAGATACGTAAAAGAATTTTATTGAGAAAAATAAGAAGTTGATAGCTTAATTACATTTCATTACTTTTATATTTTTTAAGCACGCAATAAGAGATATACAAAAGTTAAATTATCAACGAACGTTCAGTACAAAAAAGTTTTTATTGATGATGCGTAAAGAATATTAAAAGAAAAAATAGCGCAAAATTATTTGTAAAGGATCATTACTCTCAAAAAATGGTGAATATAGACAACATATTAATTTATAACAATTATTTATTACTGTTTATTAAGCTATGACCTTCACATTAAAACGTTTGTTTGCAAATACCGAATTGCCATCTATAACAATGCTCAGATTTCCACCCCTGTGACTTGCACCCACTGATGAGTACATCTTTAAACCAGACACTATCTTTTATGAATTTATCACAACATCTGACAAAATTTTTCAATATCTAAATTAACTACTTTAGAAGAAAAACTATGGTATTCTTCTTTGTCTTTGTAAAACACAAAAAAACTCCTTTTCACTTATGATAACATCGTAAAATTAAAAAAATGATTTTAGAAATCATTTGATTTTGCTAATAAGCTATTATCTTTAAACCAAGAGTACAACTTTCTAATTCTCCTTGAGAAAAAAATTAAATTCCTTCCTAATTATACAAAAACAAATAAGATTTAGAAAATCATCAAATTTTTCTGATAATTTTTAAAGAACTCTTATAATACGATGTCTTTTTTTAGCCATTTATTTGTTATCAAAATAACAATAAAACTCCATATTCAAATATCTGTTATGTTATTTAAGGAGAAAACATTCTCTTTTCTAAAACTATATTTTTTATCTTTATCCACACGAAACCATGAAAAACGTTTTTTTCCTTTACACCTTATTTATATCATGCTTCGATACAAAATAACGCCTTTTTTAGTGTAATTTAATGTCAAAATAATTAAAGGGAACCCAAAAAAATGAGCTCTAAACAAAATTTAAAAGATAAATCTCAGGATAAGCTGCAACGTGGACTACACAACCGTCACGTACAACTGATAGCCGTTGGTGGTGCTATTGGAACAGGTCTCTTCATGGGATCTGGAAAAACAATTAGTGTAGCAGGCCCTTCCATTATACTCGTTTATGCGATTATTGGTTTTGCCCTATACTTTGTCATGCGTGCGATGGGAGAATTATTGCTTTCTAATTCAAAATACCGATCTCTCATTGATTTTTCAACCGATATGCTAGGACCAGGAATCGCTTTCTTTGTTGGCTGGAGCTATTGGTTGAGCTGGGTTGTAACTGGCGCAGCTGATATTATTGCCATCATTACTTATATGCACTTTTGGTGGCCAACCCTCAATCCATGGTTTATCGTTTTTGCTTGTATTGGTATCTTTTTAATCTTTAACCTGCTTGCCGTAAAATTTTTTGGTGAACTTGAATTCTGGTTTGGTCTTATTAAAGTCGTCGCAATTATAGCCTTAATCGTTGTTGGATTTTATATGATCACAACAGGCTTTATTTCTCCCAATGGTACGGTTGCTTCTCTCAATCACGTATGGAATGATGGAGATATCTTCCCGCGAGGAATCACAGGCTTTTTTGCTGGATTTCAAATTGCCATTTTTTCTTTTGTTGGTATAGAAATTGCTGGAACAACGGCTGCTGAAGTCAAAGAGCCTAAAAAAGTTCTTCCCAGAGCAATTAATGCAATACCAGTGCGTATTGTACTTTTTTACATCTTTTCTCTCGCTGTCATTATGTCTGTCACACCTTGGAATCAAATTGTTCCAGATAAAAGTCCTTTTGTTTCGATGTTTTTGCTTGCAGGCATTCCGATTGCGGCTGGTTTGGTAAATTTTGTCGTTCTCACCTCTGCTGCGTCTTCAGCAAACAGTGGTATTTTTTCTACCAGCCGTATGATATATGGACTTGCAACACAAAAAGGTGCACCTCAAGTTTTAGGAAAACTTTCCAAATACCATGTTCCAGCTAATGCTCTACTTTTTTCCTGCTTATGTATTTTAGTAGTATATACAGTTGCCTCACTCTCTCCAAGCCTCATAAGTGCTTTTACAATTGTGACCAGCATTTCAGCTATTGCATTTTTATTCGTATGGTCTGTCATTTTGATTAGCTATATTGTCTATCGTCGCAATCATCCTCATCTGCATGCTGAATCCGTCTATAAAATGCCAGGGGGTGTTGTTATGTGTGGGCTGATTTTAGTTTTCTTTGCTTTCATACTTTATTTGTTAACATTAGAACCTGATACTCTAACAGCCTTAGAGTGTGGTATAGTTTGGTTTATTTTCTTAGGTGTAACGTATTTTATGTTCGTAAGAAAAAACACATCTCAAGATAATAAATAAAGCACATAGATAAAAAATATCTCAAAAAAGGGTACTAAAGGTACCCCTTTTCTTCTTGGTCTCCTTCCCACATCTAAAAGGATGAGAATTCCGACCAAAGCTCATTTGCAAATAAGCCGGCTTATTAAGGAGTGTTTCTTCTAACCACTTATATAGTCCAGCGACATAAAAAACTTTATGGACAAGCCCTACCCTGAATACTCACCATATATTCTAAAAGTACCTCATGTATAAAATTTATATGCCTGATCAATATATTATTAAATAATGCTGTTTTTACGGCATAATAAAATAAAATACGAACTATTCTATAAAGAGTTTTTTATAAACTTCACTTACATCATTGATGAATAAAACATTTAGCTTTTATCTAAAAAGCAAAAAAACAAAATTTATATTCACATTTCTCTTAAACTTAAGAATACAGCTCTCAACAAAATATACCCTACCCCCTACAATAAAAAATTTATGAAAATACTTTTTATTGTGCGTAAATTTAATTATTATTTTTTACTTTATTATACTTTTATATTAAACAATATATTTAAATATAAAATATAAAAATAAGAGTAGTTGTTTATCATAAATAGGTATAACATATTTTATATTTTATATATAAAAATAATTAACGCATTAATCAACAATTTTTTTCTTTATTAATATAGGATCATAGAAAAAAATTCCTTTACTCCACAGCCATATCATGTTCCGATAGCAGGGATTACCTTTATAAGGTAATTTTTATCTTAAAATAACTAAGGGGAATTTCCCAAAAATGAACAAACAAAATTTAGAAAAAAAACCTAAGAAGAAATTGCAACGTGGACTACATAACCGCCACATACAGCTTATAGCTCTTGGTGGAGCGATTGGAACAGGTCTCTTTATGGGATCAGGAAAAACAATTAGCGTGGCAGGCCCCTCAATTCTACTCGTATATGCGATTATTGGTTGTGCTCTATACTTTGTCATGCGTGCTATGGGAGAACTATTGCTTTCTAATACACAATACCGATCTTTTATTGACTTCTCAACCGATCTTCTAGGCCCATCTGCCGGATTCTTTATCGGTTGGACATATTGGTTATGTTGGATTGTCACTGGAACTGCTGAAATTATTGCTATTGTCACTTATGCACACTTTTGGTGGCCTGAACTCAATCCGTGGATTCCTGTTATTGTTGGACTTATGTCCTTTTTAATTCTTAATCTCGTTGCCGTAAAACTTTTTGGTGAACTTGAGTTTTGGTTTGGTTTTATCAAAATCGCAGCCATTTTAGTCTTAATTGTTGTAGGGTTTTATATGATCTTTACTGGTTTTATCTCTCCAAACGGTACAGTTGCTTCCCTCAGCAATATATGGAACGATGGAAATATTTTCCCACGAGGGATTTCGGGATTTTTTGCTGGATTTCAAATTGTTATTTTTGCTTTTGTTGGCATTGAACTGGCAGGAACAGCTGCAGCTGAAGTAAAAGAGCCTAACAAAGCCTTACCACAAGCTGTCAATTCAATACCTGTCCGTATTGTATTCTTTTATATTTTCTCTATTCTTGTTATTATGTCTGTAACACCTTGGAATCAAATAAGTCCAGAAAAAAGTCCTTTTGTAACAATGTATGCACTTATCGGTATTCCAACTGCAGCTGGTTTAATGAACTTTGTTGTCCTCACAGCAGCCGCCTCTTCAGCAAATAGTGGAATTTTTTCTACCAGCCGTATGGTATATGGACTAGCAACACAAAAAGGAGCTCCTAAATTTCTAGGAAAACTTTCTCGTAATCACGTTCCAGCCAACGCACTATTCTTTTCATGTTTATGCATCTTATTAGGCTATGCAGCTGTATCGTTATCTCAAACCCTCATAGAGGCCTTTACGATTGTTACGACAATTGCTGCAACGTTGTTTATATTTGTATGGTCTATCATTTTGATCAGCTATATCGTCTATCGTCGCAATCGTCCTCTCCAGCATGCTGTCTCTCCTTATAAAATGCCAGGAGGTGTTGTTATGTGTTGGGCGCTTCTCGTTTTCTTTGCATTTATTATTTATTTATTGTCATTAGAGACGGATACTGCCATAGCTTTAAAATACATTCCAGCATGGTTTATATTTTTAGGCATTGTATATTTTCTTTTTGGAAGAAAAAATTATGCAAAGACTTGAAAAATAGCCTCTCCTAAAAAATAAAGCTTACATTGCAAAAAAGCATATAAAAAAGGGTAACTTGAGTTACCCTTTTTAAATATTTATCTATAAAATTATAAATTTGACAAAATATCTCTGTAGGGGCTTCAATTACGTTCTTTATCAACCAAAGCGTTAGATTTTATCCAAGGCATCATAGAACGAAGTTTTTTACCAACTTCTTCAATAGGATGATTATCATTTAAACGCCGCATACTTTTAAAATGAGCCGCACCAGCTTTATATTCCTGAATCCAATTCGATGTAAATTTACCCGTTTGGATATCTTTCAGTATACGTTTCATTTCTGCTCTGGTTTCATCCGTAATCACCCGTGGACCAGACATATATTCACCCCATTCAGCTGTATTAGAAATCGAATAATTCATATTTGCAATTCCCCCTTCATACATGAGATCAACAATTAATTTAACTTCATGTAAACACTCAAAATAAGCCATTTCCGGTGCATAACCCGCTTGTGTTAGTGTTTCATAACCTGCTCGGATCAATTCAACAAGACCACCACATAAAACCGCTTGTTCACCAAAAAGATCTGTTTCGCACTCTTCTTTAAATGTTGTTTCAATCACTCCAGCACGTCCACCACCAAGTCCACATGCATACGATAAAGCTACATTATGAGCATGCCCTGAAGCATCTTGCGCCACTGCTATTAAGCAAGGAACACCACCCCCCCGCTGGTATTCATGACGCACTGTATGCCCTGGACCTTTAGGAGCAATCATCACAATATCAATAGTTTTTTTAGGCTCAATCAAGCCAAAATGAATGCTCAAACCATGCGCAAAAGCAATCGCTGCCCCATCACGTAAATGATCATGAATATGCTCTTTATAAATATCAGCTTGCAACTCATCTGGTGTTGCCATCATAATGAGATCTGCCCATTTTGCTGCTTCAGTAACACTCACCACTTCAAAACCATCAGCCATAGCCTTTTTAACTGTTTCCGATCCTAAACGTAAAGCTATTTGAACATTCTGGACACCGGAATCCTTCAAATTTAAAGCGTGCGCACGTCCTTGAGAACCATAACCAACAATGGCTACTTTTTTCCCTTTAATAAGATTAACATCCGCATCACGATCATAATAAACACGCATAAAAACACTTCCTTCTTTTTCTATTTTAACTGAATTTAAAATTATTTTTTTATTAAATAAGAAACATTATCTTTAGTGCATCACACACCCATAAAGACAAAAATGCTGCTTATAAGAACACAGCAATTGAATAGTCTTTAAAGTTTACATATTGCATAGAAAAAACCGTAATCCCCAAACATTCCCAAAACATATACGGATCCCCAATAAATAAAATTCAACCGCTATTTTACAAAAACAATAATGACATAAAACAATATTTCTAAAAAAAATATATCTGCTAAGATTCTATTCTTCTGTCACAAAACAAAATGTTATAGCCTAAAAATTAAGATACAACATACAAATCTTAACATGAACCAAATCAATACGGATAGCAAGAACAATTACGAAACAACAGGGATTGTTATAGCACAAACTTCAAAAGCATATAGAACAATATCTATAAAATTATGAAGAGAACACCCTTGTATTATTTAGACAGTGCATTGTTTTGATAATAATCATCATCATGATTCAACTTGAAATAAAACCTTGAGTACCGTAAGATTCTCTCATTTCAAATCTCTCTCATGTTGAATCAATCAAAACCATTCGCTTGCACGTTGTAAGCGAGATTGGCGTGTGAATAAAAAACTATTAAGAAAGGATTCAAAATGCTTTTTATGAATCGTCTTACGTACCGGTGCCTATAACATGGCTGTTCTTGTGCTGAACTTCATCACTAGAGCCTTCTCCTTGACTAAAAGCAACACTGCCTGTTGCCCCTGCCCCCGTGCCATAACCATAGCCAACACTCATGGAAGTACTTTCATTGTTGTTTTGTGTGCTTTGCGTTGTTAGGGTTGGCATTCTGGTTTATTTTTATATTTTTGACAATAAGCGCTCTTTAAACGTCTCTCGACACTGCGCTTTGGGATAACAGCACCAGGAACACAGATAGGAAGATCTTCAGCATTATAATTATGACACCGGTCTCTCAATCCAACATTAAAAAGTTTATGATAAAATCCTGACTTCACAAGACACATACGAACCGCAGCATTTGCATTCATGCTTAAGCCTTCTGAGTCCATACTATCATTGTAAGGGCTTGGCATACCACATTCTAACAGGGCTTTTTTGACCTCAAGTTGATCTGCCCCTGGCTTTGCCCACATATCCAAAGCCAATTGTTCATCGAAAATATTACATCCCACCATAATAAGCAGAACACTGCAGCTCAATAATTTTAAGATATGTTTCATTTTTCCCCTCTTTTAATGGATTTAGTTACTATAAAAATGCCTACGCCTGTTGATCTTCTGCCCAACGTGTAGGACTAAATTGTAATAGTTACTTGAGGTAACAATCCCGCACAAGCATGGGAATACATGAAAGTGGGGATTGTTTCCATCAACAGCAAAACTTAAGGATAGCATTCATATTGTTCTGGATGTTTTTTACAAAACGGGCTGTTTAAACGCCTCTTAACACTGCGCTGTGGGATGACAGCACCTGGACGACAAATCGGCAAGTTTTCAGCTTTATGATTTTCACACCAAGTCCCCCCTCCCACTTTACCACGAAAACCTGCTTGAACCATACAGGCATCAATAGTTGCCCATGCATTGTAACTGAGTTTTCTGTTTTCTGGATCGGCATCAATAAGGCTTGGCATGCCACATTCTAACAAGGCTTTTCCTACCTCTGTAAAACCTGCTCCTGACTTCTCCCACGTAGCCACCTCTCCTGGAGGAGGCTTGTTAAATTGACATCCAGTTATGATCAATAAAATTATAGTGCTTAATAGCTTTAAAGTTTGTTTCATTTTTTACTCCATGATTTACTTAAAGGAAATTGTTCTAAATGAGATGTGCCATACTGCTTTTGGCATTTTGGACCCGCATTTCCAAGACATGTATGGACACTGACGGGATCTGTGAACATTCTCCATGCTTCTTTCCACCAGTTACTGCCAGCAGGTATTGTCTCGTAAGTATAGTCATTGCCGCCAATCACTCTGTTGACAAAGTCAAATCTATGCCCATCAAAGCCAATAGTGGTTTGTTTTTCATCACTCAAATACCTTAAGAGACCTTCTGCAGCCAAAACATTCGCCGCTGGTCCATAGAAATTGATCGTCGTATTATTGGCTATCCCATGCACTCCTTCTTGTTTGAAAGAATTCATCATGTTAGAATTTGTCAAACTGCCACGACTATGGGCATCAAAATGTAATCCTGTGTTCCCATAGCGAGACATCAGATTTTTTGCTTCTTGTGTTGAATTGGTCAGACCCCAAAAGTTATTTTCAAAAAACTTCTGATAGCCTGCCACCAGAAGCTCTGAAATGGCAGAATCGGCTTGGGGAAATACAACAAAATAAAGCGGTGCATTTTTATCCTTCGCATGTTGTTCTGCATAAACAGCAGCTTCATAGGGTGGGGTAAAGATGCCGTTAAAGGACACATGTACCTTGCCATCAGCGCCTTCCTGTAAATTTTGCTTTTCTTCCTCCGTTAAATAATGAAACTCAGGAATATTTTGTCCACGACCGTCTTTGATATACTGTCCATTTTCATCTTTTAGATAAATTATATTGCCATTTTCATCACGATCCACCACAGCGAGAGGGTGTTCTTTAAGAAACATGGTTTTGTAAGAATTATCACTGTATTTAAACCCTTCCTCCAGCAATTGCGTGGCCATTTCACGGTTTTCATGAACGAGTTGTTCCAGCTTGGCAACATCGAGCTGTTGGACACCCTTATGAGCGTTAACGGTATCGCGATTAAGGGAAGCAATGGCTTGTTCGCCATTTTGCCCTGTCAGTGCTTTCTGCCCTGCTTCATCGGTAAGCACAATGGTGCCATTGCTGATGGCCGATTTGGTATAGCCGTCCTCAGAATCCTTGGCTTTGGAATGATCTAAGACATTTTTGGCAATGTTTTTTGCAACGCCATATTTGCCTTGATACATCGGCCCCCCCGTTGAAATGCTATAGCCTTTGCTGCTGGCTTGAGCTTCAGCACCGTTGATAATATCACTGGTTGTAATGGTGCCTGTTGTCAGACTATTTTTGTCTGCCGGTGCGCTGCTGTTAATAATGCCTCCGGTCAGTGTTGTTTTATTTTCAACAGTGATATCATAACCGCCCGCCCCCGCTTTAATGCCTGATTGTTCCCCAACACTGTGATAATTGCTAGAGGATTTATCCTTATTCAAGGCAATATTGGTTGAAGCTTTATCATCCTTTTTTCCACCATTATAGCCAACAGAAAAGGAATCCTGCTTGCTGGAGCTTTGCATCGTGTCACTCTGGCTGGTAATGGTTAAATCACCCCCAACACCCATCTCTACATGGTTTCCAGAAAGGACGGCCCCATTCAGTGTGGTATCTCCTCCACTGTTGGTATGAACCGTGCCTGTGCCCACAACATGGCTGTTCTTGTGCACAACCTGTTCACTAGAGCCCTTGCCTTTCCCAAAGGAAGCATTGCCCATCCAGCCATGACCACTGGTGCCATGAGTGTAGCCAACATTCATGGAAGCACTTTCATTTTTGTTTTGTGTGCTTTGCGTGTTTTGTGCACTTTCAAGCGTGATATCTTGCCCCGCTGTTAGATTAATATTGCCGCTCTGTTCATCATTGATCAGAGGGTTTGTGCCTGCAATAATATCAACCCCTTCACCATAGATGTTGCCTTTGTCAGCGTTTATGTTAATAGCATGCCCCCCTTGTATGTTATTTGTGAGCGCATTGGACGTTTGATACGATGCCTCTGCCTTATTTGATTGAAAGCCTGCCGTAATGCTGGCTGAGACATCAAGAGCATTGCGAATGTCTTTTGGGGTTGCTCCACCTTTTATCCCACTGTAAAGACCCTTGCCTTTATTATAGAGACCATAGCCTTTCAAGCCACCAATTAAACCATTGCCGATTTTGTGTTTTGTATCCCCATGACCAAAGCGTGTGCCTGCATCCTTCACATCTTGTATATCACCTAATATCCCTACATTGACAGATCCTGTCACACCAGCAAAAAACTTTTCATGTTTTTCGTTGCTCTTAGCAACATCATGCACTGCTGAAAGCCTCACGTTATTGCCTGCATCAATATTCACATCATGCTCTGCCGAAACATTTGTCGCTTGTAAATTTGCATCATTGCCGGCTTTAAAATTCGCATCATTGCCGGCGTGGAAATTGGACGCTGTATTGGTCTTTTCCCATTGATCACCTTTGTCCTTAGCACCCACAACACCAAGTCCTACAGAAACACCGGTGCGGTTTTTGCCAAACTGAATGCCAAAGCCTGAGCGCTCTTCTTTTGAGTTTGCACTATGGCTATTCTGCCCCGGTAACACATTAATATCATGGGCTGCTGCAACATTAATATTTTCCTGTGCGCTAAAGTCAGAGCCCACGATATCCACATCTTCTTTTTTGGCGGTAATGGCGATATTTTTCCCATTGAGTGAAGAGCCTTGATGTTCAAAACTTTCCTCATTCTTTGTCTTTGACTCACTGCCATAGATTGAAGCAAAGCCTTTGCCTGACCCCACACCAAAACCCGTTTTATGGGTTTCTGAATGGCTCTTATGATGGTCTGTCATGCCATCAATCGTCACATTTTTTCCGCTCACATGGATGTCTTCATTGGCAATCATATGAGAAGCCGTAATCGTGGCGTCTTTTTCGGCATTCAAATCAATATTGCCCGTTGCCCCAAAGACAGAGGAAACCGTTGTGGTATGGGATTCAGATGTATTGGAAGATTTACTGCTGAAAAGTCCACTTTTCGACGATTGTGCTTGTTGATCATAGTTTTCTTGTACGCCTTTGATGATCATATTTTCCCCAGCGTGAATCGTAATATCCGCTTGTTTCTGATCTCGCGTTTCCTCTGTCTTGCCGGCTGTAAGCGTCGAAGCGTCAATTTCCGTGTTGCGTCCTGAGTCAATGGCAACACCATTGCCTCCCGATACGAGTGAACCTACCACTTGGGTCGCATCAATCTTGCTATGCCCAGATTTGCTGCTGCTGAACACGCCACCCTTTTTATGGTACGACATCTCATAATTGAGACTATTTTCCGCATTGTTGATCAGAACATCTTGGCTGGCTTTCAGCCCCACTTTGCCATCAGCCGTAACGGAACTGCCCGTGATGGTGAGATCATGCGCTTTGCCATCCTGCCCTGCTACAGCGGTAATATCCCCGCCAGCATTGATCGAAGAGTCAACCGCAACGGACAGTGAACTATCAACTTTGGTGTTTTTATTGTGAAAGTGTATGTCCCTTTCATCTTTTCTCACCCCTATTGTGATATCCCCTTGAGCACCAAAATCCACATTGCCTTTCGCATTTATACTGGACGCAGAAACATGGATATCTTTTCCGGATATAACCGTGGTCTCTTTTCCAGAACTTAAATGAGAGCCATTGTGCACCGCAATATGGGAGTTTTGATCTCTCCGATGTTGATTCGCACTGTTGCGCGTAGCATCAATCGACACATTTTCTTTTGCTTGTAAGTGCAAATCATCATGAGCTTGAACTTCAGAGCCTACAATATTCAGATCTTTTCCAGAGGAAAGTGTTGTTGAGCCGCCTGAATGGATTTCTGATTGATGATGCATTGTCACATCCCCCTGTGCATCATCATGATGCGTGGCTGCCGACCCTATGGTCAAGTTTCCTTGTTCTGTCGACATGGCAAGATCACCCCCTGTGGTAACCTTTACCCCTGAGGTTGTGATATCTTGTTTGGCTATCACGGCCCCATTGCCCCCAGCAGACAAGGCATTGGTGTTTAACACTGTCTCCACACCATCAACCATTGTGCGCCCTGCCTCCAAACGAATAGTGTTCTGTGCAAGCAAAACAGCATCATTTCCGGCGGAAAAATGCCCCCCTTGCCCCCAAATATTCTCACCCTTTACAGATAAATTGTGGGTCGCACTGATCCGCCCTGAATTGACCAGATCTTTGCTGGTTATATTGACATCTTCACCCATGATCAAAGCACCAGCAGAAACAAAAGAAGCTCTATCCTTTTCTGGAATGTAAAGCACCGGTGCATAGACCTCCATGCCCTTTACTTGTTGACGAACATAAATGACCATCGGTGCTTCTAGGTTTGCCAATTGTTCTTCACTTAAAGGCTCACCAAAGGCAAGATTGTGGGCTTTGGCATAGTCTGCCCCTTTATCCAGCAGGCTCTTGACTTGTTCAATGGCATCGCTTCCTGGAATAAACGAGCCTTTGCCTAAACCTTGCCCCACAAGATCACGCATTTGTTTTTCAATCAGCTGCTTTTCAAAATAAGCATCCCCTAAGAAAAAAATCTCCCGATCTGGCTTATACCCAATTCTATTTAAAAAATAAGCCGATCCATAAAACTTACCAACATCAAGGAAATCTGCCCTGGTTTCATAAATGAAATTCTGTTGCGGCAATGTCCCCCCAACACCCCCTGATTGGGGTTTTGGCAAAGGCAGCCCCGCAGACAATTCCCCCGACCCATTGATGTCCACTTTGGGTGTAAAGAGCGCTCCTCCTGCGGTCAAACCGTTCAATGCCTCTAGCGGATTGCCCGAAACCGCCTTCGCCTCAAAATGTGCCTCCCCCGTAATGGACCCTTCAACAGCCGTGTTGTTGAGTTTATCGACCACCAAATTCAACGTACCTGCTGCCTGAACAAGACCAGAAACCGTATCGAGAACTTCTGAGCCAGTTTGGCGATTCTGGCCATTGGCTATGTCGAGACTCGTATTGCGGCTGCCATCAGCGTTATAAGCATAACAATAAGCATCCGTATGAGCCTGACAGCCGAGATAGGTATTTTTATAAGCTGTCGCCCCCAAATTAGTCAGCGTTTTGGCTTGGATATCCGCATTGCCGCCCGCTTTTATAATGCTATAGTTATTCTCAATATTCTCAGCATTAATGATAAGATTACCGTGTGATTGAATCATCCCCTGAACCGCAGGCTTATGCGAAAAACTCTGCGTGACAACTTTTTCTGTCATATGCGACCAGTTGTTGTTTGGTCTCCCGAAAAATCCTCCTTTCCGCCGAGAACCATTCCATCGATACTGTTTTATGTTTTCTCTTGTCTCATTATGTTTCCAAGTAAAAGCCTTATAGATTGTTCCATCTTTCAAAGTTGCTGTACCATAAGTCCCTTCTTTGCTATTCCAAAGTGGATTATCTAAATAAAGTTCTAAGTGTCCTTTCCAAAGCCCATTATCGTATTGATATTCATGCCCCTTGCCCCAAAGATTGGGTCCAGCCTGATATAACATTCCATCACTGAGCCTATCAGCCCCTTCTGGTCTTTGGAATGAAATATCGCTATTTTCCGTTTTTTCCGTGATGACCGGCGTGCTATCGGCTTCGTTTTTCAACATTTTTGTTTGGATCAATAAGTTTCCACCCGCCTGAATCAAGCCTGCTTTATTGACAAGAGAAAGGCTCTTTCCTGTGCCAGCTGCATTGGTGAAAGATAAATCACCTTCTGCCATCATAGCACCAAAATCATTCAACAAAGCCCCATCAACTTGTAAAGCCCCATTGCCCCCCACATAGATTAGCCCCGTTTTGTTGTTGGTCACATCCCCTGTCACGCGAAAGGCTAAATTCTGCCCCGCTGCCAATTGACCGCTATTCTTAAGCTCCCCTGTTTTGATGGTGAAATCTTTTGCCGCTAAAACCGATGTTGCCTCATCAACCATAACCCCTGGAGCCGTAAACAGAATATCTCCCGTCCCCCCTTCATCGGTAATGGCTTGTAGCCGCGCATGGTGAATATCAAGGGCGTTTGTGCTGTTAAAATCTAAACCACCATACGTCAACTCACTCCCCGAGACATCAATATGATCTGCTATTAAATACAGCGTTTGAGGTGTGTAAATATGAGACCGATTATTGCTTAAATCCAGTGTTGTTGCTTTCAATCGCACATCCCCCATGACAGACAGTACATTCTCAACACTAATCCCCCTAACAGCGATGTTAATGTCGCTGTGCTGTACCCTATGATCTGATCATAATAAATATCGTTGCTAGCAAAAAGTTCAATATTACCCCCACTGGCAATCTGCCCAACCTTAATACCTTTGTCCGCTGTGATAAAAAGAGAGCCTTGCTTATGCAAAACAATATTGTCTGAGCCACTCAGTGAAAAATCAACACCGGTCATCAAGGTGCCTGCATCCAAATTCCCAACCGTTAAAGTTGCATCTCCCCCTATCATCAACGAAGAAAAGTCAACCGCTCCACCACGGATATCAGCCTTGCCATAGGCAATCAATTGATTAAAATGAACCGCAGCATCAGATTGCGTATGAAGAGCCACATCGTGATGTGAGAGAAGGGATTGAGAAACAAATATCCCCTTATGAGAGCCTAAAGTAATATCCCCTGCGCCATAAATGTTTTCTACTGCAATACCCCCCCCTTACACTTTGGAGATCAACACCCCCTTGGTCACTCAAAACAAGGCTCCCAGAAGCTTGGGTTGCGGCCATATTAACCCCACCGACTAAAAAGTGCCCTTGTATATCCCCACCAGCATGCGCCTTTAAAGTGCCCCCAGCTAAAACAGTGCCCCCAATGCTCAAATCACCATCCGTTTCAAACGCCATATCGACCCCAGCCCCTAGCCCAGAGACTTTGATAGCATGGTGCGCAGACAACTTCATATTGCCCCCAGAGGTTGCTTGCCCTGCAATGGTCAAAAGCCCTTCCTCTGCCTCTGCTGTAAAATGTCCCTCAGCCCCACCTGTTTCTAACGTCACATCCTTATGGGCGGCAATATCAACATGCTTTTTCGAAGTGATGTGCTCTGCCAAGACACTCTTGCTTTTTGATTTAAGAACCACACCCCCATGACCAAAAACATTCTTCAGTGAAATTTTTCCATCCGCAGAAAGATGTAACTGACCGGCATTAGCCGCCATATCATGGCGCATGCGAACACCAACACCTTTTTCTGTCGCCACAAGTTTAATCTGGTCTGCCTGGAGAGCCCCCAAAGCAGAGCCATCTATGGCATATTCCGGTTTACCAGTAATATCGGTTAGCTCCTTCATTTCCCGTGAAGCATAATCATAACGGCCTGTTCCAGCGAAAACCCCAATTTCCTTCCCCGCAACAGGTCCTTCAAAATGCACTGTGCGTGAAACAATATCAACAATATCAACAGCCCCTCGGCCTGAAAAAAAGTTTGCTCCGTGTGGACCAAAAGAGATATCCCCACCTCTGACCGCAAAACCTTTCAGAAAACCAGAGACATCAATTTCTGGAACACCAGTGGTTAAAGTCGCATGGGGGGTATTGATAAATCCATAACCATCACAAGTTATCCCATTAGGGTTGGCTATAATCACATCTGCGGGGCGCCCAAAAACCTCTCCTGGACCATTCAAGGCACTGCGCTTACCACTGGTGACTTCATTTAAAATCACTTTCGCTGAACCGGTAACACGCAAATGCGGGTTACCCGGCAGAATGCCCCCTAATTGCGATTGCCCTACTTCACTCGCGTGATTGTTCCAAATAACCCCGGAATGACCAATATTAAAATCATAATATTTATTGTGCGATAAACCAGAACTGTTGTGGATAACAATATCAATAGAAGGAACCCCATTGGGCGCTGCCACAATATCTGGACGATGAGCGGCATTAGCATGAGAATCAATAGAAATTTGCGCCTGTAAAGCTGAAGGTGCTAATAAACAAGAAAAACTAAGTCCTCCAAATAAAACCTTTTTGAGCATCGTACTAGAAACTAAAACACCGAATAAAGCTGCTCTTTGTTCTCTCTTCTCATCTCTCATCTTTTATCTCCCCATCGCTATCCTTCAAGATCCGTTGTTTTAAAGATCCATTGTTAATGTCATTAAAAATGTGCCTGACTTCTTGTGCTTAACTGTGCTCCACAAAATATTGGAATAACTGGCATCAAGAGAAACCATACCCCCTGCAAGCTTGACACCCGCTGTCCAACCAGCAAGTTCTTCACTCTTAAAACCGTACAAAGGTTGTGCAAAAACACGACCATAATCCAAACCAACATAGGGGCGAAGTTCTCCAAAAACCTTTTTGAGCATCGCGTTGTTGCGCCACGGAATGGTGCGCAGCATCAAGTCATTACGGATAAAAAAGCCGTTATTGCCAAAAATTAAACTCTCACGCGTACCGCGAACATTGGAAGCGCCCCCCAAAGATATCTGCTCTGCTGCCAATAAATTATGCGGTGAATATTGACCACTTAAAAGATTGCTTAAGACAAAATTCCACCCACTAACCTCAAAGGGTGTCATGATATCGAGAGTTCCAGTAAATTTGGCAAATTGAGGCTCCGCATCCCCCGCTCCTGGAGCATGTTTTTTAACCGAATGAAAAAGCGGAAGTCCTTGCAAATAACTGATATCAAAGGTCCAAGTCCCCCCTAACATCTGACGAGAATGCGATATCCCAAAATTGGCAACGCTATATTGACGACTCCCCACTTCAATCTTATTGCCAAGAAGGTAGTTGTTGGTTCTTTTATAGGAAAGACCTAAATTCAAAGTCGTCAGAGAAACACTATCGCGGTGGAGAACCCTGCTTGTACTGGCGTGTAACTCACTGGAATCCCCCGTCGTTTCAATATCCGAAAAATTGCCCTTGATAATACTTTGATAATTATAAGCATAGCCATTTAAACCAAAAGTCCAATAACCATAGGGGATACTCACACTTGCTGAAATGTTATTGCTATATCCCTCTTGCTGGCTCCCGCCCCAATAATCTGTTTGACTACGTTGATAGCTAAAATCCCACGCATCATTGAGACCTAAAATATTTTCTAACTTTAAACCAGCACTATAACGGGCATAACCCGTTGAGGATTGTCCTAAATTATCATGGGAAACGGTGATCTTGAAAGCTTTATCCGGTTGATTATTAATATTGACAATGGTGCTCCCCTCTTCACGACCTGGTAGAAGCTCACTTTGAGCATGTGCTGAAAAAAGCCTGTTGATTTGATCTAGACCCTGCTCAATATCGCGCATGTTGAGAATATGCCCTTCCAAACCCGGAAAAGCACTCCACACAACATGATTATGCGGTAAAGCCGGTGAACCATTGTAATAAAACCCGGACAACTTGCCCTCAACAACAACAAATTTGAGCATCTTGCTGTTTTTGATATCTTGATCGGGGATATAAAAACGTGCCGTTACATAGCCTTTATCTAAATAAACCTTGGTTAACTGCTTGATTAAAAGCTGGATATCAGCAAGACCTATACATCTCCCAACATAAGGTTCTGTGACCGCTGCTATAGCGCCCTTTTTGATATGATAAACCCCATCAACAATAATATCATGAATTGGAAAGCAGTACCCACTGTCCCAAAGTGCTCCCTGCTTTCCTTCAGAAGGCGTTGTAATGCCTTTGGGCGTTAAGGCGCGTAGAATTCTCAATTCTTTCTAATCACTGCTTCTCAGATTGTTGGCGAGAAAAATTATCTGTTGGGGAATGAAAAATAGCCGATGACCGCGCATAAACAGGCATGCCACGAAACATGCTAAACAACACTAAAATGGCTAGAAAAAGCCTTAAAAAGCTCTCTTGGCGTAAAAAGATAAATAACACGATAGATTTCCCCCCGCTTTTGTCATTTATGAAGCATTATATCGCTTCATAACCCCTTGGGAATACCACTCAAAACACTCACTATTCTATGACGATTTCTAACAACAGAGCATATCTATGCATCCAAATAAAAACTGCGCCAAAATTCTGATTCTATTGCTGAAGACTTCTCCCCGCATACCTATATGGAAAATTCTTTAACCAAAACTGTTTGGCAAATCAATCTTTAATACCGCAATATCCCCATATATCTCCATAAATCATAGAGGGAAAACTCTTTCTCCTACTCCTATGCTATTATATATGTCTTACATAAATAGAATAGACTGTAGATCATGTTATTAAACAAATTTTTATTGTACAAATCATTATAGCAAACAATAAAAATCTCTTTTGAGAGCTTTTAAAAATAATCATTCTGATATTTTAAAAGCACATACTGCATCTGTCTTGATTAACACGTAAAATAAATAGCAAATTTCACTATTTTGCTGATTTAATCTCTTTCATAGGCTGTTGATAAGTATCCTTTTAAAAACTCTTTTGAAAAAATTATCGACTTTTTTAGCATTTTTCTGCATTTTTTTCTCAATTCGTTCAAAATGGATTTAATAAGCTTCATTTTGATTATTTTGAAAATAATTAATTTATAGAATATATCGCCTTGAGTCTATTCTTTATGCTTCACCATCATAAATTTGATAATGAACAAGTCATGCTACGCTTTCTCTTACAATCCTATCGTGATCAAACGATATCAGATGAAGATATGAAAACTGCTTTTGAAAAGTTTATTATAGCAATTGTTTATAAAAAGAAATCAAATGAATCACATATAACAGGATAAATTCTTAAGAGAGATCATATAAAGAAATTGCACACAACCTATTTATTTCATTGTATTTTTATCTATAATAAGTCATCATTTATTTTGACACGCTTATCTAGAAAAGCGGGCTCTCTTTTCAAGAGGTTCTAGTCTAAAATTTATTGCGCCCTTGCTCTCCTTCATAAAGTGATAAGTCGATATCATTGTTTTATTTTCTCGCCTCCAATATCACAAGAACTGGTATTGAATTCATCCTAATCATAAAAAAGCATTTTCTGATTTTAAAAAACTATTCATGATGTAATCAGCAAAAAAACTTGCACATTGCAAACAGAGTTACATATGAATATTTCTTATGAATCATCTCCTTGCAAAGTTCAGCTGCAATACCAATCTAGCAAAAAATGATAACGCTCACTGATATCTTTATGATGTAAAAGAATAATGAATAATAGGTTTTATTATTCATGAAGATTTCATGCACTTCAAAAATAACGCCATGAAATGAGCTCAAACATATTGAAAGATATTCTCCAAACACTTTATAAAACTCAAGAAAATTTTGTGCATTGATCCAATAAAATCCTACACACTCCTTTATACAGAAAAACACTTTCAAAACCCTATTTCTTATCGCTTCAAAGAAATTATAGCAGTAAAACTTCTTGTATAATGAATGCTACGAATAAAAAACATCTCATGCATTCAAAAATAAAAGACAGAAAGCACCCCATAAACAGAGCAGCAATAGAGTCTTTATAATACACACTAATAGTGCTATTTATCTCAATAGATATTACTTTTTTCAGATAAATGGGCAAAGCTTCATAAAAATTTCTCTTCCCACTTTATAGAAAGAAAAAATTACGATAATAACCGAAGAAAACGCTGCACAGTCTCATGCATTCCATACTCTAAAGCATCAGCAATAAGCCCGTGGCCAATAGAAACTTCATTAAGCCAAGGTATATTCTTGATCAGAGCAGGAAGATTCATAACCGTCAAATCATGCCCTGCATTCATACCTAAGTATAACTCTTTCGCTCTTTGTGCGGCTAAAACAAGTTTATTGAGCTCGTGATCTTGTTTTGTTTTATCCTGAAATGCACCGCCGTAAGGTCCTGTGTAAAATTCCACACGATCAGCCCCTATTGCTTTAGCAATATCAAGACCATCGCTCGTAGGATTAGCAAAAAGTGATACACGAATTTTTCGTGTTTTTAAACGCTGAATAATAGGGGCTAAAAATTCTGCATCTTGAGCAAAATTCCATCCATGATCAGACGTTGATTGATCTGGATCATCTGGGACAAGAGTAATCTGATCAGCATAGTTTTCAGCAATATCCAAAAATTGATCACTTGGATAACCTTCAATATTAAACTCCGCCGTAGGAAAATTGTTCTCTATTAAACCGTATATCTCTGGCAAATCGGCAAAACGAACATGTCTTTCATCGGGACGCGGATGAACCGTCAAACCTGCCGCTCCAGCAGCAAGCGCTATATGCCCAATATTCTTGATACTTGGCCACGGAAGATTACGTCGGTTGCGCAAAACAGCAACAGCATTAAGATTAACCGAAAGTTTTATCGCCATGCCTATTTCCATTTTTCTACAGTGTGTAACAAGATAGAAAAAAGGCATTTTCTATCTGAAACTTGGATAATATACATATTTTTTCTATCGAACAATCGTTAAGCGCTCTGCTGCGCGTGTAATTCCCGTATAAAGCCAGCGTGCATACATATCACGAAATGCAAAACTTTCATCAAACAAAACAACATTATTCCATTGAGAACCTTGAGCTTTATGAACCGTCAATGCATACCCATAATCAAAATCATCATATCGTTTCCTTAATGCCCACGAAATTTCCTGATCAGGTTTTTCAAATGCTGCTTTTAAAAGTTTAATCTTTATGACCCCACGCTCACTTTCTTCTGGTTTTACCAAAAGATTAATATTTGGTTTAACTGTCTCCTTTTGTGAAGTCATCACCTTCCATAAAGAACCATTTAACAAACCTTTAGGAGGATCATTTCGCAAACACACAAGCTTATCTCCCGCTTGCGGATACTCTGCTGTAAAGCCCTTTAACATACGCAAACGCTGGTTATAAAGGTGGCGTGTGCGATTAATCCCAACCAAGACTTGATCAGCATCCAAAACCAATAGTTGATTGACCTCTTTACGCGTCACGACACACGCTTCTCCATAATCACCATAAGCAATATCGCGTCCTTCACGTACGTCCATAGCAAGACGTATAATGGGATTATTCCGCGCTTGCCTATGAATTTCTGAAAGAAGAAAATCTGGTTTTCCATTGGAAAAAAATCCCCCACCGGATATAGGAGGCAATTGACCTGGATCACCAAGAACAAGAATTGGCGTCCCAAAACTCATTAAATCACGTGCTAATTGTTCATCGACCATCGAGCACTCATCAACAATAATGAGTTTAGCTTGTGCAGCAGCACTTCTTCGATTTAATGTAAATGTCGGAGCAATAGACTTTTTTCCCGTGATTTCATCTGAAACTTCCTCTTCTCCTCGCGGACAATAAATTAATGAATGAATTGTACAAGCATTGCTTGCACCTTTAGAACGCAAAACCTGCGCCGCCTTGCCTGTAAAAGCAGCAAACTGGACAGAGCCATCAACTGTCTCTGCAAAATAGCGCGCGAGCGTCGTCTTACCCGTTCCCGCATAGCCAAAAAGGCGGAAAAGAGGTGAACGCCCTTCCCTTAACCACGCGGCAACAGCCTTCAATGCATTATCCTGTTCCGGCGAAAACTGCATAATTTATCAAAATAAGATTCGCATAAAAAGAGCAAGCATTAAAAAGATGATCAATTATTGATCCATTGCTTTTTCAAAATATTGTAACAATCTAAATTTTATCTATACATTACTCTTCATAACTCCAATAAGTTATATCTCAACAAATAAAGAGGAGACATCACGCTTATATGAAGCACGCTTTATCTCGCATAAATATGTAGCTTTTTCTGTTTCAACCATAAAATCTGGTTCACAAATATGGCCTTCTTACTAGTCTATTATAAGAAAACTGGGATATGGTTTCATATCCAGCGTAGCACTTCAGATTCGTCCTCTAGAATATGAGAAAAGTGCAGTTCTCTATCGACTTGAGTCAAATTTTTTCTTTTTGTCGCAATGTGTTAAAGTTTATAAAAACAAACTGATTAATACTATTCTTATTGCTAAAAATAACAATTAAATCAATGGGATAATTTTCTAATAGGCTTGGCGTTATGTCAAAATATCAGCGATAAGATTGCTTTTTGATTGTTTTATAAATGAAATAATGAGCTCAAATAAATATTGATGAATGAAACGGAAGGGTTAAATTGAAAATATTAATTCCAGATGACTATCAAAAAGCCACTCTAACATTACAGTCTATGACAAAATTAATGAAATCGCATGAAGTGCTGGTTATCAATAATTTAGCGAAAGAATGTGATTTAGAAGATAAGCTCAAAGAGATAGATATTTTTATCTTAATCAGAGAGCGGACTATAGTTGATAGAAATCTTCTCCTGAAACTGCCAAATTTAAAATTAATCTGCCAAACAGGCCCTATAGGTCCCCATATTGATATAGAAGCTTGTAGAGACTTAGGAATTAAAATATTAGACGGTGGTGGAGATCCAACTTCTGCTGCTGAATTTGCGTGACTCTTAATGATGTCTGCGCGTAGAAAATTCTGTCAATCTGTGTCTGATATGAAAAAAGGACAGTGGCAAACAACATTTGGCAACCAAATGAAAGGGGCTACTCTTGGAATATTCGGGTTTGGGCGTATTGGTAAAATGGTTGCTCAATATGCTCAAGCTTTTGGCATGTCCATTTTGGTTTATGGAAGCGAGCGTTCAACGCAAGAAGCAAAAAATTTAGGCTATCATTTTACGCATTCAAAAGATAAATTTTTTACACGTCCTGACATTATATCTCTACATTTACGTTTAAGCGATACAACCAGAGAAATTATTCAATTCGATGACCTGTTGAGCATGAAACCTCATACTATTTTTGTCAACACAGCGCGTTCAGCTTTGGTTGAAAAAGGGGCGATAGAAAAAATACTAAGTTTGGAAAATTCAATTTACTTTGCACTGGATGTCTACGACAGCGAGCCAGTCTATGAGAGCAAATTCTTGCAATCAGATAGAATTCTTTGCACGCCGCATCTGGGCTATGTAACCGGAGACAGCTTTGAGAATTATTTTGAAAAAGCTTGCCAAAATATAGCATCTTTTATGAAGAGCGCTTAATGCCGGCTAGGCCAATATTTGTAAAATTTATCTTATATCGCTAGCGTATCAAATTTGCACGACACATCATAGCTTATTTCCTTAAATTAAGCATATTCTTTAAGCTTTCATATGAATACCAATCGTGTTGACAAATTTTTATGTCATTAGCATAAAATACCTCATTTATTGTTGTAATCATGATTTAAAAAGGCTATCGCTTTGGGATACCCTTTAATCGGAGGGGGGGTATAGTGAGCAATAATAAATTTATAGAAAAAGATTATTATAGATGAGTTGTATTACTTGTTGCCACTATCGCTCAAGCATCAGCCTGCTTCTTTGTTCAAGGGATTGGTCCTTTAGCTGAATTTTTTAAGAAGGATTTCTCGCTGAGTGACTCTCAGATAGGTTTACTGTCTTCAGCAGCGCAGTTCCTCCCTATTATTGGATTACTTGTAGCTGGCGAATTACTAGACAAGTTTAACGAGCGCTATATTGTTGGCGTTGGCGCGGTCGGTGTTTCTGTCGCTCTTTTGTTGGGAGCAATCGCCAATAACTATATTTCCCTTTTGATTTGTTTGCTCATTGTAGGGGGATTTTTATAGTTCTGCTCAACCTGGTGGCGCTAAATCTGTTTCTTCATGGTTTCCACAATCGCAGCGCGGATTTGCAATGGGAATAAGACAGGCGGGGCTGCCATTAGGTGGAGCATTAGCTGGGATAGTTCTTCCTGCGAGTGCGCTTGTCTATGGCATACAAGGTGCGTTTTTGGTCGGCGCCATCGTTTCTTTTCTAGGTGGATGTATATTTATTGTTTTTTATCACGCACCAGCAAAAGTTGTCGCTACCGTTCCCAAAAGCAAGGCAAGGGTTTCGTTCTATGCAACTGTAAAGTCTCGTCTTGCGATGTTAGCTGCACCGCATATGAAGAATATTATTTTTTCAGGCATTTCACTTTTAATCGTTCAATATGTTTTAACCATTTTTATAACGATTTATTTTTATAGAATCTATCACCTATCTCTAGATAAAAGTGTTTATTTGTTTTTCGTTTTACAAGCTTCTGGTACCTTAGGAAGAATTATTTTAGCAGCGTGGAGTGATCATTGTAGAAAAGAACGATTTTTTCCTGTCTTGTTTTGCATGATTGCAATCGTTTTTGGATTTTTAATATTAATTTTGGGCATGAGTGGATCCATAATTTATCTAACTCTTTTATCTGCTTGGTTAGTTTTTTTTGGAATCGGATGGTATGGCCCGTGGATTGCTTATATTGTAGACTCTTCGCCAAAAGAAAGCGTTGGCTTTTCTCTGGGTTTAGCCATGTCTGTAAATCAAATCGCAATTATTACGGCTCCACCATTATTTGGATTAATCCAAGACTTTACAGACACTTATTTACTAACATGGCTGATTTTAATTTTAATGACTGTTTTTTCGCTTTTCTTAATAAACAAGTAGGAAAATATAATTGGGGAGAAAATTATCATGATAAATGAAAATACTTTTGAGTTGAGTAATGTCGAAAGAGACAAATTTTGGGAGGCTTTAGACCATGTTATTTATGATCCATACGGTGGTGGTATTGAATATTCGGTTGAGCTAAAAAAATAGCATTTTCGCTGCTACCACATAGAATATTGACAATTCTTATGAAGCAAAAGGTGTCTATTACCCCTAGACCATATTTAATCTTTGAAAAGCTTCCAATTGATAGACAAATTAATACATCACCTAATCCTTATAATTTAGATGCGTCTTGTAAAAGTGGCTATATTAGCGAAAATTTAATCATGATGTTTTCTTTATTGATCGGAGAGCCTTATTCCATTAAGTTTGAAGGCGAACATATAGTCAATAACCTAGTTCCTTTAAAGGATAATAAAACAGATTATACAGGATTAGGATCTGAAGTTAAGTTAGATTTTCATATAGAAAATGCAGCACTAAAATTTATAACTGGTTTAAATTTATCTCCTAAAGGGATACTTTTATCGGGTGTTCGCAATGATGTTAATGGCCCGTTAACGAGAATATCTGATGCACATCTAGCTTTAAAACTTTTAAGTGAAGGGAATTTGAGTAGCTTAAGGGATAATTTATATAGAATTAATGTTCCCTATAGATGGAAAAATGGGGTAACCTCTACAACTAAAGTGCCGCACATTCAAGGGGACAGTGAATTCTTAAGTATCAGCGCTGTTTTTTATCCGGGTATGTTCGAGCCACAGTCAAAAAAAGCCAAGGAAGCTTTAGATCATTTTTATGAAGCCATTAAGGCTGTATCTTTTGGAATTGATGTACAACCAGGAAGATTATTATACATTGATAACAAAATGGCTCTACACTCTAGAGATAAATTTTGGGGATCATTTGATCGTTATGAAAATCCAATGCGATGGATTCAAAGAGTGTTTGTGTCTGCAGATTTATGGAATCATAGAGATGTAAAACAAATAAAAGAAAGAGTATTTGATTTTCACTGTTAATGTCCTGATAATGATATAATGTTGCGTATTATTCTGGTTTATATAGATTGACGATACATCTCATATATATAAATTTCTCTCGCTTAAATCAGATGAGATTATGACCTGATTATAAGCTATGATGGCCCATTGATTTTCTATAGCTGCATTTGATCTTTGTTATTTTAGTCCTTCCTTTCAAGCCACTAGGAGACTCTCCTATCAAACCCTTGAAAAAGCGATTTAGCGTAATTTCATAATGCAAAACCAAAACAGAGTGACAAACTTTTCTATTGTTTTCACAAGTATGACGATTTGCATGGTTGCACCCTTCAAGCACGATGGCTTTTTTCTTGTACGATGGAATCTGTTATACATGAGACAACATAAATTAATTTACAACAGATCATTCAATGTATTATCTAAAAAATGCAACGAAATAGCTCTTAATGTGAACATATGAACTAAAAAAACAAACATCGCGTACCAATAAATTCAAACATAATTGGACACACAACTTATAACATTTTTTAGATAAACAAATAATCATACACGCCATGTCTTTAAACAAAGAATGAAAAGTATAAAATGAGCTCTAAGGATAATAGGCACTCTCCACAAAGAAGAGACAGCGATGAAGCCTCCGAAAACTTCATCATCACCATCCTTCATTATTTAGTTAACATATTCATTTTATACAAGAATCTTTCCCTCAGCAGAAACAGCATTTGCAACAGCCTCCTCGCTTGCTTCATCGGGTAATAACATCTCATTATGAGCACATCCCGATGGGATCATAGGAAAACAGTTTTCTAAATGATAAACACGACAATCAAAAAGAACAGGCTTATCACAGTCAATCATCTGCTGAATTTTATCATCAAGTTCATCGGGCTTTGAGCAATAAATCCCCACCGCTCCATAAGCTTGTGCCAATTTCACAAAGTCAGGCATAGATTCCGTATAAGAATGAGAAAGACGATTACCATGCAGCAGCTGCTGCCACTGACGGACCATACCCATATATTGATTATTTAAAATAAAAATCTTCACAGGTGTATCATGCTGAATGGCTGTTGCAAGTTCTTGAATATTCATTTGAATGGAAGCATCACCAGAAATACACACAACAAGCGCATCAGGATAGGCTATTTGAACACCAATCGCTGCAGGAAGGCCATACCCCATCGTTCCAAGACCACCAGAAGTCATCCAATGTTTTGGTTCATCAAAGTGATAATACTGCGCTGCCCACATCTGATGCTGTCCGACATCCGTTGTAATATAAGCACGAGCATCTTTGGTCAGCGTATAAAGCCGTTCAAGAGCATATTGGGGCATAATGACATCTTTTTTTTCCATATAGGCTAATGAATTACGTGATCTCCAGCGATTAATTTGTGTCCACCATATTTTTCGACTTTCCTGATCAAACGTTGATGGATCCTTATGCAAATGCTGCGTGATTTCTGTCAAAATATCAGCTACATCGCCAATAAGTGGAACTTCTGCTTTGACAATTTTATTGATAGAAGAAGGATCAATATCAATATGAATAATACGCGCATGAGGTGCAAATGCATCAAGGCGCCCCGTGATACGATCATCAAACCGTGCCCCAACAGCCAACATGACATCACAATCATGCATAGCCATATTAGCTTCATAGGTCCCATGCATCCCCAGCATTCCCAGCCAATTTTTACCAGAAGCTGGATAAGCACCAAGTCCCATTAAAGTTGAAGTAATGGGAAAATCTCCCCATTGAACTAAATTACGCAACAGCTGGATAGCTTCCCCCCCCGATGAAATAACACCCCCACCCGAATAAATCACAGGGCGTTTTGCCTCAACTAAAAAAGCAACAGCTGATTTAATAGCCTCACGATTATTTTCTTTCAACGTTGGAAAAGAATGCAAAGATTCCTGAACTTTAGGTGCCCTATAAAATCCTGAAGCAAATTGAACATCTTTAGGAATATCAATCAAAACCGGTCCTGGACGTCCTGATTGAGCAAGAGAAAAAGCTTCATGAATAATGTCCGCAAGATCATTAACATTTTTAACCAACCAATTACGCTTGGTACAGGGCTTTGTAATCCCCACTGTATCAGCTTCTTGAAAAGCATTTGTCCCAATCACGGTGGTCGCTACCTGACCAGAAAAACAAACAAGAGGGATAGAATCCATAAAAGCATCTTGCAAAGGTGTCACAGCATTCGTTGCCCCTGGACCAGAAGTCACAAGCATCACACCAACCTTTCCAGTACTGCGTGCATAGCCTTCAGCAGCATGCCCCGCTGCTTGTTCATGGCGCACCAAAATATGCTGAAGTGCATCTTGGTGATAAAGAACGTCAAAAATAGGAAGAACAGCTCCACCAGGATAACCAAAAATATGTTTAACCCCTTGATCTATAAGAGCCTGAACCACTATTTCAGCCCCCGACATTACTTTTCCATCTGCACGCTCTTGCTGTCTTGGATCATTTCTCATTTTTCCCACTCACCTATTTAATAGGACAATAAAAAAGCCCCTAACGGAGCCTATAAAAAAGACTCTCAAGGAGCCCATTACACAACATATATTGTATGATCTCCCCCATTATTCCAACGTATAAAATATATAAAAAAAACCTTAAAGGAGAATTTCTAATTCCATTGAACCCATTCGTCAATAAAAATTAATATTTTTTAATTTTTTTCCTTTACGAATTCTCTTTTATCTTTTGCAAATTTCTTTGCATAGCTTCCAGCTCTTTTATAAGCTAGCTTTTTATCAAGAAGTAAGTCTCCATTCTTCATCAAATTGATGACGAAACCATGTTATTTGTCTTTTTGCATATCTTCTCGTTTGTGTTTTTACAGCTTCCAGAGCATTCTCAAAGCTTCTATGTCCATCCAAATAAGCCATAAATTCAGGTATACCAATCGCTTTCATCGCTGGTAAGGAAGGAGAAAGCATAAGTTTCTTCATGGCTACCACCTCTTCTAAAGCACCTCTTTCAATCATCGTGTCCAAACGTTTATGAATACGTTCATAAAGCTGTGGGCGGGGGGGCATGAGTAGAATTTTTTTGGCACAATTTGATGCAATAAGAGGCGTTGTTTTTTGTTTCTGCCACCAACTGAGCCTCGCACCGGTTGCATCATAAACCTCCAAAGCACGCACAATACGCTGTCCATCTTGCGACGAAATTTTTTCAGCAACAACAGCATCAATCTGTAACAACTGGCGATAAAGACTTGCAACACCCTCTTTATCAAGCAATAAACGCCATTTTTGTCGCACAGCATCTGGAACATGAGGGATTTGCGAAATCCCTTCTAAAAGAGCACGAAAATAAAGTCCTGTTCCACCAACAAAAATAACAGATCTCGACGTAAAAATAGCCAACAGCTTTTCAACATCACACAACCATTGCCCGACTGAATAATTCACCGTAGGACTCACATGACCATAAAGATAATGGGGAACAATCGCGGTATCAGCCTCTCTCGGCCGTGCCGTTAAAATATTTAAAACATCATACACCTGCATTGAATCGGTATTAATAATGAGAGCATTTTTTTCTTGAGCCATTTGCAATGCAAGCGCTGATTTTCCACTTGCCGTTGGCCCCGCTATTAATGTAATTGTTCTCTGTACCATGAAGATTAATCTCTCCTGATCAGCAACTCATTGCAACATCTATGACTGCCCCCAAAGCCCCTGTATTTTCTCTTTATTATCATAAAGTAAAAACTTTAAACAAAAACACGAACAAGGCTGCTCCTTCAAGATAAAAAAATCTTTATGAAAATTATAAAAAAGAAAAAACGGATTTAGTAACAACATCAAAGCAATTTTCCAAAAAATTTTGCTATCATACTTCAATAACAAACCATAGCCATAAATATTCTGTCCATTATGCCATTTAACATAGATTGGGAATGATCATTTATGAATAATAATATTGAGCTTAACCTATACAATCAAACAACTTTAGATTTTTCCTATAAAAATAGCATACTGCTCTTAGCTTATTAATTAAGAGCCTCAGAACCTTTCTTGCTTACACTTTCTTTTTTATCACTATTTTTAATCCATAAAAAAGATATAAATATATAGATAAATTATTGATTACAATGATATTTTTCTATAAAATTCTTTTTCAGACTGAAGTAAAAAAGCGTCTTCGACAGCACACAAAGTATAATCACAAAGCGCTGAACGTCTTACTGGATAAAACATTATGTATAATAATTGAGCGTTTTATTTATCATCGTTGGGTGTTTTGCAATTTGAATGCGAACCCCCAATATCACAAGATTACCTTATTTTTCCCTCTCATAAAGCATCACTATCAATGCCACTCACGTGCATCACAAGTAGGGATAAAAATTACCTGACAAAAGACGACAAATATCTCTCCTATAACATTTCAAAGCAAAGGCTGTTACAATATTGAAAACCAGCAAATATCCCAACAAATATCATTGTCGGCTTGTACTTTTATTCAGCGCAAAAATGGAATCGTCCAATGGATTTTTGTTCTATAATCCATACGCTCCATCGTAAAATGGAATAAAAAGTACAAGATGTTACATGGTTAAACGCCTAAATACCCATATATGAAGGCTGATAAAAAACGAATTCTTCCAATTATCAATCCATAAGGCTTCAATCCATCGGGATCGTTACGAACCTTAACTCTCCATCTGGGCGTGCTACAATAAAGAGAGCATTTTTGCGTCCAGCTTCACGTAATTTATGAAAACGTTTTTTAGCCCCATCAATTGTTGTAATAGCACTCTGATTGATATCAACAATCACTTCACCAACGCGAATACGCTTTTTATCCGCAGCACTATTTTCTGCAACAGATGTCACCACCAATCCTTGAAGTTTATCTGAAATTGAATAACAATGACGCAAATCCTCTGTCAGTTCTGATAACGTCATTCCCATCAATTGCATCGTCACGCTTTTCGACGGATCATCATTTTTTTGATCATCAACTTCTTCTTCTGTATCTTCACTGGCATCGGTCTCAATCAAACGTCCAAGCTTAACTTTTACTGTTTTTTCTTGCCCATTGCGTAAAACAGTAACATCAACCACTTTTCCTTCCACACTCTCTGCAACTAAACGGGGCAAATCACGCGCATGCTTAATCTTAGAATTCCCAAAAGAAAGAATGACATCTCCAGTTTGTAACTGGCTATTATCGACATTATTTTCTTCCGTCTGTTCTATTTTACCAGCCACCAACGCTCCTACAGCATTGTCTAGTTTTAAACTCTTTGCAATATCCTCTGTCACCGGCTGAATACGAATAGCCAACCAACCACGCCTTATTTCGCCAAAATCACGCAATTGATTAATAACAGAAAGGGCCATATCCGATGGAATAGCAAATCCAATACCGATAGATCCTCCAGAAGGTGAAACAATTGCTGTATTAACGCCAATGACTTCACCATTCCTATCAAATAATGGACCACCAGAATTGCCTCGATTAATCGCTGCATCGGTTTGAATAAAATTATCATAGGGACCAGCATTAAGGTCACGGTTACGGGCAGAAATAATACCAACCGTCACACTCCCACCAAACCCATAAGGGTTACCAATAGCCATAACCCAATCACCAATACGCGCTTTTTCTGAATCACCAAAACGCACAGCTTTTAATTTTTTAATCCCCGCATCCACTTGAAGCAACGCTAAATCCGTTTTACTATCTTTGCCAAGGAGCTTTGCCTTGAGTTTTGTACCATCGGTAAAGTTAACTTCAATATCATCAGCATCAACAATCACATGATAATTTGTAACAATAATTCCTTTTTGGGCATCAATTACAAAACCAGACCCCAGAGAGCGTACCTTTTGAAATTGACTATTTTTTTGACCATCTTTGGGTGTAAAAAAATCATTAAAATATTCCCCCAGCAATGAATCTTTGGGAATAACGGGTACCGAAGTATTTTCATCTTGTTCTGTTCCTTCAACAGTCTGTGCCGTAGAAATATTCACAACCGTCTCCAAAAGCTCAGAAGCGAGATCAGGAACAGAAAGCAATGTCTTGTTTATCTCTTCACCCCACGACAAACGCACGGATCCAGATAAAAACAAAATAACACAAAAAACAACTCTTGTGATAAAAGACTTTAAAAACGTATTTCTACTCACAACACTTCTACCCATGACATGCCTTTAAACCAAAGCTGCAAAAAGCCTTACTCAATTTATTATATAAAAATCAGTATGGCATCGCATTCGCTTACATTCATCATAAAACAAGCAACGATAGGGCATACTCCTCATACGAGTATCCCCCATACACTATTCCACCTATTCTCCACCAGCCTTTGAATCAGCTTTACTCAAACTAGAACTTACTGTTGATGAAGGAAATGAAGCTTTTTTCTTTGCTTGCAGAGGGTTGCGAAAATAAAAAAAGAAATCCTCATTTGGTGAGATAACCATCGGTATTCTCTCTAAATTTTTATACTGTTCCATCGCTAACCAAAAATCGTAAAAAGATGGATTAACTTCCCGAGCCTTTAATAAAATGCGAATACTTTCAGCCTGTCCTTCACCGCGCGTAATTTCAGCATCACGCTTTGCGGCCGCCACAATTTCTTCATATTCACGATTTGCCTCCGCCACAATACGATCCCGCTCTTGTTGACCACGAGCCCGAATATTTTCCGCCACCGCTTCCCGTTCAGCAGCCATTTGCCGATAAACATCTTCTGAAACAGCATCAGTTAAATCGGTTTTTCGAATACGCACATCAACAATCTTAATACCCAGCGAGCCTGCATCGATAGAAAATTGCCGTTGAACCTCAGCCATCATCGCGCCTCGTTCATCTGATAAAGCTGCTTTGAATTCTCGTTTACCATAGACAGCCCGCAAAGCATCAATAAAGCGTGGAGCAAGATTTTCACGTGCTGCAATTTGTGGACGCCCTGAAGCAATACGCTGTAAGAACAATTTAGGATCCGTAATACGATAAATAAAGAACGCATCCACTTCATAATAAGCCCCCCCACGAACCTGCACAGATTGCGTAGGAACATTGTAACGCAACAGCCGATTATCCACCACAATCATCTTATCGACAAAAGGCATTTTAAAATAAATTCCAGGATTAGACTCGACCTTAACAATTTGTCCAAAACGCTTAATAGCCACTTGTTGACGAGGATAGACAATAAAAAGTGACATCCACAAAATGAGTAACAGAACTATTATGGTACTAAAAACAAATAAAAAACGGGACTGCTGCATGATTAACGTCCTCCAGAAATCTGAGAATCCAAGAGCGATATAGAACGTGCTGATTTTATTTTTGCTTTTTCTGATAAATTATTACGCAGCAATTCGTTCAAAGGAAGATAAGGCACCGCAGGAGAATTAATTTGATCGAGAATCAATTTATTTGGTGAAGAAAAAACACGCCCCATCGTCTCCATATAAAGACGATAACGTGCAGCCTCTGGTGAAATGGCAGCCTCACGCGCTATGGCCTGAAAACGTTCAGCACGTCCTGTTGCCTCTTCAACCATTTGTGCTTTTTCACCTTTCGCGATTTCCCGTGTCCGCGAAGCTTCACCATTGGCTAAACCAATCTTCGTAAAACGCACACGATTTCCTTCTTCAATCATCCGTCCACGTTCCTGCTCTGCTTGCTGAACAGAATTAAACGCCGCAGCAACTTTAGTAGGAGGAGCTGCTTCACTGATCGATACACGACTTATTTCGACACCAAGTTGATATTTATCGACAGTCAATTGGGTAATCTTTCTCACATCGTTAGCAACTTCTTCTTTTTTATCGCGTAAAACATCATCAACAGGTCTTGAACCAATAACCTCTCGCATTGCACTTTCGGCAACCTGACGAACAGTTCCTTCTTGATCATTCACATTGAATAAAAATTGTCCTGGATTGGAAATGCGATAGTAAACAGAAAAATTGACATTCACAATATTTTGATCACTCGACAGCATCAAACCTTCACTTTGTTGTCTCTGTCCAGGATGCCCACCAATTGCAATTGTTTTTTCCGTTAAAGGCACTTTCATATAGGTCTCAATTGGCCAAAAGTGAAAATGCAATCCATCACCGACAACGCCTTCCTTAGGCACACCGAAACGCAATTCTACTGCTTGCTCATTTTGTTGGACAATATAAAGTGACTGATAGAGAAAAAAACACACAGCAAGTAGAAGAAACAAAACAAAAAAGCCCCCTCGACTAAATTGTTTAAACTGATCCTGTCCTTTACGCAAAATATCATCAAAGTTGGGACCATTTTCGCCACCATTATAGCCACCAGAACCAAAAAGATTCTTAGACGATGTTTTTTTGTCACCACTGTTCTTGTTTTTATCGCCACTCCACGGGCCACCACCATTTTGATTTGTCCAGGGCATTACCACCTCTTTAACTGACTACCATTCATTAAAATACCAAGCCTTAGACTTAGGCTTTATAAGATCCTTCTTCTCTTATATTATGCAACCGATAAACCCTTTTCACTTCACATTATAAAACATTATTTCCGCTCATAAACAACAAAATGTGTCGGATGACTATCTTTATCTCCTTTGGGAATATCTTGTGTTTGCACAATAGTCCACTTTTCTTTGTCAAAAACAGGAAAAAAACTATCACCTTCTATAGAAGCTAAAACTTTTGTAAGGAATATTTTATCAGCCAAACTGAACCCTTGTTGAAAAATTTCACCCCCACCAATAATAAAAATTTCCTCTACATCATTTTGAGCCGCAACACTTTTTGCAAGAGAACAAGCCTGCGATAAAGAATGAACAACAACCGCCCCTTCAGCGCTGAAAGTACGATCACGTGTAATGACGATATTTGTACGCCCTAGTAAAGGTCTTCCGATAGAATCCCAAGTTTTTCGCCCCATAATAATGGGCTTACCCAACGTCAACGCTTTAAAGCGTTGCAAATCCGTTGATAAATGCCAAGGCATTGTACCTTCATGACCAATAACACCATTTTCTGCAACAGCAGCAATTAAACAAATAGAAATCGTCATATGGCTACCGGCGCTTTAATATGGGGATGTGCTTCATAATTAAGCAATTCAAAGTCCTCAAATTGAAAAGAAAAAAGATCTGTTACGGCTGGATTGATGCGCATACATGGCAAAGCATTGGGGATACGAGACAATTGATGTTTTGCCTGTTCAAAATGATTAGAATAAAGATGAGCATCCCCTAAAGTATGAACAAAATCACCAACTTTAAGGCCACTAACTTGCGCAATCATCATCGTTAACAATGCGTAGGACGCAATATTAAATGGAACCCCTAAGAAAATATCCGCTGAACGCTGATAAAGCTGACAGGATAATTTCCCCTCAGCGATATAAAATTGAAAAAGACAATGGCACGGAGGCAAAGCCATTTCCTCTATTAATGCAGGGTTCCAAGCTGAGACAATCAAGCGACGAGAATCTGGCGTTTCCTTAATCATCGTTAAAAGATTGCTCATTTGATCAATATGGCGTCCATCAGGAGCAGGCCAAGAACGCCATTGATAACCATAAACAGGACCAAGATTTCCTTGTTTATCAGCCCATTCATCCCAAATCGATACACCATGTTCTTTCAACCATGCAATATTTGTATCGCCTTTAAGAAACCACAAAAGCTCATAAATAATTGAACGTAAATGCAGTTTTTTTGTTGTCAACAACGGAAATCCCGCTTGTAAATCAAAGCGCATCTGATATCCAAAAATAGACCGCGTTCCAACGCCTGTTCGATCTTTACGATCAGTACCATAATTTAAAACGTGGGATAAAAGAGCCAGATATAATTTCATAAAGCTATTATGTCCGATTCTTTTCATTATAGAAAATAAAAACTGTAAAATCCCTACAAACAGAATTCAAATTTTTTTTTCGAAAACATCTTACACAAGAAATTATCGTGATCTGACTAAATTTTTGATGCAAAAGATAAAATACTATAGACAGATTCTTAATAAAATAACATAGAGAGATAATGAACAAAGATAGATGAACGTGAAATAGAAGGGATTAACTATGGAAAAACAAGAATCTTTAGCACCACATGATACAAGAAAACGTGTTCTTTCTATCATATCGAGTGCATCCGGTAATCTGGTAGAATGGTATGATTTTTATGTTTATTCTTTTACATCTATTTACTTTGCCTCACAGTTTTTTCCTTCTGATGGAGATGTTGTTACCGAACTTTTAAAATCTTCCATTGTCTTTTTTATTGGCTTTCTTATGCGTCCAATTGGTGGTTGGCTCTTTGGTTATATTGCCGATCGTTATGGACGTAAACGCTCTTTACTTATTTCTGTTTTCATGATGTGTGGAGGCTCTTTCCTTATTGCCCTCCTTCCTACCTATGAAACAATTGGAGCAACAGCAGCCGTTTTACTCATTTTGCTTCGTATGATCCAAGGACTTTCCGTTGGCGGTGAATATGGTACAACAGCAACTTATATGAGTGAAATTGCTCTTAAAAAACGCCGTGGCTTCTTTAGCTCTTTTCAATATGCAACGCTTATTGGCGGTCAGCTTCTTGCAAGTCTGGTTATGTTTGTTCTCGCCTTCTATCTCACAGAAGATCAGTTAAAAGCATGGGGATGGCGTATTCCTTTTGTGATTGGTGGATGTGGCGCCATTGTTGCAATTTATCTGCGTCGTTCTCTTCATGAAACAACCACAAAAGAAAGCCGCTCTCAAAAACACTCTGGTAGTCTTAAAGAACTTCTACGCAATCATGCAAAAGCGTTCTTTTTGGTGGTCGGTTTTACAGCTGGAGGATCACTTATATTTTATACCAGCACAACTTATATGCAAAAATATCTGATCACAACAACCGGATTTGATAAACCCACTGCAAATACAATAATGACAGCTGCACTCTTTGTTTTCATGTTACTCCAACCTCTCTTTGGTTCTCTAGCGGATAAAATTGGCACTAGAACTTCACTGCTTATTTGGAGCAGCCTCTCCATCATCTTTATCGTGCCAGGGCTTAGAATAATTGGTAGCACCAATGATACTTGGATTGCGCTCTTAATCGTTATTGGAATGCTGTGTATTTTGAGTTTTTATACATCCATCTCTGGTATTGTAAAAGCAGAAATGTTTCCTGCATCAGTACGCGCCATGGGAGTTGGGCTTTCTTATGCTACTGCCAATGCAATCTTTGGTGGCTCTGCTGAAACTGTCGCACTCGAATTTAAAAAACATGGTCATGAATCTATATTTCATTTTTACATAGTCGGCATGATGATCATTGCCCTTATCTCTATTCTCCTTATGCCCGATGCGCGTAAAAAGGGGTATCTACAAAACGATGATATTCATTAATTTTTGATATTAATAAAAAAAGCCCAGAATATTGGGCTTTTTTTATATCTGTCCTCTAGAAGTTTAAAGCTCAAAACTTTTTATCCCTGCCAAACACTCCAAAGAAGAAATTTTTCTCCTACATAAACCGCTTACAAAAATAAACAGCTTCACATTATTATATAATAAATACTTCTTTTGCTGAATTTCGTTCGCTAAAAATAAAAAACTTTTTATTTATTTTAATATTCTCATTTCCAATCAAAATCGAAGAAAAACGATAATCTTTCAAGAAATTTTATCAAGAGTAAATTACACATTGTCTCATGCTTTTGTTTAATACATTCTTTAATGGGCTTCCCATGCAAAATAAAAGCCCCATGAAAAATAGAAAATCCCATTATATGATGAATTTCTGCACTTTTTTAAGAAATATTTCTCACCCCCACCATTTCACGATGGCGCTCATGAATGACATAAATAAAAATGCCATAAAGTATAAATATTAATCAATAGATTGATTTATAATAATAACTTGTCATTATTAAACTTGAATGAAAGTTTCAAATAGCGCAGGCTTCTCTTAATTTTCAAACTTGTTATATTGAATCATATCAAAATCATTCGCTTGCACGTTACAAGGAGACAAAACCATATAGATAAAAACTATAGAAAAAAGAGCTAAAAATGTCTCTTCTGAACCGTCTTAATAGCTCAAAGGCCGTCGTAACATTGTTTACCAACATCTTTACGCTTAATCAAAATGCCAGCGGCTATCATGATATTATTTTCTAAACCTTAATGTCGCCCTCCCCCTTTGCCACTTAAGAAAGTTCATAAAAAGTATTTTTACGCACATACCAACCTCACATGTAATATATAATATATAAATAGCCACTAATGCTATTTTACGAAACAATATCAAGCCTATAAACTAAAGAGCATTCTATCTTCATAAACATGCTCATATGCACATAATTCACAATGAAACAAAAATAATATTTCCTTAAAAGATTGCCAAAAACGCACGATTTACGCAATATAGCATATGCCCAAAAACATTAATCTTTCTAGAAAAGTCTTAACAGCACCCCCTGAACTTTAAGTACAAAAGCTCACCCTTTTTCCATCTTAAGTTTTTAACCTCTGAACTAAGGATATAATCATGAAATAAAATTCCATTGACGAATGACCAACTGTAGAAATTAATTCATACCTCTTACCACAGTTCGATTCAAGTTTACTTGCTTTATATAATGATACTATAAATACAACATATAATAAATATTATTTATTCTTTTTAACTCCCCAATAAAAAACTTGAAAAAACTATAAATACTATAAATTATCTTAAAGTATTTTCTTAAAAAATTATCATGATATAATCGCGTTTTTGTAATACACATCGTAAAATAGCGTTTAAGAAAAAATTTATTCATTTAAAAGGGGAGTGCTTCATGAATAACCAAACAACTTTAGAACTCCATGATACAAGGAAACGTATTTTTGCTATCATATCTAGTGCATCAGGAAATCTGGTAGAATGGTATGACTTTTACGCTTACTCCTTTGCATCGGTTTATTTTGCATCACAATTTTTTCCTGAAGATGAAGATATCGTTATACAACTGTTAAAAACTGCAGGAATCTTTTTTATTGGTTTTCTTATGCGTCCAATTGGAGCATGGCTCTTTGGATTCATCGCTGACCGCTATGGACGTAAACGCTCAATGCTTATTTCTGTTTTTATGATGTGTTTTGGCTCTTTTCTCATTGCCATACTTCCCACTTACAAAACCTTAGGTATAACAGCAGCATTTCTTCTCCTTTTAGTCCGTATGTTTCAAGGACTTTCCGTTGGTGGTGAATATGGTACAGCCGCAACTTATATGAGTGAAGTTGCACCTAAAAATCGTCGTGGGCTTTTTGCTTCTTTTCAATATGCGACAACGATCTCTGGTCAACTTCTTGCGAGTTTTATTATATTTATTTTAGCCATTTACTTTACTGAAGATCAATTAAAAGCATGGGGATGGCGTATTCCTTTTGTCATTGGTGGCTTGGGAGCAATCGTTGCACTTTATCTGCGAAGCTTGCTTCATGAAACAACAACCCACAAAAGCCGCTCTGAACAACACGCTGGTAGTCTTAAAGAGCTTTTTCGCAATCATAAAAAAGCTTTCTTTTTGGTTGTTGGCTTTACAGCTGGTGGCTCTCTTACATTTTATACATACACCACTTATATGCAAAAATACCTGATCACAACCACGGGCTTTGATAAACAAACCGCAACAACAATCATGACTGCCGCCCTCTTTGTTTTTGTATTATTCCAACCTCTTTTAGGTGCCTTCGCCGACAAAATTGGCGCACGATTTTCACTCATCAGTTGGGGGATTTTATCCATTATCTGCACTATTCCCGTTCTTAAAATGATTGGAAATGCCCATAATCCATGGAGTGCACTCTTAATCATTATTGGAATGCTCTGTATTATGAGTTTTTATACCTCCATTGCGGGGATCATAAAAGCAGAATTGTTCCCTGCTTCAATCCGAGCAATCGGTGTTGGATTTGCTTTTGCCATTGGTAATGCACTCTTTGGTGGTTCTGCTGAATATGTAGCGCTTGGACTAAAAAACATGGGATACGAATCCGTTTTCTTTTTTTACATCGTTGGGATGATGATCATTGCCCTCATCTCTATTCTCCTTATGCCCGATATCGATAAAGGAGGATATCTCGATAAAGATGAACTTCATTAAAGTGATTTGCTAAATAAAAAAGCCCAAAAAATTGGGCTTTTTTCAATCTCCTCTCCGCAGCTTCATAAGCACATCTTAATATTAATGAAGGGCCTGCCCCCGCGTTGGTCTTGTAAACAGCTTATCTCTCCCTAAACTGTCTATCTCTATTAATCTCTTTATGCAGTTTACTTCATAAGGTTCTATGGGCCAGCTCTATCCTCAATATTTATCACGATATCTAACAAAAATACCGCATACGTAAAATCTTACATGGCCATTTAAAAGATCTATTTTATGACATGACAATAATGAGTAAGGACATAAAAATCTTTTTTATGTCGCTTAAGCTTTATGAAATATCTTTATTTTTGGGTTGCTACGCATAAAAATCATCTCTTCTATGATCTTCCAGCATTAAGCCTATAACCATCGAAGTAATTATTTTGGCATTTTTCTCACCAAGATTAAATATATCTTGATCGGCTTTTCAAGGTTCTCTCCCCTTTAGAGGTAATGGCATAACTTTTATTTTACGAGAAAATAAAAATACGAAAACGAGTGATAATATAATTACAAATAACGCCAATAAATCATCTTAAAGCATTCTCCTAAAAAATTATCATGATACAATTGTATTTTGATGATATACATCGTAAACAACTTTAAAGAGAAAAACTGATCGATGTAACAGGGGAGACTTTAATGGAAAACCAAACAACTTTAGCACCACATGATACAAGGAAACGTGTTTTTTCGATTATCTCTAGTGCATCAGGAAATCTCGTAGAATGGTATGATTTTTATGTTTACTCATTTACATCTATTTATTTCGCATCACAATTTTTTCCTTCAGATCATGATATTGTTACGCAACTGTTAAAGACTGCAGGAGTCTTTTTTATGGGCTTTCTTATGCGCCCTATTGGAAGTTTGCTCTTTGGCTTCATCGCAGATCGCTATGGACGTAAACGATCGATGCTCATTTCTATTTTTATGATGTGTGGTGGTTCTTTTCTCATCGCCCTCCTCCCCACCTATGAAATGATTGGAACAACAGCAGCCGTTCTTCTGCTTTTAGTTCGAATGTTACAAGGGCTTTCAGCGGGGGGTGAATATGGAACGGTTGCAACTTATATGAGCGAAGTTGCTCTAAAAAATCACCGTGGATTCTTCGCTTCTTTCCAATATGCAACACTTATCACCGGTCAACTTCTTGCCAGTTTTGTTATATTTATTTTGGCACTTTATCTGACAGAAGATCAATTAAAAGCATGGGGATGGCGTATTCCTTTTGTCATTGGTGGCGTAGGAGCAATCATTGCACTTTATCTGCGTCGTTCGCTTCATGAAACAACCACAAAAGAAAGCCGCTCTCAAAAACAAGCTGGTAGCCTTAAAGAACTTTTTCGCAATCACAAAAAAGCTTTGTTTTTGGTTATGGGCTTTACAGCGGGAGGTTCTCTCTCATTTTATACTTATACCACTTATATGCAGAAATATCTGATCACAACAACTGGTTTTGATAAGCAAACTGCAACAACAATCATGACAGCTGCGCTCTTTATCTTCATATTGCTCCAACCTCTATTTGGTTTTCTAGCGGATAAAATTGGCACAAAAACTTCACTTGTTCTTTGGGGAATCTTATCCATCATCTGTACAGTTCCTGTATTAACAGCTATTGGGAACACAGATAGTGTATGGGTTGCATTTTTCATTATTGTTGGAATGCTTTGTATCATGAGTTTTTACACATCCATCGCAGGGATCATAAAAGCAGGTGTATTTCCAGCCTCAATCCGTGCAATGGGCGTTGGGTTGTCCTATGCGATTTCCAATGCTCTATTTGGTGGTTCTGCTGAATACGTTGCATTTGGATTAAAAAAAATCGGTCATGAATCTGTATTTCCTTTCTACATAATCGGCATGATGGTCATTGCGCTTATCGCGATTCTTCTAATGCCGGATATAAACAAAGGAGGATATCTTCAAGATGAGACCCATTAATATTCCATAAAATGTAAAGCCCAAATAAATTGGGCTTTTTTATAATTAGTACATACAAGTCTCATTTTTATATCATGACATCCATTTCATTAGCTTACTCTCAATAATGAAAAGTCATCGGACAGTTTCTATAACTTTGACATGTCGCTTCCATAAATATTGATTTATAATGGTTATTTATTCTCTTGTATATCACATGGAAAACCCAAATACTGTAAGCTAATCTTCATTATATAAAGCTCCCTCGCGATGCTTTCTTGAAACTTATGAATATTTTTTTCTATGAATAAAATTCACGTAAGAAAAAATAAAAACGGATGTTATGAAACAGATAAAGTAAAGAAATTATATACTGTTATATTAATAATAAAAAAGTAAAACAATATTATTAGATTATTAATATAATACTATTTTATAAAAATAGTATTATATTAATATGTTTAATTATTTAAAATAAGAAAATTACTTTTTATACGATATAATAAAGAGCAAAAATTGAGCAGAATACGTTATTAAAAATAGTTATTTATAAAAATAATCATTATACAAATGAATTTTTCTGGAAATTATAAAAAATTAAGTTTTAAAAATATAAACTATAAATTTAAAAGGGGAACACTTCATGAAAAGTGAAACAAATTCAGCATCGCATGATGCAAGAAAGCGTACTTTTGCTATTATAGCAAGCGCATCTGGAAATCTCGTAGAATGGTATGATTTTTACGTTTACGCATTTGCATCGATTTATTTTGCATCACAATTTTTTCCTTCAGATGGTGATGCAATTACACCGCTGTTAAAAACTGCAGGTGTCTTTTTTATTGGCTTTCTTATGCGCCCTATTGGAGCTTGGCTTTTAGGATTCGTTGCCGATCGTTACGGACGTAAACGCTCAATGCTTGTATCCATTTTCATGATGTGTGGAGGCTCTTTTTTCATCGCCATACTTCCCACCTATGAAACCTTGGGAATAACATCAGCAATCCTTTTACTGTTAGCGCGAATGGTACAAGGACTTTCAGCGGGGGGTGAATATGGTACAGCAGCCACTTATATAAGCGAAGTTGCTCTCAAAAAGCATCGTGGGCTGTTTGCTTCTTTCCAATCAGCCACCCTTATTACAGGTCAGCTTCTTGCCAGTTTCATTATATTTATTTTAGCCATTTACCTTACTGAAGATCAGTTAAAAGCATGGGGATGGCGTATCCCTTTTGTCATTGGTGGATGTGGAGCACTCGTTGCGATTTACTTACGTCGTTCGCTCCACGAAACGACCACAAAAGAAAGCCGCTCCCAAAAACACTCTGGTAGTCTTAAGGAACTTCTTACCAAACACACAAAAGCCGTCGTCGTGATTGCCTGTTTTGCCTCAGGCGGATCACTCACATTTTATACCTTTACGACTTATATGCAAAAATATCTGATCACAACCACTGGCTTTGATAAACATACCACAACAACGATTATGACAGCTGTACTGTTTATTTTCATCCTTTTCCAGCCCATAGCAGGCATCATTGCCGATAAAATTGGAACAAAAACTTTACTCATCATTTGGAGTATACTCTCTACCATTTTTACATTTCCTGGACTCTGGATAATTGGTAACACCCATAGCGTATGGGTTGCCTTCTCCGTCATTATTGGCTTGCTCTTTATTATGGGCATGTATACATCCATCTCTGGTGTTGTAAAGTCAGCCATGTTTCCCTCTTCCGTACGTGCATTAGGCGTTAACATCTCTCACGCTATTGGCAATGCCTTATTTGGTGGTTCTGCTGAATACGTCGCGCTTGGATTAAAAAAGTACGGTCATGAATCACTCTTTTATTTTTACGTAACCGCCGTAATGATCATGGCATTTATTGCGCTTCTCTTTGTTCCGAGTATGCGTAAAGGAGGATATCTCCAAGACAATGAAAAAGATTAATGCCTTCTATAAACAAAAAAGCCCAAAAAATTGGGCTTTTTTTATCATGATCACAAATTTAATATCGTTTAAATTTTATGAAGTGCATCGAGTTGCTTTGCAACTAAGTAATAAAAAGTCATACGACTTTTTCTACGTTCCCCAGTCATCATCTGAGCAACTTTTGCAACAGCCATTTTAGCACTCTGCTCATCAACTTCTAAAACATCTTTAACCCATTTTTCAACACGTTCTAACTCTTTTGGATCCGATGTTGCAACAAGCGCTGCATCTTGCTTTTGCATCACCAAAGCTAAACGATGGTTAAGTCGCTCAACTGCTGCTTCATCAGGGTTTGAATCATATATTTTAATATCTGCTAGATTATTTTTCATTTTGCATCATATCCTCTCCAAAAACGAGCGGTTATACTTCACCGCCGCATCATATAGCTCCATAAATAATTAGAGGATTAAAAATATTAACAACCCCCCCTTTTCCTAAGACTGTTCTTCATCTATACTTAGAGAGCTGACTTTTCAGCTATAGTAATAAATGGACGGTGAAATAAACCTATTGGACCCGGGGGCGGTACCCGGCGCCTCCACCAAAATATAAAAAAACAAAATTATATTTTGGTGGGGGCGAAATAGGATCGACAAGGGTGTAAAGATCGCTCTTTTACTCGGCATTGTACCACCGTTATCGGGCTAAATGAGTAGTTGCAAATGACAACTATGCGGAAGCACGTCTCGCCGCTTAAGGTGGTGTGAATGTTTCAAATTGACTCTTAAACCGTCGCAGGTTTAAGCGGGGTTCGAAGGCACCTGGCAACAGAAGCCTTCACTGTTTAAAATGTTATTGAGTGATCTTTCAGACATTATCAAACATTATTTTTTGTGTTTTTTCGATTCAAATGAAGTGCCTCGTAGACAAAATGCTGCTAATTTTAAATATATTCTCTTATACAAGATCAATACGACCCATTCTGCTACGTGAAATAAAAGGAATAAGCTTCGATGGTTAAAGATCAAATCCGTTACGATATTCTCGTTCAGGATGCGCTTCGTGGAGTTATCCGTAAAGTTTTATCGGAAGTTGCTAAAGCAGGTCTTCCGGGAAATCATCACTTTTTTATAACTTTTTTTACAAATGCCGCAGGCGTTAAAATTTCTTCTCGGTTAAAAAGTCGCTATCCTGAACAAATGACAATCGTCTTACAACATCAGTTTAGAGATCTCAGCGTTTCAGAAACAGCCTTCGAAGTGGCCCTCTCTTTCAGAGAAATCACCGAAAAACTCGTTATTCCTTTTACTGCTATTCAAGTCTTTTACGATCCTGTAGCAGCATTTGAAGCTGCATTTGATCTGCCCTCAAAACTTCCCTCCGCAGAAAGTGAAAATGCAGAAAATATCCCATCTACCCCCATTGCTCTATCAGACAAACAAAAAAAAGAAAATACACTCACAAAAGAACAAAATCTCAGTATCAATAAAGAACCTTCAAATAACGATGCAAAACAGAGCGCTGATGTTGTCTCTTTAGATTCCTTTCGGAAAAAGTAAATTTTCTCATGACCGAACCGATTAACCTTCGTCAATTTCAAAAACAAAAAAAGCGTGCAGAAAAAGCTCTTCAAGCTGAAGAAAACCGTTATCGTTTTGGACGAACAAAAACTGAAAAACTTTTTGAGCAAAAAAAATCTTTAAAAACGCAAAAGTTTCTTGATCAAAATCGTTTACAAAACGACAAAGAAAGGGGGAAAGATGCATGAAAATAATTCAATCGATTGGTCAAAAGTTATTCCAAAAAAGATATCAGTTCGCGTTGATGGACACGCAACAAGCGTTTCTTTAGAGCCACCATTTTTAGATATTTTAAAAGATATAGCCCGCAAAAAAGGACAATCTTTAGCCTTTATTATCACCGATATTGATAGTAAAAGACCGCAACAAGTTAATCTTTCAGCCTCATTGCGCGTTTATGCTCTTCAAAGCATTCTCGCTCAACGTCTTTAGTCCTTTTTTTGTTTTAACATCTCTGGTCCAATAAAGACTGTTGCGGTTTGTAAAAGAAAAGTTTTTTAAATCTAGCACTTTTATGAAAAAAAGATTAAAAAAAAGGTATAATGAATAATTTTTCTGATCACATACCTTTCTTTGAAGAAGATACTCTCCCATCCCATGATGAAAAAAACTCTGGGATTTTTTCTCATGTTCTAAAAGAAAAAAAATCATATAACACAGACTATTTAGCACAGCTCAATCCAGAACAACAACAAGCTGTTATGAATACTGAGGGGCCTCTTCTAGTTCTTGCAGGTGCTGGTACTGGAAAAACACGCGTTTTAACAACCCGTATTTCTCACATTCTGCGCTCTGGACTTGCCTCTCCTCAACAAATACTTGCTGTCACTTTCACCAACAAAGCGGCCCGTGAAATGAAAACACGTATTGGTGAACTTATTGGTGAAGTTGTTGAAGGCATGCCTTGGCTTGGAACTTTTCATTCCACTGGTGCCAAAATTTTACGCCGCCACGCAGAGCTCGTTGATTTAAAAAGAAACTTTACAATTCTCGATAGCGATGATGTTCTTCGGCTTTTAAAACAGCTTATTCAAGCTGAAGGCTTAGACGATAAGCGTTGGCCGGCACGAAATTTTGCCATGATGATTGATTCTTGGAAAAATCAAGGACTTTCACCAGAACATATCTCAAAAAGTGAAGCGCATTCCTTTGGCAACGGTATGGGACGTGAACTTTATCATAGCTATCAAAATCGATTAAAAGATCTGAATGCTTGTGATTTTGGTGATCTTCTCCTTCATTCTATCTCTATCTTCCAACACAATCCAGATATTCTTCGTGAATATCATTCTCAATTTCGCTATATTCTTGTCGATGAATACCAAGATACGAATACAGCACAATATCTTTGGCTTCGCCTTTTAGCACAACATCCTCAAGGTCAAAATGTTAATCTTTGTTGTGTTGGCGATGATGATCAATCCATTTATGGATGGCGTGGTGCAAAAGTTGAAAACATACTACGGTTTGAAAAAGATTTTCCTTCTGCCAAAATTATTCGCTTAGAGCGCAATTATCGCTCAACATCCCATATTCTAAAAGCCGCCTCGCATCTGATTGCTCATAATGAAGAACGGCTAGGAAAAGTCCTTTTTTCCGCTCAAATAAAGAGTGAAGAAGAAAAAGTAAAAATTCACTCAGCATGGGATTCAACAGAAGAAGCGCGAGCAATCGGAGAAGAAATCGAACGCGCTCAACAAACCGGTCATGCCTTAAATAATATGGCTATCTTGGTACGTGCATCATTTCAAATGCGTGAATTTGAAGATCGCTTTGTAACACTTGGCCTTAACTACCGCGTCATTGGTGGTCCTCGTTTTTATGAGCGAATGGAAATACGGGATGCCATGGCTTATTTGCGCGTTGTTGTCCAACCTTCTGATGATTTAGCTTTTGAGCGTATTATCAATACACCTAAACGCAGCATAGGAGATGCAAGCTTACGCATTCTTTATGAGAGTGCACGAGCACGTGCTGTATCTCTCTTTTCCGCGGCCGCTGACATCATTGAAACAGACGAACTAAAGCCTAAGGCACGCAGTGCCTTACGAAGCCTTATTGAAAACTTCCGTCGCTGGCAAAATATGTTGCAAGACACCCCCCACAGAGAGCTTGCCGAGATCATCCTTGATGATTCCGGTTACACAACCATGTGGTTAGAAGATCGCTCACCAGAGGCTCCTACACGATTAGAAAACCTTAAAGAAATGATCCGTTCCATAGAACAATTTGAAAATCTTCAAAACTTTTTAGAACATGTTTCACTGGTTATGGAAACGGAAAATAATGAAAGCATGGATGCCGTCAACATCATGACACTTCATTCTGCTAAGGGGCTTGAATTTGAAACGGTTTTTCTTCCAGGTTGGGAAGAAGGACTCTTTCCCCATCAGCGCTCATTAGATGAAGGGGGACGTTCAGGCTTAGAAGAAGAACGGCGCCTTGCTTATGTAGGACTTACAAGAGCAAAAAAATATCTACATATATGGTTTGTATCCAACCGCAGAGTTCACGGACTTTGGCAATCTGCTCTTCCCTCCCGTTTTCTCGATGAATTACCAGCAGAACATGTAGAAGCCATAGCTATGGAAACATCTTATGGTGGTTATGGACAATCCTCCTTTCAACATCATGATTTCTTTTATAATGACTACGCAGCACCAAGACAAAAGCGTGCACAAAAAAACAAGAATATAGAAGGGAAAGTTATCGCTCAATCAATCTCTCATGCTCCATCAGATTTTTCTGTCAACGATCGAATTTTTCACATAAAATTTGGTTATGGTTACATTACCGCAATAGATGATCATAAATTGACAATAATGTTTGAAAAAGCGGGAGAAAAACGTGTATTGGATAATTTTGTCGACAAAGCTTAACAAAAACAAACGACAATCAGTTTTTTTTAAAAGACCACTTTATTTTATTCTGAGACTCACTTCCATTTTCGAACAAAAGCTTCAATGGATAAATTTTGCATATCAGGCAATGCAATGTAAATTTTATCAAGCGGCCAATCCCACCAAGCCATATTTAAAAGATCTTCTATCACATAATCGGAAAAACGCATCCGCAATTTCTGAGCGGGAACCCCAACAACAATCGTATAAGGCATAACATCTTTCGTTATAACAGCATTGGCTCCAATAATGGCTCCATGACCAACTGTTACCCCAGGCATAATAACCGCTCCATGCCCAATCCATACATCATGCCCAATAATCACACGTTTTGCACAACGCCTTTCACGAAAAGAACGATCGAGGGCGCTATAACGAAAATATTCATTTGGACGATAGGTTATTTTATGTGTTGAAACGCGCTCCATGGGATGCTCCAACGCATTCATCCGTACATGAGATGCGATAGAACAAAAACGACCAATATCGCTATAAATAGCCTCACTGTTACGTTCTAAATAAGAAAAATCCCCAACGATTACATCCCGTAAAATCACCCGTTCATTAATTTCCACATAGCGCCCCAATTTACAACCATGCAATCGCGCCGTCGTATGAATACGCGGTTTACTTTCATGGAATCGAAGATCATTCTCCATATTCATATCGTCTTCCACCAACTGTTTCATCAAGAGATATCACAAAGACATACCAACCAAACCCATAAAATCAACCATGAAACAAACATTGCAATACAAACCTGCCAATGCTAGAATTTTTTGATACCTTTAAGAGAGATAAGCTATGAAAAATGTAATCCGCATCTTAGGACTAACAGTTATATTTCTTGCGGGAATTTTTATTTATGATACGTTAATAAACAAACCTTTAGGTGATGACTTCACGCTCACCGATTCAAATGGACAAACTGTTACGCAAGCTGATGTTCGCAGTAAACCTTCAATTATTTTCTTCGGTTTTACAATGTGCCCTGAAATCTGTCCTACGACATTAATGAATCTTGATCGATGGCTTACAGCTATTGGACCTGAGAGTGATAAATTAGGAAAATGGTTTGTGACTGTTGATCCTGAACGCGATACCCCAGAAGTGCTTCATGAATATCTCAGTAATTTTTCTAATAAGATTGTTGGCATTAGCGGAGATCCTGAAAAAGTTCATGAAATGGTCAATTCTTTCAATATCATTGCTGAAAAAGTACCTGGAACAGATGGCAACTATACTTATGACCATACAGCAGCGATTTTTTTACTCAAAAAAGGCGGAAAGTTAGCAGGTGTTATTCGTTATGATACAAAAGAAAGCGATAGTGAATTAAAAGATGAAATCGCCATTGAACGGCTAAAAAAACTCATCTCAAACTAAAAAAGCCGATCAAAAGAAAGAATAGAATGTCGCAGCAAATTCGCCTCTATTATACTGCTTTAAAAAGTAAAATAGAAAAGTTTTATCCCCTTATAGAAACAGCTTTTGAGGAAGAAGGCTATCCTCTGGCTCTTACAGAGATAGACGAAAAAAATGCTCTCTATGAGCTGTCTCTATATGTCGATCAAGATAATCAAGAGAATGCATTAAGGCGGTTTGCAAACATTCTTTCTATCGATTCTGATAAAATTAATAGAGAAGTTTTACCCAATATTGATTGGGTACAAAAAAGCCTGGAAGGACTAAAGCCAATACATGCGGGTCCTTTTTTCCTTCATGGAAGTCATAACCGAAACGCCATTCCAGCAAATGTTCTCCCCATTGAAATTGATGCAAATCAAGCTTTTGGCACTGGACATCATGGAACAACAGCGGGGTGTTTGGAAATGATTGCCAAAATCATGAAACACGAAAATCCACAAAATGCCCTTGATCTTGGAACGGGCAGTGGCATTTTAGCTATTGGCATGGCCAAGCTCAAGCCCATTCCTATTCTGGCATCCGATATTGATCCTGTTGCTATTAAAGTGGCACAACATAATATCGCGCTTAATGGCGTAAAAGAATATATTACAGCTGCTACAGCAACAGGTTTTACCCATGATCAAATTACAAAACGGGCTCCTTTTGATCTCATTGTTGCCAATATTCTTGCCAATCCGCTTATCGAACTTGCACCAGAAATGGTTCAGGTCCTTCAAAGAGGGGGATCACTTATCCTTTCTGGAATTCTTGAAGAACAGCATGATCTTGTATTGGAAGCTTATATAAAACAGGGACTCAAACATATTGAAACATACCACCGACACGGCTGGGTTACGATACATCTGAAATAAAAGAAAAGGACGTTGCTATGTATCAATCTTTTGAAGCAACAACAAATCCCGCACACGCTCTCGAGCGTATTTCCTCTCTTCGTAAAGAGCTCGATCGCCTTGGGCTCGACGGTTTTCTTGTTCCACGCAACGATGAACATCAAGGGGAATATGTTCCCCCTCATGCGCAACGCCTTAGCTGGCTTACAGGCTTTACTGGATCAGCAGGAATCGCACTTATTTTAAAAAATAAAGCCCTTATATTCACAGATGGACGCTATAAACTTCAAGTTCGCCAACAAACTGATCCTCATATCTTTACTTATGAAGATCTCGTAACCTGCCCCCCCTCACAATGGCTTGAAAAAAATGGACAAAAACTTTCTATTGGTTTTGACCCATGGCTCCACACAATCGCCGCTACAGCAACCTTAAGGAAATCTTTAGAGATAAAAGCAGGCGGAAAACTTGTAGCAGTTCAACATAACCCCATTGATCTACTTTGGCATGATCAACCACAACCACCACAATCTGCCCTATCCATTCATCCACTCAAATATGCTGGATGCGACACGGATGAAAAACGCGCTTTGATTCGCAAAGGCATACAACAAACCCGTGCAAATGCTTTTATTTTCACAGACCCCTCCTCTATTGCATGGATATTCAATATACGAGGCAATGATATTTCCAATACGCCTTTTTCTCTGTGCTTTGCTCTTATCCCGCTCAACGAAACGCCAACCTTATTCATTGACAACCAAAAACTTGGTGAAGAACAAAAACAATATCTAGAACGTTATGCAAAATTATATGAACCAGAACAACTTCTTTCAAAAGTCAAAGAATATGTGCAAAAAGGAACAGTTTTTGCCTTAGATCCACAGCTAACATGCGAAAAATTACGGATTGTCATTGAAGAAGAAAAGAGCTCTTTCATTACACTGACCGACCCTGCTGCTCTACCGCGTGCCATTAAGAATACCACAGAATTAGAAGGGGCACGGAGAGCACATCTGCGTGATGGTGTTGCTCTTACCCGTTTTTTTTCTTGGTTAGATAAACAAACACCAGATACAATAAGTGAGATTTCTGCCGCTCAAAAATTAGAAGAATTTCGCATACACACAGCAAAAGAAATGGGGGAAAAACTTGAAGATCTTTCTTTTGATACAATCTCAGCAGCGGGAGCAAATGGTGCCATTGTTCATTATCGTGTAACAACGCAAACAAATAAACAACTCAAAGCTGGAGAACTTTATCTTGTGGACTCAGGTGGACAATATCGTGATGGCACGACAGATGTCACACGCACAGTAGCAATTGGAAATATTGGAGAAGAAGAAAAATGCTGTTTTACGCTTGTCCTCAAAGGCATGATTGCTCTTTCAACCGCACGCTTTCCAAAAGGCACGCGTGGACAAGACATTGATGCTCTCGCACGTATCTCCTTATGGAAAGCTGGTTTTGATTACGCTCATGGTACAGGTCATGGCGTTGGTTCTTATCTTTCTGTTCATGAAGGACCACAAAATATTTCACGCAGAGGGTGCCAAGAACTGATTCCTGGAATGATTGTTTCCAATGAGCCTGGATATTATCGCGAAGGCGCTTTTGGTATTCGACTTGAAAATTTGATAATCGTAAAACCAGTACAAAAAATTGCTGGTGGAGACATAGAAATGCTTTCGTTTGAAACGCTCACCCATTGCCCCATTGATAGGAGACTCATTCTCCCAGAGCTTTTGACACAAGAAGAACGGCAATGGCTCAATGATTACCATGCGCGTGTTTATCAAATGAATGCCCCTTACCTTAATGAAGAAGATAAAAAGTGGATAAAAGAGGCAACAATGCCCCTTTAAATGAAGCAGTACTAATATCTTCTCGTGTTTTTTTAAATATAACATATTGATTTATAATGATAAATAATCATTTTTAAACTTGATTCTAACTCCGAATATAGTAAATTTTTCTCATCACAAACCCTCTCAGATTGAATCAATTAATATCACCTTCTTACACGTCAAAAGCGGGGCTGGTGTGTGGGAAAAAATTGCTAAAAATAAGGAGTAAAAATAGCTTTTTATGAATCGTCTTACGTGCCAAGAGTTGGTCCGTAACATTCTAGGGCTGGAAAATAGTGTGATGGTGTTTTTGCTTCTCATAAGCGTAAAGATGGGGGGCACAATGGATTTATCGTTATACTATTCACGGGCGCCGTCGTAAAACGAAATGAGAAGCGTTGAGAAACGTCTCTTTTAAAAAAAGCACGTGAATCGGCAACTGGAGAGCGTTTCAATTCTACATGAGAGGCGTACCCCCATTATTACACAACAAACAAAAGCGTGAAGCAATGCGCAATCTCTATTATTTAAAAGACATTGCTTTAGACGCTTTTGAAAGCCGTAAAGCCGAATTAAAAGGAAATGCTAAAGATGGAAACTGGTTTTCACCTTTAAAACTTCATATTCTCCCCAAATTAGGCTGTCTACCCGTTTCAGAGATTATACAAACTAAAGATACGCAATACCCTTGCCCCCATTTGGCATTACAAAAAACACCACATCCGCTCTTTTTTTAAAAGGTGTGTCTTCATCATCAAAAAAGATTTTTATAAGATGCTTGAAGTTTTTCTGATACAACAAACGCTCTTCCCAAATTTGAAATAGAATGGGCTGCTCTTTGTAAAGGATAACACTTACCGAACACCCTCCAGCCTCTTTATACAAGTTACTAGTCTTATTGTTCTTAATATGGAAAATTTCATTATATTTTGTAATCCTCGACATCATTTTTCTCATATCAATTATAATCAGCTTATTACAGCGTTCGGATTCAAAATTTATGCATATTGATTTATAATTTTCACCTTTTCGGTTTACCTTATGAGTCAATAATGTATCATTTTTTCAATTCTTGAATAATGTTCGATAGTCGTGAATCATTATAATACATATTGATACAAATAAACAGAATCTGCTATGAGAGAAAAGTTAAGTCGTTAGAATTTAAAGGAAGTAGAATAATTATAACATTACCTTTTAAAGAATTTTCTTTATTAGAAACAGTCAGACATCATGTTATTTTATAGAGAAGCTCTCAAAAACTGCACAACACAAGAATAGCTATAGAAGTGAAAAATCTTTAGAGCTCTTTACAAAAAACTACAAATACTTTGAAAGAGATAGAATAAAGCATAGATTTTATGACTTACCATGATAAAAAACTCTAAAGATAGATCTTAATAAGCTATATCCTTATTTACCATTAAAGTGATTATCCTAATGCGTATAATTTTATTTTTTTCCGTAATATTATTATTGGGATACTATATTGGACCTTCTATATTGACGGAAATTAATAAATTTAGACGAGTTCCTATTGCTGCATTTTCTAAAAGTCGAGTTATTACTGAAAATGAATACAACCAACTTTACGAAAAATATGTCAATGAACAATATCACTATGGTGTATATGACGAATACCTAAAACGAGCAAAACTATATCTAGATGCTAAAAGTTATGGTGTATATCATGTTTTAAATCATGATATGATAGTGCTTGTCCCAGAAAACGTGAAATATATTCATGCAAAAGTTGTTTGGTGTGCATGCCTTGTAGACTTATTGAAAGGTGTTTATAATGAAAAGCTTCCAGCGCTATCTCTGCCCACGTACATACAGAAGTTACGTTCTCAATATAATTGGAAAGAAAGTGATTTTATTTGGGCAAAAAATTTAGTCATGAATTCTACAGATCCAATGTTTAAATATGCACAAATGGTATTTGATTCTGAAATATTCTCATACACTGTACTTGCTCTCATAAACGAGATCTCAAATGCCGAGAAATTTGAAAGAGATAAGCGAGGCCAGGAAAAAAATTATGGTGCTAGACGCATTATAGAATATCCAAAATTTTGTAATGAAATTGGACAAGTATATCATATAATGATGCCTGATAAGTATAGATGAAAATCACGCTACATAATAAAATGCTACTGTTATTTATTATATATAATTATCCAGTCATTTTTTATTAGTTGGTCATGCAAAGAGTAAACAATCAGTCGGTTACATCTCTTATTGTGCTATGAGAGAATTTATATCTTCTGCATAAAAGCAATCAAAATGCGTTATTAATATTTATAACATATTACTGTTAAAAAAGTAAAACCTTTCCTCTACAAAAAATAATAAATTTATTCATTACATCACTGCCCTGAGAAATAATATTTTACAATACTAAAAATTATAAAACTTTATATGGGCATTATATATTGTTTTTAAGGTCAATAAATGTACGTAATGAAGAAAATAACGTATTCGTCTGCTTGAAAAAAGCGCCCTTATCCCTCAATCAGCTTTAGCCAAGCCTCTTCATCGATAACCTCAACCCCTAATTCTTGTGCTTTAGCCAATTTTGATCCTGCTCCAGGTCCAGCAACAAGAAGATCTGTTTTTTTAGAGAGTGAACCCGACGTTTTGGCCCCTAATCGCTCTGCCAATGCTTTTACTTCATCACGTGACATATGCGTCAAAGTTCCTGTAAAAACAATGATCTTTCCTGCTATTGGTGAAGAATCTGTCATGATAGGGACCTCATCGAGAGGCGTTACTTCTTCAAGCAAAACAGACAAAACCTCACGATTATGTGCTTCCTTATAAAAATCAACAATTGCGCTGCCTACCTGTGGTCCAATTCCCTCTATATTGGTAAGCTCCATCCAAGCTTCATTGCCTTCTTTATTTTCTCCCTCACAAGGCATAAGTGCTTCCATCGCAGCAGTTTCAAAAGCTGTATAAGTTTGATAAACTCGTGCAAGGCGGCGTGCATTAACCTCACCAACATGACGAATCCCCAATGCAAACAAAAAACGGCTTAAAGGAATTTCGCGGCGTGCATTAATAGCATCATACAATTTCCGCACTGAAACAGTACCAAAACCTTCCATATTTTCTAAACGAATTAAAGACTTTTCTTGGCGTCGTTCTAAAGTAAAAATATCGGCTGGTGTATGAATACAAAGTGCCTCATCTTGAGCATGGAAAAAAAACTCTACTTGTTTTTTCCCCAAGCCCTCAATATCAAAAGCATTGCGCGCAACAAAATGACGAATACGCTCAATCGCCTGTGCAGGACAAATAAGTCCCCCCGTACAACGACGCACTGCTTCTCCATCTTCACGAACAGCATGGCTCCCACACGCTGGACACAAATGAGGAAAAATAAAAACAGCCGCATTTTTTGGGCGCTTTTCAATAATAACATCAATAACTTGCGGAATCACATCACCAGCACGTTGTACAATCACACTATCCCCTACGCGGATATCACGTCCTTCACGAATGGGCTCTCCTTTATGACCAATTCCCTTAATATAATCTTCATTATGCAAGCTGGCATTGGTTACCACCACCCCACCAATAGTAATAGGCGTAAGGCGCGCAACAGGCGTCAAAGCCCCCGTGCGTCCCACTTGAATATCAATATCTTCCAAAAGCGCTATCGCTTTTTCTGCTGGAAATTTATGTGCTATTGCCCAACGCGGCGAACGAGAAACAAACCCCAAGCGCTTTTGGAGCATCAAATCATTAACCTTATAAACAATACCATCAATATCATAGTTTAAGACATGACGGCGTTCTTCGATATCACGATAATAGGAAATAATTTCCTCGAGTGTCTTAAAAACTTTTGTTAATGGGTTGATAATAAAGCCATATTCTTTAAGCTTTTTCATCATCTCCATCTGACTTCGTGCAAATATTTCACTCACCTCACCACAAGCATAAGCAAAAAATTGCAGCTTTCTGCTGGCAGTTATCCGTGAATCAAGTTGCCTGAGTGAACCTGCCGCCGCATTTCGAGGATTGGCAAAAGTGACCTTACCCTTCTCTTGTTGTCTGGTGTTCAATGCTTGGAAATCCTCCCGCCTCATATAAACTTCACCACGAACCTCAATGATATCGGGAAAATCACCTTGCAAGACGTGCGGAATAGCAGCAATTGTTCGGGCATTCGCCGTCACATTCTCACCAACAGTTCCATCACCCCGCGTTGCTGCCCGCACAAGCTGCCCCTCCTCATAGCGCAAGGACAATGATAAACCATCAATTTTTGGCTCCGCTGTTATTTCCAATATTTGCGTTTCTGGAAGCCGTAAAAAACGACGAATACGCTCAATAAATTCAGTGACATCTTCAGAACTAAAAGCATTATCAAGGGAAAGCATGGGCAGTGCGTGAACAGATTTTTCAAACTTTTCTGAAACCGGTGCTCCAATTTTATGTGAAGGAGAGTCCATACGAACAAGTTCAGGAAAAAGAGCTTCAATTTCTGCATTACGACGGCGTAAAGCATCATATTCTGCGTCAGAAATTTCAGGCTGATCATCACGATTATAAAGCACATCATGACGTGCAATCTCTTTTGCCAACCACTCTAATTCACTTTCTGCTTCAAGAGCAGTAAGTTTTTTAACGCCGTCCTTGTTCATAAAATCTATTCCAAATGGTGTGCTATAATCATAAAAATCTCAACTCTTTAACCATGAAGTGAGTTCAAATGAACACATGCTCGTCATGTCTTTTTTTCCCCAATGATAATTAGGCAAGCAGCTTTTGAGCCGCTGCTCGTGCTTCCTCAGTAATCTGTTCTCCTGCCAACATACGAGCAATTTCTTCTGCACGCTCCTGCTCTTCCATTTTATGAAGAACAGTAACAAAGCGCCCTTCATCATTACTTTCAATCTTTGAAATAAGAAAATGACTATGCGCTTTCGATGCAACCTGGGGTGCATGCGTAATAGCAAAAACCTGAATTTTTTCTGACAAACGTTGCAACCGTTGCCCAATAGCTGCCGCAACAGCGCCCCCAGCGCCTGTATCAATTTCATCAAAAATCAGCGTGGGAGCCGATCCTCGATCAGATAAAACAACTTTTAATGCTAATAAAAAACGCGACAATTCACCGCCAGAAGCCACACTAAACATAGGTCCAGCATGTGTTCCAGGATTTGTTCGCACCCAATATTCAATGCGATCACATCCCTCTGCACCTCGCCTTTCAACATCAGTCTGCATTTCAACAATAAATTCTGCCTTTTCTAACTTTAATGCCGGCAACTCAGCCATCACACTTTCAGACAAATGCTTTGCTGTTTCTCGACGTTTTATTGTTAAGGCTTGTGCTAACAGATCGTAGTTTTTTTGTGCTTGTCTTGCTTCATCTTCAAAACGCGTTAGCGTGTTCTGAGCCTCTTCAAAGTCAGCCAATTCAGCATCCATTTTATCGCGTAATTGAACCAACCCATCTGCAGAAACTTGATATTTACGCGCAAAACCGCGAAGAGCAAAAAGACGTTCTTCTATCCGTTCCAATTCATCAGGTTCAAAATCCAATGCGCGTATTGCTGCCTCAATGCCTTCTTGTGCGGTTGCAAGGGCATGCAATGCCTCATCAAGTGATTTCACCACTGGTGCAATGAGCTCTTCTGCTTCTGGAATTTTCCGTTCCAAACGCCGCACCAAATTAGACAACACTGGAATTGGTGATTTTTGACCACTTAAAAGATCATCTGCTTCTTTAATATCCGTCGCTATTTTTTCTAATTTAAGCATATCGGCACGACGAAGAGAAAGAGCATCTTCTTCCCCCACTTGAAAATCAAGTTTTTCAAGCTCTTCTACACACGCACGAAGATAATCAACCTCACGCACAGCGCTCTCTACTTTAAGACGCTGCTGTTGTAAACGTTCCTCAAATTCACGCCATATACGATAACACTGACGCAAATTTGCCACGTCATCTTCAAGCCCACCAAAAGCATCTAATAATTGACGATGTGTCGCAACATCAACAAGGGCACGATCATCATGTTGTCCATGGATTTCAACCAACAGACGGCCAACACTCCGCATTAATGCAACACTAGACACTTGATCATTGATAAAAACACGACTCCGCCCATCACTTGATTGTACACGTCGTAAAATGATATCACCCTCATCATCAAGACCATTCTCACGAATAAGCTGACGCGCAGGATGTGAAACAGAAACATCAAAAACAGCTGTAACCTGTCCTCGGTCAGCCCCATGACGCACAAGCGAAGCATCCCCTCGTCCCCCCAGAGCAAGCGACAAAGCATCAAGTAAAATAGACTTTCCTGCCCCTGTTTCTCCAGTGAAAACTGTCAACCCCGCCGTAAAATGAATATCGAGCGTTTCGATCAAAACAATATTATGAATCGAAAGCTGTACCAGCATGAGAGAATCAACGTGCCCTCTTCTTATCACCACCGAAAGCATTTGAGATCCAAGAAGATTTATGCTCCTGTGGCGATATTTTATTCTTTTGCAAGAGATTATAAGAGAATTTATACCACTGACTTTTAGGATAATTACGTCCTAAAATAGCAGCTGCCGTCTGTGCTTCCGCCGTTAAACCAAGAGCAAGGTTAACTTCTGTTAAGCGGAAAAGCGCTTCTTCAATTTGATTGGTATCGAAATATTCTTCAACGACCGTACGAAAGCGTCTACTTGCTGCAAGATAGCGCCGCCCCTCTTCATAATAACGGCCAATCTGCATTTCTTTACCAGCCAGCTGTTCGCGCCCAAAACGTATTTTATCCTTAGCGTCCTTCACATATTCAGAATTTGGATAACGCTCTATAAGAAGCTGCATCGCAGCAATAGCGCGTTTCGTATCCCGTTGGTCACGCGTAACATCAGGAATCCGACGGAAAGAAGAAAGACCAATAATATAATATGCGTAAGCTGAATCAGCCGCCCCTGGATAAAGAGTAATATAGCGTTGCGCCATACTAATTGAATCATCATACTTTCCGAGTCGATAATTTGTAAAAGCCCCCATGACTAAAGCCTTACGCCCCCAGTCTGTATAAGCATACTGTTTTTCAATCTTCAAAAACTTTTTCGCGGCATCCGCAAGCCGCCCACTCTCAAGGCTAGCAAGCCCCTGATTATAGAGAACATCTGGTGGATCTATCTTTAAAACATAAGCAGATGGATCAAGGGTACTTTTCTCTTTAAAGAGACATCCTGCCAACATACAAGTGCTTCCTAAAAGAACCACCCCCAATATCTTGCGTACAGTGTTAGATTTTCTATATACCATATTTCCAATGCACAGATGAGATTTTTTCATAGTTTTTCCGGCCTCCACAGAATATCACCTTGTCGCAAAATAATTTATTAAAGCTTTTTATACCATATCGCTTTAAAATCCACATAACTAATTTAGCAGCTTAGGTCAATCATCCCCTTAAAAATCAAATAAACGATAAAAAAAACTTATCAATTTTATTTTACTCTTTCTCTAAGGAGCTTTTTTCATAATATGATTCGTTTGCCAAAACAGCTTTGACCAATTGTGCATTAATTGTATGTCCACTACAATAAGAACGAAATAATCCAATAAAAGGGCCCCCGAGCAAAGCAGTATCACCAATCGCATCAAGCATCTTGTGCCGAACACACTCATTCTCCCAATAAGGACCATTGGGATTTAAAATTTCGTCATTAAGGCCGATAACAAGAGAATTTTCTAAAGAAGCACCTCTCGCCTTTCCAGAAAGCCGTAACTTTTCCACATCTTTGATAAAACCAAAAGTTCGCGCACGCGATAAATCATCTCGAAATCTTTGTGTGGTTAGATCAAAACTGAAATGTTGCCTACCAATAGCAAGAGAAGGAAAAGAGATTGTTATATCAAAATGACGCCCATCAAAGGGCAAAAGCTCTGCAAAACCATGCGCTCCTTCAACCCGTAACGGCTTTTTTATAATGAAATAAGAACGATATGCATTTTGCTGGACAATGCCAGCATCTTCAAAAGCTTGGCAATATTGCCATGCGGAACCATCTAAAATAGGAATCTCGTTATGAGATACTTCAATAATAAGATTATCCAAATTATAAGCAGCAATGGCAGCCATCAAATGTTCAATTGTTTCAACCCTTACCTCTCCATCTCCAAGCATCGTTGATAACTCAGTTTCTCCCATTTGAGATGCATGGGCTTGAAATATTTTCTCTGTTCCGTCTAATCCACAACGCTTAAAAAGAACACCACATCCAACATCGGCTGGATAAACCTTTACCTCTGACAAACAACCACTGTGAACGCCAATACCTTTAAATGTCACTGTTTTTTTAAGAGTAGACTGATATTTTGGCACTAAATTCATCATATCATTTTATTGAATTGCTCTTCCACCTTTTGAAACAAATTATAAAACCATAAAAACAATATTCATAGCAAATAATAAAAAACCCACTTATTATAAGCGGGTTTTAAAAAATAAAGTACTTTATCCAAAAATAACAGTAATTTTACTGTATAATTCTTAATTCATCATAAAATAAATAATAAAATTCCTTACTTTACCTCATTCTTTATCAATTAATTTGCCTTTATCAATTAATTGGCTTGACGACGTAAAAATGCTGGTATTTCCAACTGATCTTCTTCACTGATAAAAGTACGCTGATCTTGTGGAACTTGCGGATGCAACTCACCAGAATGACGAGGAACATAAACAGAAGCATCTTGAGAAAGCGCCTGAGAATTTTTACTGTAAACATGAGATTCTTGCTGCTGAGATGATCTTACAGCAGGCTCCAGCCTTGCTTCCGGCTCTGCTTCCTCACGATGTGTCAAACTCTGCTTTAAACGCTGCCAAAGATTACGAGGACCTTGATCAGTAGTCGATGTCCTTTGACTTTGTCCATGAGCAACAGGAGGAAAATCTTTTAACTCCGGCATACGCATTGGAGCGCGTGCTTGCATCTGTTGTACTTGTTTTTGTTGCACTGGCTTTTCTTTTTGCCGCACAACCCCTGTCATCTCATCAAGAACATGCGCTGTTGCCTCCATATTCACGGGAGCTGTCATAGTTTGTTGAGTAGGACGACTTACTTGCATACGTGGCCCATCTGATATCTGGTCCTGCACAGCATTTGAACCATAAGCAACAGTTTTCGTCGCACTTCGTGTCGTCATTTCTTCTGCAGGCTGTGCAAAAATTTGACTTTTGGGACGAAACTGTTCCCCTGTTGGCTTACCTTTTTCTATTTCAAGTGATTCGATGACTTCTACCATTGATTCAGAACGCAAGGGCGATGACTGAACATGGAAAGAACTATGTGGCGTTCCAGGATCATTCTTGCGCATTGAAGAAGTTGGCCTTTGAATCTGAGGCTGAGAAGACTGAACGCTAACCTCACGATCAATACCGGTAGCAACCACAGAAACACGAATAACACCTTCCAATGACTCATCATCAATAGCCCCAAAGATCACATTCGCATCAGCATCCACTTCTTCACGAATACGATTAGCAGCTTCATCAACTTCAAAAAGAGTCATATCACGTCCTCCCGTAATAGAAATCAATAAACCACGCGCCCCACGCATAGAGGTATCATCCAACAATGGATTCGCAATAGCTGCTTCAGCAGCAGCCAAAGCACGCCCCTCACCCGATGCCTCACCCGTTCCCATCATAGCGCGGCCCATTTCGTGCATAACAGAACGAACATCAGCAAAATCAAGGTTAATCAAGCCTTCTTTAATCATCAAATCCGTAATGGAAGCAACACCAGAATAAAGCACTTGGTCAGCCATAGCAAAAGCATCAGCAAATGTTGTTTTATCATTCGCAATACGGAAAAGATTTTGATTGGGAATAACAATCAATGTATCGACAGACTTTTGTAATTCTTCAATACCAGCCTCTGCCGTTTTCATACGACGTGCTCCTTCAAACTGAAATGGCTTTGTCACAACACCAACGGTCAAAATTCCTTTTTCACGCGCAGCGCGCGCAACAACGGGAGCAGCCCCTGTTCCAGTTCCTCCCCCCATACCAGCAGTAATGAAAACCATATGAGAGTCTGCAAGATGATCAATAATTTCATCAATACATTCCTCTGCCGCGGCTTGTCCAACTTCCGGTAAAGCCCCAGCACCCAAACCTTCTGTTACAGCTGCCCCAAGCTGGATAACACGTTCAGCCTTTGACATAGCCAAAGCCTGTGCATCCGTATTTGCAACAACAAAGTCAACTCCCTGAAGGCCAGCATTAATCATATTATTCACGGCATTCCCGCCACCACCTCCAACACCAAAAACGGTAATGCGTGGCTTCAATTCCGCGATATCTGGCCGATGCAGATTAATCGTCATTTTCTTTTCCTTCTCATAAGACACCGCAAGCCAAAGCGATGAAATTTATCCAACTAGACTTAACTAAAAACTCTCACGCAACCACTGACCAACACGCTGAAAATACCCACGCGTGCCCATCGATAAATGATTTCCTGCCGCCTGCATTGTTTTTTCTTCAAAACCCACCAATTGCGGATAAATTAACAACCCAACAGCAGATGTAAACGCCGCCCCTTTTGCAAGAGAAGGAAGCCTCGAAATCCCTAAAGGCCGCCCGATACGAACATTTCTTCCTAATATAGTACGTGCCATTTCTGGCAATCCTGTTAACTGGCTTGTTCCCCCAGTCAAAATAACACGCTTACCAATGATGTGACCAAACCCAGAACGATTTAAACAATCACGAACCATTTCTAAAATTTCTTCAACACGCGCACGAATGATGCGCCCAAGAACCGCGCGAGGATATTGCGTTTCACGCTGTTCACTGCCAATTTCCGCTACATTAATCATTTGCCGCTCATCAGCACTTGTTAAAAGTGCTGAACCATAAACAACTTTCAAACGTTCTGCCTCTGTTAGAGACATAGAAAATCCGCGTGCAACATCAAGAGTGACATGATTCCCCCCAACAGCAAGAGCATCGGCATGAACAAATTTTCCCTCAAAAAACACTGAGCATGTCGTTGTTCCACCCCCAAAATCAATACACGCAGCCCCTAAATGTGCCTCATCGTTCATCAAGACAGCAAGACCACTTGCAAAGGGAGTAGCAACCATCGCTTCAACACTCAAATGTGCACGATTAATACATGTTTCTAAATTACGCAAAGAGGCTGTTTCTGCTGTTACCACATGCACATCGACACCAAATGTTTCCCCGGCCATACCAATCGGGTCAGAAATTCCTTTATCTCCATCCAATACATAAGAAACTGGAACTGAGTGCATAACATGACGTTCAGCATCAAAAACTTTACGAGAAACGTCTGAAAAGGCCATACGCATATCACGCTTGGTGACTTCACAACCATTCAAATGGACCTTTCCATGAATTAAAGAACTTTGTAATCGGCTTGAGGAAAAACTCACAATCACTGAATCAACAACCAAACCAGCCATTTTTTCTGCCGCATCAACAGCCAAACGTATTGACTGTTCTGCTGCAAACATATCCATAACAACACCAGATTTAATCCCGCGTGAACGCTGTACTCCAAAGCCTAGAATTTCCATAGAATGGGTACGACCATGTAAATAGTGCACATGCTTTAAAGGACGCAAACAAGCAATAAGACAAACAATCTTACTTGAGCCGACATCAAGAACCGTCAAAAAACGTGTCTTACGCCCCCCCCGATGATGTGATCTGAGCAACATCATGGGTTTCCTGCCTTTCGTGCCTTTAAAAGACGTTCTTCTTCTGCAACACCAGCATCATAACGCCCCAACGCTTCATCTGATAAAGAAACAGTAATTCGATCAGCAAGACGTAAATCAATACTGAGAATATCACGCGATAAAAGATCTTGCATCCTACCAGACGAAACAAGAGAGGAAAGCCTTTCAAGAGCCCTATTTTCAGGCAACATAATGCGCATTCCATTATCCAAAACAAGATCCCAACGCCGATCACCTACCCGCACAAAAGCACGAACACGATCAGACACTTGCCGATAGGCTGACAGCGCTTGAATAAACGCTTTAGCAGCATTTTGTGCACCCTGCCCAACCACAAGAGGCAAATTCAGCACAGTTTCTCCTTTAAAAGGTACAATGACACGCCCCGTATGATCGACAATATCCATGATGCTATCATGTTGCCAAATAGCATAAGGTTCACGTTCCACGATGGAAATACGCATTCTATTGGGGTAAATCTTCTGAACATTCGCCGATTGAACCCAAGCCTGTTTTTCCAAAAGAGAACGTGCTCTTTCAACATCAAAAGTGAAAATAGAAGACGCAACATCAAGTCCTAAAATTTTCAAAATATCCTTACTTACCAAACGCTTGTTACCGCTTATATCGACATCGACGACCACAAAACCACTATCCGATATGATCGCATTTACGATCACAGCCATTTGACCACTGGCTGAAAGTCCATAAAAAGCCGTTACAAAGAAAAACCATACAACAGCAAAAGAACCAAAATGGCGTGGAATATGCATATTGATAAAAAAAACTTCAAACATAAACCGAAGAAAACGACGATAAAGACGTGGCAAAGCCGGCACTAACAGCACCTCCATCGGAACATTTGATTTATTAACACTCAACGCATACATGATGCGTCCTCCACCATCCATTGAACAATATCGCCGTAAGTACGGCCGCTTGCTTTTGCAATATCAGGAAGAAGGGACGTTGGTGTCATACCGGGCTGCGTATTAATTTCAAGCCATACCAATTCTCCTGTTTTTTCATTAAAACGAAAATCAGAACGGCTAACACCTCGACACCCTATCGCCTGATGGGCTGCTAAAGACATTCTTTGCACACTTTGGTAAATATTTAGTGAAAGTTTTGCAGGACAAATATGGAGAGAACCGCCCGTTTTATATTTTGAATCATAATCGTAGAATGAAAAGGGGTGACTGGGAAGAATTTCACACACATCCAGCACCTCATTTCCCAAAACAGCACAAGTCAATTCACGACCAGGAATATATTTTTCCACCATCACCTCATCGGCATATCCCCACTCAGCCCCCCCAATATTATGCGGCGGCACAGTTTCATTCTCTTGGACAATGACAACACCAAAACTTGATCCCTCACACACCGGTTTAATGACATAAGGAGGTTCCATAGGATGGGCTTGCCCAACAGCAAAGCGATTCATGATACGAGAAGGAGCAACACCAACCCCAACACTTGCAACGATAATTTTTGCACGTCCCTTATCCATTGCCAAAGCAGATGCCATCACACCAGAATGGGTATAAGGAATTTTTAAATATTCAAGAATCCCTTGAATCCGACCATCCTCGCCAAATGGACCATGCAATGCATTTAAAGCGATATCGGGCTGCAACTGCTCAAGAACAGAAGCAATATGAGTATCAACATCCACGCGGCTCACACGATACCCCTGCGCCTCAAGAACATCAGCACAAGCCGTTCCTGAAGATAAACTTACAGACCGCTCAGAAGAAAAACCTCCCATTAACACAGCTATATGTTTATCTTTCATAACAAATCACCCTCTTTTGCACACTATATGTAGTTCATATAGAACACATCAGCACCACATACAGGAAAAAACGAAGTTTATCCTTGCGAATCAATAACCTAGCATTTTGCATAATGAATCAGACTCAAAAGCCTGATGCAAGAGTTTCTTTGTTAATTTATTGATTCTTAATGGATTTTTTTATTATCTCTTTGAAATGACTCATTTTTTTATTGACACTTTTTTAGTGAACAAAAAATCAATGAAATGGATCAAAAGGAGCAACCTCTCGACCATGCTCAAATTGACCAATACGTTCTATTTCCCATTGTAAAAGATGAGATGAATGTGCAAAAACACGCGCACGCACTGTTTCGCCCAATGCTTCAAGATCATATCCTGTTGCTTGCCCTGTATTAATCATAAAATTACAGTGCATTTCACTCATTTGAGCGCCTCCAATCCTTAAGCCACGACATCCTGCTTCATCAATCACGCGCCACGCGGATATATTCTCAGGATTTTTGAAAGTTGACCCCCCTGTCTTTTCACGAATAGGCTGCACTGTTTCTCTGTGGAGGGCCACTTCATCCATAGCAGCACGAATATCATCTTTATGACCAAGTTCTCCTTCCAATAAAGCAGCCGTAAAAATAAAATCTTTAGGAATATCACAATGACGATAGGAATAATGCATATCTTTCAAATTCAAAATATGGCGTTGTCCTTTACGATCCAACGCATAGACCTCAACAACACGCGCTGCAGTTTCAACACCATTCGCCCCCGCATTCATTTTGAGAGCCCCGCCAAGACCACCAGGAATACCATGATAAAAATGAAAACCTGCAATTTCTGCCTTTAAAGCAGCAGCAGCTAAATGTTTATCCGCCGTACCAGCACCAACCAAAAAACCTTTTGGAGAAACTTGCTGCACTTGCCCAAAGTTTTTGGGCAAAAGACGAATCACAACCCCAGGAACACCTCCATCACGCACTAGAAGATTAGAACCGATACCTACAATTGTTATAGGAATAGTTTCAGGCAAATTTTGCAGAAAGAGAGCCAAATCTTCTTCATCAATCGGCTGATAAAAAAGCTCTGCCAACCCACCCGTGCGAAACCATGTCACCTTACGCATCTCAACATTAGGAGTAAGTTTGCCTCTGACATCACCCAACAAAGGTTGCAATTGCACCAATAGCGCCTCACCATCAATGTGCTGAAAATTTATCATGACCATCAAGCCCCGACAAACGATGAGGCAACGCACAAGCCCATTGTGTGATATTGCCAGCACCAAGAAAAACAACATAATCCTCTGCCTGAGCAAATGATGAGACAAGAGACACAATATCTTCCAAATCATGGATCAAGCGCACATCACGATGCCCCGCCATTTTAATATGCTCTACCAATTCTTGCGAACCAAACCCTACGATAGGCTCTTCACCAGCCGCATAAACAGGGGCAATCAACACTGTATCGGCATCATTAAAACAAGCAGCAAAATCATCAAATAAATGATACAAACGCGAATAACGATGGGGTTGTGCAATTGCAATAACACGCCCTTTTGCACTCTCACGTGCTGCACGCAAAACAGCCTTTATTTCTATAGGGTGATGTCCATAATCATCAAATATTTCAATACCACGCCAACTTCCTGTTCGCGTAAAGCGCCGTTTTACGCCACCAAACTCCGCTAAACCCTTCTTTATCAATTCATTTGAAATACCAAGTTCATGCGCAATCGCTATCGCTGCTGTTGCATTGGCAACATTATGCTGTCCTGCCATGGGCAAAAGTAAATTTTTCAACTCAATCTTTCTTCCTGTCTTGCGTGAACGAATAAGAACATCAAAATATGTTTTTTGACCATTCATCGAAAGATTAAGAAAACGAACATCCGCTTGTGGATTGGCACCATAAGTAATCACCCAACGATCATCAATACGACCCGCCAATGATTGAACTTCTGGATGATCAAGGCACAAAACAGCAAAACCATAAAAAGGAACATTTTCTACGAATTGCCGAAAAGCTTCACGCACGGCATCAAAATTTCCATAATAATCCAAATGCTCAGCATCAATATTGGTAACAACAGCAATATCAGCAGGCAGTTTTAAAAATGTCCCATCGCTTTCATCAGCTTCAACGATCATCCAATCGCCCTCTCCTGTCCGAGAATTCGTCCCATAAGCATTAATAATACCACCATTAATCACCACTGGATCAAAACGGCCAGCATCAAGAAGCGCTGCAACCATTGATGTGGTCGTCGTTTTACCATGTGTACCACCCACCGCTATTGCACGCCGAAAGCGCATCAGCTCCGCTAGCATTTCTGCACGTCTGACAAGCGGCAAATGTCTCTCCTTTGCAGCAATATACTCAGGATTTGTTTTTTTAACGGCAGTCGAAAAAACAACAACCTCTGCATTCCCTAAATTTTCAGCACAATGACCGATATGAACATTAATTCCCTTTTTCCGCAAACGTTCAACATTGGCACTCTCAACTTGATCGGACCCTTGAACTTTATAGCCAAGATTATAAAAAACCTCTGCAATTCCACTCATGCCAATCCCTCCGATTCCGATAAAATGGATAACGCCTATATCAAGTGGCATTTTCATCAAAAAGCTCCTCTTTTATATCTGACAACAATCGCCCTGCAATTAAGGCTTCAGCCATATCAGCAAGGCAACGGGTCGCATGAGGTTGCCCAACTTTTTTTGCAGCAAGCGCTTGTTTTTCCAATAAATGGGGTGCACAACAAGCTTGCGTTAAAAGAGCAGAAAGTTTTTGTGCGCTTAAATCTTTTTCTAAGATAATTTGCGCGCCGCTCCCACGCGCAAGAAGAGCAGCATTGGCTGCCTGATCATGATCCAAAGCATGAGGATAGGGAATAAGCAAAGCAGGCCGACCAATGACTGCGATTTCACAAACCGATGATGCCCCAGCACGTGATAAAATGAAATGAGACCGCGCCATACGTTCAGCCATATCATCAAAAAAAGGAGCAACCTCTGCTTGAACGCCCATATCACGATAGGTTTTGATCAACTCTCCAGCTTCACCGCGAACTTGCTGCACAATTTGTAAGCGTTTACGATTTTTATCATCAAGTAAAGTAATAGCTTCTGGAACAATATGTGAAAAAGCAGAAGCCCCTTGGCTCCCCCCAAAAATCAAAAAATGAAATGGCTCATCACCTATAGAAGGCTGATAGGGAATTTCTGCCGCCTTCAGCACAGCTTCACGCACGGGATTCCCCGTCAAAAGCGTTTTATGCGCATAAGCACCCTGGAGTGACAACAAACCACCAGCGATTGCACGCACAAAAATTGCCAACACCCGATTAGCACGTCCCATAACAGCATTTTGCTCATGAATAAATGTTACACGCCGCATGAGAGCTGCAATAAAAAGAGGAGGAAAGGTCGGATAGCCCCCAAAACCACCCACAAGAACAGGGCGTAATTTATAAAACAACGCCAACGATTGCCGCATTCCCCTTAACACAGTCCAAAACATCTTTATCAGAGCAAAAGGATGATGCCTTGTAAATGTTGCTGAAGAAACAATATGTGTATGTTCTTCATCAAAGCTGCGTACAAAAGATCGCGCTCTTTCATCGGTTATCAAATGAACATCATATCCACGACGCCTTAATTCAACAGCAAGCGCTTCAGCAGGAAAAAGATGCCCGCCTGTACCACCCGCCACCAAAATAATAACTTTTTTATCATTCATGAAGGCGTATCCAAGAAAGAAGAAGAAAACGCAGAAAGGCGCGCTTCTGGCCAACGACGTGTTAAACTGAGCAAAATTCCCATTGAAAACGCAATCGCTATCATTGATGAACCACCATAAGAAATAAACGGCAATGTCATGCCTTTGGGAGGGATTAAGTGAAGATTAACAGCCATATTAATGGCTGATTGAAAACCAATCATCATGGCTATGCCTGTAATACCAAGACGCATAAAGGAATCACGTGTATTCATGGCGATATATAATGAACGCATAACGATAAAGCCAAAAAGCATCATAATTAACAAACAAAGGATAATACCATATTCTTCAGCAGCAACGGAAAATACAAAATCTGTATGGCTATCAGGAATGATACGTTTGACTGTTCCCTCTCCAGGACCTTGTCCAAACCACCCGCCATTCAAAATAGCCTCACGCCCCACATCCACTTGAAAAGTATCTCCTTCACCGGTCAAAAAACCATCGATACGCTCGCGCACATGATGGAGAAAAAAATAAGCGAGAATAATTCCTACAGCACCAAAAATGAGAAAGAAGAAAATAACCGTAAGAGGCACACCGGCAATAAAAAACAAACCACCCCATGTTGCACTTATTAAAAGTGTTTGGCCAATATCAGGCTGCAAAACCAGAAGCACACAACAAAGAGCATAAAGTACAATCGCTAACGTATAGCCCCCAATTCCCCTCCGCCGTATCTGTTCTGAAAAAAGCCAAGCGGACATAACCACAAAAGCTGGCTTCATAAACTCTGAAGCTTGTACAGAAAAACCAAAAAGCAAAATCCACCGCCGTGCTCCCTTTAATTCTGGCCCCCAAAATAAGGTTGCAACCATAAGAGCAAGCGTTACAATAAGCAAAAGAGCACATAGGCGACGAATATTGCGAAGCGAAAAAAAAGAAATGGTCACCATCACAAAAAATGCTGAAATGCTAAAAATGATATGCCAGCGAACAAAATAAAAACTATCAACAATTCCGATTTTTTTGGCAATAGTGGGGCTAGCAGCAAAAGACAGCATAATGCCAATCCCCATTAAAATTAAACAAGCTGCAAAGATAGAGCGATCAATCGTCCACCACCAATGAGCAATTGGGTCTCTATCTGCACGCGTAATCATTTATATCCACCTTATCTGTTTTATAATATAAATTGTCTTAAAATGATAAAGTTCCCTAACCTGTTTAACAAACACTTTATAAGCTAAATTACACAAAAAAAGATTCTGGAGTCTTAACACAAAAGTATTTTTTTCATACTTGATGCTTCTTTTTATGGTAACTGCTTCACCAAAGAGATAAATGCTTCACCCCGTACTTCATAATTTTTAAATTGGTCATAACTTGCACAAGCAGGCGACAAAAGAACCACCACCTCCTTTTTCGTACAACCCATGGCATCAATAGCGGCTTCACGCACCGCATTTTCCAAAGTTAAGCTCATAGAAAAGGGAAAAGAAGATCCAATAATATGCGCAAATTCTTCCGCTGCACTCCCAATCAAATAGGCTTTACGAATTTTAGGAAAAAATTCTCTAAGAGACTCAATTCCTCCCTTTTTTGCTAATCCCCCAACAATCCAAAAAATATCATTAAAGGCGCAAAGTGCAGGCGCTGTTGCCTCTGCATTCGTCGCCTTGCTATCATTGATAAACAAAACCGCCCCCATTTGACGTACCTGCTGCATACGATGGGGTAATCCTTTATAGCTTGCTAAATGCTTGTTTATACAAGAATCGGTTATTTTTAAAGCCTGCAACGTTGCCAAGGCCATAAGAGCATTTTGCGCATTATGACCTCCACGCAAAGCAGCCATAAAAGCAAGATCTGCAAGCATATGTCGCTGTCCTTGACGAACCGAAAAGAGCTTTGTCCCCTCTGCATAAAAACCATTTTCAACAAAATGATCCTTGGAAATGGCCTCAATTTGATGCCCCTCATGAAGCAACCGTTGATACAACATCTCACAAGCTTCATCATCAACTGAAATAAAAGCCTGAGAAGCCTGAGCAATCAGATGCCTTTTGGTTTGCACATAATGCGCAAAACTGCCATGACGATCAATATGATCAGGTGTCAAATTCAATAAAAGCCCAACAGTTGGTTGAAGAGAGGGCGTAAGATCAATTTGAAATGATGAACATTCAATCACATAGATACGTTTTTTAACAAAGGGCTTAAGCGTCAATATCGCCTGTCCAATATTTCCCCCCATTTGCACATCATAACCCATTTTTTCCAACAAATGGGTAAGCAAAGCCGTTGTTGTGGACTTTCCATTCGTCCCCGTAATCGCAATGAAAGGAACATCCTCATCACAAAAACCATAATGCTGTAAAAAATGATGGCGCGCACGAACAAACAGTTCAATATCACCGATAATTTCTATATTTGCTTGACGTGCTTTTTCAACGACCCAATGGGGTTGCGGATAATTTAAAGGAACACCAGGTGCGAGAATTAAGGCAACAAATTCTGACCAATCCTCATCATGAAGATCTCTTGTTGGAATATTTTGCCGAAAAGCTTCTTGCACGCTTGCAGGATTATCATCCCATGCCACCACTTCTGCACCACCACGCATCAATGCTTGTGCCGTCGCTAATCCAGACTTGCCTAATCCAAACAGAGCAACTTTTTTCCCCTTATAACATGCAACAGAAATCAAAATCTCACCGCAATTTAAGTGTTGAAAGACCAATGAGAGCAAGAACAATTGAAATAATCCAAAAGCGTATCACCACTTGGCTTTCAGTCCAGCCTTTTTTCTCAAAATGGTGATGGATCGGTGCCATAAGAAACACACGTTTTTTTGTCAATTTGAAATAACCAACCTGAATAACGACCGAAAAAGCTTCCACAACAAAAAGCCCTCCAATAAGAGCTAAAACAATTTCGTGCTTCGTAGCAACCGCAACAGTCCCCAATAATCCTCCAAGAGCCAACGAGCCGGTATCTCCCATAAAAATAGCTGCAGGCGGTGCATTAAACCATAAAAAGCCAAGCCCTGCTCCAACAACAGCGCCCAATAAAACAGCCAATTCACCGGTTCCCGATACATAGTGTATTTGCAGATAATCAGCAAAATTCATATTGCCACAAAGATAAGCAATCAGAGCAAAAGATAAGGCGGCCACCATCACAGGAACAATAGCCAGCCCATCAAGTCCATCCGTCACATTAACCGCATTCCCCGTCGCGACAATGACAAAAGCAGAAAAAGGAATAAAAAACCAGCCCAAATTGATAAGATAATCTTTCAAAAAAGGTAAAGCAAACCCAGATGAGCCAATTTGCAAGATAACAAAAGCAGCAATTGCGGCAACAACAAACTCCAAGCTTAACCGTGCTTTCCCAGAAAATCCTTTCTCTGTTTGTTTTGTGACCTTAAGATAATCGTCATAAAATCCAATGGCTCCAAAAGAAAGCATAACCAAGAACGATACCCAAAAGTAAATATTCGATAAATTACACCACAAAAATGCCGATACCACAATGCCAGTCAAAATCATTAATCCACCCATTGTAGGTGTTCCAGCCTTTTTAAAATGCGTTTGAGGACCATCGGCACGAATGGGTTGCCCTTTGCCTTGCCGCAATTTAAGAGATGCAATAATGCTAGGTCCAAACAAAAACACAATGAGCCCCGATGTCAGCATCGCTGCTATCGTGCGAAAGGTAATGTAACGGAAAACATTCACACCTGGAAGCCAATCACTAAATGAAGAAAAAAACAGCATCATGATACAAAAAAACCTCTTAAAACTAGGAAGAAACCACTTTATAGCGATCAAGCAATGCCGTCACAATATTTGATGAACAAAGACTATTGGATGATTTAATCATCAAGAGATCCCCAGGAGAAATTTCTGTCAAAAGAAGCGGTAAAATTTTCTCAACATTTTCAGCATAATGAACCTTAACATCAGCCGATAAATCACTGATTAAAGATTTCATCGCTTCACCAAATAAAAAAACGGGATTAGCACCAGAAAGACGTATAGGCTTTATTAAATCACGATGAAGCTTTTCACTATAGGCTCCTAACTCTAGCATATCTCCTAAAACAGCAATTCGCCGCCCCCCTTCCCCAATAGGTCCTGTCGCAAGAAGCTCAAGAGCAGCCCGCATAGATGCGGGATTAGCATTATAGCTTTCATCAATGAGATAAAATTTGCCCCCTTTCGATAAAGACAACCGATAACAAATGCCCCGCCCTTTTTGAGAAGAAAAATGGCTCAAAGAAAGCAAAACAGGCTCTAAATCAACCCCCATAGCATCACAAACCGCAAGAACCCCTAAGCTATTTTGCACGATATGGCGTCCAGGAGCACCAATTTGGACCTTCCTATCCTGTCCTCCAATAGGCACCATCATAGAAGAACGATCGCTTAAAAGACGTATATCCCGCGCTTGATAATCAGCATTTTCAGCCTCACCAAAGCTTAAGATCTTTTTTACACCGCATTGCTTTGCTTTTTGAACAAGATAAGAAAAAAAAGCACTGTCCGCATTTAAAATGGCAATGCCTTCCTCATCCAATCCTTCAAAAATTTCAGCTTTTGCCTCTGCTATTTCTTCAAGATCTTTGAAAAAACCCATATGCCCTGCACAAATATGCGTAATGAGAGCAATATGCGGACAAACCAATTTGACCAACGGGCGAATTTCACCCTTATGATTCATGCCAATTTCAAAGATACCAAAATCACTCTCCATCGGCATTCGCGCTAAAGTAAGTGGAACCCCCCAACAATTGTTTAAAGAAGCAAGATTCGCATGAACGTTCCCAGCCGTTGCAAGAACTTGTTTCAAAGCTTCTTTTGTTGTTGTTTTTCCCACCGATCCTGTTATCGCGATAATTTTAGCTCTTGAACGTTTGCGTGCAGCTTTCCCAAGTTTTTCTAGAGCTTGCAAAACATCAGGAACAACAATGAGTGGAGCCGATATCTTTTCCATATCAGCCAAACGATGTTCGGCAACAATCAGAACACCTGCACCTTGTGCATAAGCTTGCGCAGCAAAATCATGACCATCAAGATGATGCCCCTTAATGCAGAAAAAAATATCGCCTTCTGTAAGAGTACGACTATCAATGGAAACCCCAGGAAAAATTTCAGGCAAGCTTCCCATGACAACCCCATCAACGGCCGCAACAAGTGCTTGTTTATCCCATAAAGCTGTCATCTCTTTTGGCCCTCTAGAGCTTCTATCGCTTTCAGACGATCTGAAAAAGGATACGTTATCTGCCCTATAATTTGGCCATCTTCATGACCTTTTCCAGCAATGATGAGTGTATCACCAGCTTTCAAAAGCCCCACTGCGTAAGAAATAGCTTCACCACGATCTGCTATCTCTATGGCTGTTGGTACCGCCTGTAAAATATCCTTGCGTATTTTTTCTGGTATTTCTGTGCGCGGATTATCATCGGTTATAATAACAATATCTGCTTTATCCGCTGCAATCTTTCCCATCAAAGCTCTCTTTCCTTGATCTCGATCTCCTCCACAACCAAAAATGACAACCAAACGCCCTTGCGTAAAGGGACGAACAGAAAGCAAAACTTGCTCCAAAGCTTCTGGTTTATGCGCATAATCAATGTAAACAGGCGCATTATTTTCTGTCTTTCCAACAAGCTCTAACCGACCAGGAGCCCCCTGCAAAGTTTCAAGCGCAGAAAAAACCTTATCAGGAGAGACACCCGTTGCAATGGCCAGTCCTGCCGCCACAAACGCATTGGCCACTTGAAAATCTCCAGCTAAAGGCAAATCAAATGTATAAATCTTATTTTCCACACGACACTCAATACACTGTTTTGAACGCTGATGTTCAACACGATTAATTGTGATAAATTGCCCCTTACGACCAATTGTCAAGACATGGCGGCGCGCTTTTCTAACAGCATCAATAACCTTTTGTGAATAGATATCATCAGCAAAAATCACAGCAGGAGCAGAAATAGGCAATAGTGTATCAAATAACCTCATTTTAGCCCGTAAATAATCCTCTACGCATCTGTGATAATCCATGTGATCTCGCCCTAAATTGGTAAAGGCCCCAGCCGTTAAACGAACGCCATCAAGACGTGCTTGATCAAGCCCATGTGAAGAAGCTTCAAGAGCTGCATGGGTCACCCCTTCATGAGAAATTTCACAAAGAAGACGGTGTAAGACAACCGGATCAGGTGTTGTAAGAGAAGCATAATCATTCCGGTGAGGCGAAATAACACCAACCGTTCCTATACTCGCAGCACACAATCCAACATGAGTCCAAATTTGCCGAATAAAAGAGACAACAGATGTTTTGCCACTTGTCCCTGTTACAGCAACAACCGTTTCAGGCTGAGAACCGTAAAAACGTGCAGCGGCCAACGCGAGACTATGACGAATATTAGCAACACGTAAAATTGGAACAGATAAATTCTCAAGAACAGCTTGACAATCAGTAACAATTGCGTGTGCACCACGCTTTATTGCATCATGGATATAGTGCCTTCCATCCCCTTGTTTTCCTTGAACAGCGACAAAAACATAACCTGGTAAGATTTGCCGAGAATCTGCACTAATTCCTGTTATTTCCATTGAAGAAAGATTCTGATCTTCAAGAGATTCTGTAAAAACTGTTCCAAACAACATAACGACGCACCTTTATCTTCATTTTACCGTTGTTTAACGAAATTTGAATGGCTCTCTTTACTTAAAAGAGGCTCATATTCTTTTTTAAAATCGGGCTTTACACCAAGAAAACTTGCTGAGCGACGAATAATATTAGCAAGTATTGGTGCAGCATTCATCCCTGCTGTTGCGGAACTTTTTCCCTCCTCTGGCTTAGGTTCATCAATAATTGTTAAAACAACATAAGAAGGATCATCAATCGGAAAAGCAGCCAGAAAACTATTGAAATTTTTTGTTTTAGAATATTTTCCATTTTCAACTTTCTCAGCTGTTCCTGTCTTTCCACCCACCCGATAGCCTTCCACTTTTGCATTACGTCCAGAACCAATATCACTATTTAATTGATAAAGGTAACGCATATTTTGACTTGTTTTGGCCTGTAAAACCTGTTTGGCGTGGTGCAAAGTTTGTTCTTTTGTCCGTTTTAAAAATGTAGGTGTAATCAACCAACCACCATTCATTAAAGCAGCAGCCCCAACGGCTGTTTGCAAAGGTGTTGTTGCCATGCCATGTCCAAAAGAAATTGTCATAGAATGAATATCCTTCCAATGATGGGGGACAATAGGATGGGCAACTTCTGGCAACTCTGTTGTAAGACGATCCAAAAGCCCCAATCTTTGCAAAAAACTACGATGTTTATCAATCCCTATCGTTAATGCCTCTTTAGCAGAACCAATGTTGGAAGAATAAATAAAAACCTCCCATAAAGTTAAGGGACGACTTTTTCCGTGAAAATCATGAATCGTATAGCCACTACTTGCTTTTATCGGCTTTGAAGCATCAATAATACTGTTTAAATGAAAAAGACCAGAATCAAGAGCCATAGCAGTCGTAAAACTTTTAATAATCGATCCCATTTCAAAAGCTCCAGCTGTCATTCGATTTAAACGATCACTTTTTAACGCTTCAGTAGGATTTTCGGGATCAAAATCTGGGAGTGATGCCAAAGCCAAAACTTCCCCCGTATGTATATTCAAAATAACAGCGCCTGCAGCAATTGCCTTATAACGCTTCATAGCTTGAATAAGTTCATCATGAACAATTGCCTGAACACGCACATCAATCGAAAGCTGAACTTGTTTTAATGACTCTTCCACGGCAAGACCAGCAGCACGCAGAGCACTCAACCCCGTATCATCAATATATTTTTCCATACCCGCAATGCCCTGATTATCCACATTGACCATGCCGAGAATATGGGAAGTTATAGGCCCATCAGGATAAAAACGACGAATCTCCGTCCGAAAACCAATGCCTGGAATACCAAGAGCCATAATCTGCGTCTTCTGCATGGGGGTTAATCCACGCTGTATCCAAGAAAAAGCTGTTTTTCTTTTTAAACGATTATAGGTTTCCTGCCAATTAAGATCAGATAAAACGGTTGAAAGCAATTCGATTGTTTCATCCACATCAATAATACGTCTTGGCTCAGCAAAAAGTGAATAAGTTTTAATATCTGTTGCCAATAAACGACCATTACGATCCACAATATCAGGCCGTGCCGTCAATTGAAGAACGCTTGGCCCCTTTGCTTCTTCGATCTGTCCACCTTCCAGTCCATAAGAAATCAAACAAGCGCCCATGATGCCATATAAAATTAAAAAACAGAACAACGAAAAAAGCAAACGGGGACGGCTAGAAGAAGAACCACGAATAGAAACATTATGATGATTCAACGAATTCTTTAAACGCTTTTTCTTCTGTGAAAATAAAAAGGTCGATTTCATCGCCGTGCGCCTTTTTGAACAACGCCTTTGACCTGAGAAGCCCGATTATTTGCCAAAATATCCTGATTATCTTCCAAGATATTTTGTTTAATCACTTCTTCAATTGGATCATGTACCCGTACCGGAATATCTTTAAACTCCACAATTTGACGTGGCTGTATAATCTCTAACCCAAGTTCTTTTTGATAACGTTTTGCAAGTTTTTGCATGCGTGAAGGCTTTATCATCACAGCCCATTCTGCATAAAGCAAACGCACCGTATTTTTTGCTGCTGCAATTTCATGCTCAAGATGACGAACCTCGCTCATTCGTTTTTGAACATCATATTTTACCTTATAAGTAAGCCCTGCCATACAAATCATAATCATCACTAAAATCATATCAAATGTACGGAAAACTGTCATTTCTTGCCACCTTCAAAACTGGCAATTTCTGCTAAACCAAAAAATTTCATATCTTCCCCAAGAGCCTCCGCATCAGTCCGCACCCCTATACGCAATCTTGCAGAACGTGAACGAGGATTTTGTTGTAACTCCTCTTTATTTGCCGTTATTCCCCCTTTAAACAAAGGGAAAAATGTTTCTGGAGAATGCTTTATTTCAGGCAAATAACGTGATCTCATACACTCTCCAGAACGTGCTGAAAAAAATCTTTTAACCATACGATCTTCAAGAGAATGAAAACTGACAACCCCCAAACGGCCTCCTGCTTTTAAAACGCGTTCAGCAGCAAATAAACCACGCGCTAATTCACCAATTTCATCATTAACATAGATACGAAGAGCCTGAAATACACGTGTTGCAGGATGAATACGATCCCCTGGCTTACGCCCTACCAAGGCTTCGATGGCATAAGCCAAATCACCTGTTCGCAAAAAAGGTTGAACAACACGACGCTTTTCAATCATCCGTGCAATGCGCCCTGCATAACGCTCTTCTCCTAATATCTTAAAAATACGCGCTAAATCCCTCGTCTTTAAATGATTGACAACATCGCTGGCTGTAAAACCCGTCTGAGCCATTCGCATATCCAATGGACCATCTTTTTGAAAAGAAAAACCTCTTTCTGCTTCATCAAGCTGCATTGAAGAGACGCCAATATCCAAAATAACCGCATCCACCTTCTCTTCAACGACACAATCGAGCTGTGAAAATTCCATATGAATCAAACGAAGCCGTGGAAAAAACTCATCAACAAGGGCTTGTCCCGCACTAATAGCATGAGGATCACGATCAAGAGCAATCACCTGTGCCCCTGCCTCTAACAAAGCACGCGTATAACCACCAGCACCAAAGGTGCCATCAATCACTTTTGCTCCAACCAATGGCATAAGCCCAGCCAAAACTGGTTGCAACAACACTGGAATATGGCGTTCAGCTCTTTGATCCTGTTTTGTCAAAATAATCCGTCTTGAAGTTATGCTGTTTCAAATCAACAGCTCTCTCATAGCAACCGATATCAGAATAACCCAAGCCTCAACCTTCATATTAATCACAATGAATAAAAAAAGCTAACGTTATCCCAAGACACATCCTAACGCATTATACTTAAAGAAATGTTATAATTTTTTAAAACGCTCTTTATTCAAATGTCCATTTCAAACACAGACTCTATAAAAGCCCATATGCCATTGATTTTATAAAAAATCGTGCAGCATCATAAAATATCAGTCGGCCTATAAGCCGGGTTCTGTATAGTAAAGCTTATGCTTTACATGGCAACCATTCATCTAGGACGGATGTTACCATCCGCCTCATGCAACCTACCCGAATGACTCGCCCGGAAATCGGCTGCAAATAAAATCTTGCACGTCATTTCTATTTGGTCTTGCTCCCGGTGGGGTTTACCTTGCCACATTCATTACTGAATGCGCGGTGGGCTCTTACTCCACCCTTTCACCCTTACCTATAAAAATAGGCGGTTTACTTTCTGTGGCACTTTCCCTAGGGTCACCCCCGCCGGGTGTTACCCGGCACCGTCTTTCCATGGAGCCCGGACTTTCCTCACTTGCCGCTTTTCAGCATTGGACAAGCGCGGTTGCCCAGCCGACTGACGCATTAACTTATAAAACACTTTCTGCTTCGTGAAAATAGCATCTTAAAATATTTTATAGCCAATCTCTTTTAAAAAACGTTTTCATTTTAAAGAAGCAAGATACGTTTTTACTTTTTTGCAATATTTTGCTGAAATGGAATTCATTTTTTTTGCAGCATGACCTGCGTTATATTTAAGGATTGTACCACACGTACTTCCACCACTGAGTTTATAGGCCCGTGCCAAATAACGCATACCATATTCAAGATTGGTCGCAGGATCATACAAATCTTGTACAGAACCACTAAAGCCCAAGCCTCGTGCCGTTGAGGGTTTAATTTGCATCAAACCTATTTCTCCTGCTGCCCCTTTTATACGTGCTTTATAATTACTTTCAACTTTTACAACAGCATGCGCTAAATTAACCGGAACATTATACTTATTTGCGAGTTTCCGAATAAGAAACTCATAAGGACGAGCTGGTGTCTTAGAAGCAACAATCCCTGAGCCTTCTTTTGATTCTGCAATATTTAAAACACTATGAGCCCAACTGATACCAAATACAAAAAATACAGCATATGCTGTATTTAACAAGATTTTCAAAAATTGCATTTTCTTTCTCTTCACAACATTCTAAAATTCTATCCACAAATAATTTTCAGGCGTATTGTACAAAAAAAGAAAGCAAAAGAACGACTTAAAAAAGGAAATACTAAGACCATTTCAAGATAAAATTCTGCTATAAAAGAAAATCTCTTTATGCACAAGTTATAGATTGCTCTATATCATAAAATAAAAAAAATAAAGAGACTATAGCTAATCTTATAGCATATTCAATAAAATGATATACTCTATCTATTTATTTTATTGATGTTGTATAAATCATTTTATAGTACAAAAATAGCAATTTAAAGAGACATAATATTTTTTTTACAAACGATAATTAAACTCTTTATTAAGCTCAATTTCACAAAGCAATTAGAGACAAAACCATCCTGCTCTTTACTTATTCAAAATATTACAATAGCCTTTGGCATTTGAAATGATTCAAAAAAGTTTTTTTACTTCTTTCTAAAAAGAGTTTTATCCTCCAAAAATCCCCCGCTTATTTTGGCAAAAAACCTGATTTTGATTGCTTTAACAGATTGAAAACGAGAGAATTTCACAATATTTGAGATGGTCACTTCGCATGTAAAATGATCAATGACCGCTATAAAATAATATTCCTCTTATTCCTACAACAAAGCCTAACGGTTATTTCCGTCTGCTTTTTAAAATTCTCGAAAATGCAATCGCACAAAACTTTTTGAAAGAAAATGGATCTCTCATCCTCCTCTAAATATTTTTTTCTTGATCCCAGATTAATATCTTATCAGCCTTGCGCCTCATCTTCAGAAGTCATACAAATGAATAAATATCCTAAAATCCGCAAGAAAAAAGGAAGCTCAAACCTTTTGAGAGTTTCAAACAAAAAATAACTGGCATATAAAATGCATTTAATATGTTTTGTTACAGAAATTCATGCTTTTTCTTTTCTACAAATGAGCGCTCTCTAATTATTCGCACCCTTTATGAAAATATTGTCTTGATTTGAGCTGTTTTTTATTCTTTTTATCATTGTAGGCATTAATAATGCAGTTAACTTGAAACGCTCTCGGTGAGCTTGTAATCACTCCTATCATGATTGTAACATCACCGGGATGCTCTCACTTCTTATTTTTTGAATAAGATAGATCTTACTCATTACCTGACAAATTGACCACCTTCTTGCTTTTCAAAACTTCATGAAAAACTACGCCCCTTAAAATCAAACCCATAAAGCGCGATTAAAAAAATAACTAAAAATAAGTATTCACAATGGAAGGACGAGAAATCGCTTTTGAGAGAGCCATAGCAACAGTTTCTCCAAACTTGTGAGCCTGTTCAAGACTCTGGCCATTTTCAGAAGCAAATAAAATCGCATCGCGACGCACTTTCTCAATAAACAGCTCTTGCTGCTGAGGACGCATCTTAGAAAGATGCATGATAATATCTGGAAAAGAAATAAGCACTCTCTCAAGCAACAACTCTTCTGTTACATCAATTTGCTGAGAATAAGAAAAAGAGCGATCGGAAAAAAATCTATAAACAGCAACATTCCGAGAAGCAAAAAGGCTAGCGCCAAAAATAAAAAACACAAATAAAATAAAAATAATACGACGCCAAAAAAATCCCATTTTCTTTTCCCTAAAGAACACAGAATATAAATACAGAATTCCTTTATAGCATTCAACGCTTTCTTAATAAAGAGAAATTCTTATCATTGAAAATAAATACGCTAATATTATTAACCAGTTAGCAGCCATAACCACCCTATATCCTATATATTTAGAGACCATAGGCTACACAATAATAGACCACGCACCTTTTTCCTAAGAACAACTTACAAACAGATCCTAAAAACAACTACAAAAAAACCTGACTGAGGTTTTCCTCAGTCAGGCCAGACAATCTAGGGGATCCACGCGGGGGGGGGGGGAGGAGGTTCCCCGATCGTCCTCTCACATCGACCACTAAGATAGCCGATGCAATATTCTTGCTATGGAATAAAATGCTCTAAACAACAAGAAATTCTTATCATCTTCTACACAAAAAAACATAAAATAATTATAAATTTCTTAAAAAAGGTAAAATTTAGGCAAAAAAAATTTAAAATGACCCATTTTGAAGCAATTTTATTTCGACAAGCATCAATCAGAATCTAAAGTCATGACAATTTTTATAATATTTTCTTTCACAACTCTGGTGATCACAATTAAAAAACAAGCAATTTGTACATATTCACCCTATAAAAAAGTGAATCAGCAGAATCACTTATTCAACAGCAATCACCGCAAAAGAGAAACTTATTCTTTAAATCTTATACAATAACTGCAGAAATATCTGTTCAAAAGAACAGATGAATTATTTAAATAAAAACAATAAACTAGAGGAAAAATCTTATCTATCTTTGTGATAAATTTCTGAAAATGATCATTTAAAAATATTGTCAAATCCTTATGCAACAACATCAATAAAGAATTTAAACAGCTTACGAAAAAACAAAAACTCTGAAGATTTTTGTTTCGAATCATATCCTATAATCATTCCCAATAACGATAAATTATCGTACAATAACCAATCACCCCCTATTGCGTTCTCATAACAAAACGATGAGGACAGATATTCCCTTTTAATCTTTACCCCTTAAACTGCCTTGCAAAATGATAGATAAAACAATTTTTGTTCACAAAAATTGCTGTGCTTTTTTCACACATCAAGATATTGATTGTATTAATTATTGATCATTTTCATATTAAATGACCATTTCTAATCTTTATAAGCGCCCCTCATTTTAAATCTTCGTCTATTGAATCAATCAAAGCCATCCTATCACACATTATAAGTAAGATTGGCAGATGAATGAAAACGATAAAAAAGAGACAAAATATCTCTGATGAGCCATTTTAAAGCAAAGACGACATCATATTGAAAACTGAAAATAAAATGATGATACCGACTTACAAATTTTACTTTAAAAAACTAAAAACGATACTGCTTTATGAATTTTATGCTATATTACAGCTACGCTGTAAGATGCACGCATCAACCAAAAAAGAAATTCACGTTTGGCAAGAAAAATAGACTATTGAATAACCCTCTAGACTTTTCATGATCGAGAGACACAAAACTTTCGTGTAATAGGACGCTTTTCTTTCCTGCTTTCAGCCACGAACTATCCATAAATCACTGCCCATATGATTTTATGAATATAACGCAAAGCATATATAATATGCATGTTGGTCAGAAGAGATAAAAATAAAATCAGATGCATTATAATGGTTGTTTGACAAAGTATTTTATAAAATTCGCTATATCATCTTTCCAACCCATGACCAATTGATATGTCATGATATGGTGTTATCGACGAAGCTTTTATTTTTCTATGGCTTATAAATTAATATATTCCACACATCACAGCATATTTGAGACAAAGATTAAAGCACATAAAAACCTTGTGAGCAGTCCCAGCTTTATAGGCCAAATTGCGAAAAAATATTGCATATATTATTTTGAGTAATCTTTGAAACTAGAAAGACACCTAATTTTGAAAGAATAGGAAAAAGTAGAAGCCAGTTTCTATTTTTACCATCATATTACCCTTTAAAATGCTTTACGGTTTTCAAAAACATCTATACTTTTTAAAGCATTGCCCCACGTTTTTGCTTTTCTCATTACTTGAAGGTTTTTCCCACGAAAAATTCTAAAGCTTTTTTTATCCATGCCCTTGTTTTAAAACCTATTTACCCCCCATCTCTTGGTACCATTTATAAAAGAGACAACTTAAAATTGGGGACCACTATCTTTAATATTTATGACGGTATGAACCATCACCATAATATATTGTGCAACATTATTATTATATTGTAGCTGCTCTCATAATTAGAAAATGTATGAGAGGCGTATTTCCCTTTCCAAACGGTGTTATTTAGATAAATATCTCTCTCTTGTAACCGATAAACAAACGCTTTTGGATTATAAAAAAAAATTTAAATAAAAAAATATGATATCAAGACACCTAAATGACAATCTTCATAGCCTTATACCCTATCAAAGGCACTTTCATTACACAGGACCCACACGCCCCTATGAAACTTCAACCCTCCCGTATAAAAAATAATACAAATATAAAAAACAACAACACTTCAATGATTGAAGAAAGTTTTATCTCTACGCTGTTTCCTGAAAACAATCGGAGAATAAAGAACATTAACAAATACGTTTTATGCAAAATTGATTTGTTTATCTTTGATATCATCAACCAATAAACGCGGATCACGTGCAAGCCAAAGCGTAACCATATCCTCCTCTCTTTTTGTATTTTGTATAGGAGTAAGATGAACTGTTTGCTCTAAAATAAGTCCCGCATTTTTCAGCCATTGTTCTATTTGTAAAGCCGAAAATCCAAAACGCATAGGCGCTTGATCAGAAAGTGAAGACAAAGCTTTATGATAAGCCAAATCCACAATCAATAAACGACCATGAGGACGCAAAACATCTGATATCTCATGAAAAGCCTTTTCAGGATTTTCAAGAAAATGTAAAGCCCAATAAAGAATGACTAAATCAAAAGTTGTCTCTCCAACAGGCAAATGCAAAACATCACGATCAAGCACAACTTCAACCGCATGCGTATAAAGATCAGAAAATAATTTTAAGACAGAATCTCCCCCCATTCCAATACTCAGCATCGTCTGAAACGGCTTATCACCCACGATTTTAAGTAAAGCATTTTCCATACCATGATCTGCCCTATAGGATGACCGTAAGTCCTCCCATCGCGACGCATTTTGTAAGAAATGCTTCTTTCTCATTTTTTGACGCTGTTTTTTGATATCCTTCAAACGTTCTAAATCGTGCGCTAACAAAGCATCATGCTTTGGCAAAGCCGAAAGAACACTCATAATAATGTCTTTCCCCCAAAAATCATGACAAAGCTTAAAATAAAGGCAATCTCCCTTCTGATAACGCTCAATCAATCGTGCTTCGTACAATAAAGATAAATATCGTGATATACGCGCTTGCGATTGATCAAGAATAAAAATAAAATCAGAGATTGTTAAATCTTCATGCTGCAAGAGGGTAAGAACACGTAAATGACTTACTTCTGCGGCCGTTTTCAATAGCACAGTCACCGCATCTAAACTTGTACTCTTTTTCATAAATTTCCCTCCAACATTCCTATAAACATTTGTTTATAGAGAAAAAAGTCAAGCATAAGACGCATATTCTTATCTATTTCGTTGCCACTGTTTTATCAAAGATAATTAATCACTCCACACCTTACAATAAATGCCCCCAATACTGTCCGTTTTTCTCATTTGAAAACTATTCATGATAAAATCAATAACAATCATTCTCTTGCACCTTATAAACAAAAGGTAGAGATAAAAAATCATAGAAATAAATGAATTTTCTTCTTATCACCTGCTTAAAATAAGAGCTATCCAACATGGAAAGCGAGTCAATAACATAGATACTGGTCTGCAATTTTATTAAATAAAAACGATAACACTCAATGACCAGCATATCCACACAATAGCAATATACTCTCCCCCCTCTTTATAGCCGTTTTCCAAGCAATAACCGATTATATATCACGAGTAAAATAGCTTTATTGATGTCATAATCTTATAAAGAATTTACTATTTTCTAAACATAAAAACTTCCACAGAATATATGACTTTATTGATAAATATAATAAACACAAAAACACACTATTTTCTCAATAAAATTTCAATACGATAAGAAATTCTAGCGTGTAAGAGGCTTATAATTTGCATGCTTAGGGTTAAGGGATTCAGCCCCAAGACGACGCACTTTATCAACCTCATATTCAGCAAAATTCCCTTCAAACCATTCCACATGGCCATCACCTTCAAAGGCTAAAATATGCGTTGCCAATCGATCAAGAAACATACGATCGTGCGATATGATCACTGCACAACCAGCAAAATTTTCTAATGCATCTTCCAATGCCCCCAATGTTTCAGTATCAAGATCATTTGTCGGCTCATCAAGAAGAAGTACATTCCCCCCCTCTTTTAGAAGTTTTGCCAAATGCACGCGATTGCGCTGTCCCCCTGATAAATTTGCCACCTTCTGTTGCTGATCAGTCCCCTTGAAATTAAAAGCCCCACAATAAGCACGACTGTTCATCTCATATTTGCCTAACTTAATAATGTCATTCCCACCAGAAACCTCTTCCCAAACCGTTTTATCGCCGGCCAAGGAATCGCGACTCTGATCCACATAACTCATGTGAACTGTTTCACCGATACGTATATGACCTGAATCGGGCTGTTCTTGTCCTGTCAACATTTTAAACAAGGTCGACTTTCCCATACCATTGGCTCCAATAACGCCGACAATACCCCCAGCAGGAAGTTTAAAAGAGAGGGAATCAATCAACACACGCTCGCCATAAGCCTTAGAGAGATGATCAACTTCAATGACAACCTGTCCCAATCTTTCTCCGATAGGAATAATGATTTGTGCCTCTCCAGGACGGCGTTCACGTGCTGCCTGAACCAACTCATCATAAGCTTTAATCCGTGCTTTTGACTTTGCTTGTCGCCCTTTTGGACTAGAAGCAATCCATTCTTGCTCCCGTGATAGAGCACGTTGACGCGCAGCCTCTTCACGACCTTCCTGAGCCAAACGCTTAGCTTTAGCCGCCAAATAAGCAGAATAGTTCCCCTCATAAGGGATACCTCTCCCACGATCTAACTCTAAAATCCAACCCGTGACATTGTCGAGAAAATAACGATCATGGGTTATCAAAAGCACAGCCCCTGGATATTCACGCAGATGTCTTTCAAGCCAAGCTGTCGTTTCAGCATCTAAGTGGTTTGTCGGTTCATCCAAAAGCAACAAGTCAGGTTTTGACAAAAGCAATTTACAAAGCGCAACACGCCGCTTTTCACCACCCGAAAGTTTCGTCACATCTTCTTCAGCTGATGGACAACCAAGAGCCGACATCGCCATTTCCACTTGACTTTCTAAATCCCAAAGATTCTGACTGTCAATAATATCCTGAAGCCTTGCACTTTCATCAGCCGTTTCCTCGCTATAATTCATCATCAATTCGTTATAACGCTCAACAATGGCTTGTTTATCTGCAACACCTTCCATCACATTGCCACGCACATCTTTGCTTGTATCAAGCACAGGTTCTTGTGGTAGATAGCCACAACGTGCTCCTTCAGAAAGCCACGCTTCGCCCGTATATTCCTTGTCTAGCCCAGCCATAATACGTAAAATAGTTGATTTACCTGCACCATTTGGCCCTAAAATACCGATCTTCGCATCTGGATAAAAAGATAAATGAATATTTTCTAAAATTTTTTTATTGCCGTAAGACTTGTTGAGCCCAGCCATATGGTAGATAAATTGACGTGCCATAAACTTCTCTTTATATAAATTTTTCTTTATACTGCGATATTAAAGATTAGAATTTTGAAAAAACCACTTCTGCTTTTTGAAACTGTACAGTAAATAATACTTACATCGTATCAAAAGTTTTTCATTTTAAATATTGGTACATTTTTTCTAATCTCACAAGCCCTAGTATGGTTCTAAATGCAAAAAAACATCTTCGCAAAAAGCAAAAAGCAAATTTTTTTAGCTGTACCTGAAACGTGTTATCAAACTTTACCTCTCTTTTCCATACCAGATATAACATTGTATTTTTATCGTATTAAACCAACATATCAATGTAATATGACGTCAGAAAGAAAAGTCATTCTCTATGCGCCTTCTTTTTTTGCTTTATGGGCTTCATACTACGCAGTGAAAAATCCTTCACTCTTTTCATCAATTTTCTGTTACGGAAAACAATGGTCTTCACCCCTTGCTTTGATGTGGCTTAAATTACGTTTACAAAATGACCGCCGTCTTATGGGATCTGACGTTCCAAGCCCAATGATCATGAAAGCTTTGCGTCAACACGTAGCAGCAAATAACGACACGACACTTCCCATTGGTACATGGTTACACTTTTTAAAAAACTATAAAACGAATTGTAAAAACTTATCCATCCCCCTCTTTTGGCTTGATAATTATAAAAATAAAATCAACATCCAGAAAATCATTTCAAAACTCCAAGACTGAATACAGCTTTTTGAAAATACGATAAAAACTCATCTCCCTCCTATAGGAATACATTTATGGAAAAAAAAGCCTTAATCGTCATTGATGTTCAAAATGACTTCTTACCCGGTGGAGTACTCGCAGTACCACAAGGTGATACTATTTTACCCGCCGTCAATAATCTCATCAATCATTTTGACCACGTTATTCTAACTCAAGACTGGCACCCAAAGAACCATTGCAGCTTTGCTTCCTGCTATCCTGAAAAAAAGCCCTATGATACCATCAATCTTGACTATGGTCCTCAAATACTTTGGCCCGATCACTGCATACAAGGAACACAAGGTGCAGAATTTCACCCATCTCTCAGAGTGGAAAAGGCACAACTTATCCTTAGAAAAGGCTATAATCAAAAAATGGATAGTTATTCTGCTTTTCTTGAAAATGATCAAAAAACATCAACAGGTTTACAAGTTTATCTTAAAGAACATGGTTTTACCAAGCTCGTTATGTGTGGTTTAGCAACGGACTTTTGTGTTGGATTTTCTGCTCTTCACGCCATACAAGTCGGTTTTAAAGTCAGTGTTTTATTAAATGCCTGCGCTGGTATTGATGTAAATGAATCCTTAAACACAATGCTTAAAACGATGAATGAAGCTGGTATTGAACTGTTGATGGTCGCCTAAATATTGTGTTGTATCTATCTATTATAAGAAACTGATTTATAAGAAATAAATCATTTTTACATATTTAAGTGAGAGACCAGAATAGGGTAAAATTCTTTCATTCCAAACCTATTCATAATGAATAAACTATTCTCTTGCACGTCACAAATAGGATAAATATGGAGATAAAGATCATTCAAGAAAACAGCCCAAATACTTCTTATGAATCGTTAAATACCATAGCTACCATAGTCCTAAAAGCAGGTGAAAATATAGCACCCGTTTGCGCCTTGTATTCAAGTCAAAATATATCCCAAAAATTGTAGAAAACTATCCCTCCATAAGTAAAAATATACCATGCATTCAACTTTAAAATAAGAAAGACAATAGCATTCTGTTTTGCATAAAAGACCTTTCCTCTTCAAAGAGATATGATAAACAAAAACATCAAAAAATATGAAATCTCCATTACTTAAGATGCAACGTTTTTATCTGATTGACGACGATTAAAACGAATTGAAGAATACAATGCTATTCCAATAATACTAACTCCCACAAGTCCCGTTAAGACTTCAGAAACCGATATAATCGTTTGCAGATACATAATCACTGCAAGAACTAAAATTGCATAAAAAGCCCCATGCTCCAAATAACGATAATGCAACAATGTCCCTGATTCGACTAACATAATTGTCATAGAACGAACGTAAAATGCACCAATACCAAGACCAATTGCGATAATAAAAAGGTTGTGTGAAAAGGCAAAAGCTCCCACCACGCCATCGAAAGAAAAACTTGCATCAAGGACTTCTAAATAAAGAAACGCTCCAATTCCCCCTTGAGCCACTGTCGTTAAAGTCTTTTTAGGCGTATCCAAAAGATGACCAACAACCTCAACCCCTATAAAGGTCAAAAGTCCATAAAGAGCAGCCAATAAAAAGGTGATTTTATCTTCTGCAGCAATTTGCCCTGAAACAAATAAGATCAAAATCAAAACAATTGCGATATCCCCCCCAATAAGCGCCCCCAATTTTTGCGCTGGTCTCTCTATAACGTTAAGCCAATGCACCTCTTTTTCAGAATCAAAAAAATATTTTAAGCCAACCATCATAAGGAAAGTTCCCCCAAAAGCTGCAATTCCCATATGCGCATTGATTAAGACTTCGGCATATCGATGTGGTTCCCCTATCGCTAATTTAACTGCCGCAATTGGATTAATTCCAACAGCAACGACAACCACCAACAACGGAAAAACAATCCGCATCCCAAATACAGCAATCAAAATACCCCATATAAGAAAACGACGACGCCATAACGGATCCATTCTACCAAGAATACGTGCATTAATAATAGAATTATCAAAAGATAAAGAAATTTCCAAAACCCCTAAAACACAGCAAATAAAAAAATATTTAAGAAAACCAGTAATGCTTCCCGTTTCAAACCAACCGATAGCTCCTCCTAAAAAGACACCAATAATCGTGAAAAAAAAAGCAAACCCAAAATAGCGTAACAGGGCCATGATCATTCCTCAAAATTTATTTTCTCGTTCATCGACAGCCCCCCCGAGTACAAACTGAAAGCTTGTATCTCTTTAAAGTTGCCTCTCTTAATGCAGAGCTGTGTAGAATACAATGGTAGAATTACATGAAAATTTTCTCAAAAAAAACAAGAGACAAAGTGTGATAAATAGAAAATTTTGCTTTAAAATAAATATTAATCGTCAATACAATAGAGCTGAGAGATTATTTTCTATCCACTAAAATAAAAAAATAAAGAAAAATTAACATGATAAATATTGACATTATATCATAGAATATTAATACATAGTGTGCTTTTATTGTTTTATAATTTATACCATGATGATTTACTGAGGGAGATAATTCGTGGCACGTCCTGAAACTGAATCAAAAACCATATTTGGAAAACGTTTACGTTATGTACGTCTTGCTTTAGGCGATCCATCACGTGAAACCTTAGCTAAAAGTTTTAGCATGACGAAAAATTCCATTGCTTTTTATGAGCGTGGAGAAAGAGAACCCAATCTTAGTGTCTTACAGACATACCGCACGTTATATGGTGTCAATATTAATTGGCTTTTAACTGGACAAGGAAAAATGTTTGACGCCGAATATACAAAAGGTGATTTTGATTGGAATTATTTTATTAAAAAAATTGAGGGACTTGAAGAAACACTTGCCAAGTGTGATCGTAATGAAAAACTAAGTCAAGAAAAAATCGATAACTCTTATGAAAAGTTGCAGCAATATTTGTCAAGACAAGGTTTATCAAATGGTCTTAACTCTAAAGCAGCGACCTCTTTGATCGATATGAAAGCTAAAATGGCCAATTCTTATACCCTTAGCTTATTCATTGATTTACTCATTCGAAGCGTATCCCAAAAAGAAGTTATCGCTAATCAATAAACGTCTAGTTCAAAAGACAAAGAGAATTTTTTAACCTCACCAGTATAGAGAAAAATATTTTTCCTGTGGCCATGCTGGTGAGATTTTGTGTGCTCTAAAATTTATCTTTATAAAACAAAAATATCTATATTATAAATGAACGTATAGTATTATTAAATTAATAAAAAATAATTTTATAGTATAAAATTCTCATTCATAACTTATTGACAAGAAATTTTTTCTTGTTAAAACAATAATAGCTCTCATAGAAATCATTTTTAAAGGTCAAAAAATTTAAGGGGAATATATTGACGACTTCCTATAGAGACATACATTAGTATTCGTAAATAGATTAGTTGCGTATTTATCCTGAAAATTATAGCTATTTTATGAGGTAAGAAACATGTATTTTGAGGTGTTTCAAGGAGTTCACAATCAATGGTACTGGCGTTTAATCTCAGGAGATGCACAAAAAATTGCTTTTTCGAGTAAAGGTTATCCAACAAAACAAGATATCCTAATTAATATTGAACAAATTAAAGAAATTACACATAAGGCTCTTATTAGAGAACTACAGTCTTGATGTTCTTTATTGTTAAGAAAAGCGTTTATTTTGTATAATAGGCTTTGACATTGCTTTTTTGTGACAAATGAAAAGGGGCTATTTTTCCTTTAGTGGAGAAAAGTTTCTTATGCTATTTTTGACCGATGCAAATGACAGTCAATTTTTCATAAATAACCTATTTTTTCAAACATAATCAAATTCCTGCAGTATCTATAAAGCAGAAAAACTCCCAAACGTTGTATCTTTTAATCAAAAATAAACAAAACAAACGCATCTGAAAAAAGACAAATCATAAATTAAAAATATGATTGTTCATCCAAGTATCAATATCTTTTATATTCATCCTCCTATTACGTGGCCGATAATCATGATATCCACTTCATTTTTATAAAATAACAAATATCTCCTTCTATGATCATGCAACGCCTTTATGCCGATTACTAGAATCTATCGTAGCCATTAACCGCCCCCCTAAAAGGAATGCGCAAAATTATTGTCTATAATAATATAATATCACCACAACAATTTCTGGATCGTATAGATGTGCTTTTTAATAACCAGCATATCTACAAATTGATATACCATTATAAACTTTTACTTTATGATCAATGATACTCTTAACTAAAATATCTTCATAAATCAGAATAAACTTGAATATTCTTTTCCAAGATAATTTCCCAACGAGCATTGTAATAAGCTTTATTAAAGCGCATCTCTCTCGTTAATTCTCGTCTTTCTAACATATTTCCAGATCCTTTAATGCATAAACTTGATATAAAACATAAATACAGTCACTCTTTATTATTTTCAGATTTAAGCAATTTTTGATGTTTCTTTTCATTTTCTTTATATTGCTTAATTTCTTTTTTCAGCTTTTCAATTGTTTGATCACGCCTTTTAATCACCATACTTTGCTCTCTAATGGCTCTATCTCGTTCCTCAGTCATCTTCATAGAATCTCTTAAAAACTCATGCTTTATTCTTCTGGATTCCTCTTTTAGAGCTTTAACTTGACTGCGAAAATATAAAGCAAACCGAAATATAATCCCGCAGAGCAACACAACAACAACAACCGCTCCCAATAAAACTTCGTTTACACTCATTTTTATCTCCTCTAATTGCCGCTCAAATGATCATCTTAAGCAATTTGTTTCATAACCCATTAAAAAAGAAGGCAATAAGCCATATTCCAAGTGCGAATAATCGCTCTCGGCATTCTTATTTTCTCTATTAAAAACATTGATAAATGACACAAAAATACGTTGAAAGCGGCTAACCGCACACGCTCTCATCGATTATTTGCGACATATTTATTGATATAAAATATACAAAATAAGGAACTTTAAACAAAATGAACAACGTAATAAAACCAATATACGCCTCTCTCAAACCGCTCCTATCTTCCTCTTTTACGCAATGTGGAATAGGGCTATATGTGAAATTTTTTTGATGATTACAAAAAAATTTAATGACACAAAGCACAGCTCTTCTACAAAATTTTACCTTTCCACAAATCTTTACATCACAACAGATCAAAGCATTCCTATAAACACGAGCCTCTCTATAATCACAAGTATCACTGCAAACTTCAATATATTGAGCATTCATAACTTGACTAAAAATAACTGCATTCGTGTAAATATATACCTCTCCACTCCTATTCAAATGCCAATAAAGTGCTCCCCTTTGATAAACATGCAAATTCTTGTTCCACCCCAAACAACCATATATCAATACATTGTCATAAACAAAAACATCATCGTAAAAACAAATTTTATTATAAACTGTAGCATCATCAAAAGCACACCTATCCTCATAAGGGCATTGATGACATGTATCATATTCTACCAAACGAGCACGCTCATACCCCAAATTATTTTTATGTTTTATAAAAATACCAAAATTACTTTTTCTGATATTTTCAAATTTTTTTAACGCACACATACGATATATCATCCGATAGTGACCTAATTTATTACAACAAAAGAAAGAGAAACATTCTAAAACTGTAAATTTATATTTTTTTCTACAATCATGATTTTGCCTCTTAAGGCTGTAAAGCTTTGTTATATACCCACATACCGCCTAACGCAGATTTTTTTTACAAATGCTGATGTTGGGGTATATCTTGATTTATAACGCTGCTACGTATACTATTGCGGCGAAATCTTATGAACACACGCACGCGTATCGCCGTTTCTGGTATACGCCGTAATTTCTTTACAACCGTGGAACTAAGGAACCATTTTTATTGATTCGAATCTGAAAGTGTATGGGGACATTTTGTTATTAGTAAAAAACAACTCTATATGCTTCATTAGCGAAGAGCTACACATGGATATTTTCACGCTCCTTGTATCGTATATTCTGGATTCGCAGCGCAATATTAACGCTATAGCGTAAATGTGTAAAGGTCTAAAAATGAAAAAGACTGAAAAAGATTGGTTCCAACGCTTAATTGAATTGATAAAAAGTGACGGACGAACGATGATCGAAATAAGCAGAGCAGCAGGCTGTGGACAAAACTATGTCCAACAAATGATAAAAGGAGGAAAGAGACCTTCAGTCGATAAACTTATGGCTATTCTAAACACACTTGGAAATGCTAGCGCCATATATGTCATAACTGGCTTCGACATCTCCGATGAAGACTTAAAACTTATAGCTTTGATTTCGTCTGGAGATAAAAAGAAGATTGAAGCTTTAAATGTTCTGTTGAATGAGAAGCAGTTGTAGAATTTTCTACTCTATCCAATATCGCTTGCTTTTGAGATGTCGATAAAGACTCCCATTTCACAATAATATCCGATAAAATCGTCCTAAATTTTTCATCATTCTTCATAGTTATACTCCGTATTGTCGAATAATATAACGCTAAAGCGTTTAAACATATTTCATACCTTAGAAAAAAATATTTGCAATAGGCCGTATGGAAGCAATTGTGTACAAACTTATTTTATAAAATCAGATGAAATCCTATGAGCTGTGTACCATATTGAAACAGAAAACATCACTCGCTCCAGAACTTTTTATGAAAATTGGTAGATCTATCAACAACGCGAATAATGTTACGCAAATCTTCTGATTCGAACTAATAACAAATTAATGTGAAAACATTCCTGAAGATACTCCTGAACTCTCTATAAGAGAACACAAAAAAGCCTATTTCAAAAAAAATATAATTTTTCTACCCTTGATGTTTTTTTCACACTATTGCAAAGCAGTCATCATATAACAATGTTATAGAAATGGATTCTTATAAACTGCCACGCTCCTAAAACTCTGTAACATATTTACAAACCCTCCCTTTGAAAGCCCCCTTTTTAAATACTGATTCTCTATCATGATACAAATAGCAATACTCAAAAAAATAAAACGCCCCATCATCCATAATTTCTGTAGGTCAATTGTACGTAGTTTTACAAAAAGGAAGCAGTTTTTCTAGGTAAATGAAGAATTATATTTTACCAAATGTGATCTTGAAGAAGAAATGTCCTGTTCCAACAAAAAAACTCTTCCCTTACCGGTCATTTTGCAGAAAAGAAAAAACTCTCTTTCACAATCAGCACAAGAAAATTTTAGCAATACAAACAAGAACCAGTTTTAGCAAAATACTGCTAATACCTTATGAGAGTAAAATCAAAAAAGGCCTTGTGACTTCAATAATACTTTGCATTAAGAAAGAACGATAATTCGAGCATAAGGTAAAAAACGCATAATAATCAAAATCATGATCAAAAAGGTCATTTTAAGCGGCTTTTTAATATCATAGAGAATATTTCCTTCCAGAGTCATAAGAATGTCTGTCACAATAAAATTTGATTAATGTAAGATACCACCGACAATCACTGTTCCTCCATAATACCTGTGAACGTCTATAAATCACATGCCTTTATAGACAATCTTTTATCATTGATGATGTTGTTATAACACCTGAAAAAACGTAAAGATTATTCAAAGAAAGCGGATTTATATTCATTGTTTTTTAGAGAGATTTGTTATGAACAAGCACAGCGTTTAGCATTAATTTTATGAGGACCTGTTCACTTGCAGAACAAGCATAAATTAAATTCATCTCATGAAGGGGAAATCACTGCCTTATGAAGAATATTACCCAGAAAAAATAAAAAACAGCATATAAATTAAGAACGTAAACAGCAACACATATCAAATTAATTCCAAATGCTCTAATGTTGCAAATAAAAGCATTCTTTTGATGAGACTAAAAAACATATCATCATTTTATATATTAAAATGATAATAGAAAAAACACTGCAAAAAACTTAGAACAAAAAGAGAAATAAATCAAAAGAACAAAGGATGTAGAAGCTTCAAATTTTACTAAGCTGTCTATTTTTCTATTGGATCATTGTCTGCCTATCGGCACATTGTTTGAAAACTTCCTATTGGTGGGCCCGGAGGGACTCGAACCCCCAACCAAGCGGTTATGAGCCGCTGGCTCTAACCAATTGAGCTACAGGCCCCATATAGGTGGTCTCTCTCTAAACTAAAATGCTCTATGATACAAGAGCTGACTTGAGTTATAATCAATCTTTCTTATCTTTTCTATTGGTTTTTTTTCTAGTGCCCTAATTTCTTTACAAGAACTCTCAAAAATGAGAAAGTAGTCATAACAAATGTAAAGGAATAGAATAGATATGATAGAAAAGAAAATTCAACCACTGAAGAGTTCTTTTGTTAAAATAGCTATATTAACATTCACACTCTTAACCGCTTCATTAACTGTCCATGCTTATGCTGAAGAAAATAAAAGAGAAGCGACGATTACAGTGACAGCAATCGGAGAAAGTCAAGCTGCACCGGATATGGCAATTATTAATCTTGCTGTTGTTACCTATGACAAAACAGCGCAGAAAGCTTTAGCTTCCAATAATCAATCGATCAATGATATTATAAAAGCTTTTAAAAATAATGGCATTCAAGCAAATGACTTACAAACATCCGGTTTATCCATTTATCAGTCAAACCACGAAAAAAAGAATAATGAAAAACTCTATCACGTTTCCAATTCTTTAACTGTACGCATTCGTGATCTTAGCAATGCAGGTAAAATCTTTGATCAAGCGATGACACTAGGGGTTAATTCAGTCAATAGTATTACTTTTACCAACGCAGATACAAAGCCATTTTATCAAGAAGCACGGAAAAAAGCTATTGCTGAGGCTATTGAAAAAGCGCAAACAATAGCGCAAGCAGCCGATTTAAAGTTAGGAAAAATTATTGAAATCAATGAAGATGGTTACCATCGTCCAACACCGCGTCTTATGAGCAGAGCAGTAGATGCGAACTACGCAGATACAAATTTTGCAGGAGGTGAGCTAAATTATAATGTGAGTGTTACTGTCGTCTTTGCGATCGATTAACCCATCAACCATTGTATAAAACACACATATTACTGTCCTTCACATAGAAGGCCAGTAATATGATTGAGATAATCATCTTCAGATGATAATTCGTCTTCGTAGACTTCTATGTGTCCGCGTGCAGAAACGCGCGCTTTATGGACCGTCTGACAATCTCCTGATACCAATGGATGCCACCATGGGAGATCTTTTCCTTCATAAATTAATCTATAAGCGCAACTTTTGGGAAGCCAACGCGCCGTTTTAACTGTTGTCATATCTAACGATATACAATCGGGTACAATTGATTTACGATGAACATAATCTCGACACTGGCACGTTTCCCCATCTAAAAGACGACAAGCAATACTGGTTGCATAAAGATCACCTGTATCATCATCCTCAACTTTGTGGAGACAACAACGACCACACCCATCACAAAGGCTCTCCCACTCAGAAATGGAAAGCTCTTCTAATTTTTTTATTTTCCAAAAAGGAAGTTCTCCATTCATAAATTCAGACACACCTTTTTTAATTAAGACGATCTATAAAAAAAGAAAAAATTAAAAGTTTAATTTCTATAGTTCTGTCTATTTCCATCTCTGACAAAGATTCAACTCAATCCATACTTCATAGAAATTTCTTAAAAACTCTCTGAAGAAAAAGGAAATATTCAGAAAATAGTCCATATCAATGAATATAATCTATTGAAAGATTCCTTTGACAACTGACAAAGAGCAAAATGCGTTACCTAAAATGATAGAAGAATGCTGTAACGAATACACCTTTTTTATCAAAAGGATAGTACGCTGCACGATAAATTTATTCTTGAGATACCCCATTTCTAAAAAACGAATCGCTCGAAGCAAGATGATATTTTATCATTCATTTCTTAAAATCCCCCCTTAACCTTTCTCCTTCATCACCACTCTTTGGCCTCTATCTGTTCTTTTGAAACAGAGAAATCCAAAACTACAAAAAACGCTAAATATTGTAAACTTTTTAGATTATTCAAAGTGTTCCCATATTTTCTCAAAAAAAAAACATCGAAGTACACAGTAATAAACTCCCCCTCCGATAGAAGCACGTGAAATTCTGTTGTAGCATCACGCCTTCCTTTCATATTTTCGACAGGGATTATCCATATATCCCCATCAACTTGATCTTTATGAATATGACACAAAGGAAAAGTACGAACACCTGTAAGGATAAGCAAACGCAAAGCCAGTTGTGTCATAGTTGTTTTTTGACAAAGTGTTTTATAAAACGCCGGTATATTCTCCAATTCATGGCTGATCTATTAATAATTTTATGACGTTGCTTTCCTAAGAGAGCCCGTGCTTTTGTTGTTGCTTGTAAATCAAACATTCAATCCTAAGGCAGCCGCATGTTTGAGACAAAGGTTAAGACGGTTCAGCGCTTTCTCTGCGGTTATTGCTTTTGAATACCAGATAGGGGCGAGGATATTGCGTATCTTTAGTTTGTGTAATCTCTGAAACGGGCAAACAGCCTAATTGGGGAAGAATATAGAGTTTTAAAGGTGAAAACCAGTTTCCATCTTTCCCATCATTCTTTAATCCAGCTTTCCAACTTTCAAAAGTATCTAAAGCAATATCTTTTAAATAATGGAGATGCTTATTGCCTCACGCTTTTGTTTCTCACGTTCTTTAATGGGGTCACGCCCTTCACGTAAAACAGAACGCCATTGGTTTGCACATTCACGCGCTTGTTTTAAAGAGACATCTCTCAAAACGCCCACCACACTCATTTCACAGGCGGCGCCCATGAATGGTATAACGGTAAACCTATTGAGCCCCCATTTTTACGCTGATGGAGTAACAAGCCGGTACTATCACACACTTGTGCCTGCCTTTGAGTGTTGCCGACAGACCTTGGCACTTAAGACGGTCCATGAAAAGCCATTTGTAGTTCTTTCTTATACAAATTTTATCCACACATTCATCCCACTTTTGACGTGCAAGGGAATGATTTTGATTGATGCAACATGAGAGAGATTTAAAATGAGAGGATCTTACGTTATTCGGAACTCTCATTCAATATCAAAACAGTAAATTATCTTTATAAATCAAAAACTTGGCATACAGAAGAAAGAGGAAAATGATTTAAATGCATCAATTCCTTTATTTAAGAATCGAGAAAACTGCGTAATTTCCGTGAGCGGCTAGGATGCTTTAATTTGCGAAGTGCCTTTGCTTCAATCTGACGAATACGTTCTCTTGTCACTGAAAACTGTTGCCCTACTTCTTCTAGTGTGTGATCTGTATTCATTCCTATCCCAAAACGCATTCGCAAAACACGTTCTTCCCGTGGTGTTAATGAAGCAAGAACGCGTGTTGTCGTATCGCGCAAATTCGCTTGGATAGCCGCATCAATGGGTAATAATGCATTCCTATCCTCAATAAAATCACCCAAATGGGAATCATCTTCATCGCCAACAGGTGTTTCAAGTGAAATAGGTTCTTTTGCAATCTTAAGAACCTTTCGCACTTTTTCTAAGGGCATAGAAAGCTTACTCGATAATTCTTCTGGTGTTGGCTCTCGTCCAATTTCATGGAGAATCTGACGTGAAGTACGAACGATTTTATTAATTGTTTCAATCATATGAACAGGGATACGAATAGTGCGTGCCTGATCTGCAATTGAACGCGTAATGGCTTGACGAATCCACCATGTGGCATAGGTTGAAAACTTGTAGCCGCGCCGATATTCAAATTTATCTACAGCCTTCATCAAACCGATATTGCCCTCTTGAATAAGGTCAAGAAACTGCAAACCACGATTCGTGTATTTTTTTGCAATTGAAATGACAAGACGTAAATTCGATTCGACCATCTCTTTTTTTGCAATAGTTGATTCGCGCTCACCTTTCTGCACTTGCATAACAATCCGGCGAAATTCACCAATCGAAATAGCTGTTTCTTGTGCAAGATTTTGTATTTCACTGCGCAATTTTTGAATTTCTTTTGCTTCACACATTGAAAACTCTTTCCAACCCGGTGCAGGTAAAGTGGCAATATAATTCATCCAATCTGCATCTAATTCACGCCCTTGGTATTCTCTTAAAAAATCCTCATGGCCAATACCATAGCTGTTAGCGATTCGTTTTAGCTTACCTTCATTATGAATCAATCTCTTATTGATATCATAAAGCTGCTCAACCAAAGCTTCGATACGATTTTGGTTCAAAGAAAGAGACTTCACGGCTTGAACCAATTCACCCTTTAATTGAATATATTTTTTCTTTTGAGAAGCTGTAAGAGCGCCCTCTTTACGCTCTGCCAAACTGCTTTCAACATGCTGATCTTGTAATTTTCGTAATTTTAGATAGGTTTGAGCAATAAAATCTAATGTTTCCATAACTTGAGGACAAAGCTCATTTTCCATTGCCGCAAGCGATAAGTTAACATCGTCATCGTCTTCATCATCATCTTCTTCAATGCTTCTTTCTCCTACATCTTCCCCTAGATTACGGATACTAGAAGACATTTTTTCTTCTTTTATCTTATCAACTTCACTTCGCTCGATAACAGGAGCCTGTTTTGCTTCAGGGCCAGCATAAGTCGTTTCAAGATCAATAATTTCACGAAGAAGAACACGCTGTTCTTTTAATTCATCACGCCAAATTATCAAGGCCTGAAAAGTCAAAGGACTCTCACAAAGTCCCGCAATCATTGTCTCACGCCCAGCTTCAATACGCTTGGCAATGGCAATTTCACCTTCCCGTGAAAGAAGTTCAACAGCCCCCATTTCACGTAAATACATACGTACGGGATCATCCGTACGATCTGTTGCTTCGCGCTTATTCGTCGTCGTTGCAATTGCGTGGCTAGAGGCCTCTACTAAGTCTCCACCCTCTACTGTCACTTCGTCTTCATAATTTTCAGACTCAACTTCACCCTCATCATCCACAACATTAACCCCCCATCTCAGAAAACATCGCCAAGATATCTTCAATTTGTTCGGATGTAACTTCATCAGAAGGAAGAACGGCATTGAGTTCATCCATCGTTACGTAACCATTTTTTTTGGCAAGCTTAATCATTTTCTTGATGGCATCATCAGAAAAATCAAGAAGAGGACCATCCAAACTTGCTTGGCTTGTTACTTCTGCATTATCTTTCTGTTTAACCTTTGTTGCCATACCATATAACTCCACTCGATCACTTCATCGTTTCCATGTAACCATCGTTTCCATGTGACCAGCTTTTTTGTTCTCACTTAAATCAACCAATAGTTTCTCATATATACTTCCTTTTAAGAGATTACTATTGGAAAGAATACATTTTGTATGCCTTATACACGCTGTAACATCCAGACAAACCTGTCATCCAGAAAAAAACGCGGAAAAACTCCCGAAGTTTCCCCGACACCTCTCAACGCTTCTGAGATAATCCCTGTACTCTATCGTAAGAACCAATTTCCCGCTTTTCCTAAAATTTATTCTAAAATTTGATTGTCATCTTTATGATTTAATTGTTACCTTTATGAAAATGTCACTCCACATAAAATTCCTCATCTAAAATTTAAGTGACTGATTCGCATAAAAAAAGCGAATCATTTTATCGTATCTTGCGTATTCCCGTCTATTTTTTCATCCAACCAACTTCCAAATCCTTCAATTAATGCTTCTGTTGCCTGCATCTGCTCTAGCTCATTTTTTACCTCACGAAGCAGATCAAAAACCTCACTCTTAGGATTTTCTACAAGTTGCTCTTCAATGTCCTGTAACCTCTTATGTAGGTGGTGTTCCTGAAGATGCAAGTAGACAGCTTGTTTTAATATAGCACGTGCATCTTCTATGGGAGCGCCCCCAAAGATAATATGCATACCAATATTTTGCACGAGACGTTTCATACGCTCTAATAAAGCCTTTTGCCCTCTTTTTTCTAAGAACGCAACCATTGTCTCTGTATCATGAAGCGGCTGATCCCCAAGAATTTCCTGCATCGTTTGGTGAAAATATATCAATTGTGTATTTTTTAATTCTAACTCAGAAAGAACCTCAAAGTTTTCATGCCATAACTCAGGATAATAAGCCAAAGTGAGTAAAATCACGACTTCACGCAAAGGAATAGCTTGCGAAGAATTTCGTACAATTTCAGAATTTTCTAACAGAGAAAAGGTTTGATCTTTAAAGATCCTATTGGGTGAAAATTGATCATATCG
>NZ_CABFVS010000019.1 GCF_902150025.1 Bartonella massiliensis
CCCTCCTCTCTTTTTTTTCGAAAAAGAGGGACGAAAAAAATCAAAAAGGCGTTGTTTTATATCTTGCAAATAATAACGACGGACATCTTCATCCTTAATCGTAAAAATTTGTTGTTTGAGTTGTTTTTCGAGTGTTGCTCGTGTTTCTGGAGTTTCAAAATGCTTTCCATAGGTAGCCCGCCACCATAAAAGCTCAATCAAAGGAATTGCTTTTTGTAAAAAAGAAGAAAAAAGCTGTGCACCACCATCACAAACAATTTCATCGGGATCTTTTCCCTCTGGCAACAAAACAAAGCGCACACAAACCCCAACTTTTAAAAGAGGCAATACTCGATCAGCAACACGAAAAGCAGCCTTTAAACCAGCATCATCGCCATCAAAACACAAAATAGGCTCCTTGCCCATCTGCCATAAAAGCTCAATTTGCGCTTCCGTTAATGCTGTCCCTAAAGGCGCGACGACTCCTTCAAAACCGGCTTTAGTCAAGGCAATGACGTCCATATACCCCTCGACAACAAGCAGTGAATGATTTTTTTCATCGCCAACAAAGCGACTATTTTTACGAGCCGCTGCCGCATTATAAAGTATATTTCCTTTATGAAATAGCACCGTTTCAGGGCTATTGAGATATTTTGCGCGTATCTCTTTCTCTAACGTACGTCCTCCAAAAGCCACTACACGTCCGCGCAAATCTTCGATAGGAAACATAATGCGATTTCTAAATCGGTCATAAGAATCTACACTCTCCTCATGGACTGTGAGAAGTCCACATTCTTCCATTTGCTTTATTGAAACCCCCCGAGCGATTAAAGCTTCTTTCAAAGCTGTACGCCTTGCCGGTGCAAAACCAATTTGAAAACGCTCTATGAGCTTTTGCGTAACACCACGTGCCTCCAGATAACGACGTGCTTGCGCACCTTCTTTATCATGTAAATGATGTTGAAAAAAATCTGTAGCAATTTTCATGACATCATAAAGGTCAGCTTTTTCCATTTGACGTTGATGACTTTGTGGATCCAAAATGGGTAATTTCATTCCTGCAAAATCAGCCAAACGTTCAACACTTTCTGAAAAGTGTAATCCATCAAGCTCGCACAAGAAGGTAAAAATATCACCGCTTACCCCACAACCAAAACAATAATAGCGCCCTTTATGATCATCACAATGAAAACTAGGTGTTTTCTCACCATGAAATGGACAACAACACCAAAAATCTCCCCGTGAAGGCTTACTTTTTCGAGGATCAAAATCCACGCGTTGGCCAATCACTGTAGAAATTGGGAGTCTGCTACGTAGTTCATCAAGAAAATCAGGCGGAAAACGCATTATCTCTCACAGAGGTTAAAATTTCTTTTTTGCATATTTAACGACTTTAGAGCATAATTCCAAGACTTCCTTTTAAGCAGTTGTAAAATTTTAATCTCTTGAGAGCCTATAATTTTAAAAATGGAGAATGAAAAAGTGATCGAATTTATTGTTCAATATCCGTGGTTGGAAACTATTTCTTGGCTTATTATTCTTACGATAGTTGCCCTTTTAATCAACTTTGTAGGACGAAAATTACTTATTCACGGGGCAAAAAAGCTCTCTTCTTTCCTCCCCAAGAAGACAACGACCGATATTCAAAATGCTATTCAATACCTAGCGAATATCATTTCAGCCTTTATTCTTTCAACTGGTGTTAATTTTATCTCAACATTGCCCGATGCATTCAGCACCGTCATCAATAATGTTGCCAACGCCTTCATTATCTTTTTTGTTGTTCTAACAATTTCTTCTTGTCTCAATATCGTTAACATCCTTTACGAACAACGACCAACAGCACGCTTAAAACCAATAAAAGGCTATATTCAAATTGCTAAAATTGCACTTTTTGCTATTGCGGCAGTTTTAATGGTTGCCACATTAATTGACCGCTCTCCTCTTATTCTCTTCTCCGGTCTTGGTGCAATGGCCGCAGTTCTCATGTTAATTTTTCAAGATACACTTCTTTCTCTTGTTGCAGGCATTCAAATTTCATCCACCGATATGGTTCGTGTTGGTGATTGGATTGAAATTCCCAATCTCGGTGCCGATGGTGATGTTATTGAAATTGCCCTCCATACTGTTAAAGTTCAAAATTTCGACAACACCATCACCTCAGTTCCTATCCGTAAACTTGTAACTGACCCTTTTAAAAATTGGCGTGGAATGCAAGAATCGGGTGGCAGACGCATCAAACGCTCCCTTTTTATTGATCAATCAAGTATCCGTTTTCTCACAGAAGAAGAACAAAAATACCTTTCCCGCTTTAATTTATTAGAAAATTATTTCATGCAAAAAAGAGCCGAAATTGATCAATGGAATGCTCAATTAGATAAAAATCCTGATGTTTTAGCCAATACGCGGCGTTTAACCAACGTTGGAACTTTTCGTGCTTATGTTTTTGCTTATCTACAACAGCATATCAACATTAATCCCAATATGACCTTTATGGCACGACAACTCCCTCCTACAGAAAATGGTTTACCCTTGGAAATCTATTGCTTTACGAATACCACCGTTTGGCTAGACTATGAACAAATTCAAGGTGATATTTTCGACCACTTTTATTCTATTCTTCCCAGTTTTGGTCTAAAGGTTTTTCAAAATCCAAGCGGTTATGATTTTAATCAAGCATTAAAAACAAAAGCGAAGTAAAAACAATAAACTTCAATTGATCAATTTTGAGTCAACCATACTCATACACAACAAAGAAAGAACAAGTATCATGAATGGTTCATTGGTACTCCTCCATCTGGCTGGCGCTATTTCTCTCCTTCTTTGGGCAACACGCATGGTGCGCACAGGAATTGAACGCGCCTATGGCGACAAGCTTAAATATAACATGCGGCACGTCATTTCAAAACCATTGTTTGCTGTAAGTTTTGGACTTTTTACAGCGATGATTTTACAAAGCTCTACAGCCATAACGCTTCTCGTTGGCTCTTTTGTTGAATCTGGTTTTGTCTCTGGAGTAGCAGGGCTTATGGCTGTACGTGGAGGAGAATTAGGATCAGCACTTGTTGTTAAAATTCTCACCTATGATCTCACACTTGTTGTCCCCCTTTGTCTTTTAATTGGCACTTGTATCTTCATGACAACACAAAAACGTGAATGGCGCCAAATAGGACGTATTGTCATTGGTATTGGTCTTTTAATTTTGTCTTTACAAATGATCAGCACAGCAACAGAACCTTTACGCGATAGCGAAGTTTTGCCAAGCATCATTCGTTACCTTTCAACCGATCCTGTGTCCACTTTTTTATTGGCTGCAGCTTTAACCTACCTCTTACATTCGTCCATTGCAGGAATCATTTTGCTGGTCAATTTTGCCAACTACAATCTTATCCATACGCAACTTTGCGTTATCATGGTTCTTGGTGTTAACTTTGGCTCTTCTCTTATCGCCCCCCTTTTAACACGCAATGCTTCTCCAAATACCCGGCTCGTTCCCTTAGGAAATTTGCTCATGCGTGGCGCTGGCTCAATCCTTGTACTGATCTTATTTCTCACCTTTCAGCCCCCCATCACATGGCTTGGCAACGACGCCCCTACTCAAGTCATCAATGCCCATATCATTTTTAATGTTTTCATTCTCTTTGCTGGAATACCGCTTTCAAAATGGGTTTTAAAATTGACCACTCAAATTGTTCAGATAAGTGCAAGAAAAACGCAAACCGATAAAACGCTCAATTTATCGGAGCAAACAGCTCTTGATGAGAGTGTTCTTGAACGCCCTACTCTCGCCCTTTCCAATGTCATGCGTGAGGTTATTCATATTTGTGATCTTGTCGACATCATGCTCGAAAAAATCATGGGACTTTATGAAAAGCCTGATCCTAATATTATTGCTGAACTCAATCAACTAAACACCATATTGGACAAAAAACATATCGCCATTAAGCTTTATCTTGCACGATTAGCAGGACAAAAATTATCGGATGAAGAAGCTCTTCAAACGCAGGAACTTCTAGGCGCCTGTATAAAATTAGACCAAGCAGGCGATATCATTATTCATAATATGCTGATGCTGATTAAAAAGAAACAACAAAAAGGATTAAAGTTCAGCAGTGAAGGCTGGGGGGATCTTCTTCGTTTTCATGCCATTGTACTAGCCAATGCGCATATCGCATTTAATGTTCTTGTCTCCCGTGATACACACACGGCTCATCTATTGGTCCAAAAAAAAGATCAGCTACGAAACTTAGAAAAAGAGATGAGTTTAAAACATTTCAAACGCTTGCGTGAAGGAGATCTTAAAAATGTAGAATCATCCAGTCTTCATCTCGATACTGTTCGTGACCTCAAACAAATTAACTCTCTGTTGACATCAATGATCTATCCTATTTTAGAAGAACAGGGACTTCTGCAAAGTTCGCGCCTACGCAATCCTGCGGAAGAAGAATCTACTGAAGAAAAGACAGAACAACCTTAAACTTTAAAAATAAATCAAACAAAAAATACATCCCATCCATGATAAGGTTTTGACATTCAAATACCTTGCTTAATAAGTTTAATTAAATATTTTATGATTATTTAAATGAGCTCTCTTCAAGAGCGTAAATTGCTTTCATTTTTAATCTATTCATAATGAATGCCTCAAAATCATTTATTTGTACTTCTACAAACGATTTGCCCATATAGTAGAATAAAGCTCTTGAAAAAAATGCCTCACCTTTTCAAAGCAAAGACTGTGTGCCATATAAAGCAAGATATTGATGTAATGATAGCTTACTCCCTATCATTCTCCTTATCATTGAATGAGCCCCCCGAATAAGGTGAGACTGTCTCATTCTAAATCTGTTCCCTGTTAAATCTAATCAAAACCATCCGCTTGCACGTCAAAAGCAGGGGATCCTGCGTAGAGTAAAACTGTACAGAGCAATATACAAAAAAAGACTTAACACGCCTCTTATAAACCGTCTTAAAAACCAAGAACTGTTATCACATTCGTGGCCCGTATGCGATGGTGCCGGCTTGCTCTTTTATAAAGCCTAAAGATGGAGGTAATCAATGAATTTACCCCCTTCACGAGCGCCGTCGTAAAGTGAGACTTAGACGTATTGAGAAAGATATCTATAAGGAGATGACAAAAAATATGATCGTGCTAGCCTCAATTCACCGTGTCAAAAAGCCACCACTTCACAGGAGCAGGCATAATAAAAAAATACCGATAAGCCATGCAAAACCTCACGCAATGACAAGATTTATGTCAATAAACATTTATTATATAAATATTTTTAGTGATTGAACTTATTCAGCATTTTATTACAGATTAACAAAATAGTTTTAGTCTCGTTTCAAACAATATTGATATCAATTAGCAAACTCAAAATCTTTAAATATCCATTTGACATATTATTTTAATCATAATTATTTTTTCAAAACTTGAGAAAGAAAGAGCATTAAAAAGTTGATAAATACACTTTATACACTATTAAAATATTTTTACCAATATTCACTTTTTTAGATTCATATTTCCAAATTAAATAAACTATTTACGAAATAAAATTTGTTATATATATTTATATTATTATTTATTCTACATAATATAAATATGTATATTATTTTAATATACAGGAAAGAAATAAGTAAAATATCTAACAGAAATATCCTTTCCTCTGAGTAAAGAAGGAATAAACCTTGATCTTTACAAAGTTTACTCTAGTTACAATCTAAGTTCAGGCAAAGGAGAGTATCATGGAAAATGCAAACATCGGTTGGATTGCAGCTATTATTATCGGCGGGATTGCAGGTTGGGCTGCACAGTATATTATGAAAAGCCAAACAGGAATATTATTAAATATTATCCTAGGGATTATTGGCGCTGCGTTAGCCAGCTTCCTTTTTAGTCTTTTAGGCGTAAGTTTTGCTGGTTGGCTGGGTTACCTTATTTCAGGTTTTATAGGAGCCTGTATTCTTATATGGATAGGAAGAAAGATTCGATCATAGAGCATTTATTTATTCAATCACCTCTTGGGATTCAATAAAACAATTGGAATATTTTGAAATATTTCGGGGGTAATACATTGCTACCATTTTTGATAGGATGATCAGATGATTAAGCTATGAATTTCTAGCAGAGATCACCATACATCTTATGAATGAAAAGCAGTAAAACTTGATCATCCACCCTTCCATATCTACACTCTACGTATATCAGGAGGGGTGTATGTATTATTTTAATGAAATACAAACTTATTTTTGTACTGTGTTTTTGCACCAAATGTGCAAATCCAGTACATCTGAGCTATCAGAGCAATAGGTTACAAAAATCAATAATGATGATTAAAAATCCCATCACATAAACTTAAAGCCTATACACTTCATTAACAAACTCATTTTTGCTAAAAAAACGAAGAGTTCTTTTGCATTCTTAAGAGATAAAAGATATGAAGTAAGCGTAAAAAAATGTTTTTCGTATGCGAAATAAAAAATAAACGCTCTAAGTTTAATATGTGCTTCTTTTCCATATTTGTTATTCTTTATCGATTCAAGAATATTTGAAGTAATTTAATATAAAATTTAAGTAATGATGCATTATTTAAAATTAATTTAAAACATACTAATAGTATATGTATAAATATATATAAATTTTAAGCGTTCTATAAATATAATAAATTTCTACAATTGCAATAAAATAAGCTATTTTAAATAGCTTGCAATTTGCAATATAATTTTACTTTTTTTAAGTATAAAATAAGGACTTTACGCCTCTTAAAATTTTCTCTTTATATCGTCTTACATAGATGAATTCTTCCTCTCTTTTTCCTATGCATTACAAACGAATGTTAAAGCACAAAATACTTTATCCATTCCCCCGTATTATCAAGAAAATTCTATTATATATTGTATGAAAACGCTTTAAATAACGCATACATTATTTTCGCCTTTAAATGAAAATGATCCTATACTGGACTTTCCGCATATTTTCTTTTAAAGATTTTCTTTAAAGATCTTTGGTTCAATTTTTCCTTTAATATTTTTCCTGTTAAAATCTTGCTGCTTTTATACGCTTGTATTACAATAGAACCATCTCTTTAGCTCACTCAGCATAACATACGAAATAGAATTTTAGATGCGGAGTAAAATGATGTCTGACCTTGAAGATTCCATCTTACCACCTCTAAAATGGCTCCTTGACCAAAATCCTCCTGTACCAGAAAATATTCGCGATTGGCTCATGGAAACAGGCTCGATGACACTTCGATTAAAAAAATACTGCACTTGTCTCCAAGTTCAACCACAACGCGAATGTTTTATTACGCGAGATAAATTAAAAGAAGAAGCAGAACACCTTCCCGAAAGTACGCGTTATTGGCTCCGTGAAATCATATTGATGGGAGATAATAAACCCTGGCTCCTTGGACGAACCGTCATTCCACAAGAAACCCTTCACCACAATCAAGCCTTGATGCATTTAGGAACTGTTCCCCTAGGACACTATTTATTTAACAGTGGCAATCTAACCCGCGATTACATTCATATTGGCCAACAAGGTGCGCTATGGGCACGCCGTTCCCGTTTGCGGCTAACCGGTAAACCATTGTTACTAACTGAGCTATTTTTAAAAGATTCACCACCGTATCTCCGCCATAAATAGAGAATACTCATTTTATACTGCCTAATTTATCGATTTTATATAGCTTATAAACACTTTAAACCAGAAAAAAGAATTTCAAAATCATCCCAACATAGATTACAAACAAGGATTTCTTTTCAAAATATCTTTTCATCTCAGCTTAAAAATGTTCCCCACAACAAGCGTTTTAAAGTCCTGCCTTCCTTATCACAATCATGAAAACCAGCGCTTGAATTAAGAAAATACGCGCCATATTGATAAAATCATCCAGATTAAATCTTCTTGCCAAATAATCACCACTCTTGGAAAACAAGAGTAACTCTTTATCAAATAAACGCTTTGCATCATCAAAAAAACAACAATACACGCCTACAAAAATTTTGAAATTTGGATGAATTTGCTTTTTCTCATCATCCTATTTTTTTATTTTTAACATTGAAGACAATAAATCTTCTTCACAGTAAAAAACTATAATCTTTTTATTTTTTAATGATGTAATAGCGTTAAAGAACAGAAAAATATAAGATAAAAAAAGTTTGTTCATTTCAAAGGAATATTTTTTTAATAAGAGCTTTATGTACAAGATCAATACCACTGACCAATATTCTACGGACAGATAAAGTCCTTAAACAATAAAATATTTCCTAATTCCTTTAAATTGATTAAGATCTATTGCAATTTTTTACGAAGACTATTGCACACTTTAGAAAAATTCATTTGCCCCGCATACCGTTCCTTAAGCCATGCCATCACCTTACCGATATCACGTAATTTTTCAGCTTTTGTTTGTGCTAAAGCTTCACAAATAACATCTTCTACTTCCGTCTCTTTAAGCTGATAGGGAAGAAATTCACGAATAACTTCTATTTCTGCTTGTTCTCTCTCTGCTAATTCCAAGCAACCAGACTCTTTATACACACGCATTAAAGCTTCACGCTGTTGAAGCATTTTTGTGAAAACAGACTGTATCTGCTGATCATCTACTTCTAACTTGCCTTCATCAAAATAAAGAATATCACGATCCCTAACTGCAGCATTCATTAAACGAAGTGTAGCAAGACGCACACTATCTTGCGCTTTCAAAGCAGCCTTAAGAGCCCCATCAATCTGGTCACGCAACATAAACTTATCCAATTTTGTTTAAGCAGAAAGCGCCTTTTAACCAATCTTTATCCATCTTGCAATGCAGAATAAAAAATAATTAAGAATGCAATCTTATGAAAAAATAAAAACAAGACTTTACCTCTTTATGGAATGACCTTATACTTTCTAATTTAAGCAGAACATGACTAGAATAATAGACACAGCATCTGTTAGAGGTATGATTTTTTTGTAAAGTTGATCATTATACTTTTCAGAAAATAACATGATGCCTTTCAGAAAATAAATTGTGGATACACACTATGATACAGACGATTTCATCTCACAGCCCTTGGAGTATCAGCAAACCTACAGCCCTTTTAGTCTTAGCGGATGGAACCGTCATTGAAGGTAAAGGAGCAGGTGCGACGGGTATTGCTGAAGCTGAAGTGTGTTTTAATACCGCCATCACCGGCTATGAAGAAATCCTCACAGATCCATCATACACACAACAAATCGTTAATTTTACTTTTCCTCATATAGGAAATGTAGGGACCAATAGTGAAGATATTGAAGCACTTACCCCTCTTAACCATCACAGTGCTGTTGGCGCTATTTTCAAGGCAGATATCACTCATCCCTCAAATTATCGTGCCAATGAAAACTTTCATCAATGGCTTAAAATGCGTAAAATTATTGCACTTTGTGGTATTGATACACGTGCACTCACAATTCTTATTCGTGAGAAAGGTGCACAAAATGCTGTTATTGCGCATGATTCTGATGGAAATTTTGATATTTCTTCTTTAAAAAAACGTGCACAAAAATGGCATGGTCTTGTTAATCTTGACCTTACGAAAGAAGTAACCTCTCAATCACCAATGCAATGGGATGAAGAACCATGGCGTTGGAATAAAGGGTATGGCACAAACAATGTGCACAATCTTCATATCGTTGCCATTGACTATGGTATTAAACGCAACATTCTTCGTCTTATAGCGACGCAAAAAGCACGCATTACTGTTGTGCCGGCTCACACAACGGCAAAAGAAATCTTGGCCATGAATCCTGATGGGGTTTTTCTTTCCAATGGCCCCGGCGATCCCGCAGCAACAGCTCAATATGCACTCCCAACAATCAACACATTGATTGATCATAATTTACCGATTTTTGGAATATGTCTTGGTCATCAACTTCTTGCTCTGGCAGTTGGCGCAAAAACCGTAAAAATGCACCAAGGACATCATGGCGCCAACCACCCCGTTAAAGACCTTAACACTGGAAAAGTTGAGATTGTATCAATGAATCATGGTTTTGCTGTCGATGCAACCTCTTTACCAAAATATGTTCAAGAAACACATATTTCTCTCTTTGATGGTTCAAACTGTGGTATTCGAATCATTGGAAAACCTGTTTTTTCTGTTCAATATCACCCTGAAGCTTCTCCTGGACCACAAGATAGCTACTACCTCTTTGAGCATTTTTCTGATCTCATTATGAATTATAAAAAAATATCTTAAGACAAAATACCTCACCTTCTTGCTTCTCTTCTTCGAAGAAGATCGTTTTCCTACACATAACAATACTGTTACCGACAACTTATGGAATAAGTACTATATTTTGTAATTTAAATGAGAATGCTCGATATAGCGTAAAATTTTTTTGCTCTCCTCCTGCTCATTCTCAGACCTCTCCTTTTAGGATTGTATCAATCAAAATCATAAGCTTACACACGCCAAGTCAAATAATATGTCGATAAAAAACTATTTTTATAAAAGGAGTAAAGTATACAATCATATCAAGGGTCAAGAGCTGTCGCAACATTGGGGGCTGGTAGATAGCGTGATAGTGCCAGCATTTCACCAGCGTAAAGATGGAGGAGCTCAATATTTATAATTGATGGGGCTTTATCGTTATACCATTCACGGATGATGTCTTGAAATGGGCTTGACCTACTTTCAAAGATGTCTTTTAAAAGCAAGCCCATGAATATGCAATGGTGTTCTTATATTCATAAGGGATACCCCCATTAAAGAACACAACAAACAAAAACGTGAGGCAATGCATAATTTTCATTATTTAAAAAATATTGCTCCCGATGCTTTTGAAAACCATAAAGCTAAATTGAAAGAAAATGGTAAAGCGAGTGATTGGTTTTTACCTTTAAAACTTCATATTCTCCCCCAATTAGATTATCTTCCTGTTTTAGAGATTATATAAACAGAGATCCGCAATACGCTTTCTCTCATCAAGCATATAACAACGAGGACTGCTTAGATTGCATTGGACCATCTATAATCTTTGTCTTAAACATGACAGTTGCGTTCGGTGTGAATATTGATTGACAAGCATGACAACATCACAAAAAACTTTCTGCCTATCAAATGATAATTCTTTGTGCATTCTCTAGCAAAATATTTTTACCAGCCCCGTTCAACAAATTAACGTACCCGCAAGGTAAAAATAACCGTTGCAACAACAAGAAGCAAAAAGCCTCCAACAAAAGGAGCACCAGAAAAATAAAACAGTGCATTTTTATCTGTAAAACATTCAAAGAGAAAAACATAAAAAACCGAACCAAATATTAAACTCAATGAAAGAACAGATGTCATAGCTCCTTGCAGCTCTCCTTGTACATTTGTCGGCACCTGCGCTGAAGCAATAGCACGAATAGGTGCATGAACAAGATATTCAAGCATTGTACACACACAAACCATATAAACCATCCACCCCTTTGTCGCAAAGGTATACCCCAGCATAGCAACGGATGCAAACAAAAGCCCCACGATAGCAATACGCCAATCACTCCATCGTTTAGAAAAATAAGGCAAAATAAGAGCGACGACAATAAACTGGCCTATCCCAAAAACACTATAAGAAAGCCCAATGGAAAACGAACTCCAATCATAGCGTTCTTTTGCAATGAATGCCCAAACACTGAGCCATAGTGATTCCGCAAACCAATAAAGAAAAAAGACCAACAACACCCAAAGAACCATCGGATATTGCTTCAGTTGCCAAAAAGCACCTAAGGGATTTGCCCGTTTAATATTAAAAAAGCGTCTATTCCATAACGAGAGAGTTTCAGGCAGCATAACCCAAGCAAAAATAAAATTAATGAGTGAAAAACCAGCAGCAAAATAAAATGGAATACGCGGACCAAACTGACCTAAAAAGCCACCAATAAACGATCCCAAAATAAACCCTAATGCGGATGCAACGCCTAAGAGACCAAAATTGCGTGTACGATTTTTTTCATCTGATATATCAGCAAGATAAGCTGTACAAGTTGCAAAACTAGGACCACTTATCCCAGACAAAAGACGTCCGATAAATAACATAGAATAGCTCCATGCTATAGCACATATCAGATTATCAAGAGCAAAGCAGATAATAGAGACAAGCAAAATAGGACGACGACCATAACGATCAGAAAGATTGCCAATAACAGGAGCAAATAAAAACTGCATCACTGAATAAACTGCAAGTAATTTTCCTCTTTCTACAAAAGATGTACTAACATCTTTTCCAGTTAACTGAGAAAAATATTCAGGCAAAACAGGACAAATAATCGCAATACCAAGAATATCTAACAATAAAATGATGAACACTAAAATGAGCCCACGCTGAACAAACTTCGGATTGAGCATCTGATCTTGCATAACACATACACACTACTTTACACATACAGTTACTTCCCCGCGCTCATTTAACTCCCTTTTTTTTCAAGTACTCTGTACCATATACTATTCTTATTAAAAATAATAACAAAGTAAAAATTTAATAAAAAGTCAAGATAAAAATATAAAGTTCTATTTTAATTAGACTATTAATGTAAAATAATAGAAAGTATTTTTTATATTATACGAACAAATATTAATACAAATAAACCATCAATAAGATATCAGTCAATATAGAATATTTCCCAAAAGTTAGAGAAATTATTCTTTATTTATCAGACATTATTTCTTCTTTTTATAACGACAACTTTTAAAAAGATAAGCTCTTAAAATTTTTTACCCTCAGAATATGCAATAAGGCTTGCTAAAGCGGCAGTATTACAATAGCTTAACAACGTAGAAAAATTATCTATTTTAAATATACAAAAAAATTTTATACAAAAATATTTTCTTATTCCGTAATCTTAGAAACTATTTCTATCACTTGTAATTTTTGTAACCTTAAAAACCATCATTACATCTATTGAGGATTTCAATGATTATATGCTATTATTCAATCCAGTTGAGCGTGAGAAAATAACACTTTTAGTAAAAAATGGTGTATAAAATGCGAAAAATATCCCAACTCATTCTCACTTTATTATTCGTGACAGGGTGTGATATTCAAAATTCTGATTCAAAAGAAGGTGTTTTAGAAAATAAAATAGAAACACAACAAGCAACCAGCATAGAGCTAGATCCCTACACTTTAGATAAATTAAATGCTCTTCTAAAAAAACGCTCAGAAAGAAATGATCACGAAAAAGGAACCCTAATTGACTTTCTCTCAGAAGCTTTTTTAGGAACACCTTATAAAGCCAATATGTTACATGGCTCAGAAAATACACCTGAAAAACTTATCATTGATTTTAGAGGCTTAGATTGCTTCACTTATCTGGATTATGTGGAAGCATTGCGCAAATCAACATCCCCAAAAGAATTCATCAATAACGTCATAAGAACGCGTTACATTAAGGATAATATTCATTTTTTAAATCGGAAACATTTTTTCACAGACTGGGCTTACAGAGAATATAAACTCGCCACCGATATTACCTCTGAAATAAGTCCTCATACGGTAAGCACAGAAAAATATCTCAATAAAAAAACCGATGGTGGAAACTATCTTCCTGGACTTCCAATTGTAAAACGCACCATAACATATCTTCCAAGTAGCTTTATTAATGAAGAGGTTATAAGCCGTTTAAAATCAGGTGATTTCATTGGCATTTATACAAAACTTGCTGGATTAGATGTGACACATGTAGGCTTCTTTATCATGACAGATAAAGGACCAATGTTACGAAATGCTTCTTCACGAAAAGAAAATGAGAAAGTCGTCGATTCTCCCTTTATGGATTATGTTACAAAAACACCAGGAATCATTGTTTTAAGAGCTCTTTAATAACATTATAGCGATATGAAATAACGCCTCTATTCTTAAAATATACTCAGATAAACATCGAACTTCGTACAAGCTGTACAGGTACAATCACATTTATTTATCGTTTTAAGAGAAAAAAAATTATTTTTGGAGAAATGATAGATTTATAATCACTTTTACTGATGAAAAGATGAGGCTAAGCAAGACCTTATTATCATGTCATACTTTCTTTTCATATTCTCAACCAAAGAATGATCTATAAATAACCACCACTTTGATCTTTATGAATATAACGCAAAAGACTAAAGTTCAACATTTATAAAAATATGAAAACATCAATAAAGAAACCAATTCCCCTCTTTACCATTATTCTTTAGTTCAGCTTTGCGCTTTCCTAAAGCATCCACAAGCAATAGCTTTTAAAAAGTAAAGATATACACATTATCTTTTGTTTTTTCATTTTTTAATGAGAGCTCTACATGGCATATAAAATAAAATCCTAAAAATAGAACATATTGTATTGTTTAGCACTTCTTTAAAAGATACACCGCCTTCTCATCCATTTCATAATAACCCCAAGCGATAATGAGAAAATCTCCTATAAATAGTACAAGATTCCCCTACAAAAGAACATGAAATTCCATGAAATCCATTATGTAGCAGCATGATTACTGCTTTCTTCCACAAACTGCTTCTACATACCAATCTCACTTATGACATACAAAATTAAAGATTTTGCTTCACGCACCGTGAACAAATTAAAAATAAAAATGCCGTATTCATATACCTCATTCAACCTACAGGTAATAAATTATGCTTATAATCCTATAGATTGTATTGATAAAACAATACATTTGTCACTAAAAGTCATGATGATTAATTGATGATCACATAACTTTAAAACTCTCTTCATGATTTTTATATAAAATTTATAATTAAAGCTCCTGAAACTTATTATGAAAGCTTCATGTCTCTTTGCCCGAAAAACAAGACATCTATTCTTGACGTTTCCGTAAACACTCCCAACCTTTTAAGCAAACTTTAACGGCTCATCATTTCATGTAATTCACTTAAAAAATTCCACCAGCAAACCCTACTATGAAATATTTACCGCACACTCTAAAAACACTTGCTAGATTACATTTTACAAGCTTTATCTCACCACCCCTTAAAATGACAGTATAGGAAAACAGAATAAATCTTGAATACTTTATTTAACCTTCTATAACTGATGGATAGAAAACTTAAATCAATGAAAGAGTACCATTATATTTTTAAGAGAAATATTATTTTTCCACTGTAAAAATAATATTTATAACATGACAGACAATTTGAAAAAATCTTTTTATATAAAAGGTATCATCGTTGTACCGGGAGGCAATTTTGCCTCATCTTCCGGTTCGACATGAATAGAAATACGCACATTATTAAATTCTTTTTGAAGAACACCTTCAATTTTATCACAAATTTTATGGGCTTCTCCGACCTGCATGACAGCAGGCACAACCAAATGAAACTCTATAAAAGTAACTCTTCCAGCAACACGCGTCCGCAAATCATGGACCTCAAGCGCACCAGATGCATTTGCAGAAATCAGCTCTCGAATCCGCATGGTTTCATTCAATTCAACGCCAACATCCATTAATCCTTGAACAGCATTTCTAATTATCTTCCATCCCTGTAAAAGAATGTTAATAGCAACAATTATCGCTAAAATAGGATCTAAAACGCTCCATCCTCCTACAAAACCAGCAATCAAACCAATTAAAATTGCAAGCGAAGTAAAAACATCGGTTATAAAATGCACACCATCAGCTTTAAGAGCCGGTGAGCGATGGCGCTTTCCCTGCCGAATAAGAACCATGCCCCACATGCAATTTATGACCGTTGCAACAAGATGAATAACAAGCCATATTCCGGGTTTTTGCAACAATTTAACAGTAGCAAGCGCTATCCATGCTTCTCTTAAAATAACAATTGCCGCAATAATAATGAGGATTCCTTCAAGAATCGCGGAAAAATACTCTGCTTTATGATGTCCAAAGGGGTGATCATGATCCGCTGGCTTCATACTCACTTTAACAGCCCACCATGCTGCCAATGACGCAAGAATATTAACAATTGATTCCAATGCATCAGAATAAAGTGCAACAGAACCCGTAATGTGATATGCCCAATATTTCAAAGCAAAAACAATACATGCAATAAAAATAGAATATAAAGTTAAGCTTTGTATATTGATTTTTGCCACCATGAACCCCATCCTGTTCTTCTCAAAATAAGGAATAATATTTTCAACTCTATTATGCTATTTTTGCCATATCACCAATATCTTCTCAATATTACAGAAAAACTCGATTCCAGAAACACTCAACGCCTCAGCTCACCATCGTTATCGCAAAGTTATCGCAAAAACTTCTCAGTTATATGTACATCACCAATAAAGGATAAAGAGAGATAAATCATAAACAAAGATCTTCCCCAAAAGCAATTAAACACATAGCTTTCGTGAATCCTTTTCTTAATAACTTAAAGCTATCTCACATCTCATGAACAAAAAACTCCTTTTGCTCAAATGGTTCATGATCATACATTATTTTCACATCTTATGATGTGCATTATCCCCCCCATCTCGTAAGCATCTTTTCACCTTAAAAAAAATGAATAAGCCCCCTACTATAATCTTACAGCTTAAGGAAATTTCAAAATATGATTGCTAAAAAACTTAGAACAAAAAGAGAAATTATGCCCCAAAAAAAGAATCTGGGCATTGGGGACCCAGATTCTTTTCCCTTAAAATTAAGGGTATACAGAGCTTGGGAAATAGCGGGGACCCAAGACACTGCAACCGATACGAAAACAAAATCTGTTATCCTGCATCAGTGTTTTTACATTACACTAATTAGCATACGCTGTCAACACAATTTCTACTTTAAGTTTTAAAATAATACTTTTTTATCTCTTTTTTAAAGAAATAAAGCAAATTTTAACATCTGGAAACTGGAAAAAAGCATTAAAAATCTCGTTATGAATTTGGATATCACAACAATTGACAAAACGAATGATCCACGTCTAAAAAACTATCATAATATCCGTGAAAAAGATCTCGTTGGGCGACAACAGCACTTTGTTGCTGAAGGTAAAATAACATTGTCTGCCTTATTGCATTCGAAAGAATTTTCTGCCCTCTCACTGCTTGTCGTAGAAAAACGTCTCCCTGGACTTCTACCGCTTTTAGAAAAGACACAGCCTCTATGTCCTATTTATTGTGTTCCACAAAAAGTGATAGATAATATCACTGGTTTCCATGTTCATCGTGGTATTCTCAGTATCGGTAAACGCAAAACGCTCCTATCATTACAAAGTTTTTTACAAAATCTTCCAGAAAAAGCTTTGATTCTAGTTTTATGTGGTATTTCAAATCACGATAATATGGGATCAATTTTTCGTAATGCTGCCTCTTTTGCCAGTCACGGTATTATTGTCGACAAAACCTCATGTGATCCACTTTATCGCAAATCAATCAGAGTTTCTGCCGGTGCAGCTCTAAAAGTTCCCTATACGCAAAACGCTGATATAAATGATATTCTAGCGGCTCTAAACGATGAAAACTTTCATCTTTATGCACTCTCTCCTTCTGCCTCACACACGCTCAAGCAAGCCAACAAAACCAAAAGAATGGCTCTTATTTTTGGAACAGAAGGCGATGGTTTGCCCCTCCATATACTACAACAATCAAAAACTTTACGTATTCCCATGACGACGGGCTTTGACAGCCTGAATGTTGCCACAGTCTCAGGAATTGCCCTTGCTCATTTCAGCGACTTTGAATACTCAAGGTGATAAGACTTTAAGTTGTAAAAATATTCGGCAATATATGTTCTTTACCAGCCGCAAAAGGTGATACCCCCTAACATTTGAAAATATTGATTAAAGGCATTTTTCTTTCATCATTTCCTCCCACTAATCCTGCTTATAATGTACAAAAAATATGATTTTTCTGGCTTCAGTCATAAAAACAAATTTGAAATAAGAAAGCCTTACACCATTACACCAGCCTCTTATTCAAGTTGAAGGCTATAAATTATTATTATAAATCAATTTACTATCTTTTTATGAAGCCGTTGTTTTAAGTTTAAGGAAAACAGAATCTTGTGCTTCGAGATTGCACAAAACACGTTTTAGCATCATTTCAGTACCGGCCGCGCGTTCTGAATGCGTTACAAATCCCCCTCCCAAAATACGTGCTTCATGACTATTTCCATCATAAAGAACGCAAGCTTGCCCCGGCGCCACACCGTTTTCACATTCCAATAGATCAACAGAAAAAACACCTTCTTTATAATGCAAGCGTGCAAGATGGGGAGGACGTGTTGAACGCACCTTTACAGCCAATTCAATACCTTGAGAAGGGAAATTATCCAACGACTCATCACCAAGCCAATTCACATCGCGTAAAAAAAGCTTATGCGTTTCTAACATCTCACGCGGCCCCACAATAACACGTGCATTTTCTACATCAAGATAAACCACATAAAGTGCTTCCCCCGTTGACACCCCAATCCCACGACGTTGACCAACGGTATAATTAACAATTCCTGAATGTTTGCCTAGAATCGTTCCATCAATATGAACAATAAAGCCAGGATTAGCAGCTTCTGGACGCAATTTTGCAATAACATCTGAATATTTTCCTTGTGGAACAAAACAAATATCCTGACTATCATGCTTATTAGCAATCATAAGCCCCATTTCTGCAGCCATTTCACGAACACGCGCTTTGGGAAGGTCACCAAGAGGAAAACGCAAATAATCAATCTGTTCTTGTGTCGTTGCAAAGAGAAAATAACTCTGATCACGATCGTTATCGAGAGGACGAAAGAGGGCTCGATGAGTTCCATGGGAACGTGAACGAATATAATGTCCCGTAGCTAAAGCATCTGCCCCCAATTCGCGCGCGGTTGCCAATAAATCAGCAAACTTAACCGTCTGATTGCACGCAATACATGGTACAGGTGTCTCACCATGAGCATAGCTTTCTGCAAAAGGATCAATGACAGCTTCGCGAAAGCGCTTTTCATAATCAAGAACATAATGCGGTATTCCCAACGTTTCTGCAACGCGACGTGCATCTTCAATATCTTGCCCCGCACAACACGCCCCTACCCGATGCGTTGCAGCCCCGTGATCATAAAGCTGCAATGTAATGCCAATAACATTATATCCTTCCTTTTTCAAAAGGCCTGCAACAACCGATGAATCAACTCCCCCCGACATCGCAACAACAATGCGAGAATCCTTAGGTGGCCCTGGTAAATCAAGACTGTTTAAAAACATATATTCATTCTCTACTTAGTGCTCTATTTCTTTAATAATCTCGTTAATGGATATCCATATGCTAACATTCTGCTGCATACTTCTTCATTACTTTTATGCCATTGGTTGCCTTTATATTGTTTTTTTATCCTTTCCACAACCATAGCATTCCTTTCATAAAAGCAGCTGTAAATAAAAAAGAGTGATAGAAATAAGGCACGATGGAAGTCTTTTTGGGGGAAACCTTTTTAAGAAAACTTTTTTCTCTTGTTTAAAATCCCGCAAAATGCCGCAAGAGGCTCTTCTATACACTTGGCTTAAGCCTCTTTATACACCCAGTCATTTTATTAATTTTTTCTTTCAGCGCGTTTAGCTCTTTTTTAAATTTCATGCTCTATAAACGAATCAAGTCCTTGACTAAAGGTAGAGGATAAGAATGACTAATTTGATAAAAACACAAATGAAATATGTTATTGGGCCAGATGGAAGTCCACTGACAGTTGCCGACCTACCGCCGCAAACAACACGGCGTTGGGTGATTCGTCGCAAAGCTGAAGTTGTTGCAGCCGTCAGAGGTGGATTGTTAAGTCTCGATGAAGCGTGTCAACGTTATACTTTGACTGTAGAAGAATTTCTTTCATGGCAAAGTTTGATCGATGAACACGGTTTAGCGGGATTACGAACGACCAAGATTCAAGACTACAGACATTAAGTTGTTAGTGATCATGATTCGATAACATAGAGTACTTTATAAAACAGCCAAGCTTTTATCAAGCTTGGCTGTTTTATATCATTTTCAACAGATAAATCTAAAAGAATTGACTTTTCAATAATTGTTTTAATCATCCAGCCATTGAATTAGATTGAATGAAAATATCTTCATCATCCGCAGCAGTTTTCTTTTCTCGTGCTTCCAAAAGCTGTGCACGTTGCAGCTCTGTATTGACTTCATGGAGAGCAATTTCAGCATTTGTTTTTTGAAGCTGTAAATCACGAATTGAATTGATTAGATTATCACGTCTTTGCCGTGCTGCACGTGCAAAAGCGGAATAAGCAAAATGGTGAACATCATTGTTTCCAGATTTGCGTTCTTCATGAGTAATCTGCGCTTCCAGTTCTAATACCATTCGTTCAAATTCAGTGATCATCATCTCAAGCTGTGCAATCTCACGGTGCTTCCCACGCACTTGAAACATCCTCAATCGCACCATATTTTCCCGTGGCTTCATACTCACTACTCCTTGACTGTAGCAACTCAAAACACGCATTCACACCCAATACATAACATATCTTTTTAGCTGGATGTCTATCCGACAAAAACAATCTATTAACCTGAAACTATAATAACTTTGCCTTTTCCTAAAGCATCAGCACACACAACCTTCTTTAAAGAGCAATAACTATTTTTTGTTTACCCCCCCCCACTATAAAATAAAGAGGTTTAAAGCTCGGTAAACAAACACTGAAATTGTAAAAAAGTAATTTACAATACCCTTTTATAAAAATTTTTTTAGGTCAAAATTTATAAAAAAGTTCTTTATTTTTTATAATGTTAAAAAATATGCAATTTTTCTAAAATAATTTTGTATCCTCTTTCAAAAATAAAAATATTTTGTTAACCACTATCATGGATAGTAGGGATTTTAGTAGTGATTGTTACGCGTACTACTGGAATATTCATAAATGCTTTATTATAAGTGTTTGATTTCATAATCTTTTATAACAGTGTTTTTGCCCACTGTTTATAAAATAGAAATGCTCCTTTATGATTCGTGAGGGAGCGAAATGAGGGATCTAAAATGCGCGTATTATTAATTGAAGATGATAGAGCGGTTACTAAAAGCATTGAGTTGATGCTAAAGTCAGCCAATTTTAATGTCTATATCACTGATCTAGGTGAAGAAGGTATCGATTTAGGAAAGCTTTATGATTATGATATCATTTTGCTTGATTTAAATCTTCCCGATATGTCAGGGTATGATGTCTTGCGGACTTTGAGATTAGCAAAAATAAAAACACCTGTTCTTATTCTTTCCGGTATGAATGCTATTGAAGACAAAGTCCGTGGTTTTGGCTTTGGAGCAGACGACTATATGACGAAGCCTTTTCATAAGGATGAGCTCATTGCACGTATTCATGCCGTTGTTCGTCGTTCTAAAGGACACGCACAATCGGTTATTGTTACCGGTGATCTTATTGTTAATCTTGACGCAAAAACCGTCGAAGTTGCAGGACGCCCCGTTCATTTAACCGGTAAAGAATACCAAATGCTAGAGCTTCTCTCTTTACGCAAAGGCACAACACTTACCAAGGAAATGTTTCTCAATCATCTCTATGGTGGAATGGATGAACCAGAGCTAAAAATTATCGATGTTTTTATCTGTAAATTGCGGAAAAAATTGGAAGCAATCTCTTCTAATGCCAATTACATTGATACCGTTTGGGGACGTGGTTATGTATTGCGTGATCCAGTGGAAGAGAACGTACGAAAAACCGCTTAAACAGTGAAAATATACATTGTAAAATCTCGGGGTGTAGCGGGCCGAGATTTTTCCCCAAGCGTTTTTCTATCACCAATAAAAAAACTCGCACACAAATAGTCTCATATAGAAAGCGCTTAAAGCTTAAAAAGTAACCACACCCTATTTAAAAATATAATCTTATCGCTCGTAAATTTGATCGAAGTTTCTTTCTCGCCAACACGGCTTAAGCACTTCTCTCTTATTCAAAGTTTTTTTACACTTTCTAAAACAATACAACCATCTTTTTCATCAATATTTATTTTCATCTCTGTTATTTGGGAAAGTAACATTGTATAATAAAATTGGATGACATGTGCATCAATAAGCTCTTCTTGAACATCTCCATGATACAATGCAAGAAAATGGGGAGGAATACGGAGAATTTTACCGAAAATTTCAAATCGAAATAAACGCTTATTTTCTTCTTGCACAATCATCACAACAATTTCACCGCTACGAGAAACCGTTGCATTTGCAATCAATAACAAATTAAGCAAAAGTTTAACTTCATCTTTTTGTAATAAAAAAGAGGAAGCCTGCCATTTTAAAGTTGCTTTTTCTTGTTGCATATATTGCCGAGCAACCTGCTCTGCGTCCCGTGTGTCTATTTGCCCTCCACTTGCACCAGAAAAACCAAAAGCCAATCGCGCAAATTGTAGACGTGCAGAAGCACTCGCAATAGACAAACGCACCAATTGCAAAGCATCTTCTTCAGCTCCTCCTTCATCATAAAGCTCCATTGCATTTTGAATAGCGCCCACAGGTGAAATCAAATCATGGCAAATACGACTACAAAGCAAAGCTGCAAGATCCATAGGTTTCAAAGAAATAGCGAACGTCATAACGATTGAAAACTCCTAAATTCAAAAAAACAAACTTTATTTTAAAGAAAAACTCTTAACATCTGATGCATAAGATAAAACATTAACAATCATGCTAAAAAAAATTTCAGAAATAAATTCAAGAATTTAAATAACCTTACATCTTATTTTTTATTTGAATAGAATAAAAATCCTAATATTATCTCTTTGTTTGTCACTAATAAAAGGAGAAAACTCCATGACTCTCTCTCTGCTAAAATACTGCTACAAAAATATTATATCTTTAATCTTCCTTTTATTCGTCAGCATAAACACTGCACATTCTCAACTAAAACCAGTAGAACCAAACGAGCCTCATTATTCACTCCAAGAAATTATTGATTCTGGTCATATTTTTTTTGGAAAAACAGCCAGCGGTCTAGCCGTTGCCATTCAAAATATTTTTTCACAATACGGTTATCCTAATGCCTATATTTTAGGAGAAGAAGCTTCTGGTGCCTTTTTTGCTGGATTAACCTATGGCGAAGGAAAGGTCTTTACCAAAAGCTATGGTCAGCATAAAGTTTTTTGGCAAGGTCCCTCAGTGGGATGGGATTTTGGTGGTCAAGGTTCCCGTCTTATGATCTTGGTTTACAATCTTAATAATATAAATAATTTATGGGGACGCTATGGTGGTATTTCAGGTTCGGCCTATTTAATTGCAGGTGTTGGTTTTCATGTCCTCAAATACCATGATACCTTGTTAATCCCTATACGGACGGGAATTGGTGCACGTCTTGGTATCAATATAGGATATTTAAAATTAACACCGAAACCGACATGGAATCCGTTTTAAACGTATTCTGACTTGAAAAGGGGTATCATGCTTATTCAATCATTTCTTTTTTTTATTCTTGGCGTTGCTTCCGTTTCTTGGTTACTGATGCTTTTATCCCCTCTTATTTGGCGTAAAGCCGTTCATTTTGCGCATAAAGATATTTGTGCGCAAATTCCATTATCACGCGCGGAAATAGAAGCAAACCATGATTTTCTTCGTGCTCAACATGCTGTAGAATTAGCAAAAAATCAACAAAAGTACGAATCTTTGCAAAAAAAATACGCCCAACAGAAAATACAACTAAACCAAGTAACAAATCAGTTTTATCGTCTATACCTTCCCACACAAGGCATTCCGACCAAAGAATGCCATAGCCATCAAACAAAAGATCACCGCAACAAATATCTTCAAGGAAAAGCAAAATGATGCATGAAAAAATCACACACTATCAGCAACGTTTACAAAAAATCCAAACGCATGAATCCGGCAACACTGCAAACCAGCAAATGCTAGAAGAACTGCGTGAAGAAACAAAAGAACTGGCAGCAACACTAGCCGCTCAAATAGCGCTCCAAGAGGGGAATACATCCCCAATCAATACACTGATTCAAAAATCTAAAAGCAAACATGACCTAGCATCACGCATTCGCAAAAAAATAAATTTTCTCTCTAAAAGCCCCCTTTAATGAATTATCTTTTAAAACACCTTAAATGAAGAGTAAAGTCAACAAAAGCTCATTGTGACTTTCATAACTCAAATAATTTTTATTAAGCGTGACTTTCTCGCCAAGCGAAAGAACAAAGTTTTTCAACCCAGAGCATTTTATAAAAAATTCATCTTTTCGTCTAGAAATTCCATTTTACAAGCATGTCACAATTCTAAAGGATAGTGTTTTATGGGGCTTAGAAGAAAAAATCCTTAAAAATGTTTCTCATACGCCCTAATAAAAAAACATCTTCTAAGATGGACCTAAAGCTATAGGTTAAAAAAATAAAAGCACGCTCTCAAGAGTAAAAATCTTTTATTTTTTGGACAATCATATCCTGATCGGTTTGCGTCAAATAAGGATGCATCGGCAAACTTAACACACAATCCCCTAAAGACTCTGAAACAGAAAGGGTATCTTTTACATAAGGAAAGTGTTTATAAGCTGGCTGTTGATGTAAAGGCGTTTTATAATAAATCATTGTAGGGATAGAATTTTTTTGTAAAAAATCTTTTAATTTATCACGTTCTTTGACCTTAATCGTATATTGTGCATAAGCAGAACGAATATTTTCTCCTATTTCTGGAACTGTAACAATATCTCTTAAACGATTGGAATAGCGTTGCGCAATTTCTACACGCTTTTCCATTTCATCTTCAAAAATCACAAACTTTTCGAGCAAAATTGCAGCTTGAATACTATCAAGACGCGAATTCATACCAATCCGTACATTGTCATATTGTGTTGCACCTTTACCATGAAACAAAATAGAGCGTAAAAGTTCTGCCAAATCATCATCATTGGTCATCATAGCGCCTCCATCGCCATAACACCCTAACGGTTTTGCAGGATAAAAACTTGTGGCCGCCACGTCACCAAAAGCACCGCACATAGTATTACCGCTTCTTCCTCCCATAGATTGAGCAGCATCTTCAATGACAAAAAGATTTTCCTTTGCAGCTACTTGAGCAATGTGCACATAGTCAGCCGCAAGACCAAATAAATCAACAGTAATAATAGCCTTTGGCTTTAGGCGTCCCTCTTTTTTAATCATTTCGATAGCGTGAGAAAGTTTTTCAACATCAATATTGAATGTATCAGGCAAAACATCCACAAAAACAGGCTCAGCCCCTACCAAAGCAACCACTTCAGCCGTTGCAGAAAACGTAAAACTCGGACAAAATACAGCATCTCCTGGACCAATATTTTTAGCCATAAGAGGCATCTTCAAGGCATCTGTTCCATTAGCACATGCAATCACATGTTTAACGCCAAGATACTCTGCCAATTTCTCTTCAAATTCGGTTACTTTTGGCCCCAAAATATACTTACCACTAGCGACCACATGTGCAATTGCAGAATTAATTTTATCTTCAATACGCGCACGCTGCGCCCCAAGGTCGATGAATTGCATATTAACTCCATTGATCATCACAAGAATGTAAAAGCGCTACCTATCTCTTTTATCGATCATAATTGACATGAGCAGCTGTTAAAATTCGTAAAACCGCAATAGCATCATCACCATTTGTACGCGGTAATTGACGTGTTTTAATACAATGAAGAAAATGCTGCAATTCACAAGTAAGCGGCAAATCTTCACAAACATCAATGTAACTCAGATCATCCATGCTAAAAGCCCACTCTTGATTCTCTTTCCAAACGGCAAAATGATGCATTGCCAATTTACGACTCCACGGTTCCATATCATCAAAAATGAGCATAGCTTTTGTCCCGACAACGATTAAACGCCTTTCGCGATAAGGACTCAAGCGTGAAGTAAAAAGATGGCTACGTATACCATTGGGAAAAATCATATGAACATGAGAAAAATCAGAAATGTGATCAATGACAGCAGCTCCCTCACCGCGAATTTCGGAAGGTTCACATCCTGTCAATGCCAAAATCATTGAGAGATCATGAGGAGCAAGATCCCATAAAGCATCACTGTGTGTATGAAATTTTCCAAAGCCTAATCGATGAGAATAAATATATTGTACTTCTCCCAATTCTCCATTTTTCACCAATTCACACATTTTTTCAAAAGCTGGATGAAACCGTAAAATATGACCCACCATTAAAATCCGTTCATATTGGCGAGCAACTTGCACTTGCTGTTCAGCATCCGCAACATTCAAGGCTATTGGTTTTTCCACAAAAACATCTTTACCATTTTTAACAGCACGCAACACATTTTGTGTATGAAATTGTGGAGGCAGCGCTAATACTAGCGCATCAATATTTTTATGAGCAAAAAGATCATCTGGTGGAAGAGCCTCTACACCATATATCGCTGCAAAACTGGCAGCACGATCAGCATCAATATCAGAAATTGCTGCTAAAGCCCCAAGAGAGTGGAGTGTCCGTATATGATTTCCACCCCAATGACCGCATCCTAAAACCGCTACACGTGGCACCATTTTTATGCCTTACCTTACCTCATCAATAAAAATTATATTTTCCTATTACTCCATATCGAGGATAAAATAGAATGACAAGCAAAAAGCTTAAAAACGATGCTTGACATCTTACTATTCTACCCCTTATATCCCCAGAAGATGTGATTATTTGCAGTAATTTTTTTGTTTTGGCGGAGTAGCTCAGTAGGTTAGAGCAGAGGAATCATAATCCTTGTGTCGGGGGTTCAAATCCCTCCTCCGCTACCATTTTTCTTTATTGTTGTATGTAGCTTGCCAGCGGATTTTGTATGTAGCTTGCCAGCAGGTTTTGTATATTTTGCCACCAGGTTTTGTACCAATTTATTTTGTTTCACATGATTTTTAAGGGGTTCTCAAAGGGTCTTCAAAGACCTTTCAAAGATTGTAGCTTGCCAGCAGGTTTTGTATATTTTGCCACCAGGTTTTGTACCAATTTATTTTCTTTAAAATGATTTTTAAGGGGTTCTCAAAGGGTCTTCAAAGACCTTTCAAAGATCATTTTAAGCCTCTTTAATGAGTCTTTATTTTTCTTCTCTTAAAGGTCGCAATTTCTGATGATCAGTCATGAGCAAGAATCGCATTAAAAGAATCGTATTATTTGAGAAGAAGCATGCATAAAATGGTACCTTTTCTTTAGCATAAACTGCGTGACAGCTTTTCAGTTTTCTGAGGCATTATTAAAAAACAAAAGAAGCTTGGAAGAATTCGGTCATGTTGACCGTATTGCACTTCTATATGCAATTGCGCAATGTTTGCACTATTACTTGTTTGAGGAATTGGGTAAACATTACCCTATTGCTGGCCTCATGCAATTGGATCAACTTGATCCTATTGCTCCTTTAAGGTATAGGGACAACTTGTCCCAATTGCTCTCTCCCACCCAAAGTGCAAACCTTGCACTTTAATCTCAAGAAACATCACTACCGATCAAAGGAGCAGGTTGCACCTTTGATTTTCTGTTCTGATCAAGTTTCCCTTTCTCCTGTTTCCTTTCCTTGATTTAGCGCTTCTAGGGTAATTTCTGTGATGTATCCGCTTTGCTTTTCATAGCGATGGGTCACGGTTGCAGCATGCCATGGGCCATTGATTTCGCCTCGAAACCCTTGAAGCAAAAGCGGTTGCCCCGCCATGATTTCAGGGCGCCCCTCAAGGCTTAAAGAACCACTACCCATGGCTCGACAAAGCCTATCCGACTCAGAAGCAGCCGCAGCTTGTGCTTGCTGCTTACAAGGGTAGCACGTCCGCAGACGGCGAATGGGCCCCGTATACCCTGTGCGATGCGTAACAACGTGCTGTTGCCCTTTTGCGCGATCAAAATACCGTGCTTCTATCATGCCATATTGGGTGCGTGGCTCGAGACTAAACTCCCAATGGGAACACTCCTGTTGATGAATTGTCTGGAGGGGGAGATTGTCCCCGCTTAAAAATAAAAACTTATTGTCTTTGATCAAAAAACGTGCCTGCATCCGATCAGCAAGGCGGGTTAAAAAATCAATCGCCGATTGATCGGTGCGCACCACATAAGGCAAGGTTTGTTTGGTAAATTTGGGACTGACCTTTGCTTGATAACCATGACGTTTGGCAAGGCTCTCAACAATCTCAGCAATGGTTTTATGATCAAAATGCTCACTCGCCTGTTCTTTGATCTCTGCACGCATGGAAGCGCTTTTGCCACAAAGGCGCAAAATCTCTCCATCACTGCCCCCACAACTGATCACCGTCTCCACAACAAAACGCCCCATAAAGGCACGAATGCTGTTCTCATAACCAAAGGTGACATGGAGCGCAGTGTTACTGGAGGGGATCTCTAAATCATTGCCGCTATCATCAAATTCCGCCTCGAATGTATCGGCTTCATTACCCGCATTGTCTGTGATGGTTGCCGTTAAAAGACGTTGGTAAAAAACTTCATGAACAAGCTTCTCCCCTACCCTCACCTCAATAAAGGGATGTGTGCGCATTAATCCCATAGCCGTTTGACCACGCTGTTTTTTTCTTGGGAAATAAATTCAGGTAAAAGAACCTTTAAGCCCCGCGGCAAAAAAGCATCATACCCCGCAATCTCTGGATTAGCCTCCAGTGTGGCTTCTAAATAACCTTTCAGTAAACCAGCTTGCCTCCGGTCTCCTAAAACAGACAAGGCATGGTGATAACAAATGAGGTCTAAACTCATATCCTCTAGTTCGACCACAAGCTGTTTTGCGGGGATCTTCATGAGGTATCCTCCTCTTGCCCCCCTTGGTATTGCCCTATTTGATATTGACCTTGCGGCTTGCCCCCATCAAAAAACGGCAACAGGCTAATGGAATAGCGAATACGCCCCGATTGACCAGAGCGGCTAATATAGTCATGGTCTTTCGTGACACTGGTAATCACCACGGATCCAAGCATTAAGGCACTGTAGCTATCATCACTCATCCAACGGATCATCTGAACGGGTTGAGCCGCACGTATGGTTCTGGTGATGGCATCAATGGCAACCCGGTCACCAAACTCTTCTGGAAATAATACCCCGTGGATGGTTTTGGGATCATTGCCATAGCCGGTAAATTGCAAACCAGGGGCCCCACCAAAACGCTCTAAGCAAACCCATGAGGCAGAGAATTCCTCTTCAAAAGATTGGAAGTTCAACCAGTCCACATAAAATTGATGCGGTCCCAACATCAGCAAAGGATCTTGCATACTCCCTCCCCTTATTCTGTTCCGCCATGCAAGGCATTGGCCCCTGCCCGTTGCAAGGCATGACGAACCGCATAACCAGTTGCAATAGGATCACGCGCGCCATTGACATGCACCGTGACATTTTGATTGTGCGTAATGGGGACGCGTTCTTTGTCTTTTGCTTCTGTGAGAGGCGCATTGGCACGACCAGCCCCCGAAAATTGCACAACAGGCTGAGGCGTTTTGCCTCCTAAAAAACTTGGCAAATAATCTCTTACATCAATCGACCCAATCCACCCCTTTATGCGGTGAGGTAAAGATTTACAAAAGTCCGTCAATTGTGAGATGGTGCCCATAAAACCATTAACAATCCAACTCCCTAAATCTTCTCCGGCTTGTTCCATGCTTGCCTTGGCACTATCCGTGAGCTTTTCTTGAGAGAAAAAACGCTTCAACCACCCCCAAAAATTGGAAAGGCTTTGTTTAATCCCCTCCCACAAATCTTCAAAGCTTTGAGCAACAAAGGAAAGTCCTTGTTTAAACTTTTGCCAGTGGGCAGAAAAATCAAAGGCAGAAGCAATGATATTCTTCCAACGGGTGATGGTGCTGGTATCAGCACCAAAAAAACGCATGACAGCTTCAAAGGCACGACCAAAAGCGCGGATTAGCCCCCGTGCAAATCCTTTGACAAAGGAAGAAAAGCGATCCCAATATTTCCACAAAACAAAACAAGTCGCAATGATGACAGCCACAACAGCAGCAATCAGAGCACCGATTGGGGTAAATACAGCCCCAACAACAGAAGCAATACCTGCCCCAACCACTTCGATCGCTGTCCCTATCCAGCCAAAAGAGGCAGCAAATGCTGTACCTGAAATTGCGATCCCTCGCAAAGCTCCCATCAATAAAGTCATGGGGCGTAAGAGTCGCAGTGAACTTGCCCCAAGACCTGCAGTTAACAAGCCCAGTGAGCGCCCTGAAGCCAAGAGCCCGCGCCAACTTGCCTTCAGCGCACCACTAACAGCCCTCATCTTGATAAAAGAGGCAATCAATTGCAGGACCCCAAGGCGGGTTCCCGCCATGGTAAAACGTACAACCCGCAAAGCAATATTAAAAGCCATCAGGGCGGCAATGGTTTTGATGATCACACCGGTTAAAACAGGGTGTTCATTAGCCCATGCCATCAGAACGTTTAAAAAACCACCAACAGTTTCCATTAAACTGTTGACAGGAGGCAGAAGCACTTCACCAATGGTAACCCCTAAAGCCACAATGCGGTTTTGTAACAGTTCAAATTGCCGCATGGCACCGGTTGCTTGTTTATCTGCCTCTTGTTCGACAGAGCCTTTAAAGACTTTTGGGTCTTCAACAAACTTTAAGGCTTGCCCTACCAATTCGGGGTTACCCACCAGTTTGGCAAAATCACCGGTAAAGTCGCGTCCTGCAATGGCAATCAGTGAACGCATCCCCTGTTCGGATTTGCCCAACACATCAAAAAAACGCACCAAGGTACCGGTGGCATCTTTCTCCAAATCTTCCATAAATTTTTGACGAGAGAGACCAATATTGGTAAAAGCATCTTCAATATGCTTTCCTCCCGCCTGAATACGGGCACTGATAGAGTTAAAACCACGTGCTGCACTCTCTGGAACAATCCCAGCAGAAATCATCGCCGTCCCAAAGGCCGCCGTCTCACGGGCTGTCAGTTTAAACATGGTTGCCGCTCCGGTCGCCCGATTGGTAAAGTCAGACACCTCACTTGCCTTAGCCGCCATGTGGTTGGAAAGATGGTTGATAGCATCCCCTAAATCTTCGATGCCTGCTTGATTAAGCTTAAAGACATTGCGCAATTTGGCAAAGCGCTCACCAATCTGATCCCCCGTCATATCAAAGGCGACCGCTGCCTTGGCGGCATAAATACTAAAAGCCTCGAGATCTTGTTCACCAATCCCTGCTTGGCTGGCACTGGTCATCAGTTCTAACACTTCACGAGCGGCGAGAGGAATTTTGGTGGAGGTTTCAAGCGCAAAACGACGCAATTCTTTTAAACGATCAAGGGGGGCATCCAGAACCTTTTCCAAGCCTTTCATCGATTGGTCAAATTGCATGGCTTTATAAAGAGGCGCAATTAAGGTTGCGGTTTGAGCCATGGCGCCTACCATGCGCCCACGCGCATGAATATAAGCATTTTGCGCTTTTGCTGTAGCTTCCTCCAAGTGCTCAGGGTCAAACCACCCTTTAAAATGCTTGCGTGTTTGGTTTTGGAAATGCGCAATATCGAGGCTAAAGGCTCTTAAGTCTCGCTTAGCAGAGGTGATCCCTTCTTGGAGATGATTCACAAAACGCACAACAAGGGAAACATCCATAAGCGTATCTCATCCTAACATTTGGCTTTCATATTCTTGTTGTTTCAAGCGCACTAATTCTTCGCGATAGGCAATCACATCCAACCAATCCATCTGATTGATCTCTAGAGGAGACCAGTGGTAATAAAGGGCTAGTTCGGCTCCAAATTGTCCGGCATAGAGGATTGGCGTTTGGGAAAAAAAGCCAAAAAAGCCTTAAAAACAGCCACAAGATCAAGCAAATCAAGACGATTAATCAGTTCAACGGATTCATGCGACATCTCTGCCAAAAGTGCGGCGATTCCTTCCATGGCTGCATGGGTGAGTAACGCCTCACAAAGCTTGAAAATGAGAACATCATTGCTCAAGGGTGTTTTATCCTCTTCTAAAGCGGGGAGAATGAACTTTGCCAACTGTGGTCCCATCAACACGGCTAATTGGCGTGCTTGCTTGAAGTTTGGGCGATAAAAGGTCAATTTGTGCCGTGTGGATTCTTTGCCATCCTTGTCTTGATAGACAAGGGGAACCTGCAATTCCACAGCAACACTTGTTTGTAAACTGGTCATGATCAATTCCTATAAATTAAGTATAGCGCGGCGGCGTCCACCGATCTCTTGTCCATTGCGCACCAGCCAACCGCCTCGTTTAAAGGAAAAGCGGTGCAAAACAGAACCATCCCAAAATTCCGTATAGTCCCAGATATTTTTGATCTCACAATCATAGCCTGTGGCTTTTCCAGCCGTTAAGCTTTCGCTATCGACTTTGACCAAACGCCCCGTGACATCAATGGAATGTTCATGCTCGCGTCCATCTTCTTCAGACACCACATGTTTTTTGCCGGTAAATTTATGACGAAGACCAGGAGGCCCCCCAAAGATGCCGATGATTTCGGGGGTATGGCTGTGGATCTTCATTTGTAAGTTTAAGGCTTTCACACCAAGACCACTCACATCAATTTGCATATCAGAGCCCCCTGGTTGATAGGTTTCAGTGATTTCTTCTAAAGTTGGAAGTTTGAGTGTTTCAAGATCAAGATGAAGGTTTACATCATCATCAACAATCAGGGTAAAACCACGAACAATTCTTAAAGTCATGCGTTACTCCTTGCTGCTTTGCGATAGGTATCAAGCGTATCACCAAAAGTATGGGTCATTTTATTTTGGATATCTTCAGCGAGCCGATTAAAGTAAGCGCCATTGCGCCGGCTGCCAAAGCTTAAATCTTCGAGAGGAGGGACTTCTTCTGCATCAAATTCCACCCGCAGTTTTCCCAATTGTAAATTGCTGTTGGAATTTAAATCACGGTCAAACCAAACCCGCCCCCCTAAAAGCGCACCGCGCGCAATCATATCATCAAGAAACTGTGTAAGACTGCGGGTAAGTGCAATAACATGTTGACCGGTCAGGTTTTCGTCATTGGCCCAAGGGCGCAAATTGTTAATGATGGTTTTTTCCAAGGCGGCGCGGGTACGCACCACATTGACAAAGCGCCAGAGTGGATCACTCGAGGTGGTGTGATTGCCCCATAAAATACGCCCATTGGCAGCCGGTTGTCCTTGGGAATTTTGGCTAAGGCGGGCTGGAATAAAGGTGGCAATATCAGCTTGATTAAGACGATTAGCCTCATGATCAATTTCCCCATCAAAATAGCTAATGGGGCGCGCTGTGCCTAAAATGCCTTTGACATCTTGGTTGGAGGGAGACCAAAAAACACCTCCTTTTTGTTTATCTCGTTTGATAAACATGGCTGCCACAAAGGGGCTTGCCGGTTTGATACTAAAGCCCCCCTCACTATTTGCTACCCGCACAAAGGGATCAATCAGATAACAAAAGCGTGAGGAGAAATCTGCGCGAAAGGCAAGGCTTTCTTCCGTATTTTTGCCCCCCGTATCAAAAACCGCAATGGCTTGTAGCTTTTCGGCAACCTGTTCTAGAGCATCTGCTAGCGGGTTTTTAGCATTATCAAGGCGCCCTGCACTATAAGCTGGCGCTAAGAGAATTCCAGGTTCCACACCTAAATGCCCTCTAGCATGCGCTAGGGCATGAACACCGGTTAAAGCAACACTTGACCCCACCATTTCGGTTTGTGTTTCAGCCATAGTGGATTTTTCTTCCACCCGCACAAGGATCACTTGTGCCTCAATTCCTTGCGCACGCACGGCGCTAATCACATCAAGGGCTGTGCCTTTTTGCCCAAGCTTTTGGATTTTCTCTGTCTCATGGGTAAAGACCAACACGGGCTCGTTAAGGGGATAGGTTTTTGCATCTGCATCAGGGGCTGTAACAACCGCCCCAATGGCGGTTTGGCTAAACATCTCTAGGGGGCGAGACGCTTGACCATCCTCAATGAGACGAATACCATGATTAAATTCTGTTGCCATTTTGCTCTCCAAATCAATGAAGAGACACTAACAACTATCAACATGCTCCATAAGACTGACAGTGTCAGTCAAAAAAGCCCTTTAAAAGGGCTTTGAAAGAGCGATAAAAGAACTTTAAAAACATATAAATTCTGCTTATACAACAGCTATCCATTTGACTTGCGCTATCTTTGAGTTTTGCATTTAATCTTTCCATAATCTTATAAGAACAGCCCCATCAGCTCCAGCACCGCTTGGATAAAGGTAATAGCGAGAGCCAGCACCACCACCACCAAAGCCACGCCCTGCTTTTCCTGAAGTATAATTGCCTTCCCCACCACTTCCAACTCCACCCCCCCCCACCTCTTGATGTATCGCCTCCAGCATCTCCTCCACTTCCACTTATATTGTTTCTTCCACTCGTTCCAGCGTAACCATCTCCGCCTTTAGCAAGTCCTAGATGTTCGTCTGTTGCTAAACCAAAATTTCCACCAATTCCTCCAGCACCACCAGAACCTAAAGAACGAATACCTGCGTAACCACCATTTCCTCCTGTCGCAGTGATAAAATTTTTGCCAACGGTTGTTGTGCCGCCAGAATTTCCTGTCGCACTAAGTTCTGAAACAGAAGTTCCTCCTTTACCAATAGCGATATTCTCATGCCCATTTAAACTGACTTTATAGCCATACCATACTGAACAACCACCTCCGCCTCCACCACCACCCATATATGGATTATTAGTTGTACCACCACTACCTCCACCACCCCAAGCTTGGATCTCAACTTTGGTTTTATCCGTCACCCAGTCTGGCCATTCAATTTTGCCATCTTGCGTATAGAGCAATTCAGCATCAGCAAGTTCAGACCAATTAATGAGTTTATCAATCAAACCATTTTTGATTTTTTTTACTTCTTGCTTGAGGATATCTATTTCTGATTTTG
>NZ_CABFVS010000020.1 GCF_902150025.1 Bartonella massiliensis
CCAAGCAAGCCAATTCTTCTAAGCGCTTGTATGATCTCTCTAAAAGAGCAACCAGCATAACAAATGAGCAAGAGACGCCCATCAAGTCCATTGGTAATGGATAAACTAGGCAGCCTATCATCATGAGCTGGACAACGGGCAAGTCCATAACGCCCATACCAAACCCCATGCAAGGCACGTGTAATGCCCCAAGCATTCGTAAAAGAAAACATATTTTTTGATCCTATAATGATTGCATCATAGGACGGACTCTGCTATCGATAATCATCGTGTGAAAATGAAAAGCCTTGTCCATCCTTATGTGACAAGTTTTTTTTTATGCCGCATCACTTTGACGTTGCTGTTTTGCTTGTTCGATAACATTCAAAAGATCCGATTGTAACCAACGGGATAAAAAACCAAATTTTAAAGGTTTTGGTAAAGAGCCATTGGTCACATGACGGTGGAAAGTTGAGACACTCATATGAAGCAATTTTGCACTTTCACGGTCTGTTAAAAGAACATCATTTTCTATCATACTAAACTCCTTTCAAATATTAAAAAAATGAGAACAAATCATAAGCATTTATTAACCATATTTTTGCATCATATGAAAGGTATTTAGTTTATAGAAAACAGTATTTTATCATATATTTTCTAATGCGATAATTTATGAATCTTATTGAGAAAGAATGAGAGAAGAGAGAGCTAAAGTTATCCACAGATAATGGGGTATTACACCCCATATCTTAAGATTGACCTGTGACATAAGCCGCCCATTTATCCATATAAACACGACGCTGTTCTAAATAATCAGTACGACGATAGGCACGCTCTACTTTGCCACCTACTGTATGAGCTAAAATAGTTTCAGCGACTTCATAGGGGGCATCGGTTGTTTCAGCAAGCCAATCGCGTAAACTAGAACGAAAACCATGGGGACGTGCTTCAAGTCCAATCTGTTGCATATATTGTGACATGCAATTTTCACCAAGGGGACCGCGACCGGTTGCAGAAAAAAAGAAGTCATTACGAGAAAGCAATCGTGCTTGTTTTAAGATTTCTAATGCCTCTGATGATAAAGGAACACGAAATTCTGTTGTAGCATCCCGCCTTCCTTTCATATTTTCAGCAGGGATAATCCATATATCGTCTTCAATTTGATCTTCACGAATATGACGCAAGGAATTAGTACGAACGCCTGTCAAAATAAGCAAACGTAAAGCCAGTCGTGTTAGGGTTGATGCTTCGCAAAGTGTTTTATAAAAAGCCGGCACATCTCTCCAATCCATTGCTGGTAAATTTTGCGTTTTATGACGTTGTTTACCTAAGAGCGCGCGTGCTTTTTCTGTTGCTTGTAAATCAACATCCAATCCTAATGCAGCCGCATGTTTGAGACAAAGATTAAGACGTATCAATGCTGTTCGAGCAGTTCCAGCTTTTGAATGCCAAATAGGAGCAAGGACATTGCGTATCTCTGTTTGTGTAATCTCAGAAACGGGCAGACAGCCTAATTTGGGCAGAATATGAAGGCGTAATGGTAAAAACCAACTTCCATCTCTTCCATCCCCTTTTAATTCAGCTTTACGACTTTCAAAAGCATCTACAGCAATATCTTTTAAATAATGGAGATTGCTTATTGCCTCACGCTTTTGTTTATTGCGCTCTTTAATGGGGTCACGCCCATCACGAAGAACAGAACGCCAACCCGTTGCCAACTCACGCGCTTGTTTTAAAGAGACATCTCTCAAGGCACCCAAGCCCATTTCACGGCGCCGACCGTGAATGGTATAACGATAAATCCATTGAGCACCACCATCTTTACGCTTATGGAGTAACAAGCCGGCACCATCGTTATATTTGCCAGCCCCCAATGTTGCGACAGATCTTGCATTAAGACGGTTCATAAGGACCATTTTTACTCCTTTCTTATACAAATTTTACCCACACACCAGCTCCGCTTGTGACGTGCAAATGAGTGATTTTGATTGATACAACATAAACAGATTTGAAATGAGAGAATCTTACGTTATTCGGTGTTCTAATTCAATATAAATAACGCTAGATTATCATTATAAATCAATATGTTGTCGTGAATTGGCAACATACCTATCTTCTATTCGGGGTATTCTGTTTTATGTAAGGGTCGTGACCCCATTAAAGACCATGTGAAAAACAAAAGCGTTAAGCAATAAGCAATCTCCATTATTTAAAAGATATCGCTTTAGATGCTTGTGAAAGTCATGAGGCTGAATTAAAAGGTAATGGTAAGAATGGGAACTGGTTTATACCCTTAAAACTTCATATTCTCCCCAAATTAGGCTGTCTGTCTGTTTCAAAGATTATTCAAATTAAAATACGCAATACGCTTTTTCCCATTTGGCATACAAAAGCTGGAGCTGCTCGGACAGCATTGATGCATCTTTATCTTTGTCTCAAACATGCGACTGCCTTGAGATTGGATGTTGACTTACAAGCAACAACAAAAGCACGAGCTTTCTTAGGCAAACAACGCCATAACACACAAAATATACCAGCTCATGGATTGGAGAGATGTCCCTACCTTTTATCAGGCACGCAGTAAAACGATAATAATAACACAAATAGCTTTGCATTTGCTTCTTCTGACAAGAGTTCGTAGCACTCCCTTGCCTCATATTCGTGAAAATCAAATTGATGAGGATATCTGGAAAATTCTTGGCGCGAAAATATAAAAGGAAAGCGTGACCTCTACAACAGAGTTTTGCGTCCCATTATCATCTAAACCAAACTTAATAAAAAGAGTCGCCCCCCTCCTCTCATATAAAAAACATAATATCTCTTAATCTACCTCTTTATTTCTGCTTGAGCCTTATTATTATTATTCCTAAATACTCAAACTCAACTTATGAATAGACTTAATGCACGAATAAATTTCCCTATTGACTTTTTCGCCGCTCTCAAAGGACGAAGATTATTAACCAAATCTAGCCTGTTAACAGTTTGGATCTTGTTGAGCGTGCTTCTCTTATTTTTCAATTCATGGGATTTGCTTAAACTAAAGGCTCTAACAAACAAGTCCTGCCTAAAAATATTTACGAGATATTCTAGCATTTAATATATTAAGAAAACTTACATGCCTTATCTCACGACACCTCATATGGTATTGTTTTACAGCATAGCAAAATAAACGCATGTAAGAGCATAATGATTGAATGATATACGACAGTAAGAAAAGACACTTACTTCATTGTCATTGCTTTCTCTTTAAAAAGAAATTTCGCTTAGAAACGATTTCTCAAAATTGCGTGACATAACCTTTTTATCAGCCCTTTAAGATACAAATTATATTGCACTTACATTCTATACGTGTATCCTTTGCAATCTGCACACTAACAGTTTCTTTTAAGCTGCGTTTGACTCTGAAGTTTGAATCAATAAAGTATAAAGTGCATTGGCATTTTGTGTATTACGCAATTTTTGCACAACATCAGCGTGACGCAAAACACGTGCAATCTGTGACAAAGCTTTTAAGTGATCTGCACCAGCACTTTCAGGCGCCAAAAGAAGAAAAACGAGATCTATAGGTTCGTCATCGAGAGCTTCAAAATCAACAGGACTTTCAAGACGTGCAAATATACCAATAATCCGATTAATATCAGGTAACTTTCCATGAGGAATCGCAATACCACCACCCAGCCCTGTTGAACCAAGCTTCTCACGTTGTAAAACAATATCAAAAATTACATGCTCACTAAGACCTGTCAGCTGAGACGCTTTTTCGGCTAAAATTTGCAGAACTTGTTTTTTCGAATTAGCCTTAAGAGCCGGAATAATTGCTTCCGGTGCTATTAACTCACTCAAATTCATCCTTTAATTTTCCTTTTACACACTCAAACGCTTACCCATAAATCGGTATAGATATTTAACGTTCTTTCACTTTCGTGCATCATTGTATGTGTTTTACTTTTCAAGTTATCATGAGTGATGGCTCAATACATCTCATATTACTTTTAACGCAATCATAGATAGTATTTAGCTTCTCATTAACAGCATGAGAAAACAAAGAAATGAAGTTGTTCATAAAATTAATTTCCTTACGATACTAGAAAAGGTCATTATTCATAAATTTATTAAACTTATCATAAAAGTTAATTGATATTTTCCATCAAGATTTTTTTCATTTAAAAATGACTTCTTAATAAAACGAGAAGCATACAGGGAAAAGTAGACCTTTACTTTGATAATTATTGTATAGCTCGAACACAACCTTATAACAAAAATCTAAAGGCTTTTAGATGTTTAATGATTATTTTAAAAGATTTATAGATTTAGCCTGATATCTAGAACCGCGCTCCTATTTAAAAATATGCCATACAAACCAACAAAATACAACAATCGTTATTGAATAACTGCAATATATAACTAGTGCTTTTCTCAAAATACTCAAAACAGCATTATTGATATGTTATTTGATTCGATAGAAAAAAATATGATGAATATCTCTTACCTTTCAATAATACACGCAATTTATTTACAGCCTCGTTTATCACTCATTATCCGGTTAATCTAGTAATATCTTTTCTATAATACAATCATGAAGTCAGCTAAACTAATAAAACAAAAAACTCATTTTATAGTGACGAAGCATTTTTTACCACTCAATAAAAATATTTTAAAATTATAGTCATCAAAGAAGTTTTGGCCTAAATAAGGAGATTATTTGGTAATAATGTAACAAATAGAATCACTAGAGAAAATTTTATTGAGCGACCGAATTAAACATATTTATCCTAAACAATTATATTCTTTGAGTGATTTACAGCTTTTAGCAGCGTCATTCTTGTTTCTACAAGAAAGGAACTGTTATTTTTATTTCTATAATAAAAATATATATCGATAATGTGCTTTATTAACAATTAAAATGAAATCACATCCATTCTTATAGAATATAGTGATTACCTAAACATGTGAGAATAGCGTTCATGACAGCCATGCTGTCTCAGTTAAATTTAAATGAAAACTCTTGAAAGCTGTAAAATCAAAGAGAAAACTGATTTCCTAAATAAATTCTGCGGACATCAACGTTGTTGATAATATCATTAGGAGAACCGTGAACTAACACTTTCCCTGTGTGGATAATATAAGCGCGGTCGACAAGCCCTAATGTCTCACGCACATTATGATCCGTTATTAAAACACCAATACCACGCTTGGTTAAATGACGAATAAGTTGTTGAATGTCAAAAACAGCAATAGGATCAATTCCTGCAAATGGTTCATCAAGTAACATAAAACTGGGACGAGAAGCTAAAGCGCGTGCAATTTCAAGTCGTCGACGTTCACCTCCCGATAACGAAAGTGCAGGCATTTTACGCAAATGATCAATTTTAAACTCATGTAAAAGGCTATCTAACTCTTCACGTTGTTTAAGGCGATCTTTTTCAACGATTTCTAAGACAGCTTTAATGTTATTTTCTACTGAAAGACCACGAAAAATCGAAGCTTCTTGCGGAAGATACCCAATACCTAAACGCGCACGTCGATACATCGGAAGACGCGTAATATCAAATCCATCAATTTTAATGGATCCTCCATCAGATTTTATGAGACCCGTAACCATATAAAAGCACGTTGTTTTACCTGCCCCATTGGGTCCTAAAATACCAACCGCTTCTCCTGTACGAATGCCAAAAGAAACACCATTAACTGTCAGCCTTCCGCGATAAACTTTAATCAAATGACTAGCAATTAAAGTCCCTTTTAAACGCTTTTTTGAAGCTTCACTTATAAGATCATGCTGATCAGTTTGTTTTTTTTTGATTCCAAACATGAAACCTTAATGGCCATTCTTTTGATTCTGTTTTAAAATAATAGAAACACGCCCCTTTTTCTTAGGTGTTTCACAACCTTCTAAAAAAGCCTTTCCACTTTCCATATTTGCTGTTAGTTTACATCCTGTTGCAACATTATCACCATCCGTTAATATAACGTGATTTCCTGTCAAACTCATCATTTTTGATTTTCCATCAAAAACACCTTTATCTCCCGTGGCAGTTTGCGTCGCAATTTTTATATAAACTTTTCCTAAAGCTTCCATTTTCTGTACGCCCGACGAACCAAACAAAGCAACAGATGATGCCTTCGTATCTTCCTTGTTCCTATCCGTTCCTTTGTGGGTTTTATCATAATAGACAACTAATTTTGCCGTCCGTAAAAGACGTTCACCTTGCACCACTGACACATCCCCCTTAAAAAGCGCTATCCCTTCTTTATCACGTATTTCTAAAGAATCTGCATGAAGTTCTACCGGTTCCTTGTCACTTGATAGACTTATTCCAAAATGGGTCCCTTCAGCATATCCTAAAAAGCTTCCTCCTCCTAACATTCCTATGCTAAAAGCTAACGTTATACCTATCCATCTTTTGTGTGGTTTCATTATTTCAATTCTTCTGTCTATGTATACCCATGAATTCTCTTTTATTTAAATATCCCTTAGAGATTCGGTATTAATATTGTGTCATTGCTTTTGGAGGACTAAATGCACACCACCATGGAAATACATGTTTTTTCCTTTGTCTCGAATTTGTAAGGCATTGGCGGCAAGATGCAAACCAGTTCGCTGGATATTCACACGTTGATCTGTTTTTAACTGTCCCTCAGATAAATTAATATTAGCCGACATAAATTGTACCATTATCCCATCATTCGTTGTAATGGTGAATGGCTTATCTAACTGTAAAAAACCATTAATGTTATCGTAAACGCCCCCTTGTGCTGCGAGAAAAACTTGTCTTTGGTGACCCATAGATGCTTTCGCTGTAATATTTTTCAACCCAATTGTTCTAGAGTGCATATGATCTTGAAATGCCTTTTCTGCTTTAAGCCAATAAGGTTCATGAGCGCGTGTATACCCTTCTAATTTTGGATTAAGGATTGTCAGGTTCATCTCTCTATCCTCTTCATTATTCAAAGGCATAGGATCAGAAGTATCAGGAACCAAAAAAAACGTAAACCAGCAAAAAACCAACGCTGAAACCAACGCTAAGAGGGGTAAAAAAATTTTTAATAGGCTAATACGACGCGAATGACGGGATGCTTTTTTAAAAACATCTCCAAAAGATGATTGCGTTGAAAAGACTTCAGAATGATTGTGTACGGACATACTCTCCTAATCTCTTAAATATTCCGCATTTTTAAGCTGTATAACCTTTATAAAAATTATTTTCAAATTTTGTTTCTTGCAATTTGTTTTTTCTTGGTTTTATTTTGCTTTTATCCATTTATATAGTGTAATATGTATGAAGTGCACAATGATAAAAAAGTTTTTTGTATGAAAGTGAGGCTATTGTGGTAAAATCAGAGCTTGTGCAAATTATTGCTCGTCATAACCCGCATCTTTTTCAACGGGATGTGGAGAATATTGTAAACGCTATTTTTGAAGAAATTTCAACAGCACTTGCAAATGGTAATCGTGTAGAACTTCGTGGATTTGGAGCTTTTTCCGTAAAAAGCCGCTCTGCCCGTAATGGACGTAATCCACGAACAGGGGAGGCCGTTGCGGTTGAAGAAAAATGGATTCCTTTTTTTAAAACTGGTAAGGATTTACGCGACCGTCTTAATCAGTGAGAAACTTATGATCATTAAACGTATTATTTTAACAAGTATCGGTGTGATTCTCGCAGCATTTTTAATTGTCTTTATCATAGCTAATCGTCAAATGGTTCCGTTAACGCTTGCCCCTTTTCGAGCAAATTCTGGAAATTTTACTTATCATGCCCCCCTCTTTATATGGCTCTTAATTTTCTTTGCTATTGGTATTACATTAGGAAGTTTAATCAATTGGTTGTCCTATCACAAATGCAAAAGAGCTCTCAAAAAAAGCAAAGGCGAGATTGAGAAATTAAAAACGTCTATCGCAAATCTGGTGTAATGGTATTTTTATGAAACCTTTTTCTCTTTAGTATTTTATATCCAATATAGCGTTAAAAGTGCTCTTTTTCTATACGTATTTTAATTGATTTTAGCTCTTTTACACTTTTATGAGACGTTTAAGAGCTTTATAATGTAATTTTTACACCCTCATGTATCGTGATGCAAAACATGCCTGCCCAATACTTTCAATCTTCCCACAAGAATAGATATCCGCAGGAAAAGTTACCCCTTATTTTAGAAACGAGTACGAATGAAAGTTATGCTCTCATTGATTCTGGGGACGGAAAAAAATTAGAGCGTTATGGAGATTATCGAATTATTCGACCAGAAGGTCAAGCATTATGGAAACCCACTTTATCAAAAAAACAATGGGCTGATGTTGATGCTATTTTTACTGGTAAACTTGATGAGGAAGGTGTGGGGCGTTGGTATTTCCCTAAAACGCCACTTGATGAAACATGGCCCCTTTCTTGGAATGGGCTGTCCTTTCTGGGTCGTTTTACTTCCTTTCGCCATGTGGGTTTTTTTCCGGAACAAGATGCCCATTGGCGCTCTATGGAAGAACAAATTCTTAAAGCCGCACGTCCTATCAAATTATTGAATCTTTTTGGCTATACAGGTGTTGCCTCTTTGATTGGAGCACGAGCGGGTGCAAACGTTACCCATGTTGACGCTTCTAAAAAAGCCATTGCGTGGGCAAAAGCTAATCAGAAAAGAGCAGGATTACCAGATCGTTCTATTCGTTGGATTTGCGACGATGCTGTAAAATTTGTCGAGCGTGAACTGCGTCGTAAAAAAAGCTATGATATGATCCTTCTTGATCCTCCTGCTTATGGGCGTGGCCCCCATGGCGAAGTTTGGCAGCTATTTGATCATTTACCAGCCATGATTACAAATTGTCGTAAACTTCTTTCTGATAAACCACTCTCTGTTGTCCTTACAGCTTATTCTATTCGTGCTTCCTTCTTTGCACTTCATGCTTTAATGCGTGATGCATTTGTAAATCTTGGGGGTACGGTCGAATCAGGAGAACTTATTTTGCGAGAAGAAGCTGCAGGGCGTGCCCTTTCTACTTCTCTTTTTAGCCGTTGGATTGCTTAAATATGTATACACCTAAAACTGGTAGAGTGAAAGAAATTACCTCTCTTAGCAACCCCATCATAAAAGACCTTAAAGCACTTAGCCAAAAGAAAAACCGTAATCGCGAAGGTCTTTTCATGGCAGAGGGGTTAAAACTAGTTATTGATGCTCTCAATCTCGGCTGGACAATACAGACGCTTATTTTTTCTAAAAGCGAAATTGGTAATGCTGCTATCGAAAATACTGCTGCACGTGCTGTAGCCAATGGTAGTTTTGTTATCAAAGCCTCACAAAAGGTTATGGAATCACTGACTCGGCGCGATAATCCACAAACAGTTATTGGTATTTTCAAACAAAAATGGCAACCTCTTGAAATGATAAAGGGACAGGATAAAGATGTCTACATCGCGCTTGATCGTGTGCGTGATCCTGGAAATCTTGGAACCATTATTCGCACGGCTGATGCCGTAGGTGCTAAAGGTGTTATTTTAATTGGAGAAACAACAGATCCTTTCTCACCTGAAACGGTTCGTGCAACCATGGGATCAATTTTTTCTATCCCCCTTTATCGTTTTGATGAAAGTGCCTTTTTAAACTGGTCTACTCACTTTAAAGGCATGATCGTTGGCACGCATCTCAAGGGATCTCTGGATTATCGTAAACTTGATTTGAAAAATGGTCCTGTTATCCTTTTAATGGGAAATGAAAAACAGGGGTTATCCGATATTCTTACAAATCGCTGTGATAAACTCGCGCGTATTCCACAAAGTGGACGTGCTGATTCGCTTAATTTAGCAATAGCAACTGCTGTGATGCTTTATGAAATCCGTCGCCCTTATTTAACACTGGAACCATGCGAGGAAAAAATATGATCCGTCAATCACTCTCTTTTCTTCTCTTAGGCCTAGCGATTACAACAGGGCTTGATCAAGCTGTTAAGTACTGGATTATAAACAATATGCCTTTAGGAACAGAAATCCCGCTGATTCCTTTTCTTTCCCTTTATCATGTGCGTAACTCTGGCATTGCATTTTCGTTTTTTTCTTCCTTTTCTCACTGGGGAATCATTGCCATCACGATTATTGTGACTATCTTTCTTTTATGGTTATGGAAAAATACTGAATACAATAAGTCTTTAACGCGCTTTGGTCTTATACTCATTATTGGAGGAGCAATCGGCAATCTTATTGATCGTATTCGCTTTCATCATGTCACCGATTATATACTTTTCCATATTGATGATATTTTTTATTTTGCTATTTTCAATCTTGCAGATAGTTTTATCACTGTTGGTGTTATTGCCATCCTTATTGAAGAATTGCGTACTTGGATGAGAGCAAAACGTCATTCTAACCATACATCTTCCCATTGATGTTATCATCGCCCTTTAAAAAACAGAGATCTTTAACCATCATAAGCTTGATTACAAATTGATTTCTCTTGAATAATTCTTGCGTCTCCTCGTTTTTACATATTTTCTTTATGAGACTTTATATTTTCATCTTTAGTCAAGGCAAAAGAAATAAACTCAGATAGAAATCAATACTTTTTACCCGTATATCTTCTCTCTTATCCTGAGATGAAAGTATTTTTCAGCATTTAAAGTTCTATTTATTTTCTTAGAATAATTGCTTTTCGTATGTTTTTTTAGTTTTTACAGATATCATTTCTTTAAAGCACTTTTCTTTAGCTTCGTTAAAAAACTCTCTTTAATTTTTATATATTGTTTAATAAAGAAAATTTTTTCAACTAGTTTTAAAGGGGTGTTTTAAAATCAAGCTATTGATTATAAATATAATTTACCGTTTTATATGTTGGATCAAAAATCTCGAATATTATAAGATTCTGTCATTTAAATCTGTTCATGTTGAATCCATTAAAACCATGTCTCTTGCACGATACAAGTGGGGTTTGCGTTTAAATAAAAGCTGCAAAATAAAATTATCTCTTATGAAGAGTCTAGAGTCTAAAGTGCCAAAGGTTGTTGCAACATTAAAAGCTGATAATATATAAAGACGATGTTGGCTTGCAGCTTATTCCTTTATAAGCGTAGAGATAGAGATGCTCTGTAGATTTTATATTATTTTATGGAAGCTTTTACGCTATACCATTCACAGACTCTGTCACAAAATGAACTTGGAAAGCATTGTGGATATCTTCTAAAACAAGTCAGTGAATTGAAAATCCAATAACACTCTGCTCTTCATGAAGAATGTAACGAAAAAATAAATAAAAATACCCCTTATGAACGCTCCCACATACCAAGTTTGCCGCAGCATTAGAAACAAAAAAGAGTACGATAGTAGCAGCTTGTACCTTTATTAAGTCAAGATGATACGCGCATAATATGATAAGCTCTTCAGAGAAGATTTTACCTTACACTCTTCATAATCACTGTCGATAAACAAACTTTAGAATATTGAAAGTATTTATTAAATGATTACTGTTGTCTACTAAGATACTTGTTATAAGTTTTTTTTGTGATTTTAATTTCTATTCGTCTTTTCTCAATAAAGTATGAATTTAATCTATTGATTTTAAATCATAACTTTATATTGAATTCAAGCTGCTTTAAATTGCCATTTTTCATTGTTTCAAATTTTTTTATTTTTAAATGAAAAAGTTATTTTCAACAATAAAGTGACAGAGCTATAGGTATATGTTTTGTTGTTTCATAATGTAAAACTTGTGATGCATATAATGCAAAATCTATGATGCATAATCATTTTTATATTTACGAAGAAGAAAATTGGCATCACCATATTATTTTCTAGCTCTCAATGTTTTGCTATAGCTCTTTGCACTTAAGAAAGCTTATGAGAGATATTTTTACTTCTTTTTATCCGCATGCCAATCCTGCTCATGTCGTGCAAGAAAATGATCTTGATTGATTTAATATAAATAGATTTATCATCAAAGAATCTTACAATATTTTTGGGGAAGTATTTGAGAGTAAAAAAACTTATTACCCTTATAAGAACTTAAGAATTAATATATTTTTATATATCAATATGTTATACAAAATACGCAATTCAACTTTAAGTCTTTTAGCTGGATAGAACAGATGCAATCTTGAGGATTGAAAAATAGCGTAATGTCACGTACCATTTTCCTCCTCATCATAAATAGGTATTTTATAGGTGAGAATTAGAGAATTCCTGTGAATAATGAAAAGTTTTAGTCCCGTCTTTTTATCGTGAAAAAATATGGTAAAAAACGTAAATATTTTTCATTAAAATGAACCATTTCCTTACTAATTTGTAAACTTCTTGCTTTGATAAATCTCTTGTAATTTTTTAATAAATCTCCATAATAAAGGGAGATATGCTGGAATTCCGCCAGTGATTCTGAAGGTTTTTTGTATTTGCTAAATAAAGGCTTATATGAGACTTGTCTCTGGAAGGAGAGAGACACTTTAAAAACCAATATCTGACGGGACATATGCTAAAGGATTTTATATTATGGCTAATTTTAAAAATTTACGTTCGGCGCCTGCTTCTCATGCCGATGCATCAATTGATCAGGGATTGCGCAACTATATGTTGGGTGTCTACAATACAATGGCCATTGGTTTGCTTATTACAGCTGCTGCCGCCTATGTAATTGTGTCATTAGCAACGACAACAGATATGAGCCAAGCAGCAGCTCAGATCAATAGCAGTGTTTATTTGACATCATTCGGGGTAACATTTTATACATCGCCATTCGCTTATATTGTTATGTTTGCACCACTGGTTGCTGTTTTATTCCTCAGTTTTAAAATTAATACGCTAAGCACAAATACTGCGCGTAGCCTCTTTTTTGGTTATGCTGCTCTGGTTGGGCTTTCACTTTCTTCAATCGTTTTGCGTTATACAACAGAAAGTGTTGTTCAAACCTTTGTCATTTCCGCTGCAACTTTTGGAGCCCTTTCGCTTTATGGATATACAACAAAGCGTGATCTTACAGCAATTGGTTCATTCCTATTCATCGGATTGATTGGTTTATTGCTTTCTATGATTGTAAACATTTTTCTTGGATCAAGTGCTTTGCAATTTGCTATCTCCGTGATTGGTGTTTTTATCTTTGCTGGTTTAACAGCTTACGATACTCAGAGTATTAAGTTGATGTATTATGAAGGAGATGAAAGCGACACCACAGGACGCAAAGTCATTATGGGTGCATTAAATCTTTATCTTGATTTCATCAATATGTTTGTCTTCTTGCTACAGTTTCTCGGCTCAAACCGTGACTGATTGCAAAAATCATAACTCAATGAGAGAACCTTGTTTCTAAAAGAGACAAGGTTCTTTTGTTTTTAGTGTAAGTTTTTACCCTTCACCTCTTAAGTATTATTTTTTTCGCAAAATGATAAAAATACCTTATAAACAAAAATTCCCTCGGTTTACTGGTTTTGTCCAACAAAAACTCCATAGCTCCTTTTTAAAGGCAATCTATAGCCGTTCTCATCATCAATCAAATATCCTCAACCCAAATCATCATTATGATCTGACCGTTGCTTCCTATAATGTGCATAAATGCGTAGGTGTTGATAAAGTTTTTAATCCTAAACGAATTGTCCGTGTTATTACTGAATTACAAGTTGATATCCTTGCTGTTCAAGAAGCTGATAAACGTTTTGGAGAACGTATTGGTTTGATTAATCTTCCGCTATTAAAAGCTGAAACCGGCTTGATCCCTGTGCCTCTCGATACTATGTCACCCCGTGGTCATGGTTGGCATGGGAATGCTCTTTTTTTGCGAAAGGGATATGTGCGTGATACTTTGCAAGTCACTCTTCCTGGTATTGAACCACGTGGGGCCATCATTGTAGAGTTGGAAATGGCAGCAGGTCCTATTCGTATTATTGCGGCTCATTTTGGCTTATTACGTTATTCTCGTAAACAACAAACAAAAATGCTTCTTGCAATTTTGCAAAAACGCTCCCTTATGCCTACACTCCTCATTGGAGATTTTAATGAATGGCGGATAGGAAAAGGCTCATCTTTAAACCATTTTTCCCCCTATTTTGATAGCACACTTGAAGTTGTACCAAGCTTTCCCTCTCGCTTTCCCTTCTTAGCCCTTGATCGCGTTTTTGCCTTTCCTCACCAATTGGTAACAAATCTTGAAAATCACCATTCACCACTTGCGCGCATTGCCTCAGATCATTTACCGATCAAAGCCTATCTTAATCTTGCTAATGCAATCAACATCCTTAAAAATAAATGAAAAAAGTTAATGTGCCTCATCCCAATTTTGAGCCGTCATGACTTTCACTTCAAGAGGTACAGACAAAGATAAAACCGGCATTGTGGCATTTTCCATGATATTTTTAACAACAGCCATAGTTTTTTCACTCTCTTCTTCTGGTACTTCAAAAATCAGCTCATCATGTACTTGCAGTAACATTTTTGCTGATAGATTTTCTTCTTTTAAAGCATTTTCCATCTGTATCATAGCACGGCGAATAATATCGGCCGCAGAACCTTGAATTGGAGCATTGATCGCCGCTCGCTCATTAAGAGAACGAATTTTTACATTCTTTGCACTTATTTCTGGATAATGGACACGACGTCCAAAAATTGTTTCTACATAACCATTCTCACGCGCAAAACTTTTGATCTTTTCCATATAATCTTTAATTCCTGGAAATCTTTCAAAATAAAGTTGAATATAACGACTTGCTTCTTGGCGTGAAATCCCTAATTGATTGGCTAATCCAAACGCTGAAATACCATAAATAATACCAAAATTAATCGCTTTTGCACGCCGTCGTATATCTGAATGCATTCCCTCTATCGCAACGCCAAACATTTGTGATGCCGTTATAGCGTGAATATCATATCCTTTAGCAAAAGCTTCTTTTAATGCTTTTATATCCGCAACATGTGCAAGAATGCGTAATTCAATCTGACTATAATCAGCAGAAAGCAAAACATGTCCTTTGGGAGCAATAAAAGCTGTTCGAATTTTACGTCCTTCAGCAGTCCGCACTGGAATATTCTGCAAATTTGGCTCTGATGATGATAACCGCCCTGTTGATGTTATTGCCAAAGAATAATTCGTATGAACACGCCCTGTTTTTGGTAAAATATAAGAAGGCAAAGCATCGGCATAGGTAGATTTTAGCTTTGCAAGTTGACGCCACTCAATAATTTTACGCGGTAAAACATGACCTTCAGCTGACAACTCTTCTAAAGTCTGTGCAGAAGTTGACCATTGTCCACCCTTGGTTTTAGCACCTCCAGGCAATCCCATTTTGCCAAAAAGGATATCCCCTAATTGCTTTGGCGAAGCAATATTAAATTTCTCATCAGCTAACTGATAAATTTCTTCTTCTAAAATCAAAGCAGCTTGTGCCAATTCCCCTGAAAGACGCAATAAAATCTGTCGATCAATAAGAATCCCACGTTCTTCCATTCTTGCAAGAACTTCTACAAGGGGACGATCAAGGCGCTCATAAATTCTTGTCATCCCCCGAGAGACAAGTTGTGGTTTCAAAACTTGCCAAAGGCGTAGTGTTATATCGGCATCTTCCGCCGCATAAAGAGTTGCTTGTTTTAAATCTACTTGTGCAAAAGAGGTTATCTTTTTACCGTTATGCGTTAAATCTTTATAGGCAATTGGTTTATGTCCAAGCCAACGTTCAGATAGATCATCCATATTATGGGTTAAAGTTCCTGCATCCAAAGCATAAGACAAAAGCATAGTATCATCAAAAGAACGTATCACAATGTCGTATTGCTTCATCACCAACCAATCATATTTTATGTTCTGACCAATTTTTAACACTGCTGAATCTTCTAATAACGGTTTTAAAAGTGCTAAAGCTTTTGAGGTCTCAATCTGCGAAGCAATACGTCCGCCTCTCAAAAGGTCATCCTCTCCTTCATCAAAATGTTCAAGAGGTATATAGGCTGCTTTTTCTGGTTGTAATGCGAGTGAAAAACCAACAAGCTTTGCTTGCATCGGATCAAGAGAGGTTGTTTCAGTATCAAAAGAGAAAAAACCCTGTTCTTGTGCTTGTGATAACCACTCTTTTAAAACCTCCTCATCAAAAATCGTTGTATAAGTCTCTCTTGTAATTTTTTGGGTTAGTGCTTGATCTTTACGCTTTTGTGCAAAAACTTGTGGAGAATTTTCAGAAAAATTATGATGGAATTTTTGCTCTATGTTCTTGGTATTAGAATCATGCTGGTCATTAGACTTTTCCCATTCAACATCTACATCAAGTGCATCAATAACAGCGGCATCGCACGCCGTCGCCTCTGCCACACGACGCGTTAATGTTGAAAACTCCATCGCTTTCAAAAAGGCAATTAAGCGTGGCCCATCTTGTGTTTCCAAAATAAAATCATCTAAATCATTATCTATAGGAACATCTGTTTTAAGCCTAACAAGTTCACGAGAAATTTTAACCTGTTCACTATAAGCTTGTATGTTTTCACGTCGTTTTGTTTGCTTAATTTCAGTCACGCGTTGTAACAAAAGATCAAGAGAACCAAACTGATTTAACAACTGAGCAGCAGTTTTTGGTCCAATGCCTGGAATACCCGGTACATTATCCGTCGAATCTCCAATTAATGCTTGTAAATCAATCATCTTTTCAGGAGGAACACCCCATTTTTCTATAACTTCTGAGATACCTATATGTTTGTCTTTCATTCCATCATACAAGGATACATGTGTATTGACGAGTTGCATAAGATCCTTATCAGAAGAGATAATGGTTGTCTTTGCACCAACCTTTGTTGCTAATTGTGTATAGGTCGCTATCAAATCATCCGCTTCAAAGCCTTCCTTTTCAATACAAGGCAAATTAAAGGCCTTTGTTGCTTGGCGTATTAACGCAAATTGAGGAATTAAATCTTCGGGAGGTTCAGAACGATTCGCTTTATATTGAGGATAAATTTGTTTTCGAAAAGTATCAGATGAATAATCAAAAATAACAGCAAAATGTGTTGGAACAATACCAGTTGCTGTATTACGAGCATCACAGAGTAATTTCCATAACATATTACAAAAACCAGCTACTGCTCCTATAGGAAGTCCATCCTTTTTACGTTTTAAAGGCGGCAAAGCATAGTAAGCGCGAAAAATATAGCCCGATCCGTCAACCAACAAAAGATGATCTGTTGCTTTCATGACAATTTTATTTCTCCATTTCAATTAAGAAAACACATTACCCTTATATATTTTTTTCACTTTTATTTTAATTTTTTCATTTTGCCTCTAAAAAGCCATTTTTTCTTTCCATAAGACATGAAGTCGTTGCACTTTATATTACGTACCTAGAGCTTTTCTTTGCTGTTACAGGATTAATAGCTTTCATTTTGCTCCTCCTATGATAGCTGAGGTACGATGTAGCGACAGGGTCGTTGTGGTGTTCCCCTCCCCACAACGACCGTTTTTTTTGACATCTATATTTCTCATTTTTAAGCTTAAGTAACTTTTTTAGAGAAAAGGTAAGGGTGTTATTCATAAACTTTGAAGTTATTCCACAAAGCTTTTTCACCCATTTTATTGATAAAATCAGCGTGTAACTTTTTTTCTTGTGCACTCAATCTTGAAGGTAAAATCTGTGGACGCAATTTAACTGTATAAGGAGCATCTTTATCATTTTGGGTATGTTCATCAGTATCCCTTCTGTTATCAAAACCCAATACGCCCTGCTTTCCACCAATCAATTCAATATAAACATCGGCCAAAATCTCTGCATCAAGCAAAGCACCATGAAGAACACGATGGCTGTTATCAATTCCAAAGCGTTTGCATAAAATATCAAGAGAATTAGGACCCATAGGGAATTTACGCCGTGCCATAGCCAATGTATCAAGAATATTATCAACACTGATAAGCGGCTTATTGACGCGTTTTAATTCTGCATTAATAAAACCTATATCAAAACTTGCATTATGCGCGATCATGGTCGCGTCTTTGATAAATTCCAAAAATTCATCAACGATATCACTAAAACTTTTCTCGTTTTTTAGGCGTTCATTGGTTAATCCGTGAATTGCCACAACTTCGTCAGGAATAATAACATCTTCAGGGTTTAAATAAACGTGAAATTGGCGCCCTGTAAGATAACGATCAACCATTTCTACACAACCAATTTCGATTATGCGATCTTTCTCTTTATCTAAACCTGTTGTTTCTGTATCAAAAATAATTTCACGCATGATTTCAATTCTTTAGTATTTTTTTTATCACATCAAAAACCTGTTGACGTGTATTCTCTAAATCTTTCCCTGTATCAATAATAAAATCAGCACGTTCTCGTTTTTCTTCATCCGACATTTGCCTCGCATTGATAAAGGCAAATTTTTTCTCATTCATACCTTGACGAATCATTACACGTTCTTTTTGTATTTCCGGTGGAGCAGAAACAACAATAACGCTATCTACACGACTTTCACCATTTTTTTCAAACAGAAGAGGAATATCAAGAATAACTAATTTTTTCCCCTGTTTGCGTGCTGTATCAATAAATTCTCTTTCCTTTTCTTGTACCAAAGGATGAATTATTTTTTCTAATGTTTGTAATTTTTCCTTACTAGCAATCAAAATTTCAGAAAGTTTCAAACGATTAACCTCACCGTTTTCAATAACACTAGGAAAAATACGCTCTATGCGTGACAAAGTTGGTTCACTTTTATAAAGCTGTTGTACTGCTTCATCAGCACTAAAAACAGAAATACCCGCTTGCTTGAAAAAATCCGCAACCGTCGACTTTCCCATGGCAATCGATCCCGTTAATCCTATGACCTTCATTCTCTTTCTTTACTCATATCCTCTAAAATAGCTGTCCGTAATGCTTTTGTTACCTGTGGTCTTATTCCAAACCATCGTTCAAAACCTATAACAGCCTGATGTAAAAGCATCCCAAATCCATCAACAGTTCTTAGACCACAAGCTTTTGCCTGTTGTAAAAAAGGGGTTATCAATGGTGTATAAACAATATCTGTTACCAATGCCGTTTCTTTTGCTTTATGAAAATCACAAAAAAAAGAAGTACTTTTTTCTTCTGTATTTTTTATGCCTATGGAAGTTGTATTAACAATCAAATCAGCTTGATAAAGAATTTCATGGATTTTATGCCAATCGTAAACTTTAATGGGTTTTCCAAAATGCTGAGCTAAATTATCAGCACGTTGTTTTGTACGGTTAACGAGATAAATCTGTTCAAATCCGCATTTTTTTAAAGCGTATAGGATCGCGCGTGCAGCACCACCTGCCCCAAAGACAAGAGCTGTTTCCCCTCCCCAATCAGATGCAAAATCATCAAGATTAGCGCTAAAACCATAGGCATCACTATTTGTGGCACAAAGTTTATCTCCTTCATACCAAAGTGTATTAACAGCACCAATCATTGTCGCTCTTTCATCTTTATAATCTGCTAAGCGAAAGGCTTCTTGTTTATGTGGCAGAGTAACATTTCCCCCACAAAAGCCCATTTTTTGTAAAGAAGTCATAAAATGATTGAATTCTTCAGAGGTTACTTCCTGTGCAAGATATTCCCCTTGTAAACCATATTGTTTCAGCCAAAAATTATGAATTCTTGGTGATTTTGAATGATGGATAGGAAAACCAACAACAAAAGCGCGGGGATAATTTGTTTGTCTTGTTATTAAATCAGCCATCAATAATCCCCAAATGACGCAATTTTACGAGCAGAGGCAGTAAAGGTAAACCAACAATGGTAAAAAAATCTCCATCAATTTTTTCAAAGAGATGAATCCCTTCCCCTTCAATTTGATAGACTCCTACACTATTCAAGACATCTTTTCCGACACGCACTAAATAACGTTCAATAAATTCTGACGAGAGTAAACGCACAGACATATGTGCGCTAAAAGCCTCACCCCAAATTTTTTGACCATTTTTAAATAAAGCTACCGCACTATGAAGAGAATGTGTTTTTCCTGATAATTCACATAAACGTTTATGTGCTTCCTTAATATTTGTTGCTTTATGAAAAACTTTACCTTCCAAATCAAGCACTTGATCACAACCAATAACGAAAGCATTAGGAAAACGATCTGAAACATTTTTTGCTTTTGCACCTGCGAGAAAACAGCTAAGTTCCTTAGGTGTTTTTCCTTTTGCTTTTTTTTCTATTTCTCTTTCATCAAAAGAAGCTCCTTCGATGAAAAAATTTAAACCTGCTTTCTTCAATAGTTGTGCACGATAAAAACTAAGAGATGCTAATATTAATGTCTCTGTGTTCATGAGAATTTTCTCTTATTTTCCTTCACGAAATCGTGATAAAAGTTCAAATATTGCAGCAGCAGTCTCTTCAATAGAGCGTCTTGTGACATCAATAATAGGCCAACCAAAACGTTCGCAAATGCGTTTTGCATAGATTAATTCTTCAGCTATGTTAATACGATTCGTATAACTCTCAAGAGCAAAACCTTCTCCCAAATCTCTATTTTGGCGAATATGTGAGATTCTTTCAGCTGAAGCAATTAAACCAATAATCAAAGAATTTTTTGCTTCTAAAAGGGATTCTGGCAAATCAATATTAGGAATAAGGGGGACATTAGCCGTTTTGATTCCGCGATTTGCTAAATAGATACTTGTTGGTGTTTTAGAAGTCCTTGAAATTCCTACAAGAACCACATCCGCCTCAGATAAGCTACTGGAAGACTGTCCATCATCATGTTCTATTGTAAAATCTAGCGCTTCAATACGGCGAAAATAATCTGCATTGAGATCGTGCTGTGCACTCGCACGTAAATGGGTTGGCATTCCAAGGTATGACTGAAAAGCATTTAAAACAGGATGCAATATATCAATACAGGGAACTTTTATTTTTTTGCATCTTTTCTGAAGAAGAAGTTTAAATTCTTCATCAATCATTGTGTAAAGAACAATACCTGGCTCTTGTTGTATTTCATCAAGAGCTTTTTGTAACTGTATTTTATTACGAATCATAGGATAGATATGCTCTGTTGCTTCACTCGTTGTATACTGCGATGTTACAGCTCTTCCAACAGAGATTAATGTTTCCCCCGTTGCATCAGAAAGCATGTGTAAATGAAAGGATTTTTTTTCTTTTATCACAAAAATTTTAACTCCTTGTTAAGACATGTGTATATATCCTTATCAATTTTTATAAAACCAAAATTTAGAAAAAACTTTCCATTATTATGCACAAATTAAATGCTTGTGATAATCAAACACCTTTTATAGAAGAAAAGAGGGGATAATGTCTTTAAGACAATGTTATTTTTATTCTTTTCTTCTTCTCTTGTGTGGATAAAATCGAGGATAAGTGAAGGATAAATAATAATCCACACTAAACACAGCTTTAAATAAAAAGAATTTTTCCTTTAAAATATAAATTTATTAATAAATTTTAAAAATATCTTTGAATAATATTTCATAAATGTTACAGTTTTAATCATATTTCTGTTATAATAATTAGAATACTATCTGGATTTTATAATTTTAAAATTTTTCATATAATTTATTAATATTACACGAATAAATTTCATATAAATGACACTTGCGGATTCAAAAAATTGAGTGTAAAATGTTATTTTCTTAGGAATATTTCATTCTATAAAATTTCCATAAATTGTTTAAGGTAATTCTCTCCTTAGTTAAAAGAGCATATTTCATGCAAAAAATGAAACTACAAGAACTTAAAAGCAAAAATCCCGTTGAACTTGTTTCTTTTGCTGAAACGTTAGAAGTCGAAAATGCTTCGCTTATGCGTAAACAAGAATTAATGTTTGCGATTTTGAAAAAACTTGCTCTACAAGATGTCGAAATTATAGGAGAAGGTGTTGTTGAAGTTTTGCAAGACGGGTTTGGATTTTTGCGGTCTGCTGACGCTAACTATCTTCCTGGACCCGACGATATTTATCTTTCACCATCACAAATTCAGTCATTTTCTTTAAAAACAGGTGATACCATTGAAGGCCCTATACGGAGTCCAAAGGAAGGGGAACGTTATTTTGCCCTTCTTAAAATTAATACAATTAATTTTGAAAAAACTGAAAAGATTCGTTATAAAATTCACTTTGATAATCTTACTCCTCTTTACTCAAATGAACGTTTCCAAATGGAAATACAAGATCCTACAGAAAAGGATATGTCATCGCGTGTGATTGATTTAATATCTCCATTGGGAAAAGGACAAAGAGGGTTAATTGTTGCACCACCACGGACTGGAAAAACAGTTCTCCTTCAAAATATTGCTCATTCTATAACCACTAATCATCCTGAATGTTATCTTATTGTTCTTTTGATTGATGAAAGACCAGAAGAAGTTACGGATATGCAGCGTTCAGTGAAGGGAGAAGTGGTTTCTTCTACTTTTGATGAACCAGCAATACGTCACGTACAAGTGGCAGAAATGGTTATTGAAAAAGCCAAACGCCTTGTTGAATCTGGACGTGATGTTGTTATTCTTCTGGATTCTATTACACGTCTTGGGCGTGCATATAATACGGTTGTTCCTTCTTCTGGTAAGGTTTTGACAGGTGGTGTGGATGCAAACGCTTTACAACGTCCAAAACGTTTTTTTGGTGCTGCACGTAATATTGAAGAAGGTGGATCTTTAACTATTATTGCAACGGCTTTGATTGATACAGGAAGCCGTATGGATGAGGTCATTTTTGAAGAATTTAAAGGAACTGGTAACTCGGAAATCGTTCTTGATCGTAAAGTTGCTGATAAGCGTATTTTCCCTGCTATGGATATTTTGAAGTCAGGAACGCGTAAAGAAGAACTTTTGGTTGCACGACAAGATTTGCACAAAATTTTTGTTCTTCGTCGTATTTTAGCACCTATGAATGTAACAGATGCAATTGAATTTTTGATTGATAAGTTAAAGCAAACAAAAAATAATAGTGAATTTTTTGATTCAATGAATACGTAGAATCATTAAAGTTTTTATTAGGATAGAACCTGTGGATACAATCTTTGCTGTTTCGAGTGGATTGTTACCTTCGGGGGTTGCAGTCATCCGTCTTTCTGGCCCTCATGTTGAGCATATAGTTAAAACGCTTTGTGGTTGTTTACCTAAAGCACGCTTTATGCATTATGGAAATATTACTGCTCGTGATGGTAGTTTTTTAGATTCTGCTTTAACTGTTTTTTTTCCTGCACCTCATAGTTTTACGGGGGAAGATTGTGCAGAGTTTCATTTACATGGAGGAAAAGCGGTTGTTAATCGTTTTCTTGATGAATTATCGACATTTTCTGGATGCCGTATTGCAGAGGCCGGTGAATTTTCTCGTCGTGCATTTAGGGAGGGAAAATTAGATCTTGTTCAAGCAGAAGGTCTTGCTGATTTAATAGAAGCAGAAACAGAAAGCCAACGTCGTTTAGCTGTTATGGGGACAAGTGGGCATTTAACAAAACTCTATCGTGATTGGCGCCATAAGCTTATGAAGGCGCGTGCTTTTATTGAAGCAGAACTTGATTTTGTTGATGAAGCAGATATTCCTAACGCGATATCTGATAAAATTTGGAAAGATGTGGAAGATCTTTGTACTTCTCTTCGAGAACATATTGCTAAAGGGGAGCGTGCAGGTATTTTACGTGATGGATTAAAAATTGTTATTGCAGGGGCTCCAAATTCTGGAAAATCAAGCATTATGAATCGTCTTGCAGGAAGATCTGTTGCCATTGTGACAGAAGAAGCAGGAACAACGCGTGATGCTTTAGAAATGAGACTCATTCTTGGTGGTTTACCTGTTTTTTTAACGGATACTGCTGGTTTTAGAAAAACAGAAAATAAAATAGAACAATTAGGGATAGAAGTTGCTAAACAGCATGTTAGAGAAGCTGATTTAGTTATTTTGGTTTATGATATAGGAAATCCTAAGCAAATTGATTTACCAAAAACATCGGCTGAAATATGGCGCGTTGGCAATAAGCTTGATCTTTATGAAAAAAATGATCCGTGTTGGTCTATACAATTTTCTGCATTAACGGGTTTAAATTTTGATTGTTTTATCAGAGAACTTGAATCTTTTTGTGATCATCGTGCTTCTGAAGTTGGAAACCTTGTTCCGGCGCGTAAAAGACAACTTCAACTTTTAAAGGAAGCTGTTGAGGAGATTGAAAATTCTCTCAATTATCATTCTCTTGATCTTAGTTTACGTGCAGAACATCTCCGTCGTGCAAGTGATTTTCTTGGAAGAATTACGGGAGATATTGATGTTGAAGATTTACTTGATATTATTTTTTCAGAGTTTTGTGTTGGTAAATAATGATTCACGTGAAACATTGATTATTTCATAGACATGTTTAAAATATTATGTAATTTATATTCTGTTTCACGTGAAACTTTAGAATTGTTTTCTATGGAATGAATTAAATGCAATCATATGACGTTGTTATTGTTGGTGGTGGTCATGCTGGCTGTGAAGCTGCTTCGGCTTCAGCGCGTGTAGGAGCAAAAACAGCGCTTGTGACACATAAAATATCAGCACTAGGAACAATGTCGTGTAATCCTGCTATTGGGGGTCTTGGAAAAGGGCATTTGGTTCGTGAGATAGATGCCTTAGATGGCCTTATGGGACGTGCAGCAGATGCTGCTGGAATTCAGTTTAGGCTACTTAATCGACGTAAGGGGCCAGCAGTAAGAGGTCCACGAACACAAGCAGATAGACAGCTCTATAAAGAAGCTATTCAAAAACTCTTAAAAGGACAAGAAAATCTTACGCTTATTGAAGATGAAGTCATTGATTTGGTTATTAAAGATCATTGTATATCAGGTGTTGTTTTAAAAAAACAAGGAACATTTTTTTCTGGTGCTGTTGTTTTAACAACAGGAACATTTTTAAATGGTTTTATTCATATTGGTGATAAAACGTGGGCTGCTGGCCGCATGGGAGATCCATCAAGTGTGCAACTTGCTGAACGTTTGAAAAATTATGCTATAAAACTTGGACGATTAAAAACTGGAACTCCTGCTCGTTTGAGTAAAAAAACAATTGATTGGGATCGTCTTTTAAAACAACAAGCCGATGAAAATCCTGTTCCTTTTTCTCTTTTAACAGAGAAAATTGAACAACCACAAATTGAATGTGCTATAACACGTACAAATGCGCAAACACATAAAATTATCCGTGATAATATTCATCGTTCTGCTTTATATTCTGGAAATATTGAAGGTTTAGGACCTCGTTATTGTCCTTCAGTTGAAGATAAAATTATTAAATTTGGGGAACGTGATGGACACCAGATTTTTTTAGAACCAGAAGGGTTAAATGATGATACAGTTTATCCAAATGGTCTTTCTACTTCTCTTCCAGAAGATGTACAAATTTCCCTATTGAAAACCATTGAAGGGTTGGAAAATGCTATAGTTTTGCAACCCGGTTATGCTATTGAGTATGATTTTGTTAATCCGCAACAATTAACAAGAAGTTTAGAATTACGCTCTTTACCAGGATTGTTTTTAGCAGGACAAATTAATGGTACAACAGGATATGAAGAAGCTGCAGCACAGGGACTTTTAGCTGGATTGAATGCTGCCCGTAAAGTGGGTAAATTAGATGAAATACTCATAAGTCGTTCTACTGCTTATATTGGTGTTATGGTTGATGACTTGGTTTCACGTGGTGTTTATGAACCTTATAGAATGTTTACATCACGAGCAGAATTTCGTTTGTCTTTACGATCTGATAATGCTGATACGCGTTTAACACCTTTGGCACAAGAATGGGGTATTGTCAGTAAAATACGTTGGGATTTTTATCAGAAAAAACAACAACAGCTTGATCAAGCACGATCGATATGCCAAAATCTCTTTTTAACACCTAATGAAGCTTCTGCTCACGGATTACATGTTAATCATGATGGAATTCGACGTTCGGCTTATGATTTTCTTTCCTATCCCCATATGACTTTAGAGCGTCTTTCACATTTTTGGCCACAATTACAAACGATTGATTCTAAAACAGTCGAATCTTTAGAAATTGAAGCACAATATGCAGTTTATTTAGATAAACAAGCGCAAGATATTGCTTCTCTTCAAAAAGATGAACGTTTAGAAATTCCTTCATCTCTTGATGTTCAGGCAATTTCAGGTCTTTCAAATGAACTTAAATCAAAAATTCAAGAAGTGTCGCCGCGTTCAATTGCTGATGCACAAAAAATTGATGGTATGACACCCGCCGCGTTATCACTTATTATTACATATATTCAACGTCAACGACGTGAAAAGGCTAAAACAGCTTAATGGATTTTTCTACAGAACAAAAATATCAGCAACTATTAGATATTGTTCCTTCTGTTTCACGTGAAACGATGGAAAATTTAATTCAGTTTGAGTCTTTAATACTTCAGTGGAATGCGCACATTAATTTGATATCTGCTGCAACAATACCGGATCTATGGATACGGCATATCTTAGATTCAGCACAAATTTTTCCTTTATATAGTCATTCCTTAAAGTGGTGTGACCTAGGATCAGGAGGAGGTTTTCCAGCAATAGTAATTGCTATCTTTCTGAAAGAAAAAAAAGCAGGACATATTAATCTTGTTGAAAGTAATGGAAAAAAAGTAGCCTTTTTGAGAACAGTTATTGCTCAACTTAATCTTCCAGCAACAGTTTATCACGCTAGAATTGAAGATGTATATCAAAAAATCCCTATATCTGATATCATAACGGCACGGGGATTAGCGCCACTTAATGTTTTATTACAGCTTATTTTTCCTTTATTAACAGAAAAAACAATCGCTCTTTTGCAAAAAGGTCGGGATTACGCTACAGAAATAAAAAGTGCCTCTGCCAATTGGCACTTTGATCTGTTAAAACATAAAAGTAAAGTTGATGAAAATTCTGTTATTTTAGAAATTTCTCATATTCGATCATATTAGAGGGTAAAGCAAAATGAGCGAAACACGAATTATCGCTATTGCAAACCAAAAAGGTGGAGTCGGAAAAACAACCACAGCAATTAATCTTGCAACAGCTTTAGCCGCCATTGGTGAAAATGTTCTTATTATGGATGTTGATCCACAAGGTAATGCAAGTACAGGCTTAGGAATTGATCGTAACAGCCGTCCTTTATCGTCTTATGATGTTCTGGTTTCAGGAGTTTCAATTACACAAGCAGCTTTAAAAACAGCTGTACCTAATCTTCATATCGTTCCTTCTACACTTGATCTTTTAGGTGTAGAAATGGAAATTTCTTCATCACAAGATCGTATAAGACGCTTACGTAAAGCTCTTTATGATGATCCGGAAATGGAAAAAAAATTCAGTTATATTTTAATTGATTGTCCACCATCACTTAATCTTCTGACATTGAATGCTATGGGGGCTGCAGATTCTATTTTGGTACCTATGCAATGTGAATTTTTAGCGCTTGAAGGTTTAAGTCAATTGCTTGAAACAGTAAAACAAGTGCGATCTGTTCTTAATCCATCTTTAGAAATCCAAGGTATTGTTCTAACAATGTATGATGGTCGTAATAATCTTTCAAATCAAGTTGTTGAAGATGTACGCTCTTTTATGGGAGATAAAGTTTATCGTACTATTATTCCACGAAATGTAAGGGTATCAGAAGCGCCTTCTTTTGGTAAACCTGTATTGCTTTATGATCTTAAATGTGCTGGGAGCCAAGCTTATTTGCGTCTAGCATCAGAAATGATTCAGCGTGAAAAAAAAGCATGCGCTGCTGCTTAGAAATATAAAAAATATCTAAAAATTCAAAGAGAAAAATTATGAATGATGATCTTTCAAAAAAAGACTAGGACGTGGATTAGCAGCATTGATTGGAGATATGAATTTAAACAACAATTTTGCACGTTCATCAAATTTTGATAAATTAACTGAAACTGATAGTATTTCTGAAAGATTTGTTCCTCTTGATTCTATTTCATGTAATCCTCATAATCCACGGCGTCATTTTACTGAAACAGAACTTGATAATTTGGCACAATCAATTCGTCAACATGGTGTGGTTCAACCTGTTATTGTAAGACCTTTAAGAGACCATTCTCATCGGTTTGAATTGATAGCAGGTGAAAGGCGTTGGCGTGCAGCACAACGTGCAAATTTAACTCAATTACCCGTTATTGTTCGTGATGTGGATGATAAAACCGCTTTGGAATTGGCTATCATTGAAAATGTTCAGCGAGCTGATCTCAATCCTATTGAAGAAGCAAAGGGATATGAGATGCTCTTAAATGAACATGATTATACACAAGTAGATTTAGCGCAGGTTATCGGAAAAAGTCGTAGTCATGTTGCTAATACGCTTCGTTTGTTAAAGCTTCCAGAAAAAGTACAACAATTCTTAACGGATGGACAACTTTCTGCGGGACATGCACGGTGTCTTATAACCGTGGATAATCCACAAGAGTTAGCTGAAAAAATTATCCGTGAAGGGCTTTCTGTACGCCAAACGGAAATACTTGCCTATGAGCAAGCTAATCCTAAGACTAAAAAACGTACTACTACGGAAAAAGATGCAGAAACAAAATCTTTAGAAAAATTACTTGCAGATGTAATCGGAATGAAAGTTGTGATTCGACATGGTAAAAAAGGTGGTGATTTAAAAATACATTATTCTTCATTAGAACAATTAGATGATATTTGTCGTCGTTTACAAAATTAATTAATTCGTTTAAAAAGAGTTTTCTAACAATCGCTTCTTAAAATTTTAATTATTCTATACATATGTTCTTTAGCAAATTCAATATTGCTTAAAGGTACAATGTTTTGTTCATGAAGAGAGATTTCTTCATTTGTAAGCACATTTAATGTTGTTTTAAGTGCTAAGTGACTAATAACAAAGTCTTTGGGTGTGAGATTATTTTTTATTAAAATATTTACAAGTCCAGGTTTACTAGAAATGTAAGCTATATATCCTTCAACATGATCATTATTAGTGGTAGGGTTCCTTTTTGTGTTTGCTTTTTTTAGCTCTGAGGGTAATTTTTCACATTCTTTTTCAATTTTTTCCAGCTTTAAAAGAAGATCTTCTGTTAAGGGATAATTAGCAACAAGAGATGATATAAGAGAAGGATTATCCATTTCCTGCTTTTTTTCTTGAGCATGTGATGCAAAAGAGAAAAGAAAAAGAAAGCACAATACAAATTTAAACATAATCGAATATCCTTTCTTGTGCGAATTTCAATAAAGACTTTTTCATTTATTGCTCTTTATTTTTAGAAAAATCATTTATAAATGTAACCGGAAATAAGGTAATTATTTGGAATGGTAAAAATATGATGATTTTTTAATGAACCATTCTTTAATAGGGGCACGATTCCTTATGAAAAATAAAATGCTACTGGTTGTCAATTCACACGCTTATTTAAAAAAAAATATTTTTCAGGCTTTTTCAAGCCCATTTCATAATGGTTCCTGTGATAAGATACCATGAATAATAGAAAATTATAGGATTCCAATCTTTATATTTCTGAAGAAGTAAGCCATATCATTACATTCTTTGACAGTCCACACGATGTGCTGCGATAAACTCTTGGCATTTAAGACTTTTCATAAAAGATATTTTTATTGTAGAGTTTCATTTCACATGGACTATTCTGCTGATAACATGCAAGCGGATGGTTTTGATTGTTTTAAAATAAGAGAGATTTGGAATGAGAAAATCTTATGGTATTTAAAATTCTAATATAATATAAATTAAATAAAAATCATCATTATAAATCAATATATTGATTTATGTAAAACAATGGAATGATATTTTCCGACAGTTTATAATTGATTAGTTTCTAAACATGAATTCTTCACAGTTTCCTAAAATAGTCGTTATTTTGTAAAAATGTTTTTTAACAAATTCAAGATTATTTAGAAATATAATATTTTTCTCATATGAATATTCCTTTTCAGGTACAAATGTAAGAAGCATTGATATTTCTATAAGTGCTAAGTTGCCAGTAGCGAAATCTCTAGGTTTAAGATTATTTTTTTCTAAAATATCCATGAGTTTTGGTTTATTAAAAATATGGGCTGTGTAGTTTTCAATACTAGAGTGAGTACTAGAGTCATAATTGATAGGATTATTCTTTATTTCTGGAAGTAGAATTTTACATTCTTTTTCGACTTTTTCCAGCTTTAAAAGAAAATCTTCTGTTAAGGGATAATTGGCAATGAGAGGTAATGTAAGGGAAGGATTATCCGTTTCTTGCTTTATTTCTTGAGCATATGATAAAAAAGGAAAGAGGAGAAGAGAGCACAATACAAGTCTAAACATGGTCAAAAAATATCCTTTCTTTTTCGAATTTCAGCAAAAACTTCTTCATCTGTAGCATTATTCATTAAAAGATTTTTTCTAATTTCTTGATCATCCCACCGAAGAAAAGGGTTTGTTGCTTTTTCTTGTCCTAAAGTAATTGGTAAAGTCATGCAATTTTGTGAGCGTAATGAAAAAACTTCTTCTGCTCTTTGGTGGAGTTTTTTATTATTTGGATCAAGTGTCAATGCGAAAAGAGCATTATTTTTTGTGTATTCATGTCCACAATAAAGAAGTGTTTCGTTGGGAAGTTGACGAAGCTTTTTTAAAGAGTTCAGCATTTGTGCGGCTGTTCCTTCAAATAGACGTCCACAACCAAGTGAAAAAAGCGTATCTCCAGCAAAGAGTAATTTTTTTTCAGGAAAATAATAGGATAATGCGCCAAAGGTATGGCCAGGGGTTGAGAGAGCTAGAAGCGTATGAGAGCCAAAAAGAAGTTTTTCATCAGGTTGAAGTGTTCGATCAAGATAATGAATCTTTTCTTTTTCTGCTTCTGGTCCAATAACGATAGTGTTGTAGACTTTTTTTAATTCTTCTAAGCCTTCTACATGATCGTGATGATGATGAGTTACAAAAATAGTGCTAAGTGTCCAGTTACGGCATTTTAAAGCATTACGAATAGCTTTACTTTCAGGTGCATCTATTGCGGCTGTCATACCACTTTTTTCATCATGGATGAGCACACCAAAATTATCTTCTCGACAGATAAACTGTTCAATCAACATGTTCTTTTCTCCTGAACAGTGTATCTGTCAATCAATCTATAAAGTAATCTGTAGTGGTGAATTTGTTTAAGAATTAGATTTGTCCTTTTCTGTAAAAAGTCCTTTTGAATGTTTTAGTATAATAGGCATTTGGGTAAGCATGAAGAGAATTGTTATAGGCATCACACCAAAGACTTTGAAACTCGTCCAAAAATTATCGCTAAAATTGCGCCAAATGATTTCATTTAAAAGAGCAAGAAAAACGAAAAAAAATGCCCAACGGTAGGTGAGTTTTTGCCAGCCTAAATCATCAAGTTTTAAGGTAGAGTCAAGGGCATAACGTAAAAGTGGTTTTTTAAAAAACATTCCGCCAAAAAGTATAAAAGCAAATAAACTGTTAATGATTGTTGGTTTCATCTTTATGAAAGTGTCATTATGAAGCCAAAGTGTTAGAAAGCCAAAAACGAGAACAAATATCCCAGAAATAAGAGGCATAATAGGAATTTGTCTTGCAAGGATCCACGATAAGCTTAGAGAAATGATAATAGCTACCATAAAAATAGCTGTTGCAGGGAAAATAGGTTTACTAAAGTTTTGAAAAAATTCAATGTTTTTGATCAACCATTCTCCTTTATAATTGGCAAAAAAGAAGGCGACCAATGGTCCCATTTCCAAGAAGAACTTAAATGTTGGTGAGAGAGGTGTTTTTTTATTGTCGTCCATATTTTTTTCAGAATTATTGTGTGAATTAGGGGTAAATAAAGGCTGTTTCATACATGTTTTCCTACGATAGTTTCGGCAAAGTCAGAAGCAGAAAAGGGTTGAAGGTCTTCAATATTTTCTCCTACACCGATAAAATAAATAGGTAATTTATATCTTTCTGCGATAGCGACAAGAATTCCTCCTCGGGCAGTTCCATCCAGTTTTGTCATGACTAAACCATTAACACCTGCAATATCACGGAAAATCTCCACTTGGCTGAGTGCATTTTGTCCGGTTGTTGCATCAAGTGTTTGAAGGATTGTATGGGGTGCTTGGGGGGAATGTTTTTTTAAAACACGAATAATTTTTGCTAACTCATTCATCAATTCAGATTTATTTTGTAAACGTCCAGCTGTATCAATAATTAACACGTCACTATTTTCTTTTTTTGCTTTTTCAAAAGCATCAAACGCTAAACCAGCAGCATCTGCACCCAATTTAGTTGAAATAACAGGAGAATTGGTACGTTTACCCCAAATATGCAATTGTTCAATCGCTGCGGCTCGGAAAGTGTCACCGGCAGCAAGCATAACTTTTAGTCCTCCTTCAGTTAATTTTGCTGCAAGTTTTCCAATTGTTGTCGTTTTTCCAGTACCGTTTACACCGACCAACAAAATAACATGAGGCTTATGACTGAGATCAAGTTCTAATGGCATTGCTACAGGTTCCAGAACTTTTTTGATTTCATCAGCGACAATTGTATGAATGTCATCTGGGGAGAGATCCTTTTCATAACGATTGGAAGCTAAAGTATTCGTGATGCGTGTTGCCGTTTTTACACCGAGGTCAGCTTGAATAAGGATATCTTCAAGTTCTTGCAATGTATCTTCATCAAGTTTTCTCTTAACAAAAAGGTCTCCAATTGATCCACTTAGACGTTGTGAAGAAAGAGATAGACCTTTTTTAAGGCGTCCAAACCACGCTGTCTTTTTTTGTTCCACTGAGGGCTCCGGTAAAGTTTCTTCACTCTTTTTTTCACGGATGGTGTTTGTGACAATAACTTTACCAGAAAGGGGGACTTTATCAGAATGGGCCTCTAAAGACGGGGATTTTTCATCACATCTTGTAAGCGTTGTTTTTTGATTTGTTGATCTTTCATTTTTGTCCTTATTTTCTTCTATTATATCGCTTGTCTCAGGAATAGAAGCTTGTTCTATTTCCTGCTCTTTAGATTTATTAAAAGAAAAAATTTTTTTAATAAAAGATTTTGTCATAAGGGTTTTCCTGCTTAAGCAGCGTTTAATTTTGGAGGGATAGCAATTAATTTATCGCCATCATGGTCAACGATAAGTGCTTGAACAATTGTTCCCGCTTTTGCACCTTTAATGTGTACAAGAGTATAATCTTCTGTTCGTCCAATTTCATCTTTTTCAACGAGAATTGTTTGTTGACTGTTTTGTAAATGAACAAGATGCTTCTGATAAGCTTCATCACCTGCTTTACGCAATTTTGCAGCACGCATTTTAACTACTTTACGGTCGACTTGTGGCATTCGTGCGGCAGGTGTTCCTTCTCTTGGACTAAAGGGAAAAACATGGAGGTGGGTTAAATTACACTCTTTGATTAAAGCAAGACTGTTTTGAAACATCTCTTCTGTTTCTGTAGGAAAACCAGCAATCAAGTCGGCACCATAAACCATTGTAGGACGTTTGGCACGCAATTCTTGGCAAAATTGAATAGCATGTTCACGTAGATGACGCCGTTTCATCCGTTTTAAAATCATATTATCACCGGCTTGCAACGATAAATGTAAATGAGGCATGATTCTTTTTTCATAGGCTAAAAGATTTATCAGTTCTTCATCTGTTTCAATAGAGTCAATAGATGAAAGACGTAATCGCGCTAAGTCAGGAACATGATGCAAAATGGCTGAAGTTAATTTTCCTAGATTAGCTTTTCCAGGTAAATCGTGACCATAACTTGTAAGGTCAACACCTGTCAGAACTACTTCTTGAATCCCCTCACCCATCAGTTTTTTTATTTGTTCAATAACAGCTCCCATGGGAACTGAACGTGATGGTCCTCGTCCATAGGGAATAATGCAAAATGTACAGCGATGATCACACCCGTTTTGTACCTGTACAAAGGCACGCGTGCGTTCTTGCATGGCACTGACCATATGGGGAGCAATTTTTTGTACTTCCATGATATCATTGATACGCACCTTTTCGGAATGGTTAATACCAAAATCAGGAAGTTGACGATAAGAATGGGCGTGAAGTTTATCTTCGTTTCCTAAAACAAGATCAACTTCTGTCATTGAGGCAAAGTTTTGAGCTTCTGTTTGGGCTGCACATCCTGTTACAATAATGCGCGCATGAGGATTTTCACGTCGCGCTTTGCGGATCGCTTGTTTTGCTTGTCGTACGGCTTCGGCGGTGACAGCACAGGTATTAAAGATAATAGCACCATCCTTGAGTTGGTCTAGTCCTGAAGAAGTACTTTCTTTGCGAATGATTTCCGATTCATAGCTATTGAGTCGACAACCAAAAGTTACAATTTCTATTGCCATCAAGAGTGATCCTTTTTGTAACACCCTGTTAGAGGATTTAAAAAACCACTAAATTGATATTCTATTGGTCCTGTCATGATAATGTGATTGTCTTCCCGATAAAAAATATTAAGCATTCCCCCTGGTAAGTTTACATCGATATGGCGCTGAGTTAAACCACGTCGATAAGCAGCTACTGCACTGGCACAAGCAGCACTCCCACATGCTTGTGTTAATCCTACACCTCGTTCCCATGTACGTAAATTTAGACTTTTATTTGACGTTATGCAAGCAATGGAAATATTGCACCGTTCTGGAAAAAGGGGGTCATGTTCAAGTTTTGGTCCGTATTTTTCTAATGGAATATGTTGAATATCATTTTCAACAAAAAAGATAGCATGAAGATTGCCAATAGATATAAGACAAGCATCTTTTAGGGGACCAGCCGTAATTTCTACGTGATTAGTATCAACTATTTCACGTGAAACAGGCATATCTTTTGCATTAAAATTTGGGCATCCCATATCAACAGAGATGAGATTGTCGGTTTGACGTTTTCCTTCAATAATTCCAGCGGGGGTTTCTAAACGAAAATTTTCACCAAAATTGTGGTCTGTGAGCCATGCAATGACACAGCGGGTACCATTGCCACAAGCTTTAGCTTTTGAACCATCAGCATTCCATATTTCGATGCGGAAGTCGGCTTCTTTCTCAGTTGGTGTATGGATAGCCATGATCTGATCAAAATGCATTTCAGGATCTGCTGATAAAGCTAGGATTGCTTGTGGTGTAAGAGCTTGTGCACTTTCACGCAGATCAACAACAACAATTTGATTTCCAAGACCGTCCATTTTGCTAAATGGCGCTTTCATAAAATTTCTCTGTTTCTAATGATTACTTATCAAGAGATATATGACTGAAAATCTTATAAATTTCTAGTGTTTAATCATTATAAAACTGAGTACATAAATTATTTCATTTAAAATAAGTAATTTTTATTCTGTTTTTTTTAATTTGTTAATTTATCTTTGTCATTATAACAAATATTCACTTAATTTTTTTGTGAGCTTATTTATTGTCGTGGGAGAGAGGACAGATTATGTCATTTTCAAAAATTTCGTTTTTCTTTGCAATATCAACTGTAATACTTTTAGGCGGATGTTCAACAACGCGGTTTGACAATAATGATAATAGCAATGCATTAGAAGTTTTTTATCCATCTCAACAAATGACAACATTGGAAGTGTCTGACCCCTCGTCTGCTTCTTCATCTATGTCTGAAGCTGCTTCAATGTATGAAAAAGGGGATTCTCAGAGTGACGGACGAATGGCTAGTCTTGAATTGCCAAGTAATGCTACTGATTTATTTCCTGCAAGTATTGCTGGGGTGTGGAATCTTTCTATAGGGGGCAAGGTTTGCCGAATTGCAACACCACAAACGAAATTTGGACAGGGATATCGTGCTGGTCCTTTACACTGCCCAGGAATTGCTTCGCAAGTGAGATCGTGGGCTGTTAAAGGAAAAAGATTATATTTTTATAATAATTCTGGACGTGTTATCATTGCCCTTTATTCTTCAAACGTTGATCGTTTTGAGGGACGTACACTTGATGATTATTCTGTTGTTTTAAGCCGTTAGATTGCCTTTGACCGTTTATGAAAAAATAAGCTATATGGGCAGGTTCGTGAAAAGAATTTGTATTTTTCATTGAAAACGGTTTGAAAAAGGTTGTTTGAATGGTTCTCATTTCAACGCGCTATAAAGAGCTGGTCTCTAAAGGGGAGGTTCGTTTTGATCCAGCTCAATTGGCTGTAACAGAGCATTTTGATCATTTATTAAAAAAAATTGCGGAACAAAATGTTTCTCATCCTTGGTCTTGGATATTTGAGTCTTTTTTTAAAAGAATATTTAAAAAAAAGGGACAAAATTTTGCTCGTGTTGCAAAACATGGGGATAAAAATGGTTCGTTTCAGGGATTATATATTTATGGTGAAGTAGGACGGGGCAAAACCATGCTGATGGATTTGTTCTTTTCTTGTTTGCCGAAGGGACACAAAAAGCGTGCTCATTTTAATGACTTTATGGCGGATGTGCATGAGCGTATTAATTTTTATCGTCAAGCATCTGGGTATGCAAAATCTAAACAAAATAATCCTATTTTAGCTGTTGCTGAAGATCTTGCACGAGAAGCAAAGGTGCTTTGTTTTGATGAATTTAGTGTTACAGATATTGCTGATGCTATGGTTTTGGGGCGGCTTATTTCTGCTTTGTTTGATAAAGGAATTTTCTTTATTGCGACTTCAAATGTGGCGCCGGATAACCTTTATTATAATGGTTTAAATCGTGAACTCTTTTTGCCTTTTATTCAAGTTTTGAAAGCATATGTTCGTGTTATTAATCTTGATGCAAAAACAGATTATCGTCTTGAAAAATCAAATCTACAGCCCGTGTATGTAACACCATTAGGGAAAAAAGCCGATGAATGCATGGATCAAGCATGGGCATTTGTGTTGCAAGGACATAAGGAAATATCTGATGAGCTTTCTATAAAAGGGCGTCTTATTCTTATTCCGCGTTTTGCTGCGGGTTGTGCACGCTTTGATTATCAAGACTTATGTGCAAAGCCTTTGGCCGCAGCCGAATATTTGTTATTAGGAGAGCGTTATCATACAATTTTTATCGATAATGTGCCGATCATGGATGATACATGTCGTAATGAAACAAAACGGTTTATTTTGCTTATTGATATTCTTTATGAGCGCCATATTCGGTTATTTATGTCGGCAGAAGCAGGGGTGGAGGATTTGTATAAAGGATATGCTCAGACTGCGGAAACATTTGAATTTCAAAGAACACAGTCACGTCTTTTTGAAATGCAAAGCCACGATTATTTGAAATTTTGGGAAGAACATTTTCTGTTGAAGAAGAAGCATTGATTATACTTTTACCTTTATGTAAACTGTAAAAACAAGAGCTCTTTGAAATTAAAGAAATGTAATAATTCTGTTGTATTTTTTTTAAATTCACTTTATCGATACATCATGATAATTTTCTAAGTGTTGTTTCTGCGGAAGGCTGTTGTTTCTGTAAGGAGAGAAATTTGTAAATTTCATTTCTTTACTCCTTTTTATGATACTGTTTGAATATGGTTACAGTAAAAAATATTCAGTATACGGACGCTGATGAGTATGCACTGAATTTCTAAAAGTTAGGAAAAAATAAAATGGCACGAAAAAAAATAGCTCTCATTGGTTCAGGTATGATTGGTGGTACTTTAGCACATATTATTGGGCTTAAAGAACTTGGAGATGTGGTTTTATTCGATATTGCAGAAGGTATGCCACAGGGCAAAGCTCTTGATATTGCTGCATCTTCTCCCGTTGATGGTTTTGATGTCACTTTAAAAGGTGCAAACGCTTATGAAGCAATTGAAGGATCTGATGTTGTTATTGTGACAGCAGGGGTTGCACGAAAACCTGGTATGAGCCGTGATGATCTTTTGGGTATTAATTTAAAAGTTATGGAACAGGTTGGTGCTGGGATTAAAAAATATGCACCTTCGGCTTTTGTTATTTGTATTACAAATCCTCTTGATGCAATGGTATGGGCATTGCAGAAATTTTCAGGTCTTCCTGTCCATAAAGTGGTTGGTATGGCTGGTATTCTGGATTCAGCGCGTTTTCGTTATTTTTTATCTGAAGAATTTAAAGTTTCTGTTAAAGATGTTACAGCGTTTGTTTTGGGTGGGCATGGTGATTCAATGGTGCCTTTGGTGCGTTATTCAACAGTTGGTGGTATCTCTTTGCCTGATCTTGTTAAAATGGGTTGGACAACACAGGAGAGAATCGATCAAATTATCCAACGTACTCGTGATGGTGGTGCAGAAGTTATTGGTTTGTTAAAAACAGGTTCTGCTTATTATGCACCAGCAGCTTCCGCTGTTTCTATGGCTGAAGCCTACTTAAAGGACACTAAGCGTGTTGTGCCTGTTGCGGCCTATCTTTCTGGAGAATATGGGGTTAATGATACCTATGTTGGTGTTCCTGTTGTACTTGGTGCAGGTGGTGTTGAAAAGGTCATTGAAATTTATCTTGATAAAGAGGAAAGAGATGCTTTTGAGCATTCAGTGAATGCGGTTAAGAAGCTTTGTGATGATTGTATTGCTCTTGTGCCTAATCTTAAATAAATTAAGACAGATTTTGTTCATTAAAATAGAGTATTAAAGTAATAGAGTTTCAAGATTAATAAAATAATCCATAAAAGAAAAGGACAAATGCATGAATATCCATGAGTATCAGGCCAAAAGGCTGCTTCATGAATATGGAGCCCCCATTGCAAATGGTGTTGCTGTTTATTCTGTGGAGCAAGCTGAAAAATGGGCACAAAAATTGCCTGGACCTCTCTATGTGGTTAAAAGTCAGATACACGCAGGTGGTCGTGGTAAGGGGAAGTTTAAAGAACTTGGTTCTGATGCAAAGGGTGGTGTTCGACTTGCACAATCTGTTGAAGAAGTTGTTGCAAATGTTCAAGAAATGCTTGGGAAAACTTTGGTAACCAAACAAACTGGTCCAGAGGGTAAACAAGTCAATCGTCTTTATATTGAAGATGGTGCCGATATTGAGCGCGAACTTTATCTTTCACTTTTAGTTGATCGTAGCGTGGGACGGATTGCTTTTGTTGTTTCAACAGAAGGTGGAATGGATATTGAAACGGTTGCTGAAGAAACACCAGAAAAAATCTTCACGTTGCCTATTGATGGCGTAGAGGGTGTTACTTCTGCTGATTGTGCAAGACTTTGTGATGCGTTGGAATTGCGCGATAGTGCACGGGAAGATGGTGAAAAGCTTTTTCCAATTCTCTATAAGGCATTTTGTGAAAAAGATATGAGCCTTTTAGAAATCAATCCGCTTATTGTGATGAAAGATGGTCACTTGCGCGTCCTTGATGCAAAAGTTTCTTTTGATAATAATGCCTTGTTTCGTCATCCAGATATTTTAGAATTGCGCGATCTTTCAGAAGAAGATCCAAAAGAAATTGAAGCCTCAAAGCATGATCTTGCTTATGTTGCTCTTGAGGGTACAATTGGTTGTATGGTCAATGGTGCGGGTCTTGCTATGGCAACTATGGATATCATTAAACTTTATGGAGCTGAGCCAGCAAACTTTTTGGATGTTGGTGGTGGAGCATCAAAAGAAAAGGTGACAGCTGCTTTTAAAATTATTACGGCTGATCCAAATGTTAAGGGCATTTTGGTTAACATTTTTGGTGGTATTATGCGTTGTGATGTCATTGCTGAAGGTGTTGTTGCTGCTGTGCGTGAGGTTGGTTTAAAGGTTCCCTTGGTTGTTCGTCTTGAAGGTACGAATGTTGAGCAAGGTAAAGCAATTATCAATGACAGTGGTTTGAATGTTATTCCCGCTGATGATTTAGATGATGCTGCTCAAAAAATTGTTGCAGCCGTGAAGGGAGCTTAAGCGATGTCGATTCTTGTGAATAAAGAGACAAAAGTTCTGGTTCAAGGACTTACAGGAAAAACAGGAACATTTCATACAGAACAAGCGCTTGCTTATCATGGTACGCAAATGGTTGGTGGTGTTAATCCTAAAAAGGGTGGTGAGACATGGAAGGGATCACAAGGTGAAACTCTTCCTATCTTTGCGAGTGTTGCAGAAGCAAAAGAAAAAACAGGTGCGGATGCTTCTGTTATTTATGTTCCTCCTGCAGGGGCTGCGGCAGCTATTATAGAAGCTATTGAAGCTGAAGTTCGTTTAATTATCTGTATTACGGAAGGTCTTCCCGTTATGGATATGGTTAAAGTAAAAGCGCGATTAGAAAACTCGAAATCTCGTCTTATTGGTCCTAATTGTCCTGGTATTCTCACACCAAATGAATGTAAAATTGGTATTATGCCTGGTTCTATTTTTAGAAAAGGTTCTGTTGGGGTTGTCTCACGGTCGGGAACTTTAACATATGAAGCCGTTTTTCAAACGAGTCAGGAAGGCTTGGGACAAACAACCGCTATAGGGATTGGTGGTGATCCTGTTAAGGGAACTGAATTTATTGATGTGTTGGAAATGTTTTTAGCGGATGATGAAACTCAGTCTATTGTTATGATTGGTGAAATTGGTGGTTCTGCTGAAGAAGAAGCAGCACAGTTTTTGCAAGATGAAGCAAGAAAAGGTCGTAAAAAGCCGGTTGTTGGCTTTATTGCTGGTCGGACGGCCCCTCCAGGACGTACAATGGGACATGCTGGTGCTGTTATTTCTGGTGGTAAAGGTGGAGCGGAAGATAAAATTGCAGCAATGGAATCTGCAGGGATTCGGGTGTCTCCTTCACCATCGCAGATCGGTAAGACTTTGATGTCAGTTTTGAAAGGCTAAAAGAAAATTTCACCTGAATTAAGAAAATGTTCTTAATTCAGGTGAGAAGACTTGAATATAAAAAGGTTAAACTTTTTTGAATGTTCGACCTCTCATCTGCTTTGTAAGTATTTAAAGGTCGAAAAGAGATATAAGGAGACGGAATAGATGTTCCGGAGAGGTATATGGCAAGGCAGGACGAGATAAATAGTCTTTTTGCACAGACGTCATTTCTTTATGGTGGGAATGCGGATTATATAGATCAGCTTTATGCTCAGTATGAAAAAGATCCTATCAGTGTTGATTCGCAGTGGCGTGCTTTTTTTGAGGGTCTTCATGATAATAAAGAAGATGTTTTCAAAAATGCTGAAGGAGCAACATGGCAACGTGATCATTGGCCATTAAAGGCGGATGGTGAGTTGGTTTCTGCTCTTGATGGTGATTGGTCTTCTCTTGAAAAATATTTTGGTGATAAATTAAAGGAAAAAGCAGAAACAGGGGCGGCACAAAAGGGAAAGGCTTCTAGTGAACAAGATATTATTCGCGCAACGCGTGATTCTGTTCATGCCATTATGATGATTCGGGCGTTTCGAGAACGGGGGCATCTTCGTGCAAAGCTTGATCCTCTTCAGTTGGCTGAAAAACTGGAAGATTATAAGGAACTTTCTCCAGAAGCTTATGGTTTTACTCCTGCCGATTATGAGCGCCCTATCTTTATCGATAATGTTTTAGGGTTAGAATATGCAACTATTCCGCAAATGCTTGAGATTCTCAATCGTACCTATTGTTCAACAATTGGTGTGGAATATATGCATGTTTCTGATCCTGCCCAGAAAGCATGGCTTCAAGAGCGCATTGAAGGCCGAGATAAAGAGAGTGATTTTTCGCAACAAGACAAGAAAGCTATCCTAAATAAGCTTATTGAAGCAGAAGGATTTGAACAGTTTTTAGACACTAAATATAAAGGTACAAAGCGTTTTGGACTTGATGGTGGTGAAGCGCTGATTCCTGCTCTTGAACAGATTATTAAATGTGGTAGTGCTTTAGGGGTGCAGGAAGTTATTTTAGGAATGGCCCATCGTGGCCGTTTAAATGTTCTGTCACAAGTTTTAGCTAAGCCGCATAGAGCTATCTTTCATGAGTTCAAAGGGGGATCTTATAAGCCAGATGATGTAGAGGGATCGGGTGATGTTAAGTATCATTTAGGAACGACTGCGGATCTGGATTTTGGTGGAAATAAAGTTCATTTATCACTTTTGGCTAATCCCTCTCATCTTGAGATTGTTGATCCGGTTGTTATGGGAAAAGCACGTGCTAAACAAGATCAACTTGTGGGACCTACGCATACTGATTCACTTCCATTAAGTGAGCGTTCAAAGGTGTTGCCATTGCTTATTCATGGTGATGCTGCTTTTTCAGGACAGGGCGTTATCCAGGAGACTTTTGGTCTTTCAGGTCTTAAGGGTTATCGTGTTGCAGGCTCACTTCATGTTATTATCAATAATCAGATTGGTTTTACAACAGCGCCACGTTTTTCACGTTCTTCACCTTATCCTTCTGATGTTGCAAAAATGATTGATGCCCCCATTTTCCATGTGAATGGTGATGATCCTGAGGCTGTTGTTTTTGTTGCTAAAATAGCAATGGAGTTTCGTCAAATTTTCCATAAACCGGTGGTTATTGATATGTTTTGTTATCGCCGTTATGGGCATAATGAAGGTGATGAGCCTTCCTTTACCCAGCCGCTTATGTATAAGGCAATTCGTAATCATAAAACAACTCTTCAACTTTATGGTGACCAATTGATGGCGGAAGGGGTGGTTACTTCAGAGGAGATTGAACAACAGAAAAAGCTCTGGCGTGATAAGCTTGAGGCTGAACTTGAAGCAAGTTCTTCTTATAAGCCTAATAAGGCTGATTGGCTTGATGGAAGCTGGACGGGACTCAAAGCTTTTAGTAATACTGATGAGCAAAATTCTAAAACAACGGGTGTTGAATTAAAAACTTTAAAAGAAATTGGTCAGAAACTTGTTGAGGTTCCAGAAAATTTTCATGTTCATAAAACTATCCAACGTTTTTTAAACAATCGTGCTAAAATTTTTGAAACCGGTGAGGGGGTTGACTGGGCAACCGCAGAAGCTTTAGCTTTTGGTTCACTTTGTTTGGAGGGGGCTCCGGTTCGTCTTTCCGGTGAGGATGTTGAACGGGGAACTTTTTCGCAACGTCATTCAGTTCTTTATGATCAAGAAAATGAAGCACGTTATATTCCTTTGAATCATTTGCAAAAGGGCCAAGCGCTTTATGAAGTTGTTAATTCTATGCTTTCTGAAGAAGCTGTTCTTGGTTTTGAATATGGATATTCTCTTGCTGAACCACGAAGCTTAACACTTTGGGAAGCACAATTTGGTGACTTTTCTAATGGCGCACAGGTTATTTTTGATCAATTTATTTCATCGGCAGAATGTAAGTGGCTTCGTATGTCTGGTCTTGTCTGTTTATTGCCTCATGGTTTTGAAGGGCAAGGACCGGAGCATTCTTCTGCACGTTTAGAACGGTTTCTTCAACTTTGTGCGGAAGATAATATGCAGGTTGCTAATTGTACAACCCCTGCAAATTATTTTCATATTTTGCGTCGACAAATTAAGCGTGATTTCCGTAAACCATTGATTTTGATGACACCGAAATCACTTTTGCGTCATAAGAGAGCTGTTTCTCTTCTCAGTGAGATGGGACCAGAAACAAATTTCTGTCGTGTGTTGCTTGATGATGCAGAATATCTTAAAGATTCTGCTATTAAATTGCAGAAAGATAATAAAATTCGTCGTGTCGTCCTTTGTACGGGCAAGGTTTATTATGACCTTTATGAAGAACGTGAAAAAAAGGGTATTGATGACGTTTATCTTCTTCGTGTTGAGCAACTTTATCCTTTTCCTGCAAAAGTTTTGGTAAATGTGTTGTCGCGCTTTTTGCAGGCAGAAATTTTTTGGTGCCAAGAGGAACCAAAAAATATGGGGGCTTGGTCATTTATTGAGCCTTATTTGGAATGGGTTTTGACGCATATTAATGCGCAATATTCACGTGTTCGTTATGCAGGACGTCTTGCAAGTGCTGCACCGGCCTCTGGGTTAATGGTGAAACACCTTGAACAACTGGCTGCGTTTCTTAAAGACGCGTTAGGTTCTTAATTTATTACTACTCTGATGTATGGAAAAATATTATGACTACTGAAATCCGTGTTCCTACTTTGGGCGAATCAGTTACTGAAGCAACGGTTGGTAAATGGTTTAAAAAACTTGGTGAAGCTGTCGCTATGGATGAGCCTTTGGTTGAATTAGAAACTGATAAGGTAACTGTTGAAGTTCCTTCTCCTGTTGCGGGAAAATTATCTGAAATTGTTGCAAAAGAAGGCGATACGGTCGAAGTGAACGCTCTTTTAGGAGCGGTGGAAGCTGGCCAAGCCGGTGTTTCCCAATCATTTTCACCTTCCGCGACACCAGTTCCAACAGCTTCATCTGAATCGGAAAAGCCTACTTCAAGCAGTACTATGCCCCCTTCACCTTCAGCAGCAAAATTGATGGCTGAAAATAATTTTGACAAAAGCGATATTTCAGGTTCTGGAAAACGTGGACAAATCCTTAAAGAAGATGTTCTTGGGGGATTAGAAAAAAGGACAAATGCCCCGACACCTTCTGCTTCAGCTTCTACTTCTGCGACAAGTTCTTCGGCAACTCCTGTTCCAGAAACACGTGAAGAGCGGGTTCGCATGACGAAATTGCGTCAAACAATTGCTCGTCGTCTTAAAGATGCGCAAAATGTAGCGGCAATGTTAACCACATTTAATGAGGTTGATATGTCAGCAGTGATGGATTTGCGCAAGCGTTATAAGGATATTTTTGAAAAGAAACACGGTGTTAAACTTGGTTTTATGGGATTTTTTACCAAGGCTGTTTGTCATGCATTAAAAGAACTTCCTGCTGTTAATGCCGAAATTGATGGAACGGATATTGTTTATAAAAATTATGTCAATGTTGGGATCGCTGTTGGAACGGATAAGGGGCTTGTTGTTCCAGTGGTGCGTGATGCAGATCAAATGTCTTTGGCAGAAATTGAAAAAGAGATTGGCCGTTTGGGACGTCTTGCACGTGATGGAAAGTTAGCTGTTTCTGATATGCAAGGTGGAACTTTTACCATTACTAATGGTGGTGTGTATGGATCGTTGATGTCAACACCGATTTTGAATGCACCACAATCTGGTATTTTGGGAATGCATGCGATTAAAGAGCGAGCAATGGTTGTTGAGGGCCAAGTTGTGATCCGACCTATGATGTATTTAGCACTTTCTTATGATCACCGTATTGTGGATGGGCAAGAAGCTGTGACTTTCCTTGTGCGTGTTAAGGAAAGCCTAGAAGATCCGGAACGCCTTGTTCTTGATTTGTAAAATACAGTTTTCAGGATGAAAGGAGAAATGGATGTCTTATGATGTGGCTGTGATCGGAGCGGGTCCAGGTGGTTATGTAGCAGCAATAAAGGCGGCACAACTAGGACTTAAAGTAGCGATTATTGAAAAGCGTACAACATTAGGAGGAACATGCCTTAATGTTGGTTGTATACCGTCTAAAGCGTTGTTGCATGCTTCAGAAGTGTTTGCTGAAACTCAGCATGGTTTTGAAACGCTGGGGATTTCTATTGGCAAATCTAAGCTTAATCTTGAACAAATGATGGTTCATAAAAAAGCTGTGGTGACAGCCAATACAAGTGGTGTTTCTTTTTTGATGAAAAAAAATAAAGTTGATACTTTTTTTGGAACAGCCAAAATTTTAAGCGCGGGGCATGTGGAAGTTGTTGCTAGAGATGGTAACAAGCAAACAATTGAAACAAAAAATATTATTATTGCTACGGGGTCAGAGAGTTCAGGCATTCCAGGAGTGGATGTTAAAATTGATGAAAAGACGATTGTTTCTTCGACGGGAGCCCTTGCACTTGAAAAAGTACCAGCACGTATGATTGTGGTTGGTGCTGGTGTTATTGGTTCAGAACTTGGATCGGTCTGGAGTCGTTTAGGGGCTAAAGTTATCATTATTGAATATCTTAATAAAGTTTTGGGCGCAATGGATGTCGAGATTTCACGGCAATTTCAAAAGTTAATGGAAAAACAGGGGATTGAATATAAAACGGGTGCAAAGGTAACAGCTATTACGCAGTCTGGCTCAACGGCTCAGGTAAGCTTTGAAACGGTTAAAGGTGGTGAATCTGAAACTTTAGAGGCTGATGTTGTGCTTATTGCGACTGGACGCTCTCCGTATACGGAGGGACTTGGCTTGAGAGAAGCTGGTGTTCAGTTGGATGAACGTGGGTTTATCGCAATTGATGCGCATTGGCAGACAAATGTTCCAGGAATTTATGCGATTGGTGATGTCGTAAAAGGGCCAATGTTAGCGCATAAAGCAGAAGAAGAAGGCGTTGCTGTGGCAGAAATTTTGGCAGGTCAAAGGGGACATGTTAATTTTGATGTTATTCCTAGTGTTGTTTATACACAGCCAGAAATTGCGAGTGTAGGAAAGACAGAAGAAGAACTAAAAACTGCTGGTATTGAATATAATGTTGGCAAATTTCCTTTTATGGCCAATGGTCGTGCGCGCGCGATGCAAAAGAGTGATGGATTTGTTAAAATTCTTGCTGATAAAAAAACAGATCGGGTTTTAGGGGGGCATATTCTTGGATTTGGTGCCGGTGAAATGATCCATGAAATTGCCGTTTTAATGGAATTTGGTGGTTCATCAGAGGATCTAGGCCGTTGTTGTCATGCGCATCCTACCTTATCAGAAGCAGTCCGTGAAGCAGCGTTAGCAACATTTGCTAAACCGCTCCATATTTAAAAAGCTTTTAAAAAGTATATTTTACTTTTAAAAAGTATATTTTAAAAGACATAGAGGAGCAGTAAATATTTGTGAAGTATGCAGCATATTTTAGCAGGAATACAATCAATCGTATGAGGTTTTTACTTAATTTGTTGTGTGCTTATTCAATAATGGATTGTTTTTAGATTTCAGTTGTGCCGTTTTGTTGATTATCTTGTTTTGCACACTCGTTTAGAGCAGTGATATTTCGTCTATGTAAATTTTTACATATGAGAGGTATCTCTTATAGTGTGTTAAAATATTCAGGATAGGTTTTTCAGCTTATTTGCGTGCTTTGTTTTTGCAAAATAATCTCTCAAAAAAACAAGTCTATTTCGTGATAGCGTTTGTAAACGGTATAACTGTAAAGTTCTTCGTGAAGTATATAAAAACCATTATACAGAATCATCTTTATGCTTAATGAAAGGTATAAGTTGACATCATAAGGGGTATATTTACGAGCTTTCAATGTTATTAGAATTTTCAGCTATTTGAGAGCGTTTATAAGAGGTATTTTTTCTTGTTGTTCCTTTTATTTATACGGAATCCTTCTACTCGCGACAAAGAAATGCTTTTGATTAATATCAATCTAAGCGGATTTGAAATAAGCGAATCCTAAAGTATGAGGGACTCTCATTCAATGTGCAAAACAATAAATTATATTTACAATTTCTTGTATATTCAGAGCAAAGTTTGCTTATAGAATTTGCTGAAGCGGAAAGTCTAAGCAAAAATATTTGGTCAAAAGTTGGATTATTTACAGACTGTTTTTGTAAAAATGATATTTTATTGATTTTAAATCAATAGGTTATATGTGACGTGAGATACATGGAGTGTGAAGGAAAGAGGTATTTTTTCAAAGAAACCGGGTTGTTTAATGATTAGCGTTGGTTAAAGATTTTTGTTTTTGAAGATCAAGAGGGTGTCAGATATTTTATATTTTAGAAAATACCGCTCTTTTTTAAAAAGCGGTATTTATATCTTTTATTTATGACACTCTTTTGTATGACAATGATAGATCATACAACGATTAGATCACTTCTTTTAACTCTTTTGTTCTTTTTGATCATTGCTTACTCTGTCTTAAAGAAGATCTGAATCTTCTTTAAGGGGGTTAAGAAATCTCAATGTTGCCAAAATATAACGAATAGCTAAAATTTTTGAAAAAACATAATTCTATTTTATAAGAATATTCAGTTTTTTTCATTTGGCAGTTTTGTGATAACTTAGAAAGTCAAGCTTATGCTCCTTATAGGGATCAATTTAGAACTGTAATTTTATATCTTCTTGTTGTTCTCTTATATAGGTGGAAAGTCCCATATGATCGAGATATTTGAGGAAAGGCTGGGGAGGGAGTTCTTCTACATTGACCATTGTCTTAACATCCCATTGGTCTGTGGCAATAAGAAGGGCTGCTGCTGCTGCTGGTACACCAGCTGTATAAGAAATGCCTTGTGCTCCAGTTTCATGAAAAGCTTGTTTGTGATCGGCTATGTTATAGATAAAAATCTCTTTTGGTTTTCCATCTTTTTCACCTTTAATAAGATCTCCAATACAGGTTTTTCCTGTGTATTCTGGAGCGAGAGAGGAAGGATCAGGTAAGACAGCTTTGACAACTTTTAAAGGGACGACTTCTTGTTCTTCTGCTGTTTTAATGGGCTGTTCGGATAAGAGACCAAGATTTTTCAAAACGGTAAAAACAGTAATATAACGTTCACTAAATCCCATCCAGAAGCGAACATTTTGAACATCAAGATTTTTGGAGAGTGAATGAATTTCATCATGTCCTGTCATGTAAGCTTTTTGTTTTCCAACAACAGGAAGATCCCATTCGTGGCTTACTTCAAACATTTTATTGGAAGTCCATTTTTTATTTTGCCATGACCATACCTGCCCTGTAAATTCACGGAAATTAATTTCTGGATCAAAATTCGTGGCAAACCAACGCCCATGACTTCCGGCATTAATATCAATAATATCAATATCGGTAATTTTATCAAAATGACATTTATGGGCGAGTGCTGCATAGGCATTCACTACACCTGGATCAAAACCAGCACCCAGAATAGCCGTGATACCAGCTTTTTCACATTCTTGACGCCGAGGCCATTCATAATTGCCATACCAAGGTGGTGTTTCACAAATTTTAAGAGGGTCTTCGTGAATAGCCGTATCGATATAAGCGCATTTGGTTTCGATACAAGCTGAAAGAACAGACATATTAAGAAAGGCAGAACCAACATTAATGACAATTTCGCATTTGGTCTTTTGGATGAGCTTTACAGTTTCTTCTACATTCATGGCGTTGAGCGAATGGCTTTTGAGAACACCTTGTTCTTTCATAGAATTTTTTTCTTTAATAGAAGCAATAATGGCTTCACATTTTTTAAGTGTTCGTGAAGCAATATGAATTTCACCAAGAATATCGTTGTTTTGAGCACATTTGTGTGCAACAACTTGTGCAACACCTCCAGCACCAATAATGAGAACGTTTTTTTTCATTGTAGGTTCATCTCCTTTTTAATACTGTTATACGACGTTTTTTAAAGGTTATCTTTATGAAAGACTTGTCCGATAATCACTGTAACTGAATTGGCGTTGCAGCGTTAATGTACCATCGCATTCTTTGAGAACAATAGCAGGCATTGTTACGCCGTTAAACCAGTTTTTCTTGACCATTGTATAACCTGCTGCATCTTGAAAAGACAGTCTATCTCCTATTTCAAGAGGTTTTTGAAACCGAAACGTTCCAAAAATATCGCCAGCAAGGCAGGATTTTCCGCAGATCATAATTTCGTGTTCTCCTTGATTGGGTTCTAATTTTGCATTTTCACGATAAATAAGAAGATCAAGCATGTGTGCTTCAATTGAACTATCAACGATGGCAAGATTCTTTTCATTATACAATGTGTCAAGAACGCTGACTTCCAAGGTGGTGCTTTTGGTGATAGCGGCTTCTCCTGGTTCTAGAAAAAGAGCGACACCATGGGTTTTGGAAAAATGCTTTAAGCGTTCTGCAAAAGCTTCTAGAGGATAATTTTCAGCTGTAAAATGAATGCCACCGCCAAGGCTTATCCAGTCTACAGCAGAAAAAAGCTCTGAAAACTTTTCTTCCATATTCCCAAGCATTTGGTTAAAAAGATTAAAATCAGCGTTTTCACAATTGTTATGGATCATCAAGCCGTTGATGAGAGGTAGAATTTCTTTAATCGCACTTTGGTTTGTTTCTCCTAAGCGACTAAAAGGGCGGGAGGGATTGGCAAGATCAAAATTTGATGCACTTATTCCTGGATTTAATCTTAGACCTCGTTGAATGGTTTTTGTTTTATCAGCAAAACGTTGAAGTTGTTGGATTGAGTTGAAGATAATTTTATCGGCATAGCCACAGGCTTCATCAATTTCATGATCAGCCCAAGCAACTGAATAAGCATGGGTTTCTTTACCAAATTTTTCTCTTCCCAAACGCAGTTCATAAAGGGACGATGAAGTGGTTCCATCCATGAATTCAGACATTAAATCAAAAACACTCCATGTGGCAAAACATTTCAAAGCAAGCAAAATTTTTGCGCCTGACATTTCTCGTAAACGATAAATTGTTTGCATATTTTTGATGAGTTTTGATTTGTCGATAAGATAATAGGGGGTTTGTATCATCATTTATTCATTCTTTTTTGAAGGATCTTATTCTTGAGATCAGCGTTTAGTACAAGGAGTAACAGAATGTCTAAAAATCTTAAGAAAAGAATCTGTTTCTGTCTAGCAATAGAAAAGCTTTCTGTAACGGCTGTTGTTTATTATTTTGAGTGTTGCGTATGAAAAAAAAATTATATTATGCTTTAGCTTTTGTATTTGTAAGCAGTCTTTTCATGATAACAACCACTTTTGTTTATTTGGAGCAAAATAGGGGTGATGCTAAAGCCACATTGGCCTCTCAAAGCTCTGTTCAAGAGCATTCGGTGCCTTTGGTTTTTACGGGGCGTAGAGAACTGAATGGTTTTAAGGGTTATCATCATTATCGGCGTGGTTATGTTAAGTATAAAGATAACTGGTGGTATCCTGAAGCGGCTTTTGTTACAGAACTGCATTTAAGCACAAAAGATGCATCATTAAAAGTTGTATCAGATGCCAAAAGAGTCTTTTTAACGTCTTCTTCAGAAAAAAAAGAGCCATGGATGTTGAAAGAGCATATTGAATCTTGCCGTGCTCGTTATCGCTCTTATCATAAAAATGATAATAGCTTTCAGCCTTTTCATGGGCCTCGTAAACAGTGTTTATCGCGCTTTTTTAAAGGATAGAAATTTACATAAAATTTTAATTGCTTCTTGTCGTGAGCGTTATTGCTCTTACAATAAAAAGAAAACTTGAGTGCTGTTCTTTCTATGTAAGCATTGTTTTTTAAAAAATTTAAATACTTTTAAGTTTTATTAAATCTTATTATCATTAAGTGTGCAATGGGGGGGGTGAAAATATAATTTTTTGTTTTGTCAATGACAAAATATTAAGGGCAGGATGGAGCTGAAAGAATGACAACACGGGAGGCAATGTTGATATTGCTCATTTTGCTTCCCTTTTGTGGAAGTGCTGTTATTGGCTTTTTTCGTTCGACAGCAAAAAATAATGAAGCGTGGTTTGCAGGGGGCGTTGCTCTCTTTAGTCTTCTTTTTACAATCATGCTTTATCCGGCAATTCGAGGCAACCACATTGTCCGTTTAAATATTTCTTGGCTTCCAGAATGGGGGGGTGATTTGATCCTCCGGATGGATGGTCTGTCGTGGCTTTTTTGCTTGCTTATTACAGGAATTGGGCTGCTTGTTGTTGTTTATGCCCGTTATTATATGGACCCAGCAGATTCTGTACCACGATTTTTTTCTTTTTTTCTAGCTTTTATGGGCTCAATGACAGGGATTGTTTTATCAGGTAATCTCGTCTTTTTGGTTGTTTTCTGGGAACTCACCAGTATTTTTTCTTTTTTGTTGATTGGTTATTGGTATCATAATGCGAGTGCGCGTGAAGGAGCGCGCATGGCTTTAACGATTACAGGTTTTGGTGGTTTTACCCTTTTTATTGGGGTTTTATTGATTGGGTATATCGTTGGTAGTTTTGATCTGGATAAAATTTTACAGTCTGGAGATGTAATCCGATCAAGCTCTTTTTATATCCCTGCCCTTATTTGTATTTTATTAGGCGGATTAACAAAAAGTGCACAGTTTCCTTTTCATTTTTGGTTGCCTAATGCGATGGCTGCCCCAACGCCTGTATCGGCTTATTTACATTCGGCAACGATGGTAAAAGCTGGGTTATTTTTGCTGGTCCGTTTATGGCCTGTGCTCTCTGGGACAGAGTCTTGGTTTTGGTTGGTTGGCTTTTCAGGACTCTCAACACTTCTTCTTGGTGCTTATTTTTCTATGTTTCAGCAAGATTTAAAGGGATTACTGGCTTACTCAACAATTAGTCATCTTGGATTGATTACCACGCTTTTGAGTCTTGGGAGTCCCCTTGCATGTGTTGCAGCAATTTTTCATATGGCCAATCATGCTACTTTTAAAGCATCTTTATTTATGGCTGCTGGCATTATTGATCACGAAACGGGAACGCGTGATATGCGTAAGCTAACAGGTCTTTATCGCTCTATGCCGATTACAGCGACTCTTGCTTTAGTTGCAAGTGCGGCGATGGCTGGTGTTCCTTTGCTCAATGGTTTTTTATCAAAAGAAATGTTTTTTGCTGAGGCTGTTGAAACGCATATGGAATCATGGCTCGATTGGATTTCTCCTTATGTCGCAACGCTTGCAAGCTTGTTTAGTGTAACTTATTCTATACGTTTTATTCATGGTGTCTTTTGGGGACCAAAACCGCATACATTACCTAGGACTCCCCATGAACCACCGCATTTTATGCGTTTGCCCATGGAGTTTTTGGTGTTTATTTGTTTGGCTGTTGGTATTTTTCCTAATTTAACAATCGGACCTATTCTAGATAATGCTGTTGTGTCTGTTTTAGGACCGATGACGATCTCTTACAGCTTGGCTGTTTGGCATGGGATTAATACACCATTAATAATGAGTTTGGTGGCTTTAGTAGGGGGCGGCCTCCTCTATGTTGTTGGGCGGCGTTATTTTTTATCTTGTGATGATGGAGCGCCCTTTTTTCGTCATTTGAAAGGACCGCGTATTTTTGAACGCATTCTTGTGATTATTTCTTGGAAATGGGCACGTGCGGTGGAGGCTGTTTTGTCAACACGCCATTTGCAAATCCAGTTGCACTGGATTTTTGCTGTGTGTTTTATTTTTGTTGGTCTTTTGCTTTGGTTTGATGGTTTTATTGCAGCAGGAGGATTACCACTTTTTCCACTTGATATTCCTTTTCTCGCGCTTTGGCTGGTTGGTGGATTGTGCGCGCTTTTAGTTGCTTGGCAAGCAAAATTTCACCGTCTTGCATCTCTCATGTTATTGAGTGGAGCAGGATTGATGACGTGCGCAACCTTTTTATGGCTTTCTGCACCCGATTTGGCCATAACGCAATTGGTTGTTGAAGTGGTGACTGCTGTCTTATTATTGCTTGGTTTGCGTTGGTTGCCTAAGCGTGTTTATCATCCTGCTCCAGCGTCTATTCATTTTGGAGTGCGTTTACGTCGTACCCGTGATTTCACCATAGCAATTATGGGAGGTGCGGGTGTTGCATGGCTCTCTTTTGCGATGATGACACGTCCTCAAGGGACAACGGTTTCTAATTTTTTTCTGAAAAATGCTTATTCTGGTGCTGGGGGTCGCAATGTTGTGAATGTGTTGTTGGTTGATTTCCGTGGTTTTGATACGATGGGAGAAGTTGTGGTTTTGGGGGCTGTTTCTTTGACTGTCTTTGCTCTTTTACGTCGATTTCGTCCTGCTCCTGAAAGTATTGAGCCGCCATTTCAACAACGTGTTCAGGAAGCTTTTGATAAGGCACAACCAGATCGGAATGTGGGGGATACCATATTGAATTATCTCGCTATTCCTTCTGTTATTATGGGGTGGCTCTTTTCGGTTATTATTGCTTTTTCTTTTTATTTATTTGTGCGAGGACATGATCTTCCAGGCGGTGGATTTGTTGGTGGTGTGACTCTAGCAATAGGCTTTATTTTGCAGTATCTTGCACGGGATATTCGTTGGGTGGAAAACCATTTGAGAGTTTTGCCTTTGCGCTGGATGGGCTTTGGCTTATTGCTATCGCTGGTAACAGGAATAGGGGCTTTGTTTGTTGGGTATCCTTTTTTAACATCATTTTTCCAATATATTCATGTGCCGTTGATTGGAAAGATTCCTATAGCATCTGCTTTTTTATTTGATTTTGGTGTGTTTTCTCTTGTGTTGGGAGCAACGATTCTTATTTTAATTGCACTGGCACACCAATCCATTCGTAGTTACCGAATCGGTAAAAAACCTGTTGTAAAAGAGAAGGAAAATTAATGGAAATTATTCTTTCTTTGGCTATTGGTGTGCTTGTCGGGTCTGGAATTTGGCTTATTTTGCGCCCACGAACTTTTCAAGTCATTCTTGGTTTGTCCTTGATATCCTATGGTGTCAATCTTTTCATATTAGCAATGAGTAGACCACGCAGTAATGCAGCGCCAATCGTTGATCCTACGATGGCAATTAATCCGGCAAATTATGTTGATCCTCTTCCACAGGCTTTGGTTTTAACTTCGATTGTGATCGGTTTTGCAACGACAGCTTTATTTTTGGTTATCTTGTTGGTTTCACGCGGTTTAACAGGTTCAGATCACGTTGATGGACGTGAGGTGCAATGATGGAAGCTTGGGTGCATCATCTTCTTATTTTGCCTATTCTTTTGCCGTTAAGTACTGGAGCGCTTCTTCTTTTCTATGATGAGCGCCGTTCAAAACTGAAATCACTCATAAGTATTTTTTCTGCTGCATTGCTCGTTGTTATTGCTATTTTATTGGTGAAGCGTGCTCTTGAAGTTGCTCCCGCTGTGGATGTGTACCGGCTTGGTAATTGGCCTTCTCCTTTTGGTATTGTTTTGGTGCTTGATCGCTTAAGTGCTATGATGCTTTTGCTTTCTAGCCTATTGATCTGCGCGGTGTTGGTTTTTGCACGGGCACATTGGTATAAAGCGGGTCCACATTTTCAGTCATTGATGCAATTTTTTATGGTTGGAATAAACGGCGCTTTTTTAACCGGTGATTTATTTAATTTATTTGTATTTTTTGAAGTGATGTTAACAGCTTCTTATGGTCTTGCGTTGCATGGTTCTGGTCCGTTACGTGTGCGTGCTGGGTTGCATTACGTCGTGATTAATCTGGTTGCTTCATCGTTTTTTCTCGTTGGTGCAGCGCTCATTTATGGAATCGTGGGCACACTCAATATGGCTGATTTAGCTGTAAAAATACAATATATAGCCTCTAGCGATACGACTTTATTTGAAATAGGGGTTGCGCTTTTGGGAATTGCTTTCTTAATTAAAGCGGGGATGTGGCCATTGAATTTTTGGTTGATGCCAACTTATAGTGTAACAGTAGCGCCTGTTGGAGCTTCTTTTGCACTTTTAAGCAAAGTCGGTATTTATATTATTTTACGTTTAACATTGTTATGGTTTGGACCAGAAAGTGGGTATTTTAGCCATTTTGGTCACATGGTTTTATTTTACGGTGGGCTTGCCACTATGGCTTTTGGTTTTATTGGGGTGTTGGCAAGCCAAGTCTTGGGACGTTTGGCAGCCTATAGTGTTTTGGTTTCTTCTGGGACATTATTGACAGCAATCGGGATCGGCAATACAGCACTCATTGCAGGTGCACTCTTTTATATTGTTTCCTCAACTTTCGCATTGGGGGCTTTTTTTCTTTTGGTGGAGTTGGTTGAACGCTGTCAAGATGTAGCCGCCAATGTTTTGACGGTGACAATGGAAGTCTATGGGGACGATGAAGAGGAGGAAGAAGATGAAGTAGGGACTTATTTACCAGTAACTTTGGCAATTCTTGGGGCTTGTTTTGGTCTTTGTGCACTTTTGATTATTGGTCTTCCTCCTTTTTCTGGTTTTGTTGCTAAATTTATGATGTTTGTGGCAATCTTAAACCATAGTGAAGGAAATATTTCTCTACCCGTTTATCACGATTGGCTTTTTATGATTTTTGTTATGCTATCTGGTTTTGCTGCTTTGATTGCGATGACACGAACGGGTATTCGAACTTTTTGGGTTTCTCTTGAAGGGAGGATTCCACGGGTGCAGGTGATTGAATTTGCTCCCATTGCTGTTTTGCTTGCGTTGTGTTTTCTTATTACAATTGTCGCTGGTCCTGTTAGTGGTTATATGCTTGAAACAGCCAAAACTTTGTATGAGCCTCAAAATTATATTGGCAGCGTTTTAGATGATTTTTCTCTTGAAAATAGGGGGATTCATTAGTGAAACATTATTATTTTTTCCCTTTTTCTAGCGTTGCAATTATTTTTATGTGGCTGATTTTAAATGGCTTTAGTTTCGGTCAATTGCTTTTAGGCGTTATCATTGCTTTGTTTGGGGGCTGGATGATGCGGCTTCTTGAGCCGGAAAAGATAACCATTAAAAGCTGGCGTGCCGTTTTTCAGCTGTCTTTTCGTGTGTTTATTGATTCTATCGTTTCAAATATTGCTGTGGCTTGCTTTGTTTTAACCAAAAGATCTAGAAAACAGCAGTCTGGTTTTATTGTGGTGCCTATTTCACTTGAAAGTCGCACGGCTTTAGCTGTTTTAGCATGTATTCTTTCTGCAACTCCAGGGACTGTTTGGATTGCCTATAATAGAAGGAATAGTGAACTTTTGCTTCATGTCTTAAATTTTAAAAATGGATATGATTATCAAAAATTGATCAAACAACGCTATGAGCAATTACTTTTGGAGATTTTCTCATGAGTATGGTGATCCTTTATTGGGGGCTTTATCTCTCGCAGTTTTTTTTAAGTTTAGCAATGATTTTCGCACTGTTTCGGCTCGTTCGTGGTCCACGGGCACAGGATAGAATTTTGGGGTTGGATGCTCTTTATATCATCACTATTCTTTTGTTTCTGACCTTTGATATTCGTTCAGGAACAACCATTTATTTTGTGGCAGCTCTCATTGTTGGTTTATTGGGTCCTGTATCAAGTATTGCGTTGGCAAAATTTCTCATGCGGGGGGAGATTATTGAATGAAGGATGATGTATCGCTTGTTGTTGCTATTGCTGTTACGGTTTTTTTGATTTTAGGATCTTGCCTCACACTGATTGGAACCATAGGACTGGTGCGCCTTTCGAGTTTTTATAAGCGTTTACATATGCTTTCACTCAGTACAAGTTGGGGCGCTGGCAGTATTCTTATTGCGTCGTTTCTTTATTCAACTTTTGTAGATCATCATTTCGTTTTTCATGAATTTTTGTTAATGATTTTTTTACTTGTAACAATCCCCGTCGCTTCAATGCTTGTATCACAAGCAGCGGCTTATCGACATTATTCAGAAAATAAATCAGAAAAACCGTTGGCTCTTTTATCACGTCAGATGGAAAAACAAACATCTATTTCAGAAGAAATATCGTGTGATAAGAGCCAAAGCGATTTTTAAGGGACTATAAGCTTTTTTATTCTGTTTTTTGTTCTTCTACACATTGAATAAGATTTTTTTCTTCTGGATCATTAATGAGATCAGAAAGTATGGCTTCGTTTCCTTTTGTCCACCATATATAGGGACCTCCCATATATTTTGTTCCAGAAGCACTTATGCTACGGGAAGCGATGATCCGCTTTCCTTTCCACTTGAAATCAACAAGTGCAATACTATCCGCATTGAGATAGGTTACTTCAACACGCTCTTTACTTGTACCTGTTTCGCATTGATAGGTAGTAACTTCTGTTGTTGGTTCTGGATCATCTGGTACTTCGATGATTAAAGAGTTTGCAGAGGCATTGAGTGAACCGAATAGCGGTAGGCTTAAAGCAGTTAAAAATCCTACAATAAAAGAAATTTTTTTCATGATATTTCCTCAGTTATTTAAAATAATAACAATGATTCATCCTTACAGAGGATGGGGTTTTTTTCTTCTGGGTCTTGAATAAGATCATAAAGTGTTACTTCTTTATTTTTCTCCCACCAAATATACTGCTCTCCTACATATTTTACTCCAGAAGCAGCAATGACATTCGCAGCGATAATACGATCGCCTTTCCACTTGAAATCAATCAATGAAATATTACCAGCGTTGTGATAGGTTGCTTCAACGCGTTCTTTAGTTTCTCCGACATTACATTGGTAGGCTATAGTTTTTGTTTCTGGATTATCTGATACTTCAATGACTAAAGCAGCAGCGAAGGTACTGCTGATATTGAAAAATAATAAAGAGGAAAAAAATCCTAAAATTTGTAGAGTTTTTTTCATAATGCTTCCCTATATGAAAAGTAATTTGTCTTAAATACGATGGTGTCTACGGCAGGATTCGAACCTGCGACCCCAGGATTCATACCACTTCGGTTTTCACCGCCAGCCTTATCGGCTGTTTGTGGTCTGGACTGTCTCTTCACCTTGAAGCTTGCGCTTTTTAGGTGCTGCCCGTTCAGTCTCTACACCTTCCTCTCGTGTGAAGAGAAGCTTGGCTCGGGATTGGCATATAGTTCGCCTATGAAGCTTTCCCCGAATTTGAGCAGATCCGCTTTGAGGATTTCTTCTCAAAGTGCCCAATTTCTTTAGGAATCCTGTGCTCTATCCTACTGAGCTACGCAGACATCATCATAATTATTCTTTAATAGAAGTATAAAAACGAATCAATTATATTCAATATGAATTAACGAATTTCTGTTAATTTTTGTTCCAAAAAGGATAAAACGGCATCTGGTGGAACATTTTTTGCAATAAATGATTGACCAAGTCCGCGTGTCAAAATGAAAGTCAAGTTATTTTGTGAAACTTTTTTATCTTGAGCAATGAGAGTCATTAAAGTTTCGGCGTCTGGTAGTTCTCCTGGGATATCCTTTAACCCTGTAGGAAGACCTATAGTTTTAAGGTGTGCTTCGATGCGATGTGAAAGTGTGGGGTCACTTAGATTCAGTTGCGCAGAGAATTGGTGTGCCAGAATCATTCCAATTGCTACAGCTTCACCGTGAATTAAACGCTTTGAGTCATAAGCGGTTGCTGTTTCAAGCATGTGTCCAAAAGTATGTCCAAGGTTTAAGAGTGCGCGTTCTCCTGTTTCGTATTCATCACGTGCTACAATGGTGGCTTTAAATTGGCATGAGCGAACAATGGCTTCTATTCGCATAGGACCATTAGAGAAAATTTCTTGTCCGTTTTTTTCAAGCCATGCAAAGAAATCAGGTTGGTTAATGAGCCCATATTTGACCATTTCTGCATAACCTGCACGAAATTCACGTGGTGGTAGTGTATCAAGAACAGATGTATCAGCAATAACGCATTGCGGTTGGTAAAAAGCACCAATAAGATTTTTGCCATATCGGCTGTTGATCCCCGTTTTTCCGCCAACAGAGGAATCAATTTGTGCAAGAAGTGTTGTAGGCATTTGAATGAAGTTCATCCCGCGGCGGATCATACTGGCCGCAAATCCTGCTAGATCTCCAATGACACCGCCACCAAAAGCAATAACACAGTCACCTCTTTCTAAACGAGCAGCAAGAATTTGATCGATGACAGTTTGCAAGGTTGAAAATGATTTTGATTGTTCTCCTGCTTCTACAATAATAGGGACAGTATGAATTTTATTTTTTGTTAATTCTTTTTGTAATGTATCTAAGTGGAGAGATGCAACATTGGTATCTGTGACAATTGCCAAACGCGTTTGATGAAAATCTTTTTTCTGAAGAGCATTTTTAATCTGTAAAGCAGCTTGCGCAATAAGATCTGGGCCAATGAGGATATCGTAACAGTGTTTGTCTAATTTAATGGTGACGGTTCTGGCTTGCATGCTTGTTCTTTCTATCGTTATTTTTTTGTATGGAGGTAATGCTGGAGAGATCGTATGACAGTTTTTGCTACGCTGCGGGGACTTTCTTTATGACTGTTAATTGTTACGTTTGCTTTTGCATAGAGAGGATAACGCTGTTCCATAAGTTTTTGCATCGTTTCTTTAGGATTTTCTGTTTGAAGAAGCGGTCGTGTTGGGCGCTTGGAAACGCGTTGCATGAGGACATCAAGATCTGCTTTGAGCCAGATAGATATTCCATTTTGATGAATAGCTTTTTGTGTCTCTTGATTTATGTAAGCACCGCCACCCGTTGCTAAGACAAGAGGGCGTTGTTTTATGAGGTTGAGAATAACACGTTGTTCAAGAGTACGAAATTCCGCTTCACCATAGATTTTAAAGATTTCTGTGATAGACATTTGTGCTGCTTTTTCGATTTCTTGATCAGAATCATAAAAGGGTAAATCAAGCATGGTGGCAACACGTTTTCCAATGATTGATTTTCCTGCGCCCATAAGACCAACAAACACAAGAACTTGGTTATCGAGAGATGATAAGAGTTGTCTTTTTATTTGCGATAGGGGGGGATGTTGGGGTCGATTACTTTTCATAGCTTATTTCGGCATTTATCTGCTTTAAAGTCAATTCCTGTTAATCTTTATAAGGTAGGATTTAAGAGATAGAATATTTTGGAAAAAGTTTATTATTTTATGCCAACGTTAACCAGACTTTTGATGATTCTTTTCATTTTGCTTGCTATTCTCTTTAGTATAATGGTCATTCTTGTGGTTTTTGTTGAACCCGTAACTGTGGATATTTCTGTTGATGTCCCTTTGGATTCGCAGAATCATTCCTTGGAAAAGAATCAATGAAAAGTAACCTTGTGATAGAGCGTTTTCTTGAAATGATGAGTGCTGAGCGAGGCGCTTCTGCCCATACGCTTGCGGCTTATCAGCATGATTTACAGTGGGCGCAAGACGAATTGTCTTCGCATTCTGTTTCGCTCCTTTCAGTACAAAAAGAAGATTTGACTGGTCTTTTGTCGCTGATGCATACATATGGTTTTGCTGCCACTTCACAAGCGCGCCGTTTATCAACATTGCGTCAATTTTATCAGTTTCTTTATGCAGAAGGATTAAGAGAAGATGATCCTTCTCATGATATTGATGCTCCTCGTCAAGGGCGCCCTTTGCCAAAAATTATCAGTGAAGATGTGGTGACAAAATTTCTTGATTTGGCGGAAGTAGAGGTTAATCAAGCAGATTATGGATCTAAGAATTATCTGCGCGCATTGCGTCTTCAGCTGTTGAGCGAAATGCTTTATGCAACGGGATTACGCATTAGTGAGTTGGTGAGTCTGCCTGTGCAGGCTGTTCGGGGGAAAGCATACAGTATTTTGGTTCGGGGTAAGGGAAAAAAAGAACGAATGGTGTTGTTATCAAAAAAAGCCCATCAAGTTCTTTTGCAGTGGTTGGATTTGCGTGATAAAGGGAAAGATGCGAAAAGTCTTTATCTTTTTCCGGCGCATTCAGAAACAGGCTATATTGCGCGTCAAGTTGTTGCACGGGAATTGAAAAAACTTGCTAAAAGAGCTGGAATAAGAAGTGAAAGCTTTTCTCCCCATGTGTTGCGTCATGCTTTTGCTAGCCATCTTTTGCAAAATGGTGCAGATTTGCGTGCTGTTCAACATTTGTTAGGTCATTCTGATATTTCTACGACTCAGATTTATACCCATGTGTTGGAGGAGAGACTTTATAATCTCGTTAATGAGCATCATCCACTTGCTGATGCGCAAAAGGCCCGTTAAAGAAAAGGTGATGTTTTGGAAAAAAACTTTATAAAGCAAATTATAAGTGTATAAGTGACACTGAATGAGTTGGTGCAAATGTATAATTATCTTGATTTTGAAAAACCAGTTGCTGATCTTGATGGAAAAATTCTTGAATTAAAAAAAATTTCTCAGGAAAAAGGCAGTCTTGATATGAGTGACGAGATTGCGCGTCTTGAAACACGTTCCCAAACGGCATTGCGTGATATTTATAAAAAATTATCGCCATGGCAAAAAACACAAGTCGCTCGTCATCCTGATCGTCCACATTTTATGGACTATGCCAAACGCTTGTTGAGTGATGTTACACCTTTGGCAGGAGATCGAAAGTTTGCTGAAGACGAGGCTATTCAAGCCGGTTTTGCACGCTTTAAGGGAGAAGCAGTTGCTTACATCGGTCAAGAGAAAGGTCACGATACGCAAACACGTTTGCGCTATAATTTTGGTTCTGCACGGCCAGAAGGATATCGTAAAGCTGTCCGTATTATGGAAATGGCGGACCGCTTTGGTTTACCACTCCTTACTTTTGTTGATACGGCAGGCGCTTATCCTGGGGTAAGCGCTGAAGAACGTGGGCAAGCAGAAGCAATTGCTCAATCAACAGCAGCAACTTTGCGTCTAAAAGTTCCAGTTGTGTCCGTTGTTATTGGAGAAGGGGGGTCTGGGGGGGCGATAGCAATTGCCGCGGCTAATAAAGTTTATATGTTGGAACACGCAATTTACTCGGTTATTTCTCCAGAAGGCGCAGCTTCTATTTTATGGCGTGATCCAGCCCGCGCAAAAGATGCTGCAATGAATATGCGTATTACCGCTCAAGATTTGTATCGATTAAAGATTATTGATGGCATTATTTCAGAACCTTTAGGTGGGGCGCATCGTGGTAAAGAAATTGTCATTGATGCAACGGGTGAGATTATTTCGGAGGCTTTAAAAGCGATGGTTGGAAAAGATGGTGAAGTTCTTAGACAAGAGCGAAGGGAAAAATATCTTCAAATTGGTCGCTCGTTAGCATAAGTCATTTTTTGTGAGGGGTGTTGGATTGGAGTTTTTTGATGATATTTAACAGATTCATCGCTGTGTGTGTGTTGTTTGTAATGGGAATATTGACGGCCTGTGAAGGAAGATTACCGGCTTCTATTCGTGCTAAAGTTGAGCAACCTCTTCCGCAAGAAATCCAGGATAGAATGGCTTTATATGATATTGATCCTTATGCACCAATTGTGATGCGCTTTTTCAAGGAGGAAAATGTTGCTGAAGTTTGGAAGCAATCTCGTTCCGGTCCTTTTATCTTGATTGCGCGCTATGGTATTTGTAAATGGTCTGGCAAGCTTGGACCTAAATATAAAGAAGGGGATCTTCAGACACCGGAAGGTTTTTATACGATTACGGCAAATCAAATGAATCCTTATTCAAAATATTATCTTTCTTTTAATATAGGATTTCCTAACCTTTATGATCAGGAAAATGGTCGTACGGGAAGCAATCTTATGGTGCATGGTTCTTGCTTTTCTGCTGGTTGTTATTCTATGAGTGATAAGAATATGGCTCAGATTTATGCGTTTGCACGGGATGCTTTTAAAGGAGGACAAAGAGCATTTCAGCTGCAGGCTTTTCCTTTCCGCATGACCGAGGATAATATGTCACGTCATCGCAATGATCCGCATTATCAATTCTGGGTTATGCTTAAGAAAGGTTATGATTTTTTTGAAGAAAATCGTCAACCCCCAACCGTTGAAGTTTATGGAAAACGTTACGTTTTTAATCGCGGTATTGATAAAACTTCAGCTTCCCTAATGAAGTGAGTGTTATTGTATTCTGCTATACTGTAAAATATCATCGCTTATGATGGCGGTAATATAGGACATGAAAGAACTTTACGCATAAGGTGCTTAAGGAAGTCGTCAGTATTTTAAAAGCGCTGAGTTTTTATAGAATTGTATACCATTAAATCAGATGCAGTGAGAAACTCAAGAGAAATTTAGTCACAAAAGTTAGGTTGTTTGCATGTCGATATCGGTGGTTAATCTTTATTTTTTAGTGAAGAGTAAATTAATATAACGTGCATCTCTCTTTGTTATTTCTTTCAAAGGTTTTATTATTCTTTCATGCTGTAAATGTTGTTTTGGCATATTCATAACGGAAATTATCCTTTTGTTTTTCAAATTTTTTAATAGGATCTCACGCTCTTCATTTAAAACAAAATGCTTCAAACAGAATATACTTTTGGGACTCGTACTTTCTTTAAAGCATGTCACACCCATTTTACGATAGTGCCTGTGGAGGAATAACGGTGATTTCGTTGAGCAACCACCCCTATTTTTACGCTTGATTAGAAGCAAGTCGGTATCATCCTATATTTTTCAGTGTCTGATGTTACAACAGCTTTTGACATTTGGAACAGTTTATAAAAGGCATTTTTATTGTACGGTTTTTATCCATGCGGTTCTGCCTGTTTGTAATGTGCAAGAAAATTATTTTGGTTGATTCAACATGGGAATAGATTTGAAATGAGAGAATCTTACAAAATATTAGGGACGCTTGTTCAATATAGAAGTAACAAATTATATTTATAAATCAATGTGTTGTTATTATTATATAAGATACATTCATACATTTTATAATACGATATTATCTCTGTTTTATTTCAGTTTTTTGCCTAAATTTAAGGAGGCTTTTTTTCAATCGGCTAGAGAAATATAGAGTTGAGTGGAATATTTAAAACCAAGTAATTTGTCTCATGGAGTTGTGAAATGAATCCCATGAAGTGATTTGCAGATGAAGTGTGTATCGAGATAAAACAACCTAATTACAGATTGGTAAACATTAAAAAATTTTATAATAATAATTTGATTTAAAATGATAATTTATAATTATTCAGTTTGAGTAAGAGTCTGAATATCATGAGGAGCTTTTATCTTAAAATCTGTTTATGATGAATAAATCAAAACCATTTTTTTTACACGCCATAAATTGAGTTGCTACGTGAATAGAACTCTTAAAGAAATAAAATACTCCTTATCAAGGTTCTAAAGTACCGAAAACTTCTAAAGTATTTTCAACCGGTAAAGAGTATGATGCTGCTAGCTTACGTATTTATAGAGTAAAAATGATGGATAGGTTTCATCCATTTCATGGAGGGATTTTACCTTATATCATTCATGGGTAGTTTTCTGAAGTAAGGGGGGAATTGAAAAACATTTCTTTAAAAATAAGTGCGTGAATTCGCGATACAATGATGTTCTATTGGGGCATTCTATTTTATGTAAGAGGTGTGACTATTTTACAAATAAGGGTAATATGCTAGCATTAGAGTATTTTAATATGTAGTCATTTTGCGTCATAAATTTTTGTAAGAGATCCCAAAAGCGTAAATTGTGGTGTCGTCTATAGCAATTTTACCCTCCAGTAAAAAGATACGAGTAAGTTTATGGGGTTATGATTGTATAGAAGGTGTAAAGCATTGTTTAAAATGTGTATTTCTCTTTTTCATCTCATAATGTGTTATTTATAAGTAAATTTGAAGAGTCATGTTTATGAAAGTTTTTTATAAATTAATAACATATTGTTTCTCAAATTGAATGAGAGCTCTGAATACTGTAATATTTTTTCATTCCAAACTGATTTCATGTTGAATCAATTAAAATTATTTGCTTGCCCGTCACAAACGGGGAACCTGTTTGGGTAAAAACTGTACAATAAAAATGCCTCTGATGAATCGTCTCAAGCGCTAAGAGCTCACTGTACATTAGGAAATGACAAAATCTATGGTGGAGCTATTTTTCTTCTTTAAAAATGTAAAGAGGATAGGTTCAGTGGGTTTAACGGTATATCATGAGGGGAGAATTAAAATTTCATTCCTGGAATGATTAGAGGGTTTTCCAAGAGGGCTGTTTTGTCTGCGGTATCTATTGCTGGTTTATTAAAAAAAGCATTGAGAAGTTTTTGTATTGCTTCTTTTTCAACACCATCGGCAATGATGACAAAACGTGTTTGTTTTATTCCTTTTGGCCATGCTGGCAGTCTTATGGGTGGATGAAAAAATGTTTGCACACCATGTAATACAAGTGGGCGATAGGGATCGTCACGCAATGCGATAATGGCTTTAATACGCAGTAATTTGGCACCATAACGCGCTTGTAGGAGCTCTAAAAAAGTTTCAATTGTGGCATAATCAACAAGATCTTCATAGTCTATTGAAAAGGTACGAATGGTTTTATGAGGGGTATGATCGTGTGGAGCCGTCGTAAGATTTTGCTTAAGGTGTATATTTTCTTCTTTTTCATTCCATAATGTTTTATTTATTAATAAATTTGAGCAGAAATCTTCAGAATGGGCATCAATGATTTGTGCTGTAGGATTTATTGTTTTAAGTGCGTTAAGGAGCGTATCTGAAAGCGTTTGTGGAGCTGTAAGATCTGTTTTGGTGAGAATAATTTTATCAGCGAAGATTAATTGTTTATATATTTCAGGATAGCGCTCACATATGGAAAGTGTGCTTAATGTATCAAATGTTGCAAGAACAGCATTTATGGACAATGTTTGAATAAACAATGGGTGGCTTAAAAGTATTTGTAAAATAGGGGCGGGATCAGCCATCCCTGTTGTTTCAATGATAATGTGATTGAGCTGTTTGATCTGTCTTGTCTGGACGCGATTGATTAAATCAATTAATGTATTAATGAGATCACTGCGTAAATTGCAGCATAAGCAGCCATTGGCAAGCTCAATAATTCCTTCTGTCGCCTTTTCAACCAGAAGGTGGTCAATACTGATTTTGCCGAATTCATTTATGATAACAGCACACTGTGTTAAGAGAGGCTCATGGAGCATACGGTTGAGCAAGGTTGTTTTGCCAGAACCTAAAAAACCAGTAATAAGCGTGAGAGGAATGCGCTTTATTTTCATTTTAATCACCAATCGTGGTTTTATTTTAAAGAAACATATCTTACGACGTTAACCTCATGCATAATGGGGCTTGTAAAGGGATATATAATGGTCAACTCCTTATGAAATCCATTTTATCACCATTTATGCGCTTATGAAGGTAAGTCTGGGCACAATCATATATTTTTTTAATGCTAATGTTATGATAATTTTGGGCACTTGCAGGGCATTATAGAAAGGGTTTTGATTATTTTATCTATATGCTCATCTCCTTTGTGACGTGTAAGAGATTGGTTTTAATTGATACAACAGATACAGAAGATACAGATTTGAAATGCGTTAATTTGATCATACTCGTGGTTTTGACATAAGGGGTAAAATAATGAGTTATCATTATAAATCATGGCGTTACAGTTAACCATAGATTATATTCTACGGCTTTTTTATAGAATGATTTGCGCGCTTTTTATACGGAATGTTAGGTTTTTTGAGTGGTTTTACTGTTATTTTGGGTGTTTGAGGTGTACGAATGAGGTGTACTGCTAAAGGATGAAAAACAGAAGGTGGAGCAGTAATAAAAGGTGAGGTGAGAATAATATTTCCTTGTTCATCATATGAATTGGCATGCATTTTTATAGCTTCAGGGGTGCATGTTTGTTGTCTCATATTGTTGGCTTGTGTTATATTATTCCCATAAGGTTTTAATGTTGCGAGTGTTAATTGGGGGTTTCCTTGATGCAAAAATCCTATTTCGAGGAGTTGTGCTGCCTTTTCTTCTCTTTCGCTTATGTTTTTAGCGCCTAGAATGACAGCAATAATTGTACGTTTATGGCGGGTGGCTGAGGCAACAAGATTAAAACCAGAGGCACAAATGAAGCCTGTTTTCATACCATCTATTCCATAAAAACGGCCAATGAGGTTGTTTGAGTTATGCTGGATTTTTCGGTTATTACCAAAATCAATGGCTGGAATAGAAAAATAATGAGCATATTGTGGAAATTCACGACGTATTTTAACGGCTAAAAGAGCAATATCGCGTGCGGTGGAGTAGTTTTGAGGGTCCGGTAAACCACTTGCGTTTGCAAAATGGGTGCCAAACATGCCTAAACGTTTAGCTTCGCTATTCATTTTGCGTACAAAAGCTTTCTGTGAACCAGCAACGGCTTCGCTCAGGGCAATGGCCAAATCATTGGTAGATTTAACCATGGTGATACTTAAGGCTGTATCAAGTGTGAGAACAGAACCAGCTTTATAGCCTGAACGATACGCGGGAGCTTTTGCTGCATATTGGCTGATGGTGATATGTTTGTTGGGTGAAACTTCCCCTCGACTCATGGCACGAAAAATAACATAAGCGGTCATTAATTTTGTTAAGGAAGCTGGATACCAACGCTCAAAAGCTTGATTATGTTTTAAGATATGTCCCGTTGTAACATCAACAGAAATAAAAGGCTGTGCTAAAGTAACAGTGCTGAACAAACTCAAAATGAAAGAAAAAAATAAATTATAGAAGACACGTTCCATGAGTTTAAATTCAGTTCCTTCTTATTCGTTATTTAGAATTATTTTAATGTAGCATACAACGCTTTTAAGTCCAGGATAGAGAGGACAGATAGTTAATTGCTGTATCTGTTCTTGTCTTAGGGATAGAAACCAACACTCATCTTTAATTTTCCCCTTGTTTATTTCCTCTTGAATTTGGTTTGATGGCTTAAGTCTCTCAAAAAATAATTTTTAAATAATGAAGATTGTATAAGATTTCAGCTTCTTGAGGGCATTGAGGGTTTTTAGGAAGGAGCGCAGGCTCGTATAATCATACATTTGGCTTGTTATTCTATTATAGAAATATTGATTTATAATGATACTTCACTTCTTTACATGTTTTATGAAGCCTTTCGAATATCGTCAGCTTCTCTCATTCCAAATCTGTTCTAGATTGAATCAATCAAAGCTATCCGCTTGCACATTACAAGCGAAGAAAACTGTATGGATAAAAAACTCTACAGCAAAATTTCTTATGAACTGTTTTAAGTGCCAGAGGCTGTTGTACTTGAGGATTGAGGACTGGCAAAGTGTGTGATGGTGCTGGTTTGCTTCTTTACAAGCATAAAAATGAGACTGTTTAACAGATTGATCATTATACTTTAATATTGCAAAATGGGTTGGGGTGCTCTTTAAGAGATGTTTCTTTAAGAAAACCTTTATATTGGGATGGTCTATAAGAGGTGTTTTTATTTTTTTCTTTAATAATTCTTGCCTAGACGTTATTTCCAGTTGTGATAGTATATAATTTATTGATTATAAATCAATGCCTTATGTATAAAAAACAGCACGACATTATATTATTGATTGATATATTATTGATTGATGTCTTTTCTTTAAAGACGTTGTTTGTTTTCTCTTCATTTTACCTCTTCGTAAGCATCTTTAACAATGATTTGTGAAGAAGGATAAAGTTTTGCGGCTCATTTATGAACTTTCTTTAATAGGGGAACAGGTTTCTTATATGAGACAGAACTCTCAAAATAAAATACTGTTACGTTGCTCATTCACGCGGTTATTTTAAAGAGACATCTACTGGTTTTATCTCACTTTTAAGACATCGTTCGTAAGAGTTAATAATTTTTATGTTTATGAAGAAAGATGTTAGCATGTATCATTCATTATTTGCTCTCAATGTTGCACTTGTGAAGGAATAAACCAGTATCATCATACAGTTTTTCAGCCTCTAACGTTTTTGACAGCTCTTGACACTTGAGACGTTTGATAAGAGGCATGCCTTTCTTGCGCGGTTTTTATCTATATGGCTCTTTTTTACTTGTAACGTGCAAGCAAATAGTTCCGACTGATATAACATGGAACAAATTTGAAATGAGAAAAATTTACGGTATTCAGAGTTCTCATTTAAATTTAATGACGCTAAAATATTCTTATAGATCAATATGTTGTATGTTATTTAAACGATTTTAAAGAGAGGAAGAATTCTTTCTAAAAAAGTTCATATATGAATCATTTTTTAATGTGCATATGTGTTGTGTTATAATTTTGAACGAGAAAGTTTGAAGGATTTTCCTTAATAGATTTGTTTCATAGGCTCCACCCGATATACGTATTGATGCGTTATTCTGATTAATCAGTTGGTTGTTTTATGATGATTTAGTTTTTTAAGTTTTTGAACAGCTGATGGTGGCATAGGAGGAGGGGTAGGATCTTGAGCTGCTAAGAGGAGCAGTTCATCACAGGCTTCTTCAGTTTTTTGGATAAGTTGATCTAGAAAATCACGTTTGCTTAAACCAGCTTCTATTGGAGGAAGAATACGAACACGAATTGTTCCGGGATAGCGGCGGAAATTATCTCGTGGCCAATATAAACCCGCATTGTGTGCAATGGGGACAACTTGAAGCCCTAATTCATTATAGAGTGCGACAATCCCGGATTTATAATCTGGTTCTTGACCGGGTTGTCGGCGTGTTCCTTCCGGAAAAATGAGTATTTGACGCCCTTGTTTTACTTTCTCTTTTGCTTTTTGTATAACCCTTTTTAAGGCTTTTATGGGCGTTGTGCGGTTAATGGGGATAATTTGTGTTTTTGCCATATACCAGCCAAACAATGGAATCCACATCAATTCACGTTTTAAAATGAGAGTAGGATCGTCAAGATAGGGAACAAGGCTGAAAGTTTCCCATGCCGATTGATGCTTTGGAGCAATGATATAGGCTCCTTTGGGAAGATTTTCTAATCCTTCGATTTCATAACGTGTGCCTGCGATGTATTTTTGCAAAAAGAGTGTAACGCGTGCCCATGTTTTGGGAACAATCCATGCCTTTTTTCGTGGCATGAGAAAATAAACAGGAGCGTAAAGGATCATTTGTATGAAAGTTGTTGTATAAAAAGCGAACGTAAAAAGAATAGAACGAAGGATAAGCACTAGATTTTCCATTTTATATCTATAAGAAGACTTTGTATATAATATAATTTACATGAGAAAACATCTTCTTTATGTTTTTTCAAAAATCTATTTTTTAGTAACTCATTTTCCGATATAAAAAACAGAAAGAAAAAAGTTGATGGAATTACAAAAAGATGAACTTTTTATTCCACGGATTTTATCTATTGCGGGAACAGATCCTTCTGGTGGCGCTGGAATGCAGGCAGATTTGAAGGTTTTTTCAGCTATGAAAACTTATGGTATGAGTGTGGTTACAGCGGTTGTTGCACAAAATACCCAAGGTGTACGTGCTTTTCAAGCATTAGATGCTGCTTTTGTTGCTGATCAAATTGATTCTGTTTTTGAGGATATCCATGTTGATGCCGTTAAAATTGGTATGGTGGCAAATGCTCAGATTGCACAGATTATAGCAGAACGTCTTGCCTATCACAAAGCGCGTTTTATTGTTTTTGATCCCGTTATGGTGGCAAAAAGTGGCGATGTACTTTTACAACCTGATACCATTGAAATTATGCGTGATGTTCTTGTGCCCATGGCAACTTTGATCACGCCAAATTTGCCTGAGGCATCTCTGTTGTTGGGATGTGAGATACAATGGTCGTTAAAGGCTATGTATCAATATGCTCCACAATTACTGGCACTTGGTTGTAAGGCAGTGCTGTTAAAGGGAGGGCATTTGAGTACTCTTGCTGGAAAAGATATGGAGAATGACAATTGTTCTAGTTCGGATCTTTATTGTGATGGTGAAGATCTTGTTATGCTTGAGGCGCCTCGTCTTGTAACCACGCATGATCATGGTACCGGTTGTACCATTTCTGCTGCAATTGCAGCATTATTGCCTACACAGCCTTTATTGTGTGCAGTTAAACAAGCAAAGGACTATTTACATGGAGCGTTATCTGCTTCAAATGCTTTGGAAGTAGGGAAAGGACGGGGTCCTCTTCACCATTTTTATGCATTATGGAAGAGTGTATGAAAAAATTGATGTGACAAAATTTTCTATTCTGCTGTGTGTTTTGTCGTTATATTTTTCTGTGTTGATACAAAAACGAATAAAACAGCTGTCTTTTGCATGAGGGGTTCGTTTATGTGGAAAGAGGTGGGATGAGGAAGTAAAAAAGAGAGAAGGGTTGTGAAAAATCTTTGAAAGCCTAGAAAATCATTTTTGAAATATTTTTTACGAAAATTAAACAAGAAGTTTAATATGTCTTAAAAACAATTAAAAAACAAAAAAGCAAAAAACTTTTTGTTATCATTGGTTAGTGATATTGGTCTTTAATATTTATTGTAATTCTGCAGACTGCAGTTATTTCTTAGTCTAGAATGTTAGAATGGCTAAGACCTATTGCTGTAATTTTATTTTCGAGGACTTTCTTCGTTTTCGTTTTGCCAATAATAAGGTCGGTTGATTTTCAATCATGTTTTGTAATCATGATTGGTGTTATTGTAGATGGCGTATTTATAGTCATTCTGTTGATGATCATTTTTTAACATTTAGTCATATTTTTCGGGGAAATAGAGGGGGAATCCTGCTGAATATTGCTATTACTTTGGGTTCCATACGTTAACCTTTGTTAACAAGAACTTTGACAAACTGTTTGGCTGAGTGCCTATTGATGCGTGATGCATCTCTTCATTGGGTTGATTTACGTGAATAGTTTTTGCCGATTGCTGATCCAGATTATTACCATGATGTAGAGGTTCATCTAAGCGTTGCAGTCCGTCAATTTGTTAAAACAATTGCGGCGGCTGATGAGATTATTCTTGCAAGCCCCCTTTATCAAGGGTCTTATTCGGGTGTTTAAAAAAATGCTCTTGATCATGTGGTTGATAATGTTTTTTTAAGGAAACCGGTTGGGCTTATTTCTCATGGGAGTGCAAGCAAAAATGCACACAGCCGTGCGAACATTTATTGCCGGTGTGCACATACTTTAGGTCGTCCGTTGCAGTGTCAAGTTGCTTCAGCTAAAGAGGATTTTGCATCAGATGATAAGGGATTTACATGGAAAGTGATCAGTGAAGAGGTACGGATATGTTGTGAGCATCTTGCTGATGAAATGTGTGCATTTTAAAACCAGAAAGCTGGGAGAGATGACAAAAAATAACGCGCAATATCGTTATTTAGTGGTAGGGGGGCACGGAGATGCTTACTCCTTTGTGTCTTTCACTTGAGCCGCAAGAAGTGATTATTGCGGCGCGCTTTCTTTTTTATCGGGATCAGCTTGAGGTATTGCAAAAAAACTATATGTGTGTGCCGTTGGATTATTATTGTATAGCTTTGCAGACACAATTTTTAGAAGCTGTGACGCAATGGCGTGGGCTGAAATATTGTATATTGTGGCTTCATTCATCCGCCCATGCATTTTCTTGTACGTTGATTGAGCAGTTGGCTCTTTTACTTAATCTACCGTGTATTCTTCATGTTTTTGGTTCCAATTCTTATGATCAAATGCTTGTTGATTGTGCTTACAAAAATGAGGTTGATTTCATATCTGTTCAATTAGGACGAAAAATAACGCTAAATGGTTGACGTTGGCTTACCCATCAGGAAATAAGCTAACAGGTATTGGACGCCATGAAAAGTCATGAAAAATTGTGTAAATAAATTAAAATCATGATTTATTTGAAAGAGCCGATTGGCTTTGGGGTTCTTTGACATGTCAAAATACTTTTTATGGAGAGAACAATATTAAAATCAGTTGTGATTTTTCCATAAGTTTAGCGGAAGGGTGATTTGTGCGAGATTTGGTAAGAATGAGTCGAAAAAGTTTCAACTGGTATGCCTATTAATATAGGAAATTGTGTAAGCACGATTTTATGTTGAGAAAGTTAATAATCAAAAAGAATAACCATATGGTGGAGCACAGAAATTATAGAAGAGATATGCGTAATCGTTAGAGAAGGAAAAGTTATCGATAGGCTGACAATATAGTGACTCCTTTGTATACTCTGTTTAAATCGCGTGTTTTTCTAAAAAAGTCATTGTTAAAAGCTTTTATCGTAGCTGATGTTCTTCTGGTTATCTATTGTGATCAAAGAAGTTACCGTAAAGTTTAATAAATAAGCGGTGTGTTTGCTTGAATTGAAGTTTTATAGACAAAGGTAATAAGAAAGCTATTTAGTGTATATAGGATATGTTAGAGATAGGAAAAACCTTTAGTTAATTTACACGAAAAGAAATAAAACAATTTATTTGTGTAATTCTTCAAATAATGCGATTCGTACTAAGAAACTCATCATCCTAATTGCAACTTTAAGAAAGAAAACTCCCTAAAGAGGTTATGATTTTTGAAAGGTCTTTGAAGAGCCTTTGGTTATTATATTTATATAAAGCGGAAACTTTTTCTATTAATTTACTAACAAACTAACTATCTCATAAATTATGATAAAGCTGAATATTTTTTGTCTCACTCTTCATTAATAACAGCAATAAATAGTAAATTGTTCGTCATATCAAATAAAAACTTTTCATTTGTCTAAAGTGAATTTGTAAATCGTAAATTCTCTTAAGTGGTGAGAAAAGAAGAGTTCGTCGTTAAATCATCATGTGTTTATTGGAATAAACTTTAAATTCACCAAAGTTTATAAAACCCAATTTTTTGTAAATGCTCATTCCCTCTTGAGAAGCTTGCATACCAATAACATGACATTTTTTTCTTTTTAAATGCTCAATAGCAATTTTTGTCATGAATGTTCCAATACCTTTTTTCTGAAAACCTGGATTGGTGACAATATCATACACCCCACCAATTTCATCCGCTTTAATACAAAAGCATATGGCTACCGGATTGTTGTTGATATAACCAACGAACATATCTATATCAGGATCTTTTTTATAATAGTCACTTATTGTTTTATAAAATATAATCGCCTCTTCATCAAAAGGATCGAATACGGATGCCATAACATTTCCGTAATCTATAAAATCTTGAAGTGATTCAACTTCCTTGATTTTTAAGTTATCTGGTGTAGAAGTAATATGTGAATCTATATCTTGCGCTAAAGCCGCCATGCCTACTTCTGTTTCAACATGCTCTAAACCAATAGATAAGAGAACTTCATCAACTTTATAGTGAGACGAATGAGGTCCAACCCACCAAGCTAAAGGGAGTTTCTGTGCATTAAAAGAATCGATTATGGACTTTGCTTGGCCTACAGGTATCGTTTCTTGTAAATTTTTAGCAGAGATAATATTGAATGTGTCTGAAGCAAATGTTGAATGAACAGAAGACACACCATTTGGAAAATCAATAACCTGCATTTGAGGGCACAATTTTGGTAAAAAACGTACTTTTGAATAAAAATTATTCTCTAATGATAAATCAATTTTTGATTTGTTTAACATCTGTTTTTCTTATCATTACTCATTGGTCTTTTAATTGGGGCTGTAAAAAATCAGTCAGCTAAAAGGTAATCCCAAATTCTTTTAAATAAGTCTTTATAAACTTGTAAGTCTGCAAAAGATTTGCTGCTAATATTAAAAAAAATTATCCTCGGAATGGCAAGAGACTATGATTAATGCCTTTGGAAAAATACCTTTGTGAAAAATGTTTCAGGCCAATTTGGCGTTATTGTTACCAAACAACATCGTGGACCAATGGGGATTGTCATCTTGCTTTTCAAGCTTATTTTAACGGTTTAGTGATCTAGCAAATTACACCTATCTCTTCGAAAAATCTGCTTAAATCACTTTCATATAAATAATGATCGTTTTTTCTGGGTTAAAAATGATGATCCGATGATTGCAGAGAGTAAAGTCCTATAGATTTTCACAAAAATTACGAATCTTCAATGAGATAAAAATGCAATGTTTGCACCTTTGATGGGAGAGGGCAATAGGATCAAGTTGATCCAATTGCATCAATAGTGAGAAATGCGGTCAACATGAGAAAATTCCTTGCGTTTAAGCAATAGGGTAATGTTTACCCAATTCCTCAAAGTTTCTTTTTTTAATAATGCCTCAGAAATTTGAAAAGCTATCACGCAATTTATGCTAAAAGAAGCTATACCATTTTATGCATGCTGCTTCTCAAATAATGCGATTCCTGTAATAGGATTCTGGCTGATAATTGATTATCAAAACTTGCGACCTTTAAGAGAAGAAAATAAAGACTCATTAAAGGGGCTTTAAACAGCCTTTGAAAGGTCTTGAAGACCCTTTGAGAACCCTTTGACAATCAATTTGAAACAAATAAATTGGTACAAAACTTAAGTCAAAATATACAAAACCTGCTGGCAAGCTACAAACCAATAGAAGAATCAAGAAAATCAAAATTCAATGGAGCGGGCGATGGGATTCGAACCCACGACCCCAACCTTGGCAAGGTTGTGCTCTACCCCTGAGCTACACCCGCTCACCGATTCGATATATACCGTGCTTGTATGGCTTAGGCTTCTAAGAATTGCAACAAAAAAAATATCATCTCAGTTTGATTTATTTTGTCTATGTTTCGATAAAATGAAATAAAGATTGATTTTAAAAGATTCTTCAGTAATAGATAATTCCTCTTTTAATTTTTGCGTGGAGAGGGTGGATAATGTTGAAGAGAATAAATATATTAGGGGTTGTCATTGCGGCTGTTTTTATGATGAACAGTGTTGTAAAAGCAGATGATCAAGTCAAACACATTAAAGTTGCTTTAACACAAATTATGGTTCACCCTGCAGCCGATGCTGTTCGTAAAGGTGTGGAAGATGTTCTTGCAGAGAATGATTATAAGCAAGGTGAAAATTTTCAGCTGACCTTTTTATCAGCGCAGGGCAATATTTCAACAGCAACGCAAATTGCACGTAAATTTGTTGGTGATAAACCCGATGTTATTGTAGCCATTACCACACCTTCAGCGCAAACAATGCTTGCGGCAACAAAAACAATTCCTATCGTTTTTGCTGCAATTTCAGACCCTATTGGAGCTAAAATCGTTTCTTCTCTGACTAAACCTGGTTGTAATGTGACAGGAAGTTCTGATCGTATAGATGTTGCTGAAAGTGTTAAACTTTTGCAAGAAGTAAAACCAGATTTGAAAAAAATTGGTTATCTTTATAATGCTTCTGAGGCAAATTCTGTTTCAACACTTAAAACGTTAAAGGATGTAGCAAAAAAAGTTGGAATTGAAATCATTCCTTCATCGGCACCAAAGCCTTCAGATGTTCAAGCAGCAACACGCGCTTTAATCGGTAAGGTCGATATTATTTTTGTTCCTGCTGATAATACGATTCTGTCTGTTTTAGAGGGTGCAATAAAGGTCACACAGGAAGCCAATATACCTGTATTTACTGTGGATGCTAATACGATAGGACGTGGGCCTTTTATGACGCAAGGTGTGAACTTCTATGATGTAGGTGTTGATGCTGGGAAGTTGGTTGTGCGTATTCTAAAGGGTGAAAAGCCTGGTGATATTGATGTTGTGCATGCGGCTAATAATGATATTCGAATTGATATGAAAGCAGCAGAAAAAGCAGGAATTGTTATTCCGCAGGCCGTTATTGACCGTGCGACAAAAGTGATTCAATGACTTTTGTCAATAGGATATTGATACAATAAAAGTGCATTAAAAGTGCATTAAGTTTTCATAGAGTTCATGGAGATTGTCTTTACATGAATATATTTGCGTTTTCTGGCGCTGTGGAATTAGGTCTTATTTATGCATTTGTGGCTATAGGGGTTTATCTCTCATTTCGCGTTTTGGATTTTCCGGATTTAACGGTTGATGGCTCATTTCTTCTCGGGTCTTGTGTCTGTGGTGTCCTGATTCTTTTAGGGTTTAATGCATGGACAGCTATGGCATGTGCTTTTTGTGCAGGTATGGCTGCTGGTTTATTAACAGCTCTGTTGAATTTGCGTTTTGGTATTTTGAATCTTTTAGCTTCTATTTTAACAATGTCCGCACTTTATACGGTTAATCTTCGTATTATGGGAATTATGGGAGGCTCTAATGTTAACTTGGGGCTTGCTGATACGGCTTTAACACCATTTTATAATTTGTTTGGTTTGTCTGATATCTTTGTGCGTCCTCTTTTCGTTGGTACTGTATTATTGGTTGTAGCGTTTTTGATTTGGCGGTTTTTGGAAAGTGAAATTGGTCTTGCTATGCGCGCAATGGGTGCTAATCCACGCATGGCGACAGCGCAAGGTGTTCATACATCAGCATTGATTTATTTTGGTATGGGGCTTTCCAATGCTTGTGTTGCACTTGGTGGTTCTCTTTATATTCAAACCGCGATTGCAACGGATATTACCGGTGGAATTGGGACAATTGTTTTCGGGTTAGCAGCCGTGATTATTGGTGAAACGCTCTTTCGTACACGTAATATTTTTTGGATTATAATCAGCTGTATTGTGGGATCTGTGCTGTATCGTGTGGCGGTGCAATTTGCATTTGAAGCTAATGGCATTGGTATTGATACATCGACAGATCTTCAGTTGATTACTTCATTGTTGGTTGTTTTAACTCTTATTGTGCCACGCTATTGGAGGAGGCGTAAACGTGATTGAGTTTTTTCATGTTGGGGTTACATTTAAACAGCAAACGCCTTTGGAAAAACAGGCTTTAATTGATATTAACCTTAAAATTGATCAGGGCAGTTTTGTGACCGTTATCGGTTCAAATGGTGCGGGTAAATCAACTTTGCTCAGTGTTTTAGCAGGGACAACGCTTCCCTCGACAGGAAAAGTGGTCATCAATGGACAAAATGTTTCTAGGCAATCGGTTAGTGAACGTGCTGGAAAGGTTGCGTGTGTTTTTCAAGATTCATTAATGGGAAGTTGTGGTTCTTTAACAATTGAAGAAAATTTGGCTCTTGCGACACTTCGAGGAAATCGTCGTAGTTTGCGTTCAGCTTTAAATCATGAAAAAAGGCAATTTTTTCGGGAGAAAATTGCTCAATTAGGCATTGGTCTTGAAGCATATATTCAAAATCCTATGGATAGTTTATCTGGTGGACAACGCCAAGCTGTTTGTCTTGTGATGGCAACGTTAGCGCATGCGGATGTTTTATTACTTGATGAACATACTTCAGCGCTTGATCCTGGAATGGCTGATTTTGTGATGCGATTGACTGAAAAAATCGTTGAAGAGAAAAAATTAACGACTATTATGGTGACCCATTCTATGCGTCAGGCTCTTGACTATGGCGATCGCACTTTGATGTTACATGGTGGAAAAGTGATTTTGGATGTCTGTCATGAAGAGCGTCAAGGCTTGGATGTTAATGATTTAATTGGTATGTTTCAGAAAGTTCGTGGGGAAGTTCTTGATGATGATGAACTATTAATGGATTAATAGTGTGGCTCAGAAAAAAGCACATGAGGTTGATCAGTTTCTAACACGTTTTTCACGTGCTTTTCCTATTGTTCTTATTTATGGATCAGACCGTGGTCTTATTTGTGAGCGTGCACAACGTTTTGCAAAGCTTACAAAGGTTGCAATAGAAGATCCATTTTCAACAATTCGTTTGGATGCTGCTGAAATCGATAAGGATCCTGCACGTTTGGAAAATGAAGCGTGTACTGTATCTCTTTTTGGGGGCGATCGTTTGATATGGATTTCAAATGCTGCTAACCAAAAAGGTTTTCTTACTGCCTTGAAGCTTTTAATTGAGAAACCACCAGAGAAAAGTTTTATTCTCATTGAAGCGGGGGATTTAAAAAAAGGAACAGGGTTGCGCAATGCTGTTGAAACGGCATCAAGTGCAATGGCTTTGCCTTGTTTTGCTGATGATATGCGTTCTCTTGACGGTTTGATTGATGAGGTTTTAGGGCAATTTAAGAAGACTCTTTCTTTGGATGCACGCAGATGGCTGCATGAAAGTTTAGGAGCTGATCGCCTTGTATCACGAGGTGAATTAGAGAAGCTTTGTCTTTACGCTAAAGATGTTCATATTACTCTTGAGGATGTAAAAGCTGTTGTAAGCGATGTAAGCGCTCTTTCTCAAGATGAAGTCATTGATGCTCTGTTATTAGGCGATATATCAGGCTTTGAAGCGCATTTTAATCGACATGCGGCATTACATGGGACGCTTTTTTTTATTTTGAGTACAGCACAAAGGCATTTTCAGCAATTACAGCTGTTGCGTTATCAGGTAGAGGTTGAAGGAAAGTCGCCTTTTACGGTGGTTTCTCAAGCACGCCCCCCATTTTTTTTCAACGAAAAAAGACTGTTGAACAAGCTTTAAAATATTGGAAGTTAGAACAGATTTCTTACGCAATGGAAAGAATTGAGAGTGCTGTTTTAGACAGCCGTAAAAATCCGCTTTTGGGTGAAGCTATCATTCGTCAAGCTTTGTTAGGTCTTACAATTATTGCACGACGTCAGATGGCAGCTTAACATTTTAAAAAATGTGATGATTGGTTATTTTGAGGATGAGACAGAGATATTTTCGCAATTCTAGCTTGTTGTATTATCTGGTAAAGGTTGAAGGAAAATCGCCTTTTACGGTGGTTTCTCAAGCACGTCCCTCCATTTTTCAATGAAAAAAATAATTGAACAAGCTTTAAAATATTGGAAATTAGAACAGATTTCTTACGCAATGGAAAGAATTGAGAGTACTGTTTTAGACCGATTTAAAAATACAGTTTTGCGTGAAGCTTTTATTCTTTGGGTTTTGTTGAGATTTAAAATTGTTGTATGATGTCTGGTGGCTAAAATAGAGTATTCTATTTAGGAGGGTGGGTTTTTAGACATTTAAAATTTTATACTATTTCTGTAAAATACTCTCATTGAATATGTGGTGATAGAAGGTATATGCGTTTTCTTGACGTGTTAAGTGTTGTTAAAGTGCGTGTTGAATATTGAGAGAAAGGTTTGTTTCATAGAACCTTTAGAAAAATAGAATGCCATCCAGTTGTCAATTCACGAGCTTTTTTAAAGAGACATCTCTCAAAATGTACGTCACATCCATTTCACGACGATGTCCATGAATGGTATAATGGTAAAGCCTCCTGAAATAATATAAAATCCATTGAGCATTACCATCTTTGCGCTTGTGAAGGAGCAAGCCGGCGCCATCATACACTTTGCCAGCCTTTGAGTGTTGCAACAGACTTTGCATTGAGACGGTTCATGAAAAGCCATTTTTGTTCCTTTCTTATACAAATTTTATCCACACGCTAATCCCGCTTGTGACGTGCAAGCGGAGAGGTTTTAATTGTTTCAAAATAAACAGATTTTAAATGAGAAAATCTTACGATATTTAAGACTCTCATTCAATATGTAAAAAAGTTAAATATCATTATAAATCAATATCTTGTTCGTTTAATGAATCGCATGAGTGGTTTAAAGGC
>NZ_CABFVS010000021.1 GCF_902150025.1 Bartonella massiliensis
TTTTAGGAGGGTGGGTTTTTAGACATTTAAAATTTTATACTATTTCTGTAAAATACTCTCATTGAATATGTGGTGATAGAAGGTATATGCGTTTTCTTGACGTGTTAAGTGTTGTTAAAGTGCGTGTTGAATATTGAGAGAAAGGTTTGTTTCATAGAACCTTTAGAAAAATAGAATGCCATCCAGTTGTCAATTCACGAGCTTTTTTAAAGAGACATCTCTCAAAATGTACGTCACATCCATTTCACGACGATGTCCATGAATGGTATAATGGTAAAGCCTCCTGAAATAATATAAAATCCATTGAGCATTACCATCTTTGCGCTTGTGAAGGAGCAAGCCGGCGCCATCATACACTTTGCCAGCCTTTGAGTGTTGCAACAGACTTTGCATTGAGACGGTTCATGAAAAGCCATTTTTGTTCCTTTCTTATACAAATTTTATCCACACGCTAATCCCGCTTGTGACGTGCAAGCGGAGAGGTTTTAATTGTTTCAAAATAAACAGATTTTAAATGAGAAAATCTTACGATATTTAAGACTCTCATTCAATATGTAAAAAAGTTAAATATCATTATAAATCAATATCTTGTTCGTTTAATGAATCGCATGAGTGGTTAAAAGGGGGAATTGTGCGATACGAATTCGAGCTTTTGGCAGACGGGTATTGGCTGGATGAGCATGGATTGTGCATCTTCATCTTTTGAGAGCAGGGAGGAAGTAAAAGAGCTTTTCTTTCAGAAGAGATTGTTTCTCTTCGAGAAGGAGTTTTGACATGGTTCTATTAACTTGTTGTGCTCTAAAATACTGTTCGTTAGTGATATAAAGGCTCAGATAAAACTTTATAGCATTTGGGATTTTTTTTATGAGAGTATGCGGTGAATATTAGCTTTCTCATAGAGTTTTAAGGGGGTAGTGTTTCTCATGAAAAACAGAATGCTTTAAAAAGAAGACACTTATGCAGTATGCTTTTTCTTAAAAACATTTTTTAATGCGTCATATCTATTTCGCGATGGTGCGCATGAATACTATAACGGTGAAGTTCTCTGCGCAAAAATATAAAACTCATTGGGCATTATCGCTTTTATGCTTAACACAAGTGCAATCCGGCATTCGTCATATATATTTTGCGAACTTTTAATATTGCGATAATTCTTGGCATGATAGAGCGTGAGGCTTTTGTGTTTTTGATGGTAAAGACACGAAAAACGTTTTTATAGGATCACGCTTCATATTATCGAGCCGAGAATTATATTCCCATTATTTATGAGCTATTTTTCTTGTGAGGGGCAAAAGATATAATTTTGATTAATTAAATAGAAGAAGGCTTAACATGAAATAAACTTGCGGTATTTAAGAATTTTTTTCACTATATAACAATGTAATTATTATTATAAATCAATGCATTATACGCTAGCAAGCAATAAAGTGAGACTTTTAAAGCTTGGTATTAAATTTTTCGTTATGTATTTTTTGTGTTTTCTAGGTAACGTGATCTGTTGTTCGTTTGCACAGGTGGTGATGGGTAAACTGCGCTATTCTTTATTCCTTAGTTGTAGTTTTTTAATGTTTTGTGCATAACTCTTGAACAAACAGACAAGGAAATTATGGTTTTTATAATTGTCTTTTTGCCATTTGCAAAGAATCTTTAAAGGTGAAAGATGCCCCATATTCAATTTGAAAAAATAGCGCTCATAGGGATTGGCTTGATTGGATCTTCTTTAGCAAGAGTGATTAAAAAGAAAAATCTTTCAGCTCAGATTTCTATTGCCACACGTCGTCAAGAAACACTGGAAAGAGCGCGCGAATTGGAACTTGGGGATTTTTATACAACGGATAATGCAAAGGCTGTTGAAGGTGCTGATCTGGTTATTATTTCCGTTCCTGTTGGGGCGAGTGCGGAGGTCGCAGAAACCATTCATAATCATTTAAAGCTAGGGGCGATTGTGAGTGATGTTGGTTCTACAAAAGAATTGGTTATCACAGAAATGGCACCTTTGTTGCCAAAAACAGTTCATTTTATTCCAGGGCATCCTATTGCTGGAACGGAATATTCGGGTCCGGATGCTGGTTTTGCTGATTTATTTATGAATCGCTGGTGTATTTTAACACCTTTTGCAGACAGTGATGCGGCGGCTGTAGCACGATTGACAGCGTTTTGGGAAACTTGTGGGGCGCGTGTCGAAAAGATGGAGCCTAAGCATCATGATCTTGTGTTGGCAATTGTTTCGCATTTGCCACATTTGATTGCGTATAATACCGTCGGGACAGCGAGTGATTTAGAAAAAGTAACAAACTCAGAAGTGATTGCTTATTCCGCTTCTGGTTTTCGTGATTTTACGCGCTTGGCATCTTCTGATCCCGTTATGTGGCGGGATATTTGTTTGCATAATAAAGAGGCTATTTTAGAGATGTTGGGGCGCTTTAGTGAAGGACTTGCTTTTTTAGAACAAGCAATTTGTGTAGGGGACGGTGAAACACTGTTTAATTTTTTTACTCGTACGCGTGCTGTGCGTCGTAATATTATTGATGCAGGGCAGGAAATTGATGCCCCTGATTTTGGGCGGCATAGCGTTTCTAAAGAGGGAACATAAGATAAGAGATTTTTGAATTTTGTGTTGTTATTTTGCTTAATTTTTATCATGCTTTTTGGTCGTAATATCTGTTTTTTTGACTGTTCGTTGTGATGAAGATACAGTTTAAGAGTCTTTAGGCTGATAAGGGGCACTTACCTTTCTCCCCTATCCTGGGCTCTCAAAAGGTTTTTGCCTCCTCATGAGCGGCGTTTGTTTTTTTTGGTGAAAAAAAACCGTATAAAGGAGAGCGAAGTTCATAAGGATATGCTCCCAGTTCAGTTTGTTTTATGATATTGTTTTGCTCATAAAACGTGTTCTTTTGTTGTTTCTTGCGCGTCAACATTTAAATTTCACACAATGGTATATTTGAAATAAATATTAAGATGATTGAGTGTATTTGTTTTTTTAGCTTTTGTATGCCAGTTTGAGGCTGGAGTATGCTATCTGTTTGATTTATCTTTTAACGTGGGAAAATAATTTCATTTGAGAACGATATAAAACAAGTAAAGGTAGAAATTCATTTCCGTCTATTCTTTTTCAATTTAAGCTTTTCAATGTGCAAAAGCATTTATGAGAATATTTTTGCTTTACATTTTTTTGCCTTCTTTTGTTATGTTTTTTATGCCAAAAAACGCTTCAAACAGAAGATATTTTATTGGTAAAATTTTTTGGCTTATTCTTTTCAGTTTTGGGATAGCGTGAGACTTGACCGCATGGATTATTGCCCCTTATATTAAAAAATGTTTGTTTTTAAAGTCTTGATGGTTTTTAGAAAGTGTGAGATAACTGAAAAAGGATGTTACCAGAAAGTATTGAGGTTTGTTAAAAAATATCTTTTGGTGGAGCTATCGTATTTTTGGTGATGCAATAAGTCATTACTGGCGTGATAATGGAAGTGCTTTTGCAAGTCATGTTGCGCTATCGGGGCTTTTAGCATTTTTTCCTTTCTTTATTTTTGGAACATCTTTTGCTCGTTTTCTCGGGGCTTTTACCTATACACCGCAAAAAATTAAAGCATTGGTGCAGTTATTGCCTGATGTTATTGCAGAGCCTTTATCTCAGGAAATTGTCCATGTTTTAACTCTTCATAAAGGAGGTGTGTTGACGCTTTCTGTTATTGGAGCGGCTTATTTTGCTTCTAATGGAATAGAGGCTTTGCGTACGGCTTTAAATAAAGCTTACCGAGTGGCCGACCGACGGAGTTTGTTGTTTTGTCGTTTTCAAAGTTTGTTTTTTGTGATCCTTGGAGCTTTTGGTCTTGTTGTGATGAGCTTTTTATTGATTTTAGCACCTTTGTTGATCAAAATTATGCAAAATCATTCTTTTTTTATGACTGAATATATTGGGATTATTCGTTTATGGCGTTATACAATTGCAGTGGTTGTTTTATTTATCAGTCTTTTGATTGTTCATAAATGGCTTCCAGCAGGGCAGCGGAAATTTATAGATATTTTACCAGGAATCGTGGTGACAATGTTTGTATGGTTTATGGCTTCTCTTGCTTTTGCGCAATATTTAACGATGTTTGATTATATTTCAACCTATGCGGGGTTGGCATCTATTATGGTTGCCATTATCTTTCTTTACATACTAAGTGCAATTTTTATTTTGGGGGGTGAAATAAATGCTGCAATCATGTTTTATCGCAATTATTGGCAATCTCCTTGATGAATGAAAAAACTGTCGATTGTATGAAAGCTAAAAGATGGGGCAAGAAGTAAAACCAGCCATTACTTTGTTGGTTGATGCAGATGCTTGTCCTGTAAAAGCTGAAATTTATCGTGTGATGAATCGCTATCAGCTTAAAACATTTATTGTGGCAAACCGTTTTCTTTCTCTCCCCTGCGAAGAGCTCATTGAAAGAATTATTGTTTCTTATGGGCTTGATAGGGCTGATGATTGGATTGTAGAACATGTGCATGAGGCGAGTATTGTGATAACCAGTGATATCCTTTTAGCTGCACGGGTTGTAAGGTCTGGGGGGTGTTGTCTTTCACCAACGGGGCGTATTTTTGATGCCAATTCAATCGGTCAAGCCTTAGTTATGCGCAATTTGATGGAAAATTTGCGAGAGCAGGGGCATATCACAGGAGGACCACGTCCTTTTTGTGGTAAAGATCGTTCTGCTTTTTTGTCAGCATTGGATTTGACAATCCAACGTTTAAAAAGACGCGGTTATTAGATTTAGGTTATTGTTCTTCTTTCATGACAGCTTTTATAAGTGCTTTAGCATCATCATTAGCCCATGGCGCTGCCCCATTATAAGAAGCAATGAGATAACCATTTTTATCAATGAGAAATGTGATGGGGAGTCCTAAAGCAAGTCCTTGTTTTCTCATATCGTTAAAGATATTCATGGTTTCATCGCGAAAGTAGGCTAAATTATCCGCATGAATATCTTGCAAAAATTGCTGAATTTTTTCAGGGGAAGCGGCTTTATCGATATTAATCGCTATGACATCGAAGTTTTCTCCACCCAATTCGCGTTTTAATTGCGCCAGTTCCGGCATTTCGGTGCGACAAGGCACGCACCAGATAGCCCATAGATTGATGAGTATCGGTTTGCCAGTAAAATCAGCCAGTGTATGATCTTTTCCTTGAATATCCTTAAAAGAAAGATTTTTCATATCTAAGGGCTTATCAGTAAATCGCATGTGAGCAAAAAAGCCGGTTGCGGCTTTTTGAATTGCTATCATTTTTTTGTTTTGGATTTTTTCCGTGTTTTCTTTTGAAAGTGAGTTGGCAAAAGAAGAGGCACTCTTGTCATGATGACTTTTTATTGCGTATAAACTAAAACCAACTAAGATGATAGCAGCAAAAGAAGATACTATGAAGATTTTCCGCTTTTTGTTTTTCTTCTGTGAGCTATTCAAACTTTGAGGAATCATGATTTTTATCCTTTTTATGGGTGTTTTTTAAAAATATGACAGATGAGAAGGTAAAGAACCAAATGTGGGGGGGGCGGTTTATCACAGGATCTGCTGCTGTGATGGAAGAAATTAACGCGTCAATTGATGTTGATCAAAAACTCTATCGGCAAGATATTGAAGGTTCGCTCTCTCATGCTGCGATGTTAGCGCAAACAAAGATTATTTTACAGTCTGATTATGAAAAAATTTCTCATGGTTTAAAAATTATTTTACAAGAAATTGAAGAGGGTACCTTTGTTTTTTCACAAAAGCTTGAAGATATTCATATGAATATTGAAGTGCGGCTTTATGAGTTGATTGGTCCGGTTGCTGGGCGTTTGCATACGGCACGTTCACGCAATGATCAAGTGGCTGTTGATTTGCGGTTATGGGTGCGTGAGGCATTGCAGAAAATAACACAAGCTGTAAAGGAATTGATAAAGCAATTGCTTGCTCTTGCAGAACAACATGTCAATACCTTTATGCCAGGTTTTACGCATTTACAATTGGCTCAACCCGTCACATTGGGCCATTATATGATGGCTTATGTTGAAATGTTTGGTCGCGATTTATCGCGGATGTGTGATGCCATTGAGCGAATGAATGAATCACCTTTGGGGGCTGCTGCTTTGGCAGGAACAAGTTTTCCAATTGATCGCTTTATGACAGCAAAAGCACTTGGGTTTCGGCAACCTACACGCAATTCAATTGATAGTGTTTCTGATCGTGATTTTGCATTGGAATTTTTAAGTGTTGGCGCTCTTTGTGCGATGCATCTTTCGCGGTTAGCAGAAGAAATCATTCTTTGGTCAAGTGAACAGTTTCGTTTTATTCGTTTGTCAGATGCCTTTTCAACGGGTTCATCGATTATGCCACAAAAGAGAAATCCTGATGCGGCAGAGTTGGTACGGGCCAAAGCAGGTCGATTGAATGGAGCGCTCATGGGATTATTAACGGTGATGAAAGGATTACCGCTTGCTTATTCAAAGGATATGCAAGAAGATAAAGAATATGTGTTTGATGCGGCTTTAAGTTTGGAATTATCATTAGCAGCAATGACAGGGATGATTGCTGATTTGGAAGTCAATAAAATAGCCATGAAACAAGCTGCGGATTTTGGGTATGCAACAGCTACAGATTTTGCTGATTGGCTTGTCCGTGAATTAGGGATTCCTTTTCGTGAAGCACATCACATGACAGGGCAAGCTGTAGCATTGGCAGAAAGAAAACAATGTCGCCTTCAGGATTTATCATTAGATGAACTTCAAGCAATTTGTCCTAATATCAATGCGACACTTTTTGATGTTTTGACTGTTGAAAAATCTGTTGAAAGTCGCAAAAGCTTTGGGGGAACAGCACCTTCAGAGGTCCTTTTGCAAATTACCTATTGGAAAAAGCGTCTTATGAGCGTTTGAGTGATTGTATTTTAAAGGTAAAAAGAGACCGAGATTAAGGAAAGAGGACAGATGAAAATTATAGTAAAGGGGTTGATGATTGTCCTTTTTTTGGGCTTTTATGTTGCTGGGTGTGGGCGTAAAGGGTCATTAGAGGCGCCTCCTCTTACAAGCGTGGAAAAGTCTATGCAGGGAACATCTGCTGCTAAAAATGAAAATGATAAACCTTTTATTCTTGATCGTTTGATAAAGTAGGAGGAAAATATGAATTTTTTCTCTTACCATCAAGGTATGCTTCATGCTGAAGGATGTTCGCTTACTGCTCTTGCGCAAGAGGTGGAGACACCTTTTTATTGTTATTCCGCCAATGCATTGGTCACTCATTTTAAGGACTATCAAAAGGCATTTCAAGGAATGCCTAGTCTGATTGCTTATGCGGTTAAAGCTAATTCTAATCAAGCTATTTTACGTCTTTTAGCGGCAAATGGAGCAGGGGCTGATGTGGTTTCAGAAGGTGAATTACGGCGTGCCCTTGCTGTTGGTATTCCGGTGCATCGTATTGTTTATTCTGGTGTTGGTAAAACTGTGAGAGAGATAGATTTTGCTCTTTCTCAGGATATTTATTGTTTTAATGTTGAATCAGAGCCAGAACTTGAACAATTATCGCAACGTGCTGTTGCACTGTCAAAAACAGCGCGTGTTTCATTGCGCATTAATCCAGATGTTGATGCAAAGACTCATAAAAAAATTACAACAGGAAAATCTGAAAATAAATTTGGTATTCCATTGTTGTTGGCAAGAGAAGCTTATAAAAAAGCCGCCTCTTTACCTGGATTACAAGTTTGCGGTATCGATATGCATATTGGCAGTCAAATTTGTGATTTAAAGCCGTTTGAAGAGGCATTCCTTCTTATTGCAGAGTGTGTGCGCCAATTGTGGAGCGATGGTTATGCAATAACGCATATAGATATTGGTGGTGGACTTGGTATTGCTTATGGGTGTGAACCGCATACTATCCCTTCTCCTTTTGATTATGCCGCGTTGGTGAGGAAGTATATTGCTCCTTTAGGGATTAATATTGTTGTGGAGCCGGGGCGTAGCATTGTGGGGCAAGCGGGTGTATTGGTAACCTCTGTTCTCTATTTAAAAAAGGGACAAGGGCGGAATTTTATTATTGTGGATGCGGCGATGAATGATCTGATGCGTCCAACGCTTTATGATGCTTGGCAGAATGTCGTCCTTGTGAAACAAGCAGAAAAAGACGCGTCCCTTATTCGTGCAGATATTGTGGGTTCCGTTTGTGAGACCGGTGATTATTTAGCATTAGATCGCTGTTTGCCGATTTTGGCACCTGGGGATCTTTTGGCAATTACGCAAGCTGGGGCTTATGGTGCTGTGATGGCGAGTACTTATAATAGTCGACTTTTGATCCCAGAAGTTCTCGTTCAAGATACGCGTTATGCGGTTATTCGTCCACGTCTTGATTATGTGCAATTGATAGAATGTGATCATATTCCGGATTGGATTGAACATTCTTAAATGTTTTTGGTCTTATTTCTACTAAACTTTGATGAAACAATTTATTTTCTGGAAATTGTCTTGTATGGCTTTTATGATCTTAATACACCACGGTAAAAGGGGAAAAATGCTTGTTTATGAAAAATAAAAACATCAAGAGCTTTGCAGTAAAGCTTTTGTTTGTGCGCATTTTGATGTGGGGAATCCTTTCATTTGAACGGATATGGGTACGGTTGTTGCCATTTTTCCTCGTTCTTAGTCTCTTTTGTTCGTTTAGCTGGTTGGGGCTTTTTGGCATTTTAGGCTATTGGTCCCATTTGATCTTACTTGGCATTCTGTTTGTTTGTGCGGGGGCGAGTTTATTTTTTCTTATTCGTTTTCGATTTCCCACAATGCGGGAAGTCAATGACCGTCTTGAACGCATCAATGATCTTAGACACCAGCCTTTGAATATTCAGACAGATCATATCTGTTCTGAAAACGCGGAAGATTTTAGTACTGCTATTTGGCGTGAACATCAACGTCGAATGGCAAAACAATTATATCATTTAAAAACTGGATTTATCTCTCTTAATAGCGCGGCTTATGATCCTTTGGCTTTGAGAGCTTTGTGTGTTCTCCTTTTTGTGTGTGCTTTTAGTTTTTCTTTTGGTTCACGAGGGGGGCGTTTGGCTGATGCCTTTGATTTTCGTCCTGTTGTTGATGAAAAATTATTGCGGATTGATGCTTGGGTAAAACCACCTGCTTATACCGGTGTGGCACCGATTTATTTGACAAAAGATGAGAAAACACAACTGGAAATTCCTGAAGGGAGCAATGTGGTTGTGCGTGTTGTCAATGGGGCTGGTGTTGCAGTTAAAGCAAAGTTTGCAGAAGATGGGAGGGAAATTTCTTTTTCACAGAAAACGGAACAAACAGCTTTAAATGATCCAATTGTTCGTTTTGAAACCCATGTAGAGCATTCAATGGATTTGTTTGTCTCGTCACGTCGTAAAAAACAGCAATGGCATTTGCAGATGATTAAGGATGCTTTTCCGACAATTGATTGGCTGGAAAAACCAGGGCGGATTTTAACTGGGTCGTTAGAGTTGCGGTATATGCTGGATGATGATTATGGTGTGACAAAGGCTTATGTTGAAATAGAGCCTCTTTTTCGGAATAAAAATGTTTCTTCTCTTTATAAGGCACCGGAAATAGCGCTTCTTCTTCCACGGGGCGGAAAGGGAAAAATGCGGACCGTGTACGATGTTTCAGCGCATCCATGGGCGGGATCGCAAGTCAAAATTACTTTGGTGGCAGAAGATGGTGCGAGGCAGAAAGGGCGTAGTAAAACTTTTGTTATGACATTACCACAGCGTGTTTTTTCAAATCCTGTTGCGCGTGCTGTAGGTGAGTTGCGTCGTTTACTTGCTCTTGATGCTTCTGCGAAAGAGCGTGTATTGGATATGCTTTTTGCTTTGTTGGTGCGCCCAGAAAAGGGATTGCAAAATGCGACGCATTTTCTTGTTCTACAAAGTGCGTGGACAAGGCTTTCTTTGGCAGAAACAGAAGAGGATTTGCGCGGTGTGGTGGATTATTTATGGCAGATTGCTGTGGGGATTGAAGGCAATCAGCTTGAATCTGCGCAAAAACAATTAAAACAAGCACAAGCCGCTTTACGAGATGCACTGCGATATGGTGCTCCAGCGGCAGAAATCGAACGGCTTATGGAAGATTTACGGCAAGCTATGGCTAATTATATTCAAGCTTTGGCTGAAAAAGCACCAGATAGTCAAGTTTCTAAAAATTCTAAAGGCTCAAAAAGCTCAAAAAGTCCTCATCTTTCTGAAGGTACATTACAAGAAAAGCTTGATCTTATTGAGGAAATGGCAAAAACGGGTTCTTCTTTAGCTGCTGAACAGCTCTTGGCGGAAGTTGAACAGACGCTTGATCATTTGCGTGTGCAAAAAGGCAATCAAAATGAGGGAGAAAAAAGCCAATCTGCACAAATGAAAGAAAAGCTGGACCAACTTGGCGATTTAATGCGTCGTCAGCAAGAAATTCTCAATGAAACACATCAGCTGGAGATGGAACAAAAACGCGGAGAAAATGTACCAGAAAAACAAAAACAATCTTTAAGAAAGCGTCAGGCTAAATTGCAGTCTGAATTATCAACTTTAGAAAAAGAATTATCAGAACAGGGATTTGAAACGGGTGATGCATTGAAAAAAGCAGAAGAAAAAATGAATTCTGCAAAGGATGATCTTGATCAGGAAAATCATCAGGCATCTATACAAAATCAGTCTGATGCTTTGGAATCTTTACGGAAAGGTGCGCAAAGTGTTTTGAAGAAAATGCGTGAAACACTCAAAGAAACAGGAGATGATCAAAACGCTGATTCTGATCCGAAAGATCCGTTAGGACGTCCACTTTCTTCAAAAACAGATGAAGGACAAAAAGGTGAGGCACTTCCGCAAGAAAGTGATCAAATGCGTACGCGACAAATTTTAGATGAAATTCGCAAACGTTTGGGTAAGGAGCATATTCCAAAAGCAGAAAAAAACTATCTTGAAAGATTGCTTCATTTTAATTAACCAATGATTGGCTTTTTTCTTAATTGATATCAGAAATAGTGTATGAGAAACTTTTATGGAGTTTACGCTCCAAAGAAAATGATTAAAGCGCTTTTAATGCAATAATCATCCTATTTTACAGCTTTTTTGATCATTTAAGTTTAAAAGGTGAAAGATTAAAATGTTCGCTATTGCGGAGAAAGAGCAGAAGTCCATATAGGTTTAGTATATGAAAACCTGTAATATTTAAAGTTTTTTTCTACATGGTATGTTGAGTTGGATATTGTCACACTGAAAGATTTTTATACTTCTGCACTTGGACTGCGTCTGCAAAAGACGCTGTGTAACCAATTGAATTTGTGGTGGCCCGATCTTATGGATAAGCGCGTTATGGGGTTGGGCTATGCACTTCCTTATCTTTCTGCATTGCGTGAACGTACCCAACAATGTTTTGCTTTTATGCCAGCAGCACAAGGTGCTTCATCTTGGCCCTGTGCTGATAAAGTTGCTACAGCGCTTGTTTTTGAAGAAGATTTACCGCTTCCTGATGCGTCAATTGATTGTATTTTATTGGTCCATGCATTAGAATACACAGAAGATTCATTTGAAACGTTGAATGAAATATGGCGTGTTTTAACTCCCAATGGCCACTTGATCGTTATTGTTCCTAATCGCTCTGGATTTTGGGCGCGCAATACGACCACACCTTTTGGTTATGGCGAACCCTATAGTCGGCAACAGATTACTCGTTTGTTTGAAAAAACAAACTTTGTTTGTGGGCCCATACAAGAAATTGTCCATTATATGCCCTCTGCAGGTTATGTTTCACGTGTATTTTCATTTTTTTATGAACCATTTGCACGCCATCTTTTACCTTATTTTGGTGGGCTTCTAATGTGTCAGGCACAAAAACGTGTTTATCAAGGTTTGTTGGTACAGCGTCGTCAGTCGCGGCGTATTTTTATTCCTGCTTTATCACCGCAGACAAGAAATATTTTAATTTATAAAGATCATTAATCATTTTGCCATTGGCATAAGAATTACTCATATGGGGAGCATTCTCTTACTTAAAATTTTTGCATTCACAAAATGTTCGTTTGCACATTAGACAATATACAATGGGATTGGCATATGAACAAAAAATCTCAAGGATCAATAGATTGAGTCATCTTTAATGAATCGTGGTAATATTCTGAGTGAGAAAAATGTTGGGCTCTTTGTTAAGTGTAAAAATGGTCATGTCCAATGAAGTTTTCATAATATGATGAATAAATACCGTGAAATGAATTTGGCAGAAACTTTAAAGGAAAGAATATTCTTTCAATGGTTTTCTATCGTCCTATGAGGATAAATCAAAAGGTCTTATAAAATCTCTGCTTTATCTTTACAGTGTGGAGACTTTAAAGCACTTTGGACAAGATAAAAGCTTTGTTTATAATCTTAAATAATTTTTTAATTATGAGAAGATTATTTTTGAATAATACGCCATGTTTTTTAATGGATTTTTATTATATAATATATTGATTTATATGATTATTTAGTGTTATAAGTGTCTCTGAATATCGTAAGATTTTTTCATTTAAAATTTTTCTCATATTGAATCAAACAAAATCATTTGTTTGTATGTCATAAGTGGGAGAGTCCGTGTGGGTAAAAATTGTAAAAGGAAGGTCATACTTCTTATGGATTGTTTTAACTGTTAAGGGTCGTAAGGACTTCGCGACATTTTAGAGCAGCTCCAGGTGTGTGATGGTGCTCACTTGCTCTTTTATTAGGGGTTGTATTGCCAAAATAAGCGTAAAGATGGTTGTGTTCAATGGCTTTATAGTTAGGATAACACTGAGCATTATATCATTTAATTATACGATCTCTTAAGAGGAGACAAGTAAGGGAATAGAGGAAAAATATCTCTCAATTTAGGCTCGTAAATGTGTGATAAAGTCATAGGGAAGCGGTATATTAAAAAATAATTATGAATATCAATAGGCTATCGAGGATGATTATGGTAAAGAATATGTAAAATATTTATGGTTTTTGTCTGCTCAAGATATTGATTTATAAGGATAAATTAGTGTCATTCAAATTGAATGAGAGCCTCGAAAATTGTAAGATTTTTTTCTTTTAAATCTATATCTTGAATCAAGAAAAATTATTCCTTACAACTTCACAAGTTGAATTTGGTGTATGGATAAAGCTATTGAAGAAAAGAATAAAGATATCTCTCATGTAACTCCGCGAGTTCTGAAGGCGATTGTAATATTGAAAGTTCGTGATGGTATGATGGTACTGATTTTGTTTTCAGTGAATAACTTGAAGAGCACTAATAATGCGGATTCAAAGTTGCTATTTTGAAGTATCTTGTGAAGCTTTAAAGTATTTTAGTTATTCGGTTGTTTTTTTTCGCTGGAGTGTTTCCGTTATTCATAGCAGAGGGTTCGTGTATTTTATCATAAGGGTCTTGAGAGCAAAAATCATTTAAGGTACCTAAATATATTTCATTATGATAACTCATGAATGGTATAATGTGAAAGTTTTAGTAAAGTTTATCAAGCTATAGAACCCACCCATTTTCATGTTTATGGAGGGATAAGTCTGCAGCAGCATATTTATTCATTGTCAATATCACGATCGCTTATGGCGCTTAAAAGTATTCGTGAGAGAAATTTTTATTTTTTCTTTAATCATTTGTTCTCTCTACGCGCACTCTATTTGTAATGCGTAAAAAAGTCGCTTTGATTGATTCCATTATAAGAGAGTTGAAATGAAAGAATATCACGATATTGAGAGGCTCTCATTCAATTTAAAATAATCATAAATATAAATATATTATAAGTAATTCTATAGCATTATTTAAATTGTATGTGCGTATTTTTTTCATCTCGTTGGTATTTTAATGTAAAGAAAAATTGAGAATATTCTTACTTTTAAAGACACTCAATATCGAATTAGAGGTTTAAACGATAACCATTTTGATCTGTCATAAGAATCTGTGCGTTAGAGGGATCTTTTTCGATTTTTTGTCGTAAACGATAGATATGGGTTTCTAAAGTATGGGTGATAATGTTTTCATTATACCCCCAAACTTGTTCTAATAATGTTTCACGGCTGACAATTTTATCATTGGCATAATAAAGGCATTCGAGAATAGCAGCTTCTTTTTCTGTGAGACGGATTTTATTACTGTTTTGATCAAGAAGGAGTTTTTTTCTTAGTTTAAAAGTATAGGGACCAATATGAAAGGTTGTATCTTCATTTTGTTCATATTGGCGCAATTGTGCTCGAATTCGTGCTAATAACACTGCAAAGCGAAAGGGTTTTGTCACATAATCATTGGCGCCTGTTTCAAGACCTAAAATGGTATCGCAGTCTGTATCATTATTGGTTATCATGATAATGGGGGCACGAAATTCTTGGGTGCGTAATTGTTGAACGGCTTGGCGACCATCAAGATCAGGAAGCTCAAGCCCCAAAATGGCGAGATCAATATTTTCTTCTTGAATTATTTGCATTCCCCTTTCAGCTGTTTTGGCTTGGAAAACTTCAAATTCTTGATGCATTTGCAATTGTTCTACCAAAATGGGGCGTAGATCATCATCTTCAACGATTAAAAGAGTATAGTTGTTCATGTTTTCCCTTATAGGCATGCTGATGCACACTGATTGGTAAAGAGTAATTTTATGAAAAATGAGTTGTCATGCAAGAACAATTAAAAGAGGAAAGTTAAAAAAAATCTCTAAAAAATGAACTTTTATCATTTCTATGGTGCTTACCAAAAAGAATATATATTTTTCATTTATAGAATATTTATAGATTAAAAGCATTTTTTATACTTTTGGGTGTGTTTTTTCCAGCTTCCAATATTGCGACAGACTTTGGTATTTAAGACGGTTCATGAAAAGCCATTTTTAGTTCTTTCTTCTATAGTTTTTACCCACACACCAACCCTGCTTGTGACGTGCAAGAAAGTGATTTTGATTGATTGACGATAAACAGATTTGAAACGAGTGAACCTTACGTTATTCGGGGTTCTCATTCAAGTTAAATAACGCTATATTATCATTATAAATCAATATGTTATCTTTACAATTAAGCACCACCATCTTTACGCTTATAGAGCAACACGTCGGCACCATCATATATTGGGGCTTGCTCTAAAATGTTGCTATATCCTTGGTATTTAAGATAATTTATAAGAGGTATACTCTTTCTTTCATGTTTTTTATCTACGCAGGCTTTTTTGTTTTTAACGTGTAAAAGACATGATTTTGATTACCTCAACAAGAGGTTTGAAATGAGAGAAATCCTATGGCACCAGAAGTTCTAATCCAATATACAAAACAATGAATATTTTTTATAAACCAATGTGATATAAATCAATATGATGCGTTTTTAAGCATGAAGCGAACTGTGCAATACCTAGCACAGATACATGGTTTAAGAGAATTTCATTGTTATCTTTATTGTTTTTTTCGTTGCATTTGTATGTGAAGTGGTTGGTATTGTGCTCGTGGTGTTGTCCATTATAATTGTTGAAGAAGCCTTACCTTGAGCTATGCTAAAGAAGATGCACCATAAAGAGAATGTTTGTGCAATTTGGGGAGGCTATATTGAGAAAGGGTGCAGAGTAAAAAATAACAAGGACGCGTATATGAGCATGAGACCCCGTAAGGGGATGTGCTGCTCTTGTCCTTTTGCACGATGAAGCACTGTTTGATATGAGTTAATGAATAAAAACTATTGTTTTAAAATCAAAGTATTTCCTTTTTAAGGTTGCCCATCAAACACACTTCTTTCCATTCATCTTCTGTCACAGGTTGTACTGATAAGCGGCTGGCATTAACCAACACCATATTGGCTAGTTTGGGATTGGCTTTAATTTGTTTTAATGAAACAGGTGTTGGCATGTCACAAAGTGCGCGGATATCCACACATTCCCAGCGTGGATCAGAGGTTGTAGAATCAGGGTGTGCTTCAGCACATATTTCTACAATGCCTACAATTTCTAAGCCTTTATTTGAGTGATAAAAAAAACCTTTATCGCCATATTTCATGGTACGCATATTATTACGGGCTTGATAATTGCGGACACCATCCCATTGTTCACCATCAGCTCCTTTTTTCTTTTGCATCTCCCATGACCATTTATGGGGTTCAGATTTAAAAAGCCAATAAGCCATGCGTTCACCTTTTTCATAGATTGTTATGCATTCATCATGCGCATTTTTATAAGCACCTTTATAACATCATCAATGATGATTTTTAAAATGCGGTAAAGAACGGGCACTATCTGTTTTTTGTTTCAAAATAATTTGTAATAAAAGAATATGTTATCATTGATAATGGAGATAAAGATACTTTTTATCGTTTAGCGGAAAAATATATCAAAAATAGATTATAAAGTGTTCACTCATGTGGAAGCTTAATCATTTTTCGGGCTATAATTCGAAAAGCAATCATTAGAGGCGCATTACGTTAGAAAAAATTTAGCAAGAAAATTGGTTTTGAAAAGTGACGATAATGGTCTGTGAAATAAATAGATGATCAAAGATGGACATGTCAAAAGATGGTTTCATATCTATGTTTCGTGGGAGAGAGTAGATCTTATGATGCCAATACTGTCATTTGAGGTTTGATGGTATCAATATATTAATGCGTTGTTTATCATGATAATTGAATTAGAGAGTTGAAAATCGTGGGATCTTTTTAGCGCAAAGGATTCTTTTAGCACAAATCCTCTTATATTTTGAATCAATGAAAATTGCTGGTTTTCACATCACAAGCAGGGTTGGTATGTGGACAAAATTTGTACAAGACAAGGATTCAAAGTGCTTATAATGAACGATTTCAATGATCCAAGGGTTGTTGCAACATTGAGAGGCGGCAAAGTATATAATGGTGCTGGTTTGCAGTTTTCTTGAAAAATGAAGTGTTTTTAGAATACCTAGTGAATATTTAGATTTGCGTATCAAGCTTTAGATTAAGTGAATCCTCTGACATGAGAAGCAGGTAGAATCGTTTGTAAGGGGGAAATTAATTCAATAACTACATTTGGATTGTTTACCAACCGGATTTAAGTGTAAATCTTTGTTCTTTGAGCAGTGGAGAGAAAGTCAATTTTTACGCTTTTGTTCCACGGCGTCCTGTTCCGATTAAGGGAGAGGCTTTTTCATCTAATGGCCAGCGTGAGCGAGGAGCAATATCAAGAGAGCTTGTTTCTCCACGCGCGAGCTTTTGTGCACCGGCAAAAGCAATCATTGCCGCATTATCCGTACACAAGGAAAGAGGAGGCGCTATAAATTCAAAACCATGTTGATGGGCAAGTTCTTGCAATGTAGAGCGAATGGCTTGGTTTGCAGCAACACCACCTGCGACAACTAAAGCAGGAGGGCGCTTTCCTTTATCATGAGAGAGAGGATACTGGTTGGTAAAGTGTTGTAGAGCCAAATGAACACGATCACGCACTGTATCGGTTACGGCGGCTTGGAAACTTGCTGCAATGTCAGCAATATCATTTTCAGTAAGGGGAGCTATGGCTGTTGCGGCTTGTCGAACAGCCGTTTTGAGGCCTGAAAAAGAAAAATCTAAGCGTTTTTCACCTTTTAAAGGTCGTGGAAGAGCGATACGATTTTTATTGCCCAATAAAGCTGCTTTTTCAAGTGCTGGTCCACCAGGATAAGGAAGTCCTAAAAGTTTTGCAGTTTTATCAAAAGCTTCTCCTAATGCATCATCAATGGTGCTTCCTAAACGTTGGTAGTTGCCTATTCCATGTACAAGGATTGTTTGTGTATGCCCCCCTGAAACCAAAAGTAATAAATAAGGAAATTTGACATTGTGCGTCAACACAGCTGTTAAAGCATGTCCCTCTAGGTGATTTACGGCAATAAATGGTTTTCCTGTAGCAAGAGAGAGTGCTTTTGCGCTCATAACGCCTACCAATAGCCCCCCTATTAAACCAGGTCCACTGGTGGCTGCGATGCCATCAATGTCTTTTAATTTTGTATTTGCTTGTGTGAGTGCTTGCAGAATTAACTGATCCAGAATTTCAACATGGGCACGAGCGGCAATTTCAGGAACAACACCGCCGTAAGGCGCATGATGATCAATTTGACTCCAAACAATATTGGAAAGAATTCGGCTGTTTGATTTATTGTTATATTCAATGACAGCAGCGGAAGTTTCATCACAACTTGTTTCTATTCCTAACAGACGCATTTTAAGCAAATCCTATATTGAAGCTTCTTTGTCTGCGTGCGTACCATGAACAGAAAAAGATGCAAACTATTTCTCTTAAGAATTGATTTTATCTATAAGAGAATGCATTTTGGTACTTTCTTTTAATTTTATGGTATTGTTGATTAAAAAATACAGATGTACTTTTAAAAACTTGTCTATTAAAGTTTATCGTTGTAAATATTCTTGAGAGAATATGCGGGGTGGAAAATTTCTATAAAGTTATATTCTCTATAAAAAACATGTAAAGCAAACGAAGATATTTGAGAAAAGCTTCATTTTTAAAGCTTTTTTCATTTTATTATTTTATCATTAAAAAAAGTGTGCACAAAAAGTAACAAAGATGGTCGATTCTTCAAAACCAAAAGTTAAATCACATTATGCAGGTACGCGCCGTAAAAAGCCCGTTATTGAACATGAAGCTGTTTCCCATGATAAAGAGGAAAAGATACAAAACTCTGTAGAATCTCATATAATAGAAGAACAGAACATGCAAGGTCAGGATAAAAGTACTTCTAGTACAGCTTGGCATTTATCGCTCCTTTCAGGGATTTTAGGGGGCCTCATTGCTTTGGGAATTTTTGTGGGGCTTCAATGGGCGGGTTTATTTCCTTCTTCTTTTGTGGAAAATTCTGTTGGAGGGAAAAAAGTTTTGCAGATTGCTGAAGCTGCAAAAAGTAAGAGCGAGGAAACAAGAGAACAATTAGAGCAGATGCTTCAAGAAATCAATACCTTGAAAACAGCGTTTTCTTCTTTTTCCTCAAGGCAGTTTAAAACAATGGAAAATGATACACTATCGCAAGAGGAAAATAAAAAAGCTGTTGTGATTTTAGAGGCAAAAGTAAAAGCTCTTGAAGAGGTTGTACAAACTTTTGTTGGGGAGTCAAAAGGGATAGAAACGGTTTTGTCTGTTGGTCAGAATAATGCAAATGATCTTGCTTTGTTAAAAGAGCAGTTAGAAGCACTACGGCAAGAAATTGCTGTTAAAAATAGTGAGAAAAAAGAAATAAATACGGCACTTTTTACAGCAATTAGTTCATTAAAAAATGCTGTAGAGCGAGGTGGATCTTATAACAATGAATTAAAGCTGTTAGAGCAATTATCGCCTTCGATTGATGGACTTGATGTGTTGCAAAAGACAGCGACTATCGGTCTTCCAAGTGCAGCACAACTTTCAGCTGATTTTGCGCGTGTTGCCGATGCAATTGTTGGTACGCAAAATATTGTTGCGTTAGATGCTGGTTTTTTTGATCGAATTTTAGCGTGGGGAAAAGGGCTTATTGTTTCGCGACCGATTGGAAATGTTGAAGGGATGACGCTTGGGGCGATTGCAGCGCGTATGGAAGTAGCTATCCAAGCGGGTGATTACGAAAAGGCTTTGAGCGAATGGCAATCATTACCTCAAAGTGCAAAAGATGTTTCAAAGGATTTTGTTCAGCAGCTTGAAAGGCATATTGCTGTTCAACAGTTGCTGCAGCAATTGCTGTTGTCTGTGCAACAAGGGTCTTTTAAGGCAACAAAGATGTAAATAGGCTCCAGATGATACGTGTTTTTATTTATATTTTTGTTGTTTGTATCCTTGGGTTAGCTTTTGGGTGGGTTGCTAATCACAATGGTGTTTTTGTCCTTACATTTTTACACTTCAGATTTTCTGCTTCATTGCTTACAGTGGTAAGTGTGCTTATTTTGCTTTTTGTTACGTTGGTGCTTTTATGGTGGTTATTGTCTTTCTTTTTTTCCATACCGAGTGCGCTTTCCAAATATTTTTATAAACGTCATAAAAAACGCGGTTATGAAGCTCTCTCAAAGGGGATTCTTGCAGCTTTTTCTGGTGATGGTATGGTTGCGCAAAAAATGGAAGCACGGGTTGCTAAATATCTTGCAGGAAAACAAGAGCCGTTGGTAAAGCTTTTAAAAGCACAAACATTATCTTTACAAAATAACTCTGTTTGTGCCATCAATCTTTATGAAGAGATGAGAAAAGAAGATCCGACAAAATTGGTTGGTCTTTACGGTTTGTTTCGTGAAGCGATGAAGAGTAAAGCTTATGAAGCAGCGCAACAATATGCCGAAGAGGCGCTGACTTTATCGCCAGCACTTTTATGGGCGCATCAGGCGGTACTGGATCGGTTGGGTGCTGAAGGTAAATGGGATAGGGCACTGACTGTTTTTGAAAAAGCGCAAAAAGCTCTCCCGCGTCCTATTCGTTTGACACCAGAGCGGCAGCATGTGCAGGTTTTACTGCTCAGTGGGCAAGCACTTCATCTGTTTGATACACACCCTGCACGAGCACGTGAAGCCATTTTGAAAGCTCATAAATTGGCGCCTGATTTTGTTCCAATAACAATTATAGCCGCTGATATTCTTTATAAGTTAAATGAAACCCGTAAAGCAGATAAAATGATTATAGCGGCTTGGCAAAAGGAGCCGCATCCTGATTTGGGGATGCTTTATCTTGAAAGAGAAGAAGGAGCCATTGGAAGATTAAAAAGGGCTAAGACACTTGCTTCTTATAATAAAGATGTATTTGAGTCGGCTTTCCTCATTGCCAAAGCGGCTTTGGATGCTGGTGAAACGACATTAGCAAGAGAACAAGCACAAAAAGCATTGCAGTATCATCCACGGGAAAGTGTTTATTTATTATTGGCAGATATTGAAGAGGCACAGGGAAACAATCAAGGTGCTGTGCGTCAATGGCTTTCTTTAGCACTTCGTGCTGAACGTGATCCTGTATGGATGTGTGAGGGGGCTATTTTTTCTTCTTGGGCAGCTGTTTCTCCAATCAGTGGTCGTTTGGGCTATTTTGAATGGAAGGCGCCTCCCCGTGTCCCTTCTTTTACATTAGAGGCGGCCAATATTGTTCCGAACAGCCAAGATAAAGAGGACGTTGTGGAAAAAAGTGAGGGTGTTGAAGATAAGAAGTTTGAAAAATTATCTTTTGTAGACGATCCTCTTTTGCATAATACGCAGGTGGAAAAACAAGATATAAAAGAACAAGATATCAAAACGGCTAACCAAACTCATTTAAATGTTGATGATCCAGGGGTTAAAATAGAAGAAGAAGGAATATCTTTATCGAGGAAAAAATTTCGTTTATTTTAAATTGTACCGATAGGGTAATTTGAGTATTTTCTTATAAGAAACAATGGATGTAGAAAAAATATCGTGAATTTTTTTTAATACAATTGTTCTCTTATGTTTAAAAAATGAAATTTTGCTTGGTTGCAGAGGTGATTGGTTAAAAATGTTTTTAAATCAGAGATGTCTTGGTAAAAAGCAAAAAAATAGTCAACCAAGGATTGCTGTTGTTATTCATCGGCGGTCTACTTATACTGGTCGTTTGGGAAAAATTTTACAAAAAAATGGTTTTGTTCTTGATGTTTATCGTCCTATTTTTGGACAAAAACTCCCTGATACATTAGAGCATTATGCTGGTGTTGTTATTTTAGGGGGGCAGATGAGTGTGAATGACAGTGAAGCCTATATTGGTGAGGAAATTGATTGGATTTCGTTGTCGTTAAAAGAGAATAAGCCTTTTTTGGGGATTTGTCTTGGGGCACAGATGTTAGCGCGACATTTAGGAGCTCGTGTTGGTACAAGAAGTGATGGAACTGTTGAAGTAGGCTGGTATCCACTAGAGGCAACGCCACAAGGAAAAGAATTGATGAATTGGCCAGAAATGGTCTATCATTTTCATGATGAAGGTATTTATGATTTACCGAAAGAGGCACTACTTTTGGCAACAGGGCATACATATCCTACGCAAGCTTTCCGTTATGGAGATAATGCATGGGGTTTGCAATTTCATGCTGAATTTACGCGCGCTATGATGCGACGTTTGGTCGTGCGTTCGGCACATAAATTGACTGAAAAAGGGGCTCAACCTGCCAGTGCACATTTAAAAGGGCGTTTAATCTATGATCGCGCTTTAAGCCAATGGTTTGAAGGTGCATTACAACAGATCTTTTGTACTCCAACCGCACTTGTGTGAGGGTGTATTTACTTAATGAGATCACGAGCTTCATGTAAAACAGAATGTCATTTGATTGCATCGTTATAGGTTTATTTTAAAGAGACATCTTTAAAAGTACCCCAAGCACATTTTATGGCGCCGACTATGAAATAGTATAACAATAAACCCTCATGGAAATAATATAAGGTTTATAGAGCACCGCCATCTTTTACATTTGTGAAGGAATAAGCCGGCACCATCATATACTTTGGTTCTCTCCCAATGTTACAACAAGACATTGGCACTTCTCAATGATTCATGAAAAGGCATTTTTGTGCTTTCTTGTACAGTTTTTACCCATAGGACAACTCCACTTTGATGTACAAGAAAATGGTTTTGATTGATTCAACATGAAATAGGTTTGAAATGAGAGAATCGTATGATACTAAGAGACTCTCATTCAATATGTAAAACAATGAATTATTATTATAAATCAATATCTTGTCATTATCATTCTTACTGTACTGTAAAATAGTGTCGTTTAAGGCTAAAGATAGACAACTCATGTAGAGCTTTACATATAAGGTATTTTTTGTTAGAAGGTGTGAAGCTTTTTCTTAAGAAGATATTGCTTCTTGATCTTATGGGGTGCTGTACTATAGGGTGGTGAGACTGTGAGCTTCACGAAGTGGCTAACAGATAAAGTCAGCTAGATTAAGAAGCTGGATTTTTTATAGATTGGTGGATATCCAAGAATCTTTATCCTTTTTAGGGTGGGGTGAAAATCAAAAGATAAAGAAAGTTTTAAAGTTGTCTACGTCCTCTCAAATACCATTATCACAAAAAAGTTTTTCTTTACGCTATTTATTTTATGGGCTGTTTTGTTTTGCTCTGATCCTCATTTATAGTGCTTTCTGGTTTTTTTTTCACGTAAAATAGAAAATTATGTTTCTGATATATCCGCAAAAGCATCTTCTGGTAAGATGGCGGCGGTATGTGAGAATGTGCGTAAGAATGGTTATCCATTACGGATTGGTGTTATTTGTGACAAGTTTCAATTTTCTTGGCCTTTATATGGAGTTTCTTTATCGACGGGGCGTTTGACAGCTGGTGCGCCAATTTATGCGCCCTATTTGGTCGAGTTTAATGTTGATTCTCCTGCGTCAATTGTTTTTTCTGGGGAAACTTCCATAGTATCCCGTTGGCGTAAGTTGGTGATTGAAACAGAACCTTATTGGAAAACAGGTCAGACATTGAAGTTGATAGCGGAAGGGCTTGAGTTTTCTCCTCTTTCCTCTTCTCTTAAGGATCAAAAACTTCAAGAAGCATTGGGATCACAAACGGCAGACAAAAAGACGACACAAGAAAATGGTGAAGATCAGGCATCTTTGCAAAATACTCCTAATGTTGTTGATCAGTCATCAGAGCCAAAAGATACCTCTCAAAAAATAACGACAGAATTTTTGCGTCTTGATCTTAAACATGAAAAGAATCATTTCTCAGGAAATATAATTTTTGATGGTTTTGATGTTTCTCCGGTTTTTACATCTTCTTTTGTTGATGTCCCGAAAATTGATGGCAATTTGAAATGGGCTTTAAATGATGTTTTTCTTTTGTCTGAAAATGAAGGAAAAAATTGGAAACAGCGTCTGTATGGGAAAAGTGGCATTTTAAAGCATGGTGAATTAGCTTTTCAGACAGGTGGTGGGTTGCATATCAGTGGGCCTTTTTCTTTTGATGATGAAGGATATTTGACAGCAACATTTGAACTTGTCTGTATACAGCACATGAAGTTTCTTGAGACTTTACAACACTTGTTTCCTGAAGAATCTGATAATTTAAAAGGGTTACTTTTTATTTTGAGTGCACTGCCTAAAAATGCAGATGGTGCTCCTATTCTTTCTTTGACTATTCGTCAAGGCTGGGTAAAACTGGGATTTTTAGATATTGGTCGTCTTCCTCCACTTTAGGTTTGAGAAGAAATTGGCAACAGCATCATATGGCAAGGTATTGCTTTATAAAAGGTGTTCACTGCTTTGCATGTTGAATGATAGCCTTGAATGCCGTAAGGTTTTCTCATTGCAATGCTGTTTCATTGAATGAAACAAAATTATCCCTTTGCATGTCACAAATGGGAAAGCCATATGGACTGCTTATCTAGAAAGGGTTAAAAATGCCTTTTCATGAAGAGTCTCAATGCTTAAAATACTTTTCTGAAACATACAAAATATTGATTTATAATGATAATTTAGCGTTATTCAACTTGAGTTAGAACTCCGAATATCGTAAGATTCTCTCATTTCAAATCTCTCTATCTTGAATTCATCAAAATCACTTGCTTGCATGTCACAAGCAGGGTTGGTGTGTGGGTAAAAGCTGTATAATAAAAAGGTTTTTCATAAACCATCTTAATGTCTGTCGCAACACTCAAAGGCTGGCAATACGGTGGTGCTGGCTTATGCCTTCATAAGTATAAAAGATGGTAATGCTCAATGGATTTATCATTATATCATTCATAGGCGTTGACGCAAATATGGATGCTGACCCAAAATGGATTTGGGTGCTTTGAGATATTTCTTTAAAACAAGCCCGTGAGTATTCAATGCAGTGTATTTTGTTTGGAGTGCTTTGTTTTATATGAAAGTCGTGACTCTCTTAAAGAACGTGATAAACACAAGCGTAAAGTAATAAGCAATCTTTATTACTTAAAGTAAGATGCTTTAGGGCTCTACGAACTATATCAGCTTTTATATACTCAATTGGAGCGGAGGTATTACGTATCTCTGTCTGTTTAATTTCTACAACAAACAGACAAGCTAACTTAGGGAAAACGTGAAGTTTTAAGGAAATAAACTTGTTCCCATCCTTACCATCATTTTTAATTCAGCTTCACAGATTTCAAAAGCATCTAGAGCAATATCTTTTAAAATAATGGAATTTTTTGATTGCCTCATGCTTGTGTTTATCACGTTCTTTAATGGGGTCTCGACCTTCGTCAGAGCGCCATTGGTTTGCACATTTACGGGCTTGCTTAAAAGAAATCTCTCAAAGCACATCTAAGTCCATTTCACGGCGGCGCCCGTGAATGTGATATAACAATAAAGCCCCCTGGGAATAATATAAAACCCATTGAGCACCGTCATCTTTACGTTTGTGAAAAAGCAAGTCGGTATCATCACATTATTTTCCAGCCTTTGAGTGTTGCGACAGACATTAAGATGGTTCATGAAAAACCATTTTTATTATACAGTTTTTACCCATACATCAGCCCCGCTTGTGACGTGCAAGCAAGTGATTTTGGTTGATTCAACATACACAGATTTGAAATGAGAGAATCTTAAGGATTATCTTTTCTTTATAATATGCAAAATTATAAAATGACAATTGTAAATCAAGGTATTATATTTTTATAATGAGGGGTATTTGATAGCAAAATTTGAATTTTTTTGTTTAAATTATAGAGATTCTTGACATGGTACGGTAATTATTTCCTGCCAAGACAAGAATTTTCAAGTATTACTTTTTCTTTTTGATGCTCTGTTTAAAAATGCTAGATGGCGTTCTTGTTCTTCCCTTGTTGATTAATGATGAGTCGATAAAATTGGGGTTGTGAAATCTTGCTCATCTTGCATTATTTTAGGCTTAAGAGAAAGATAGCAACGGTGTTTTTATAGAAAAAGCAGAATTTTAAAGTATGGTAAGGTGATTGTTCATACAGGTGGTGGGCTGCGTGTACGTGAATCTTTTTCTTTTTATGATGAAGGATATTTGACAGAAACATTTAAACATGTTTTTGATTCAATCTTTAGAAATTCCTGACACTTTGCAGTGCTTATTTACCGCTAAGCCCATATCAAATGTTATTTTTTTATTTTTGGTATTTTTTTTACAATGCGGGATAGAGTTGCATTCTTCCCTTGTTGCTCGTTCTTTCTTTGTTGCCCATTTTTCCTTTGTTGATGGTAGTTTGCCAGCATATTTTGTATATTTTGACTTGAGTTTTGTAGCCATTCATTTTATTTTTAAATGATTTTTAAGAGGCTCTCAAAGTTTTTTAGAACTTTCAAAGCTCATCACCTCTTTTTTGCTACCAAATTTTGATTTTTGTCATTTTTTATATTTTCAGATATCAAAATCCATTTTTACAAAATGCGTATTAATGGTAAAATAGTCCATAAAAACAATAAATTATGATGTATTTATGCCTAATTCTATTTGGTATAAAGTCTACGGTCAAATTTTGATATTGGTCATGGATGGATAGAACAGGGATAAAAGCTTAGCTATTTTGCTCTGCTTTTGAGTCTGAGAGTTGATATTTTTATGTTGAGAAATCAATTCTGCCATTGCTTTGAAATTATTGCAAACAATTCTATTGTGATAAGTCATAGGATTTTTATTATGGGGGCTCTATCTAAAAGTGAAAACTTCCGTTCTATCTTTGCTGGTTTTCTCTGGTGGGATAGAACGGGAGTTTTTACTGGGGTATTTTATCCGTATTTTAAGTTTAAAAGCCAGTATTTTGAAGCTGAGAAATTAATCCTGCTGCAAAAGTAAAACGAGAAATATTGAGATCATTTTCAATAAGAGCACTAATACGGTTCGTGACATTATGAATATGATCTTCTTCTGTTTTTTTCCAAGTGGCAAAAGGATTCTCTTTTTTTCCATAAGTTTTGAGAATTTTAATGACGATTTGCCGCAAGCTTTCGGAAATACTTTTTTTAGCTTGGCTTAAAGCCATACTGTCATAATAATCTACCACAGGAATGATACGGCTTGCTTCGTTAATGCGGTTTATACGAATGATTTGCGCAAGTGAAAAATAGATCTCTGCGGTTTTAATAAGATCACTGTTGCTTTTTTTTGCAATTAAAGAAATATCACAGATTGTTGGAGAAGCTTCCAAGAGAGCTAATTGCTTTGCTAATGTTTTGGGGGCTCCTTCTTCACTATAGTGTCGTATTTTTTCTTCAATCTTTTGCTTAATATCGTTGTTGTGAGAATGCATAAGCTCTTTTTCAATCACGCTACGGGCTTGCTTTATTGTTTTTACAATTTCTTCTAATGGACGTGAGAGATCCATGTTGTGCAAACCCCAATTGGTTGTTTCAAAGAGCATTGGAGTCATTGCTGCGTAGAGTTTGTTTTGTACAAGACCGGGTATTTTATTGTCAAGCTTATCAATTTGGTCAGACAACCCAGAAATTTCAAAACCATCGCGGATGGCAATGAAAACGCGAATAATATTTTCAACCTTTTGTTCTGTTGCATCGTGTAATCGATTAACAAAAGTAGCACCTCCACGATTAACAATATCGTTGGCAATCAGCGTTGCAATAATATTACGACGCAATTGATGGTTAATGACTTCCTTCTCAAAATTTTCTTGAATTTGGGTTGGAAAATAGTTCAGCAAGGCGGTGTTGAAATAGGGATCATCAACAATGGGGCTATTGGCAATTTCTTCTTTGAGCGTTAATTTAGCATAGGCAAAAATAACGGCAAGTTCTGGACGAAGAAGACCTTTGCCTTGGGTTGTTCTTTGTCGTAAAACTTGCTCATTAGGGAGCATTTCAACTCTGCGATCGAGAAGCTTTTTTTGTTCTAAATCGTGCATAAAGCGTATTTGATAGGGTAAATCAGCAGTACTTTGGTTTTCTGCTAAAGAAAGAGCAAGGGGTTGTAGATAATTGTTGCGTAAGACAAGTTGTTCGACTTGAGGCGTCATTTTTTTCAAGAGTTTATTGCGTTCTTCGCGGGTGAGTGTTTTAGCACGCAGTGCTGATGCAAGAACAATTTTGAGATTGACTTCAATATCAGAACAATTCACACCGGCGGAATTGTCAATGGCATCCGTATTGCAGCGACCACCACTTGAGACATATTCAATCCGTCCACGTTGTGTAACACCAAGATTAGCTCCTTCGCCAATGATTTTTGCACGCACTTGTTCTCCGGTAATACGTATTGCGTCATTTGCACGATCACCTACTTGGGCATCACTTTCTGTTGCTGCGCGGATATAAGTACCAATGCCACCAAACCATAAAAGATCAACAGGGGCTTTGAGAAGTGCAGAGATAATTTCAAAGGGTGTTCCGGTTTGTTTTTCGAAACCAATGGCTTGTGCTGCTTCAGGTGAAAGAGTAATTGTTTTCTCTTTGCGTGAGAAAATGCCACCGCCTTTTGATAATTTACTTTTGTTGTAATCTTGCCAGCTTGAGCGAGGAAGTTTAAAAAGACGCATACGCTCTGCGTAGCTTTCTTCTATATTTGGATCTGGATCAATAAAGATATCGCGGTGATCAAAGGCGGCAATCAATTTTGTTTGTTTGGAAAGGAGCATTCCATTGCCAAAAACATCACCAGACATGTCGCCAACACCGACACAGGTGAAGGGGGTTGTTTGAATATCATGGTCAAATGCTTCTCGAAAATGTCTTTTGACGGCTTCCCATGCACCTTTAGCTGTAATACCAATGCCTTTGTGATCATAACCTGCTGAGCCTCCAGAGGCAAAAGCATCATCGAGCCAAAAGTGATTTTCTTGGCTGATGGCGTTGGCTGTATCAGAAAAGGTTGCTGTCCCTTTGTCTGCTGCGACAACAAAATAGGGGTCTGGGTCATCATGACAGATGACATCATGGGGTGTACTTATTTTACCATTAACCAGATTGTCTGTGATGGAGAGCAAAGCCGTGATAAATTCTGTATAAGCTTGTCGTGCCGCTTCTATGATGATAGCACGGTCACTTGTTTGAGGAAGGCGATGGGGATAGAAACCACCTTTTGCACCTGCAGGAACGATAACGGCATTTTTAACTTGTTGGGCTTTGACTAAGCTAAGAACTTCGGTGCGATAATCTAATGCGCGGTCAGACCAACGAATTCCACCACGAGCGATAGGTCCAAAACGCAAATGAACCCCTTCAACTTCCGGTCCATAAACAAGAATTTCTCGATAAGGGCGTGGTTCTGGCAAACCTTCAATTTGGCGCGGATTTAATTTGGTGGCTAAAATGCGCCGAGGACTTCCATCGCCAAGAGGTGTAAAGGCATTCGTTCGTAAACTTGCATCGATAAGGTTACAATAACGGCGTAAAATAAGATCATCATCTAAACCAGAAACTTTCCGTAATTTTTCTTCAATGCGTTTTTGAATAACCTGTCGGTTTTTTTCCCGTTCTTTTTCGGTATGGCTTGGATGAAATTTTAAATGAAATAAAGCATAAAGATCTTGGGTAATGTCAGGATAAGTATTTAAAGTTTGGGCGACACGGTCTTGCGAATAAGGAATTCCAGCTTGTTGGAGATAACGCCCGTAATGGCGTAAAATAACAATTTCATGCCAGTTAAGTTCAGCTGTTTGAGTAAGGGCATTAAAGGCGTCATTATCAGCATTGTGTGCCCAAATAGCTTCAAAAGTTTCGGCAAGTTTTTGACCGTCTTTTTCAAAATCAATACAGAGTTGGAAAGAACTTTCTAATTGCATATCATGAAGATACACAGATTGTCCGTTGCCATCGGGTAATTCAAGGGTTTGTTCTGCAATAACGCGAAACCCCATATTTTCAAGCAGTGGTACACGTTTGGAAAGAGCAAGTGCTTGATGGCGATGAAAAAGCCGAAGAGAAATGTTTTGTTTTTCTTTGTTTTGTGCATGATAAAAGGTTACGAAAAGGGGCTTTTCATCATGAAGGCTTAGAATATGTCCGGCATCTTTAATGGCATCTTGCGCTGAAAATAAATCACGATAGCTGTTGGGAAATTCACTGGCCAGACGGGTTTGTGGTTCTGTTGTTTTTTGGGTAAGAGCAATGGTTTGAACACTATCTTCCCAACTTCGTGCAATCGAACGGACATGTTGTTCAAGTGTAGCGCGCTCGTGAAGTGGAACAGTTTCACTTCCTTTGCGATGGATAATATAATAGACACGGATAAGGGTACTTTCCAAAAATAGCGGATAAGATTCAAAAAAGTCGCCTTTATAGAGCTCAACAAAATATTCACCAACTTTTTCACGCAAGCTACTGCTGTATTGATCACGCGGGACATAGACAAGGAGAGAAACAAAGCGCCCAAAAGAATCAGTGTGGGCAAGAACGCGTAAACGGGGGCGCTCATCTAATTGCAGAATAAGTTTAATATTTTCTGTTAGTGTATCAACATCAGAGCGAAACATTTCATCTCTTGGATAGGTTTCTAAAACACTGATGAGTGCTTTTCCGGAATAATCGGCATGATTATGTCCAAGACGTTGAATGATGGTTTGGGCTTTTTCTTTTAAGAAAGGAATTTGCAAAATAGAGCGTGTATAAGCTGAGGAGGTAAAAAGCCCTACAATGCGTAATTCTCCACACAGTTGGTCTTCTTTATCAAAGATTTTAAGACCTATATAGTCCAGCCAAACGGAACGGTGAATTTTAGAGCGGCTGTTAGCTTTTGTCACGATAAACAGATTATCGCTTTCCATAAAGGATAAAACTTCTTGAGGAGGCTCTCTCATACTTTCATCGTCAACAATATGAATAGAAGCATCCGTGAGTATACCAAGTTCAATGTTACTGGCTGTAAAGGATTTTAGGGGCTTTTGATTTTTAATGAAGTTGTAAGTGCGCATACCAAGGAAGATGAAATTATCGTCCATGAGCCAGTGAAGAAATTCAATAGCCTTTTCGCCTTCTCCTTTGTAGTGTGGGGGAAGGTTTGTTTGATAGGCATGGATATGCTTTTCAACTTCTTCAAGCATGGGGTTCCAGTCTTGTACAGCAGCATTAACTTGTTCAAGAACGAGGGTGAGCTCGTTTTCGAGTTTTTGTATCTGCTGTTTATCTAATGACTCGATGTGAATTTGCATCAGACTGATGCGTTTTCCAGAAGCACAATCAAGAATGGGATGAGCAATCAAATAAATACGGTTTTTATGTTGATTGAAGATATTTAAAATAGAATCAAGAAGGAAGGGCTTGTTGTCATTGACAAGTGTGATGACAGTTATAGGTTTGTGATTACGGGTCAAATTCTGCTCAAAGCAGATGGTATTTTTTCCTGTCTGATGGAGATTAAAAGCTTTTACCGCAATAGCTGCGGCTTTTTGAAGTTCTTGTGTTTCGTAATAAGCAATATCTTCTTTATCGGTTTGAGCAAAAAGGATTTGTTCTATTTTATTTGGGGTATTTTTTGTTTCTGTTGTTTTTTGTTGTAACACACTTGCTCTCCCTTTTTGCTCTTAGAGGTCTTTTCTTCTCTTCTATAAAAAGCAGACCATTATATTTTTTTGCACTGTAACACTTTCTTCCTAAAGAAAATAGCTCTTTATGCAGATTATGTGGAAAGAATGCGTTTTGTTTTGCTCTTTTTTAGTAATAGTTTGTACTTTAAAGAAATATTTTGCATCAATGAAAGGGACTTTTTAGTATTTTTGTCTGTTAATAGTTTGTTTTTTAAAATATATAAAATAAAAATAAAGAGAGAAGTAAAAGTAAAGAGAGAATGAGCCGTTTACCAGAAAGACTTTTAAGTGGTTACCAAAATTTTATAAATAATCATTTTTCGTATAAAACAGCGCAGTATCAACAATTGGCACTTGAAGGGCAAAAACCTGAAGTTTTGGTTATTGCTTGTTGTGATTCGCGTGCAGTTCCAGAAATGATTTTTGATGCTAAGCCAGGGGAAATTTTCACTCTGCGCAACGTGGCAAATGTGGTTCCTCCTTTTTCTCCGGATGATCAATATCATGCAACATCAGCAGCTCTTGAATATGCTGTGCAATTGCTTGAGGTAAAACATATTATTGTTTTTGGTCATGCGCATTGTGGTGGTGTGCGTACGGCTCTTAAGGAGACATGTAAGTCTTTATCGTCAAATGATTTTATTGGTCAATGGATTAGTCTTTTAGCGCCAGCCACAGAAATCGTTTTGAATAATAAGTCGCTGTCTTGGCCGGAAAAACAAACGGCTTTAGAGCAACTTTCTATTCGCCATTCGTTGAAAAATTTAGAGACGTTTCCGTGGATAAAGTTCCGCAAAGATCAAGGTATTTTAACATTGCACGGGGTTTGGTTTGATATTTCTAGCGGGAAATTATGGCGTATGGAACAGGAAACAGGGTGTTTTATGTGTGTTGAAGTTGAACGTGTTAAAGTGTAGTATTTGTTGTTTTTATTTCTTCGTATAAAAAGATATTTTATGATAAAACTTGACAAAGCTGGGGTTTTATTGTTTGAAGGAGCAAGCTTTCAGTGACAAAATTAACTTGGAGCCACCGACTGAGACCCCACTTTAAAGGGTATAAAGAGATCTCAGAGGTCAACATCCGACGGCGCGGTGCGTTCTCGGATGCTGTTTTGGTTTGTTCGTTATGCAACTTTGTTCGGCAACAATGAGGTAGATAATGTTTGAATCCTTACAAGAGCGACTTGGTTCTATCCTGTCTCATTTGACGGGGCGTGGTGCTTTGTCGGATCAGGATGTTGCAGAAGCGCTGCGTGAAATTCGGCGCGCTTTATTGGAAGCTGATGTTGCTCTTGATGTTGTCCGTTCTTTTACCGATAGAGTTCGGGAAAAAGCTGTTGGGGCTGAAATTGTTAAATCAATTAAACCAGGCCAAATGGTGGTTAAAATTGTTCATGACGAATTGGTTCATATTCTTGGAAATGAAACCGTTTTGAGTGATTTGAATGCACCTGCGCCTGTTGTTATCATGATGGTTGGTTTGCAAGGTTCCGGAAAAACAACCACAACAGCAAAGCTGGCAAAACGTTTTACTGATAAGCACAATAAAAAAGTTCTTATGGCGTCATTAGATACACGTCGTCCTGCCGCACAGGAGCAATTGCGTCAATTGGGAGAACAAGCAAAACTTGCGAGTTTGCCTATTATTGCGGGACAATCACCCATTGATATTGCGTCACGTGCCGTGCAAGCTGCTAAATTGGGTGGTTATGATGTACTCCTTCTTGATACAGCAGGACGCAATCATATTGATGAGGCTTTGATGCTTGAATTGACTGAAATTAAAGCTTGTTCTTTTCCTCATGAAATTATGCTGGTGGCTGATAGCTTGACGGGGCAAGATGCTGTTCATCTTGCGCGTTCTTTTGATGAGCGTGTAGGAATTACAGGGATTATTTTAACACGAATGGATAGTGATGGGCGTGGGGGTGCTGCCCTTTCCATGCGTGCTGTGACAGGCAAGCCCATTAAAGCAATTGGAACGGGTGAAAAAATAGAGACTTTAGAAGAGTTTCATCCCAGTCGTATTGCTGATCGTATTCTTGGAATGGGGGATATTGTTTCTTTGGTTGAAAAAGCTGCTGAAACAATGGATCACGAGAAAGCTGCTGCTTTTGCAAAAAAAATGCAGGCAGGAAAATTTGATTTAAATGATCTTGCAGAACAGTTGCAGAAAATGAAAAAATTGGGCGGAATGGGCGGTATTATGGGCATGTTGCCAGGATTGGGCAAAGTCAAAGAGCAGATCGCGGCGGCGGGTCTTGATGATCGTTTGTTTAATCGTCAATTGGCCATTATTTCATCCATGACACCGCAAGAGCGTGCACATCCAGAACTTTTAAAACATAGCCGTAAACAAAGAATCGCTAAAGGGTCTGGGACAACGGCTGCTGATATTAATAAACTTTTGAAGATGTATCGCCAAATGGCTGATATGATGAAAGCCATGGGGGGTAAAGGAAAAAGCGGTTTGATGGGAAAAATGTTAGGAGGTCTTGGTTCCAAAATGGGGTTTGGAGGTATGGGAAATTTGGATAGCGATTCTCCAGCTGTGCCTGATTTATCGGGATTGGATCCAAAACAACTCTCAACGCTTCAAAAGCAGATTGAAAGTGGGCAGGGAGGGAAGCTCTTGCCCGGACTTCCGGGACGTGGACCTACATTTCCTGGTCTTTCCAATGGCATTGCCGATAGGGGAAAATTTCCTCAGCATCCTAAGAAAAAATAGGATGAGAAGAGGGAAGGAAGTATAATGCAGGAAACAGTATTAGATGAATTGGCGCATTTACGAGTATCTATTGATAATTTTGATGCAACCTTGATTCATATTTTAGCAGAGCGTTTTCGTTGTACGAAAGCTGTGGGGCGTTTAAAAGCGCATTATGATCTACCTAAGGTAGATCCTCTGCGTGAGCAATATCAGATCGCGCGTTTGCGGCAATTGGCTATAGACAGTCATCTTGATCCTGATTTTGCTGAGAGATTGTTAAAGTTTATTATTGAAGAAGTTGTGCGTCACCATGAAGTTATTGCTGAGGAGCAAAAAACAAAAAAGTCAATTTAAACGAAAGCCAGAGCTGATAATAGGAGATAAAATATGGCATTGAAAATTCGTTTGTCCCGTGGAGGTTCAAAAAAACGTCCTTACTATCATATCGTTGTTGCAGATGTTCGTAGTCCGCGCGATGGGCGATTTCTTGAACGTGTTGGTGCATGGGATCCAATGTTGCCTAAAGATGGACCGAGGGTGAAACTTAGTGAAGAACGTATCCAATATTGGCTTGGGCAAGGGGCACAACCAACAGATCGTGTTTTACGGTTTTTAGATGCGGCTGGTTTAAAAAAGCGTCCAACCCGCAATAACCCCCATAAAGGTGAACCGGGCAAAAAAGCACAAGAACGTATAGCGGCTGCAAAGCAAGCAGCAGAAGAAGCAGCTGCTGCGTCGGCTGAAGCAGAATCTGCTCCAGCACAAGAAGCATGATTGTTTAAAGCGCCTCTTTAAAAACTTCTAGAGGAAGAAATATTATCCGTTTTTGATGAGCAAAAACGGATCTTCTTTAAAAGGGTGTTTGTTTAAAACACCGTTGGCTTTTAAAAAGTCCAATTCTAGAAATCTATGGCTTTAAAAATCGATGGCGCGGCCTTTAATTTCCCAGTCTCCATAGCGGGAAGGGTCTTTGCCGCCGCGTCCACCATTTTCCAACGGTTGTTCTTTTTCTGCTTCGCTTTTTCGTCTTTCTTCAGCTTCTTTAAGGGCGCGTTGTGCGGCTGGAGAAAGAGAGGGCTGTTGAAGGACAGTTGCATTTTTTTGGCTTATTTTCTCATCTTTTTTATTCATTTTACACCTATTCCATTGAAGAAGCAGAAAGAAAATCCCATCATATAGTATCGACAGTATTTTATCATGGAGTTTTTTGAGTAATGAACATAATGCGTACAGCCATGCTTTTTGCTTTTTTAACGGCTCTTTTTATGGGGGTTGGTTATCTTGTTGGAGGGGGCGGTGGCATGGTCATTGCTCTTTTGATGGCAAGTGGTTTAAACTTTTTTTCTTATTGGAATTCAGATAAAATCGTTCTACGCATGTACGGGGCGCGTGAAGTTGATCAGCATTCCGCACCGGTTTATTATAAGATTGTAAGCGATTTAGCTAAAAAAGCCTCTCTTCCGCAACCGAAAGTTTATGTGATTGAGAGCGCGCAGCCCAATGCTTTTGCAACGGGACGTAATCCGCAAAATGCTGCTGTTGCGGCCAGTCGCGGCTTGTTAGAGCGGTTAAGTGCTGAGGAAATTGCTGGCGTTATGGCACATGAGCTTGCTCATATTGAGCATCGTGATACCTTGACCATGACTCTAACAGCAACGATTGCTGGGGCAATTTCAATGCTTGGTAATTTTGCTTTTTTTATGGGGGGACAGCGCCACTCTTCAGAAGATTCTCATGGTGCGGGGGCAATTGGAGGTGTGATTGCGTTGCTTGTGGCACCTTTTGCTGCCATGCTTGTGCAAATGGCCATTAGTCGTACACGTGAATATGCTGCGGATCGTAGAGGAGCTGAAATATGTGGTAATCCTTTATGGTTGGCTTCGGCATTGCGTAAAATTGCTGATGGAGGGCATGGGGTTTATAATGAAGAAGCAGAGCATAATCCAGCAACCGCTCATTTGTTTATTATAAATCCTTTGAGCGGTGAGGGAGCGGATAGTCTTTTTTCGACACATCCAGCAACGGCAAATCGTATTGCAGCTCTTTATCGGCAGGCAGAAGAGATGAAAGGGGCTCTTGCCGAAAGTGGGGGATGGAATAAAGAAGGGTCTATACATGAAAGAAGCAGCGGAATGAACTATGGAGATTTTCGCAGTGGTCAGGAGCATGCATCAGGTGAGCAAGAAGATGGCACTTTTCAGCGGGTCACAAAACGTCCTTCTTGGCTTCGTTATGAAAATTCAAAAAGATCTCGTTCATAGAGTTTTTTTAGGAGATTTCTGAGGGATTTCTTGGGGAAGCAGGGATATAAAGGTGTTATTTTGAAACAGAAAAAAGCGGAGCATGTGTCTGAAAAAGATGTTCCAGGATTGGCTGTTCGGCAGGTATGTGTACGTCTTTTAGGGGCGGTGGTTGATAAGCATACGCCTCTTTCTGGTTTGACGGATAATGAACATGGACATCCACAGTATTTAAAGCTTTCACAACGAGATCGTTTGTTATGTCGGGCTATTTTGGCAGCTTCGTTGCGTCATCGAGGGCAGATTACGGCAGCTCTCTCACGCTTTTTGGCACGTCCTTTGCCTTCTCAAGCACTTTCTCTTCAGCATCTTCTGCATATCAGTGTGGCGCAAATTCTTTATCTTGATATTCCTGATCATGCGGCTATTGATTTAGCTGTGCGTGTGGCGAAACTTGATCCGCGTATGCGTCGTTTTTCAGGGGTGGTAAATGCTCTATTACGCAATGTTGCACGTAAGGCAGCGCCTTTACGCAAACAGGTTGCGACTATTGAAGGTGTTCCAGCGTGGTTTGGACAGCTTTTAGTATCAGCTTATGGAACAGAAAAAGCACATCAGATTATAGAAATTCAAAGTGTGGAGCCCCCCCTCGATTTGACAGTGAAATCTGATTGTTTTGGATGGGCTGAGAGGCTTGGCGGTGTGGTGTTGCCCAATGGTTCTGTTCGATTGAATCGTTTGGCGTGTTCTGTTTCTGATTTACCAGGCTATCGTGAGGGGGCTTGGTGGGTTCAAGATTTTGCTGCAGCGTTGCCTGTTAATTTACTAGGAGAGCTTCGGGGCAAAAATGTTGCTGATCTTTGTGCTAGCCCTGGAGGAAAAACAGCCCAATTGGCTTTGCAGGGGGCAAAGGTGACAGCCATTGAGCTTTCTGCTAACCGCGTCAAGCGTTTAAAAGAAAATATGGAACGGCTTCATTTTTCTGTTAACATTTGGCAGGGGGATGTGAGAAATTTTCATCCCACACAGCTTTTTGATGCCGTTCTTCTTGATGCTCCTTGTTCTTCTACAGGAACGATCCGTCGTCATCCCGATATTTTATGGACGAAATCAAGGGATGATGTCGTCAAGTTAGCAGCGTTACAATATGATTTGCTTGTCGCAGCAATTACCTTGGTAAAGGAGGGGGGACGAATTGTTTTTTCCAATTGTTCATTCGCAAGAGAAGAAGGTGAAGATCTTATTGAAAAAATTTTATCGACACGCAATGACATTATTTTAGATCCTATTTATCCAGAAGAAATGGGAGCATTGGCACATTTGCTTTGTGAGGGGATGTTGCGCACGACGCCGGCGGATTTTTGTCATAAAGATTTTGATGCTGAGAAAACCGCATTTTTAGGAATGGATGGTTTTTTTTCTGCACGCTTACGAAAAATTTCTTAATTAACGCTTCATTTACAAAAATGGTCGAAATTGTATCTGATTCAGCATAGATGGAGATGGAATTTTGGCGGTTGCGGTAAAAGCTCCTCAGGTAAAAATATCAGCTTGTGTCGATACGCTACAGCATGTTATGCGGCGTTTATGGGTTGGACCATTGTTTCGTTGGCGGTTTTCAGGATTTCGTCCTCATAAAATTTTGGCACATCCCATTGATTTGCATGTGGCTGATCCGGTAATGGCGCATGAATTTTATCATGGTCGTTTTGCTTTTGCTGGTCATATTGTTCATACGGGTGCTGTTTCGCCATTTTCTTTGGTTTCGCCAACGCTGGAATGGGAAGCGGCTCTGCATGATTTTCATTGGTTACGCCATATGGAAGCAGCAGAAAGCGATTTAGCTGCGGCGCATGCGCGCGCTCTTTTAGAAGATTGGCTTGACCATGCTGGAAAAAAGGTAAAAGGGCTTGCTTGGAGTGGTCCTGTTGTGGCGCGGCGTTTGATTTCGTGGATTTGTCACTCAAAAATGTTGTTAGAAGGGGCAAGTGAGCGGTTTGAAAAACGCTTTTTACGGACACTTGGTTTGCAATTTCGTTATTTGCGCGTAACAATTTGCAGTATGGACCATGATGATAAACGTTTACAAGCAGCAACAGCTTTGACGTTTGCATCTCTTGCTTTGCCTGTTTCTGCGGATGTGAAAAAAAAGGTACAAGCCACGCTTATAGAAGAGCTTTCGCGTCAAATCTTGGTTGATGGTGGGCATATTTCCCGTAGTCCTATCATCTTATTGAATTTATTATCAGATTTATTGTCTTTGCGTCATCTTTTCATGCGAAGTAATGAAACAGCACCGCGTATTTTGATTGATTCTGTTGAGCGTATGTTACCCGCTTTACGATTCTTTATCCATGAGGATCAAACATTGGCACATTTTAATGGGGTTGGTCCTCTTGTATCGAAACGATTATCGACACTTTTGGCGCTTGATGAAACAGATGGGCAGCCTTTTAGTTATGCACGTTATTCAGGGTTTCAGCGTTTAAAAGCCAATCAAACAACAGTGCTTGCCGATACAGGAAAATTTCCACCACGCTTTGTCGCACAGCAGGCTTGTTCGGGGTGTTTATCTTTTGAAATGTCTTCACAAGGGCATCGTTTTATTATCAATACCGGTGTTAATCCTGATGGGCGGGAAGATTATCGACATTTAGGGCGTGTTACGGCTGCGCATTCAACAGCAACCCTTAATGATTGTTCGGTGGGTGTTTTTTACAAAAAAAAGAAAAATGGCGCTTCCTTTTTATTTGATGGACCCAGCGATGTCCAAGTGCGCCGTATAGAGGATTCAGAGAAAACAGGTTTTATTGCGAGCCATAATGGTTATGTGCGCTCCTTTAATCTTATTCATGAGCGTGGTCTTATTTTGGCGACAAGTGGAGATATGATCGAAGGCTTTGATCGTTTTTTTATACCCAATAAAGGGAGAAAAAGACATAAGAATGCGCTAAGTGAACAAGATCATGTTGCTGTTCGGTTTCATATTCATCCACAAGTTGACGTTACCTATGATGGCGAGCGTGTGTGTTTAGCGGTAAAGAATGAGGACATGAAGAGTGAGCAAGTATGGCATTTTATATCGCCTGATGCGGATATTTGTCTTGAAGATTCGATTGATTTTGCAGAATTAGCAGGCCCACAACGGACACAACAGATTGTTTTATATTTTCGTCCTGCATTTCAGGAAAAAGTTCGTTGGCGTTTTATCCGTAAAGCATTTGATAAAAAATCAGAACATTATTCTGATTGATAGTTTATATATTGCGTTTTATTTTATTAGCCTTAGTAATATATTGATTTATAATAATAAATTATTGCCATTCAACTTTGGTTAGAAAACTGAATATCGTAAGATTTTTTTATTTCAGATTTATCCCATATTGAAGTAACCAAAACCATTTTCTTACATTTCATAAGTGGGCGGGCTCATGGGGCTAAAAGCTGTACGAAAAAATACCTCTCATAAACCTTCTCAAGAGCTCCAAGGGCTGTCGTTAATACTGGAAAATTGGCAAATATAACGATGGTGTTGGCTGGCTCTTTCTCTAAAGCGTAAAGATAGTGGGCCAATAGATTTTATATTATTTCAAGGGGGGGTATCGCTTTTATCGCTATACTATTTTATGTTCATGGATGCGGTTGTGAAATGAGCTTAGGAGCGTTGAGAGATATTTCTTTAAAAAAGCACGTCAATAGTAATCCAATGGCGTTCTATGAATAATCTTTGGTGAGAGAATATAAAAGGAAACAACATCATCCGACAATAGAATTTTGCATCTACGCGCTGCCATTTTTATGCTTAGTAAAAATGCACGCTGCTCCTGTCATACATTCTTCCATCCCCCAATGTTGGACGATGTTCTTAACTGATTGATAAAAAATTATAAAACTTTAACTTCTCGCTCTTTTTTCTCACAAGTTAGCTTTTTGGTATTATACTAAAAATGAAGTTAGACTGGCAATGTAGTCACAACAACCAACCACCAAATGCTCCTCTTTTCATAGCAAAGCATTCTCTCAAATATTTCAAAAAACTTTTAGACAACTTTTAGGAAGATTTACGCGAATAACGCCGTGCAATCGAATCAATATCACCCCGACAAATGCCAAGATCATTGAGTTCATATGTTGAAAGACAACTTAACGCCTTAACGGTTCGACAATAACGACGCCAATTACTATAAGAACGTAGAATATTCATAGCTTTTACTCAAACTCTATATTACACTCTATAGTTTGTAGAATAGAGCATCTTACTGAAAAGAGTTGTGTTATAATGTCATAATAGCTATGCATCTACACACATTCTCCCCCCATTGAACACGTGTCTTATGTAAAAATGCAATGATTAAAGCCATTAACGATGATAATGTTTTATCCCTAAAAACAGCGGCTAAATTATGTGCATTTTCTGCGGTGATCACTTCTTCGTAACGTGCAGATTTTTTGGATTGAATAACGGTTCCCATTTCAATGGTTATCAATCGATATACGATTTATGAAAAATACCTTGAAAGATTTTTATATAAAGAGGAAATTATCCCAATTATATTAATGACGGAAATGTCGTATTCCTGTAAAAACCATCGCTAAACCCTGCGCATCAGCCGCAGTGATAACTTCTTCATCACGCATGGAGCCTCCTGGTTGAATGACTGCTGTTGCACCGGCTTCAGCTGCGGCTAATAAACCATCTGCAAAAGGAAAAAATGCATCGGATGCAACCACTGATCCTTTTGTAAGCGTTTCTGTTAAGCCGGCTCTTTTTGCACTTTCTGCGGCTTTACTTGCAGCAATTTTTGCTGAATCGATGCGGCTCATTTGTCCAGCACCAATTCCAACTGTTGCACTATTTTTCGCGTATACAATAGCATTTGATTTAACGTGTTTTGCTACACGAAAAGCAAATTGAAGATCACGCATTTCATCTTGAGTGGGGGCACGTTTGGTTACCACGTGCAATTTAAGATCATCAACCACCACATTATCACGCGATTGTACTAAAATGCCTCCTGCAAGTGTTTTCGCAAGAAGCCCTCCACAACGTGGATTAGGAATGCCACCTGTAATGAGCAAACGAAGATTTTTTTTCTTGGCAATAATTTCACGTGCCGCCATTGTCGCGTCAGGAGCAATAATTACTTCTGTGAAAACTTTAACAATCTCTTCCGCACATTCTTCATCAAGGGTTTGATTTAAAGCAACAATTCCACCAAATGCCGATACATTATCACACATAAGAGCTTTCAAATAAGCTTCTTTCAAATTTTCCCCTTCTGCAACACCGCAAGGATTGGCATGCTTAATAAGAGCAACAGCAGCGGTTTTTTGCGGATCAAATTCTGCTACAAGCTCAAAGGCTGCATCTGTGTCATTTAAATTGTTATAAGAAAGTGCTTTACCTTGTAAAAGTTTTGCTGTTGCAACACCAAAACGTTTTTCATTATTGCGATAAAATGCTGCCTGTTGATGTGGATTTTCTCCATAGCGCATAACACTTTCAAGATGACCAGAAAAACTTTGCCATGATGGTGTTTCAATTTTTAAATCCTGTGCAAACCATGCTGCTATTGCTGTGTCATAAGCAGCAGTGTGTGCATATGCGCGCATTGCTAACTGATGGCGCATGGATAAGCTTAAACATCCGTTATGCTGTTTTAATTCCTCTAAAATCGAATCATAGTCATTTATTGCTGTTACAACACCGGTATAAGCATAATTTTTTGCCGCTGCGCGAATCATTGCTGGTCCACCGATATCAATATTTTCGAGAATCGTTTGTTGATCAGCTCCCGATTGGCGTGTCTCTTCAAAGGGGTAAAGATTCACCACCAAGAGATCAATGCCATGAATGTTGTTCTTTTCCATAGCTTCCCTATGGCTGGGATTTTCTCTTACCCCTAACAAAGCACCATGAATCAAAGGGTGGAGTGTTTTTACACGCCCATCCATTATTTCAGGAAATCCGGTAACTTCAGCAACATCTTTTACAGGTAAACCAGCAGCTATGAGGGTTTTGGCTGTTCCTCCTGTTGAAATCAATTCAACATTGTAAGTCGCATGAAGGGCTTTTGCAAAGGCAACCAACCCCGTTTTATCAGACACAGAAAGAAGAACACGACGAACCTGATGAAGATCAGGTATGGGAAAATTTTTGGCAGCAATACCCATATACAGAAGCCTTAACAATGAAAGAGTTAAAATTTCAGCAAAACAAGCTGAGACATTTATAGCACAAGCCTTTAGCAAAATACACTGAAAGGATAAACTGTCTTTTTAAAATATACGATAACTTGCCTTTTTTATACTGTAAAATGCCGTCATTAGAGGTGTTGTGATAGGGTATAAAAGTCTCATTGATACATTAAATGTTTTTTCTTGCTTATAACTCAATATTTCAACTTCTCATCTTCATAGCAGGTTTGAAATACAAAGCGCGTCCGTAGATTTTCTGTTGTATTCGATTTTATATGTGAGATGAAGGTGGAAATATTGCATATATTCTTTTGAGTTATCTTTAAAACGGGAAATAGCCGGCGAAAATATGAAATTATAAGGGGAGAAATACGGGCTCATTTTTCCTGTCATTTTTAATTTTTATGCTTTTGTAAAAGCAGTTATGACAATGTTTTTAATAGAATGTTTTTTATAAGAGTGGAAATAACACATTTTCCCACATTTTTGTGCATTGCCTTTTTAATGAGGTTGAGGCTTTTTATGCAAAATAAAACGCCATCATGATGCGAATTTAAGCGCGTTTATTTTAAAAAAACATTTTTCAATGAAGCAACTTCCATTTTATGGTGGTTTTGTGAAGAGTGTCGTGTAAATCCGATTATGGTGGTTTTGTGAAGAGTGTCGTGTAAATCCGAATAGTCTAACAAATCCTCGAATGGTTTAAAAAATCCATTGTAGACCCATGATCCATACTTAAAAGTGTGAGTCGGAACGCTTCTTTTTTCTTTATCAGTTTTCAATCCTTTAATAACTCTTGTTTTAAAAAGACTTGGCAGTTGAGATGGGGTCTTCTTATTTTCAATAATTTTATTCTGTACGGTTATCCCTTGCTTATGAGGGATTGCGAGAATGATTTTGCTGGTTTTGGTCAGAAGGTTTGAAGTAAAAGAGTTTTACGGATATTTGAGGCAGATATCTGAGCTCTTATTTTAAGTTAAATAGGATTATTGTTATAAATAAAATGCTTGCTTCTTTAAAAAACAAATTTTGTGTTGTGTAAACACTCAATATGACAGTGTTAAGGATCTGCTCTGTTGTGAAGTGTATGTTTTTAAAATCCAAATTGTTTAATGACCCTTTTGGGGATGGATATTTTGCTTGTTATTGTTTTAGTTTTTTTTGCTGTAGCAGAAAAAGAAAAGCACCTAATACACCAGCAGCTAAAATAAACCATGTAATTGCGTAAACAAGATGATTATTGCGAAAATGGATAATTGTCAGACCTGTGATGGGAAGGTTTGCTTGTGAAGATGTTTTGCTGGTATCAATGAAATAAGGGGCAACAGTGGACAGGCCCAGTTTTTGTGCCATAGCAGGAAGATCACGTGTATACCACACATTCTTTTCAGGATTATTTTTGCGTGGAAAAAATCCATTTTTTTCACTCATGCGTAATAAACCGATGATTGTCGTTTGTTCTGTGTTTGTGGTAGAATCTTGCTCAGATGAGGTATTGTTATATGATGGCTGTGAGTTTTGAAAATTGTTACGTTCATCCATGGGGATAAAGCCACGGTTGATAAAGGTCAGTGTGTTGTCAGCGGTTTGTAAAGGAGTCAAAACCCAGTAGCCTGTAGTGTTTTGAGCAGCAGCAGTGACCAAAATATTTTTATTTTTTAAAAATTTTCCTGTGATAACAACAGGTTGATATTCATTTTTTTCAAAAGTAACATCGGCCCATTGATCTTTTCCGGGGGCTTTTATGGGGGACAAATGAACGCGCTGATTGGCACTGGTGATAAGATTTGTTTTCCAGTTTAACCGTTGTACTTGCCATATGCCTAATGCACTGAAGAGAAGAAAAAAACAAATGCATAAAGTTCCAAATAAAAGAGAAGAAAAACGGCAAGAATTTTTCTGAAGCTTTGTCACGGGAGGGGCTTTTTTGCTCATGATTTATGCTTCCTTTCAGGACAATAGGCTTTTATTTTAACACGGTATGCCTTTTAAAAAAGCATTTTGTACGCTTTTGGCGGAATTTGCATGCCTTATTGCCGAAAAAGATGAAGGCTTAAGTTAGCAAGAAGATAAAAAAGGTTTTATAAAAGACTTGACCTTTTGTTGTCGACCCCCTATTAAAAAGAAACTTCCCAATGTCCGTTCAAGGTCGCATTGTGCATGCTTTGCATTCATTCATGTCCTTTGGGTATAGGGATGTGAAAGTTTCTTAGAGTTTAAAGGTGAAGTTTATGTCTCGTGCATGTGAATTGACAGGGAAAGCGGTTCTGTATGGCAATAATGTTAGCCATGCAAATAATAAGACTCGGCGTCGTTTTTTACCAAATCTTTGCAATGTGACGTTGATTTCAGAAGTGTTACAGCAAAGTTATCGCTTGCGCATTTCCGCAAGTGCATTGCGTTCTGTTGAACACCGTGGTGGTCTTGATGGTTTTTTGGTCAAAGCAGACGATAAAGAATTGTCGCAGCGTGCGCGTTTGTTAAAACGTCAGATCGTTAAGAAAAAAGCTGAGCAAAAGGCTGAACAAGCAGCGTGATTGTTAAGGTCATTGTCTTTGGTGGATTGATGCTTTAGTCACGGTTCTTCATCCTAGAAGTTTACAGTCTTTTCATCTTTGATCGCGCTATTATTTTGTTGGTTCCATACCCCAGGTTAAAAAAAATGTCTTCAAGCGGTCTTTTATTAGAACAGCAAAAGAAAAGGTATGTTGTTTTTTCTATTTTAGCAATGTGTCTTGCGGTCACTGCATCTAATATTTTGGTTCAATATCCCGTCTATTGGTTTGGTTTGAATGAGCTTTTGACTTATGGGGCTTTTACTTATCCATTTGCCTTTCTTATCAATGATTTGACCAATCGTTTTTATGGTCCATCTGCTGCACGACGTGTGGTTTATGCTGGTTTTTTTGCTGGTGTTTTGGTTTCTTGGATATTGGCAACACCGCGGCTTGCACTTGCTTCTAGTTTGGCATTTTTATTTGGGCAACTTCTTGATATTGTTGTTTTTACACCTTTGCGGCGGAAAACGTGGTGGAAAGCACCTTTAGCAGCTGCGTTGGTGGGGTCAGCATTGGATACGGTGTTGTTTTTTTCTCTTGCTTTTTCGAGCTCTTTTGCCATCCTTGATAAACTAACGGGGTATGCTGATAGTTCATTGGTGGAGAGTGCTGTTTTGGCAGGGATAGGTATGCCAGTTTGGCTTTCGCTTGCTTTTGGCGATTTTTCTGTAAAAATTATTATGAGTCTGTTGATGTTAATTCCTTATGGAACAATTCTTAACATTGTAAAACTTCCTCTTTATCAAAGTCATCTAAAGGATGATTCTTCTTTTGCTTGTAACAAATGATCATCTTTGTCTTTTTGTTTTCTTTAAACTTTAAAGAATTTCCATGGTATTATCATGCGATAGCACGTTGATTGAGATAGTTTATCGTTTGACGGCTTAAGGGAGAATTCCGCAATCTTTTTTTCATTTCAACATTCTCTTGTGAGAGCGAAATAAAGTCATTTATTTTTCTTTCATTAAAAGGGGATGAGGATAAAAATCGTTTGAGACGGGGCAATAGACTTTTTAGGATTGATTCAATGGAAGAAAATTGGGAAAGAAAATTTGTAACGGATTTTTTTTAATTCATAGATTTATAATGTTTTTATTTCAGTGAAAAATCTCAATATCATGGAACCGTAGGTATTTTAAAGAGCTCTTATATTGCGTTAAGCAAAATCATTTGGTTGCTCTTCATAAGAGGAATGGACATGTGGGGGCTGTTTGGGAGATTGCTTATAAAGTGATTTATACCATTCATGGTTGCCGCTGTGGAATGGGCTTGGTGCGCTTTGAGAGGTCTCTTTGAAACGAGTCCGTGAATGAGTAACTGGGTGGTGTTTTATTTTACGTGGGGATCGTGATTCTATTAAAGAATGTGAGAAACAAAAGTGTGAGGCAATGCGTAATTTCCATTATTTTAAAGATATTGCTCTAGATGTTTTTGAATGACACCCTAGGATATGGTCGTGAATGGAGAATTTTAAGCAAAATTTTATCCGTTGCAATAAAACCAGAAAGTAAAAACAAACTCATTATAATTTTTTGAAGATGGCGATGAAGCATTTCTTTTAGAATTCATAATGCGTCTAGTAAAGTAGCAGCATCCTTAAAATTTGATATTCAATTTGTAGGATTATCTTCTCAGGTTGTTAGTCATCAAATTCCGATGGTTTAATGATAGGGGTTATTTTTTAATGTTGCTGATCGATGGGGTTACATCCTTTCCGTAATACAAAACGCTGCAGGTGGAATATACTTTGATTATTAATTGATGGGGATTATTAATTGACGGATTTGCTTTAAAGAGACCTCTCAAAGCGCATCCAAGCTCATTTCACGATAGTGGTTTGTGAATGGTATAACGATAAAACGTTTATGAAGAAGCAAGCTGGACATTATCATACATTTTTCTAACCCCCAATGTTGCGGATCAACGTTTGGTATTTGAGGTGATTCAAAAGAGGTATGTTTTTCGTGTACAGTTTTTACCCCCATGGTCCACTTGCTTGTTATGTGCAAGAAAATAGTTTGAATTGATCTAATAGGAGAGAGATTTGAAGTAAGAGCATCGTATGGTATTTAGGGGTTTCATGCAAATTGAATAATGCTAGAAATATCATTATAAATCAATGTATTGGCTGTATTACTGATTTAAGGCGAGTTTTATTTCTTATAAAGTTTGGGTGTTTTATCACTAAAAAGCGCTTCTAGTTGTTTTGTTATAGCATTTGCAAGTTCTTCAGCATTCATAATTGTTACAGCACGTTGATAATAACGGGTGACATCATGACCAATTCCAATGGCAATGAGTTCGATGGGGGAATGCGTTTGAATTTCTTGAATCACTGCGCGTAAATGTTTTTCTAGATAATTACTGGCGTTAACCGATAGTGTTGAGTCGTCAACAGGGGCGCCATCAGAAATCACCATGAGAATGCGACGTTGTTCACGCCGTGATAAAAGGCGTTGATGTGCCCAAATTAAAGCTTCTCCGTCGATATTTTCTTTTAATAATCCTTCTTGCATCATCAAACCTAGATTGCGGCGTGCGCGACGCCATGGGGTATCCGCACTTTTATAGATGATATGACACAAATCATTCAGGCGTCCAGGATGAGGAGGCTTATGTTGCTCAAGCCATTTTTCGCGTGATTTTCCCCCTTTCCATGTTTTGGTGGTAAAACCTAAAATTTCAACTTTGACACCACAACGCTCAAGCGTTTGTGTCAAAATATCGGCACAACTTGCGGCAACGCTAATGGGGCGTCCGCGCATTGAACCAGAATTATCAATGAGGAGTGAAACAACTGTATCTCGAAATTGCGTGTTGCTTTCCATTTTAAAAGAAAGGGGTTGCATGGGATCAATAATCAAGCGTGAAAGCCGTGCTGTATCGAGATATCCTTCTTCAAGGTCAAAGTGCCAGTTGCGATTTTGTTGTGCCATAAGGCGGCGTTGAAGACGATTGGCTAAACGTCCAACAATATTTTGAAGATGATTAATTTGCTTATCGAGATAACGGCGTAAGTGATTTAATTCATTTTCAGAACAAAAATCAGTTGCTTCCAAAATCTGATCAAATTGACGGGTGAATATTTTATAATTGCCAAGTCTTTCCATTTGTTCTGAATCGGAAAAAAGGCGTTTTGGTTTGCTTGGCTTTTCTTGCCAAGGATCATTTTTTTGCTCGCCATCAGCTTGATCATGGTCGTTTGTTTGTGTTGCTTGTGTTTTTCCTTCGTCTTGTACATCACTTTCTTGTTCAGTGCAGGTTTGTTCTTCACTTTGAGCGTGTTTTTTATTTTTACTTTCTTCTTCTGTTTGATCGTGCGGTTCAGATTCGTTTTTTAATTTTTTATTGTTTTCACTGTCAGAAGTTTGATCTTGTTGCACTGTCATTTTAAGAGTAGCAAGCATTTGGCGAACGATTTGTGCAAAAGCTTGTTGGTTGTAAATATGATGTGTGAGTTCATTGAGCTGTGTTGCAGCCTTTTGTTCGAGTTCTTGACGCCACAATTCTAAGACGGGACCTGCTTCTTTTGGCGCTGTGCGCTTTGTTATTTTTTCACGCAATAAAAGGGCAATCGCTTCTTGGATGGGGGCTTCATTTTGGTTGCTAATCTTTTCATAATGGGCTCTTTTGTATTTATCAGCGAGCATGACATCAAGGTTTTTTGCAAGTCCCTTCATGGCTAAAGACCCGATTGCTTCAATGCGTGTTTGTTCGAGGGCATCAAAGATAGCGCGTGCTTCTGATTCTGGTGGAGAAAATTGCATGTGAATGCGGTTATCATGCCATGCTTTGCGTAGAGCCATGGAATCACCTAGTCCACGGGTAATGGTGATATCTTTATCCGTAGCGCGTTGTGGTAATTCTGGTAAACGTGCACAATTTCCGCTCAAAGATGGTCTGTTGAGGCTAAAGGAAACTTCTAGATGGGATGTACCTGCAATTGCACGCATACAAGTGGAAAGAGCTTTCTTAAAAGCTCCTCTATCAAGCGTATTGGGGGAAAGATTGTTTGTTTGATTTTTGCTATTGTCGTCAGGGGCGATCGCCATAATTGACATATTCCTTTAAGACAAGACACCCTGCATGAGTGATTCGGGAAGCTCTTGTCCAAAGGCGCGTTGGTAAAATTCTGCGACAGTGGCACGTTCGAGTTCATCACATTTATTGAGAAAGGTTAATCGAAAAGCAAAGCCGATATCTTGAAAAATTGTGATATTTTCTGCCCAAGTAATGACAGTTCGCGGGCTCATGACTGTTGAAAGATCTCCATTGATAAAAGCTTGGCGGACCATATCAGCAACATGAACCATTTGTGAAATTGTCTTTTTTCCCTCAGCCGTTTGAAAAGATTTAACCTTTGAACAAACGATATCAACCTCTTTATCATGGGGTAAATAATTAAGTATCGTTACAATAGACCAGCGATCCATTTGGGCTTGATTGATTTGTTGGGTACCATGATAGAGCCCTGTTGTATCGCCAAGACCAATGGTATTGGCTGTTGCAAAAAGACGAAATGCTGGGTGAGGAGAGATAACACGGCTTTGATCAAGTAAGCTGAGCTTTCCAGAGGTTTCAAGAACACGTTGGATGACAAACATAACATCAGGACGCCCCGCATCATATTCGTCGAAAACAAGAGCAATATTATTTTGATAAGCCCATGGCAAAATACCCTCTTTAAATTCAGTAATTTGTAAGCCATCTTTTAAAACGATTGCGTCTTTTCCTACAAGATCAATACGACTTACATGGCTGTCGAGATTAATGCGAAGACAAGGCCAGTTCAGACGGGCAGCAACTTGTTCAATATGCGTTGATTTGCCTGTACCGTGATAGCCGGAAACCATGACACGACGGTTAAAAGTAAAACCGGCGAGAATCGCTACAGTTGTTTGTGGATCAAAAAGATAATCGGGATCAATATCAGGAACATGCGGGCTTTTGGTGCTAAAAGCAGGGATTTTCATATCTGTATCAATATGAAACAGATCGTGCGCGCAAAGTGTAATATCGGGCAAATTTTCAAGGTTAGGATTTGTCATTGTGCTTCTGGCAAGAAAAGGACGCTATTTATCTCATGAGAAAACGATACAAGAGTTAGAGCATTTATGCAATGCTCTATAATGAGAGCCTTAGAGATGAAGGAAGATCTTTTTTCACGTAGTTTACAACGTTTGCGAAAACAACAATGTTTTATGTAAAGAGTGATGGTTGCAATGAGATTAGCACAAACCAGATTTTTTGAGCAAATTGTAAGCATGCAAAACATCGCGAAAGCGCTCTTCTGAAGCACGATTACCACCATTAGAATCGGGATGGTGTTTTTTTACCAACTCTTTATATTTCATTTTAATATCTTCTGCTGAAGCGTTTGCTTGTAACCCTAGTGTATCAAAAGCCTTTGCTTCTAAGGGTTTTAATTTTCGTGAGAAATTATTGCTATGTCGTCTGTTAAAAAGCGTGAAGGGATCGCGCATACGATTTTGATAGGCTGCTGTCCCAGAGCGAATCTTTGCATAATTGGCAGCGGTTTTTTTTGATGTACCATTGCTTAGATCTGTAGGCCATGTCGGACGATGTCCTGTAAGAGCATCCTTTTGGAACTTTGCAATATCTTTGTTGCTAAGACCCGAGAAGTAATTAAAGTTTTTATTATAGGCGCGCACGTGCTCAATACAAAAGTGTAAATATTGCCCTTCGTGATTTCGACCTGCTGGTGCCTTATGGGTTCCTGTCTTTTCACAACCTTCCCACTGACACTGTTGCACTTCTGGCTCAGTCTTTTGCTTTTTATTTGAGCTTATGCGAATTGAATCGAATAATTTAGATGTTATTGTCATACTCTATGGTTTATGCAAAATTGATTAATTTTACAAGAATTGACTTTTGAAAAATTTGTTTTCACACTTAAATATGGTTACGAAAATGATTTATTGTCGCACGTTTACTTGGTTAAGGAACAAAAAATGTCTGTAGAAACGATAATCAAGAAAAAGCTTCAGAATGCTTTTCATCCACAGAAACTTGAAGTGATTAACGAGAGTTATCTTCATGAGGGGCATCCACATAATGAGCATGCTTTTGATGGTAAAGGAGAAACGCATTTTCGTGTAAAAATTTTATCTTCTTCTTTTTCTAATATGACGCGTGTAGAAATACATCGAGCGATTTATCAAGTCTTACAAGAAGAGTTAGCGACCTGTGTTCACGCTTTAGCACTTGAAATTGAAAAGCTTTAATTTTTCTCTTAAAAAATTTTTTAGAGCATTTTTTTTGTTAAAAAAAACATTTCTCAATGCTTATCACACCTATTTCACGACGGTGCCTTGTGAATGGTATCATGGTACGTTCCCATGCAATGTATAAAATCTATTGATGTTGATCATCCCCATCTTTACGCTTCATAAAAGAGCAAGTGAGCGCGATAACACACTTTTCCAACTCGTGGGTGTTGTGCGGTTTTAGTACTTAAGATGATTCAATAAGATATTGATTTATAATGATAATATAGCATTATTCATATTGAATGAAACTCTCGAATAACGTAGGATTCTCTCATTTCAAATCTGTTTATCTTGAATCAGTCAAAACCACTCGTTTACATATAACAAGCGGGATAAGTGTGTGGATCAAATTTGTATAAGAAAGGAGTAAAAATGGTCCTGATGAATCGTCTTAATGCAAGGTCTGTTGCAACATTGGGGGCTGGCAAATATAATGATGGTGTTGGCTTGCTTCTTCATAAGCGTAAAAATGGGGGTGCTCAATGGATTTACCGTTATACCCTTCACGGGTGCCGTCGTGAAATGGGCTTGGGTGCTTTAAGAGATGTTTCTTTAAAACAAGCCTGTGAATTGGCAACGGGGTGGCATTCTATTTTACGTGAAGGTTGTGACCCCATTAAAGAACGTGAAAAACAAAAGCGTGAAGCAATAAGCAATCTCCATTATTTAAAAGATATCGCGTTGGATGCTTTTGAAAGCCGTAAAGCAGAATTAAAAGGAGATGGAAAAGATGGTAAATGGTTTTCGCCTTTACAACTTCATAAGAGGCATGTCTTTTTTGTTCAGTTTTGACCATATGCTAGCTCACGCTTGTGATGTGCAAAAAAGTTTTTTATTGTTTGACTATACACAGATTTGAAATGAAGGAATCTTACGGTATTCAAGGTCTTTATTTAAGTTGAAGAATGCTATATTATCATTATAAATCAAAGTGTTTTAGTTTTTAAGGTTATTATTGTGTGTAGAAGTATATCGAGTGATTGATAAATTTTACAAGAAGAGTTCGTGATCTGTATGCGTGCTTTGGTTTTTGAAATTGAAAAACTTTAATTTTTGATGAGGCATTTTTAAGAACGTGGATGAGCTTTTTGATAAATTTCCAACAGATGCTCAGTATCGACATGAGTATAGGTTTGTGTGGTAGAAAGACTCGCGTGTCCAAGAAGTTCTTGAATCGTTCGCAAATCTCCTCCTCGTGATAAAAGATGGGTGGCGAAAGAATGGCGCAGTGTATGGGGGGTGGCTGTTTCTGGTAAACCAAGATTTGCACGTAAGTTGCGTACAGCTTTCTGAATAATAGCAGGTTGGAGGGGGCCACCTCGCGCACCGCGAAATATGGGCTGGTTATCTCTTAAAGGATAGGGGCAACATTTGAGATAATTTTGTACAGCTTCGTAAACAATTTTGATGAGAGGAACAAGGCGTGTTTTGCCTCCTTTTCCTGTTATGAATAAACTTGTTTTTTGGGGATCAGAAAATTGTTCTGGTGTGAGGCTTAAGGCTTCTGATATGCGCATACCACAGCCATAGAGAAGCATGAGGACAGCAGTATTGCGCGCGATAATCCAAGGTTCAGTTTCCAGCTGTTTTTCTTGTTTGACGATGTTGAGTGCTGCATTTATTGCTAAAGGTTTGGGGAGCGACTTTGGATGTTTGGGGCTTCGGATCAGTTGAGCTGCGGGAATATTGACGATTCCTTCGCGCGATAGGTATTTAAAAAAAGAACGGATACCTGCTACCCCACGGCTTAAAGAGCGAGCACTGACATTGTTTGTACGTCGAAACGCAAGATAAGCCCGTAAATCGCTGACGTGTAAATGAGCAAGATCTGTAAAAGTTGGTGCATGACCTAAATGTTGACAGAGAAAAGATAAAAATTGTCGCGTATCACGTTCATAGGCTTGCGCTGTTTGTGCGGACATACGACGTGTTTTTACAAGACACTTTAACCAGTTTTTCCTTGCGGTTAAAACCGCATGGTCTGCTGGAATGAGAGGATTATTTTCATCTTTTCTCTTGTCGTTTTTGATCGGCATTATCTAGTTGAGGGTTTCTTTCTTTTTAGATTTTTCATCGTCAGCATGACCATTCTTGTTTGCCGGTTTTTCTTCATGGTTGATAAGTTGCTTCTCCCCTTTGAGAGAGAGGATTTTTAAAAGATTATGCGTTGACATTAAATGCGCAAAAATTAACCCTAAAAAGCCATTTTTATGAAGTTTGGCAAGCTGGCTTGCTGATAGTTTATTTAATTTTTCTTCGTCAACAACCCAAAAATTTTCCAATTGTGCTGAGAGGCCTTTATCGTTTTTTACATTGATTGATTTTTGGCTGAGAAGGTCCATTTCCACAAGAGCATCAATAAATTCAGAGGTTTTCTCCATAGCGATTTTAAAGCTTTCAAGAAAACGAATACGTTCTTCCATAAAAGGAGAAATCGAGCCATCGGAATTAAAAAGCTCTGTTCCTGCAACTTCATTAAACATCCCAGATTGTTGATCAAAGCAAACAGAAAGCTCTTTTTCATTGCTGATTTGTGCCAAAACAAAAGGATAACGACGAACAAAAGCTGGAACATAGGTATTGGTTTTCCAACTTTTATCAGAAGTAATATAGTCATTTTCATCGTTAGAAAGACCAACAAGAGCAGCCGATGTATAGTGCCGTTTTTTTTGTTCATCTTCAGCGCACATAAACAAAATAGGATAGTCTAGTGCTGCTTGAAAATATTCAGTACTTGCTAAAGGAACCCAGTGCGTATTTTGGGCAAAAGACATATCACTTGGTGGCGCAAATTTTAGATTTTTATGAGAAACTTTGTTGATGGGGGTGATATCTTTGTAAAATAGCATAATATTTGCCATAAGACTTCTCCTTAATATTAATTTGTTTTTGTTACCAAGAAAGGTCTTTTGGGAAGATTGTCTCAATATGGCAACAAGATTAAATAGAAATGATTAAGATTGAGGGTTCACTTTTGAGAGATAATGTTTTTGGATGAAGTATAATAAAGAAAAGCTTAAAAATAAAGTCTATCTTGCCATTATTGGTATGCCTCATGGTATAAAAGGAGATGTTTTTGTTAAAATTTTAGGTGCTGAGCCACAGCGTTTTCAGTTTTATGGGACACTTTATGATGATATGGGGCGTTCTTATGAAATTGTAACTCTTCGTATACAAAAAAATAAGGCGATTATACGTTTTAAAGGGGTCGATAATCGTAATGCTGCTGAGTCTTTAAAAGGGATTCGTCTTTATGTGATGCGTGATCAATTGATTGATGATTTGGATGAGGATGAGTTTTATCAAGTCGATTTAATAGGGTTGCGCGTTCAAGACTGTGGAGGCACAGTTTTGGGTGAAGTGTGTGCTTTTTTTAATTTTGGGGCTGGTGATTTGCTTGAAATACGTTTGAATATGGGAAAAAAGGTGCTTATTCCCTTTAGTAAGGCGGCGGTACCAGAAATTTGTATGAACGCCGGTTTTCTTGTTGTTGATCCCATGGCGGCTGGTTTAAGCAATGGGAAAGAAAATGATGAATGATAGCTTGAATTAAAAAAATAAAAAGCGAAAAATATTAAAAATGCCAATGATTTCAAGCAAGTGTGGTGGTATTTTGATTTCTAAGAGTTGCTTGGATTTTTAAGAAGGGCTTGAAAGTATTGCTTTTGTTTTAAGTGCAAGTATTGAAGAGAGGGGATTGTACTGGGTATGGCGTAGAGAGAATTCTGGATTAACGCCATAGCGTTACATTGATCTGATTTGTGTTATTTTGGCTTATAAAGAGTTGGTTGAATAAAATGAGGATGAAAAAATAAAAATGAAATTTCAGGCGCGCGTTTTAACGCTTTACCCAGAAATGTTTCCAGGTTTTTTAGGGTATTCTTTAGCAGGGCAAGCTTTAGAGCGTGGAATTTGGTCACTGGAGACAGTACAGATTAGAGATTTCGCTTTGGATAAACACCATAGTGTTGATGATACACCCGCTGGTGGGGGGGCTGGTATGGTGATGCGGGCGGATGTATTGGCAGCTGCGCTTGATCATTGTCCACAGGATTCACCAAGATTGTTGATGAGTCCACGTGGGCGCCCTTTTGACCAAGCTTATGCGCGTCGTTTGGCGCATGATTCGGGCATTACATTGGTTTGTGGACGCTTTGAAGGGGTTGATGAGCGAGTTATAGAGGCACGGGAATTAGAAGAAGTCTCTATTGGTGATTATATTCTTTCAGGGGGAGAAACAGCCGCACTGGTTATCTTAGATGCTATTATACGTCTTTTGCCAGGAGTGATGGGAAATAAAGCTTCTGCAAAGTGTGAAAGCTTTGAAAATGGTTTGCTGGAACATCCGCAATATACGCGCCCTTCTCTTTTCGAAGGACGAGAGATTCCGCCCGTATTGCTCTCAGGTCATCACAAAGCGATTGCAGATTGGCGGCAAAGCCAAGCCGAATTGTTAACACGGAAACGTCGTCCGGATCTTTATACGCATTATGATAAAAATCGTCAGAAAACTTGATTCATGGGATAAGGTAGTGTATTGCATGGCTCTCTTTTTTTAATAGAGTTTTTATAAAAGGTTTTCTGTAGTTCCAGAATTAAAATGAAGGAATGGTGTATTCGCTCCTGTGTAAGGCATAGCCTAAAAGAGCTTCTTTTTTTAATACAAGGCTTTTTGGGTAAGAGTTGAGCGCTCTGACTGTTCGATAAAGAACATGAAGGATAAAAGAAATGAATATTATCGCACAGCTTGAAGCTGAACAATGTGCAAAAATTGAAGAAAAGCGCCAATTTCCAGCCTTTCAACCAGGAGATACAGTTCGTGTCATGGTGCGTGTGACGGAAGGAACGCGGACGCGTGTTCAGGCTTATGAAGGGGTGTGTATTGCACGTTCAGGCGGTGGGTTGAATGAAACCTTTACAGTCCGCAAGATTTCTTATGGTGAAGGGGTGGAACGGGTATTTCCTGTTTATTCTCCTTTGATTGAAGCTGTTGAGCTGGTACGTCGTGGTAAAGTGCGTCGGGCAAAACTCTATTATCTGCGTGGTTTGAGAGGTAAAGCTGCGCGTATCGCTGAAAAGAGAGATTATCGAAAAAAAGCTGAAAAAGTTGTTGAGAAAGTAGAAGCAACACCTGTAAGTCCAGATGCTGAAACGCAAGTTGCTGAGTAAAAATTTAAAGGCTAAATTTTATGCAAAAGCGGCTTTTATGCCGCTTATTTGTATCTTTTGTGATTCGTTTTGTCCTTTAAAAGGCTTGGAGGGAGCATGAAAATGTTCAACCTCTCAAAGCTTTTTATCTTTTTTATTCTTACGTAAAGGGGTGAAGTGTAGGATATTATTGCACATATCGTAGAGACTCAAAAGGATTAAGTATAATCTGAAAAAAATTCATGTTTATATTTGAGAAAAGATGTTAGACCTTTGACGTGAAGATAAAAGTGTATTAGATTAAGGCGAGTTTTACGGATTATATCCGTGGAGTAATCGGTTTTTTTATGCGTGACCTTTAATCCGTTATTTGAGACAACCGACCTGTAATATTGGTATTTTGGGATACCAGACAAGTAAAACGAGATAATGTATTTGGTCGTTTTGTGCTGTGGTTGAAAAAACCAGGTCAGGATATTTTATGGCAGAGACAATTAGGATAAAAGAGCGCCCTCGTTCCCCTCATATAAGTATTTATCGTTGGACGATTACTATGGCCATGTCCATTGCGCATCGTGTCACAGGGGTGGGCCTTTATGTTGGAATGGCCTTTCTTGCTGTTTGGTTAACTGCTATTGCATGTGGGGAAGAAACATTTAGAACAGTCCACGGGATTTATGGTTCTTGGTTTGGATTATGTATCCTGTTTCTTTATACTTTGGCAGGCGTTCATCATATGGTGGGTGGACTTCGCCACATTGTTTGGGATACGATGCCTTATCTTTTGGCAAAAGAAAAAGCAACAGTGACTGCTTGGGTGACAGTGTTTATTTCTCTTATTGTTACTTTTGTAATTTGGATTATTGGATATAGCCTTGTTTAGCTGGGGGTGAAAAGAGATATGAAAGAAGACTTTCGAACGGAACTTGCAAAAGCACGGGGGCGTGGGAGTGCTCATGAAGGAACAGAGCATTTTTGGCTACAGCGTTTGACAGGAATTATCAATCTGCCGCTTTTAATTTTTTTTATTATTCTTATTCTTTCGCTTGTGGGCAAGGACTATAGTATTGTGCGTGCGCGGTTTGCACATCCTGTTGTTGCTATTTTGATGGGATTGATGACTCTTTCAGTTCTTTATCATATGAAACTTGGTATGCAGGTCGTTATTGAAGATTATATTCCGCGCGAAGGTTTACGGTTACTCTTTTTGACATTAAATATTTTATTTTGTTTCGTTTTGGGGGGTGTTATCATTTTTTCTCTTTTGAAAATTGCATTAGGGGGTTAAACAAATATGGCGGGTACAAAATCATCTTTGAGCGCTAAAGCAGGTAACGCCCCTTATCGCACTGTAGATCATAAATTTGATGTTGTTGTTGTTGGGGCAGGTGGTGCAGGTTTACGTGCAACGCTGGGTATGGCAGAACAAGGATTAAAAACAGCTTGTATCACGAAGGTTTTTCCAACGCGTTCACATACGGTGGCAGCACAAGGGGGGATTGCTGCATCGCTTTCAAATATGGGACCTGACAATTGGCAGTGGCATTTATATGATACTGTGAAAGGTTCTGATTGGTTGGGGGATACCGATGCAATGGAGTATTTAGTCCGTAATGCTCCTGCTGCTGTGTATGAATTAGAGCATTATGGCGTTCCTTTTTCGCGAACGCAAGAAGGGAAAATTTATCAACGCCCTTTTGGTGGACATACGACACAATTTGGTGAAGGTCCACCTGTTCAACGGACTTGCGCAGCCGCTGATCGTACCGGCCATGCCATTTTGCATACGCTTTATGGACAAAGCTTAAAGCATAATGCACAATTTTTTATTGAATATTTTGCACTTGATCTCATCATGACGGATGGGGTGTGTACGGGGGTTGTGGCATGGAATCTCGATGACGGTACGATACATCGTTTTTCTGCCAAAATGGTTGTTTTAGCAACTGGTGGTTATGGACGTGCTTATTTTTCTGCAACATCAGCGCATACTTGTACAGGTGATGGGGGTGGAATGATCGCACGGGCTGGATTGCCACTCCAAGATATGGAATTTGTGCAATTCCATCCGACAGGGATTTATGGTTCTGGTTGTCTTATTACAGAGGGAGCTCGGGGTGAAGGGGGCTATTTAATTAATTCTGAAGGTGAACGCTTTATGGAGCGTTATGCACCTTCCTTTAAGGATTTGGCTTCACGCGATTTGGTTTCGCGTTGTATCACGCTTGAAATTCGTGAAGGGCGTGGCGTTGGACCTAAGAAGGATCATATTCATTTGGTTCTCAATCATATTGATCCTGCAATTTTGCATGAACGCTTACCGGGGATTTCCGAATCCGCTCGGATTTTTGCAGGGGTGGATGTAACAAAAGAACCGATCCCTATTCTGCCAACGGTTCATTATAATATGGGTGGAGTTCCGACCAACTATTACGGGGAAGTTCTCAATCCAACAGCTGATTCGCCTGATCGTATTCAACCGGGTTTAATGGCAGTGGGTGAAGCGGGATGCGCTTCTGTTCATGGTGCTAACCGCTTGGGATCAAATTCATTGATTGATCTTGTGGTGTTTGGGCGTGCTGCTGCCATTCGTGCGGGTGAAGTTATTGATCGGAATGCAGAAATTCCACCTTTGAATGAAGAAGCTGTTGACAAAATTATGGCGCGTTTTGATCGTTTACGTTTTGCACAAGGGGCAATACCAACAGCTGTGTTGCGTGAAAAAATGCAACGTACGATGCAAGAAGATGCAGCTGTTTTCCGTACGGAAGATTCTTTGCAACAGGGGTGTCAACGAATGAATAAAATCTGGGGGGAATTGTCTGATCTTAAAGTTACGGATCGCTCCTTGATATGGAACTCTGATTTGGTGGAAACATTAGAGCTTGAAAATCTCATGGCGAATGCAATCATGACTGTTCATTCTGCGACAGCACGTTTAGAAAGCCGTGGTGCTCACGCTCGTGAAGATTATCCGGAGCGTGATGATAAAAATTGGCGAAAACATACACTTTCACATTTGTCCAAAGAGGGTAAGGTGACTTTGTCCTATCGGCCTGTTCATGTGGACCCATTAACGTCTGAAGCTGATGGTGGGATCGATTTAAAGCGTATTGCACCTAAAAAACGGGTTTATTAAGGGGAGAATGAAATATGGTACAAATTAAGCTTCCCAAAAATTCACAAGTAAAACCGGGCAAGGTTTGGCCTAAACCCGAAGGTGCGACAAAACTGACAGAATTTCACGTTTATCGTTGGTCGCCTGATGATGAAGAAAATCCTCGTCTGGATACCTATTACGTCGATCGTTCTGCTTGTGGTCCGATGATCCTTGATGGGCTTTTGTTTATTAAAAACCATATTGATCCAACTTTGACGCTTCGTCGATCTTGTCGTGAAGGCATCTGTGGTTCCTGTGCGATGAATATTGATGGAAGCAATACATTGGCTTGTACCAAAGGGATGGATGATGTCAAACACCCTATCAAGGTCTATCCTTTGCCTTCCATGCCGGTTGTTAAAGATTTGGTCCCTGACTTAAAAGGCTTTTATGCGCAACACCGAGTCATTGAGCCTTGGTTACAAACAGTGTCTCCTGAACCAGCTAAAGAATGGTTACAAAGTCATTCCGATCGTCAAAAAATTGATGGTCTTTATGAATGTATTTTGTGTGCCTGTTGTCAGACATCATGTCCAAGTTATTGGTGGAACGGTGATCGTTATTTAGGTCCCGCTGTTTTGCTTCAAGCGTATCGCTGGATTGCGGATTCACGTGATGAAATGTGCGGTGAACGTCTTGATAATTTAGAAGATCCCTTCCGTCTTTATCGTTGCCATACGATTATGAATTGTGCGCAGACTTGTCCAAAGGGATTAAATCCAGCAAAAGCAATTGCTGAAATTAAAAAGCTCATGGTTGAACGTCGTCTTTAAAAGTTAATCGGTTAATAAGGGTAAAGGAGGGAGAGTGTAGGATTCTTTCTTAACCTTTTCCTCAAAATAGACAGCCTTTATGAATGTATTTTGTGTACCTGTTGTCAGACATCATGTCCGCGTTATTGGTGGAACGGTGATCGCACTTTAGGTCCCGCTGTTTTGCTTCAAGCGTATCGCTGGATTGCGGATTCACGTGATGAAATGTGCGGTGAACGTCTTGATCATTTGAGAGGACCCTTTCCGTTTTTAAGCAATTTACTGATTAATAAAAGTAAAATGAAAAAACAAAAAATCGTCAATAGCTTTTGGGATTTAGTCTTTCAAGGTGCCATTGGCTTCTTATAAGTGTGGAAGGAATTCTCATCATCCTAAAAATGAAGTCATCATCTTAAAAATTAAATTATTTTTTTTAGAAGCAATCTTTGCAATGGTTGCGATTAAGAAAATTTACGTTTGAGTATTATCTCTAAAAATCCACCGATTTATGAACAGTGAAGTGAAAGACAAGTTGTGCGTATTTTTTATGTCCTTAGGGGCTTATCTCTAAAAGTTTACGGGTTTTTATGAGTTGGTCACCATCGTTATTCTTACCTTTAAAAAATGCCTTAGTCTTTTGGATAAAATAAATACTTAAGCGTTTTATGTAAAAACAATAAAGCCAATATGCTATATATTCTTATCAAAATTCATATTTTAATGCATAATTTAATTGATTATTTTTTATCAAATATCTTACTATTCTATCAATAGAGCTCAAAAAATAAAGATGATATAAATGTTATAGTGCATGTAAATTTTCAAATAAAATATAAAGAAGCGATTATTATGATAGTTCGTAATTTTCTATGTTCCTTATCATATCTATAACACTTTGATTTATAATGATAAATTATCATTTTCAACTTGAGTTATAATTCCGAATATAGTAAGATTTTCTCATCACAAACCCTTTCAGATTGAAGCAATTAACATCACTTGCTTGTACGTCAAAAGCGGGGCTGGTGTGGGTAAAAACTGTATAATAAAATGGCTTTTCATGAATCACCTTACAAGCCCAAGGGTTGGTCTGCAACATTTGAGAGTTGGCAAATAGTGTGATGGTGCTAGCTTACTTCTTCATAAACATAAAGATAGCAGTGCTTTATAGATTTTATATTATTTCCATGGAGACTTTATCATTATACCATTCATGGTTGTCGTCGCGAAATGGGATTAGGAGTGTTGAGAAACATTTCTTTAAAATAAGTCCAGTGAATGTGCAACTGGGTGACATTTCACTTTACATGATGGTCGTGACCCCATTATGACACGCAATAAATAAAAGCGTGAGGCAATGCGTAATCTTCATTATTTAAAAAACATTGCTTTAGACGCTTTTGAAAGTCGTAAAGCCGAACTAAAGAATGAGGCTAAAAATGGGTGTTGATTTTCACCTTTAAAATTCTATATTCTTCCTAAATTAAGTTGTCTGCCTGTTTCAGAGATTCCACAAACTAAAAATATGCAATATTTTTGCCTCCATTTGGCATACAAAAGCAGCAACAGATGATAGAGCTCTTATTCGTCTCAATATGTGTCTCAAGCATGCGGTTTCTTTAGAGTTGGATGTTGATTTATAAACAATAGAGAAAGCACGTGCGCTCTTAGGAAAACAATGCTATAAAACCACTAGTAGACCCAAAATGAATTGGAAGATGTCTCTGCCTTTTATCAAACACTTTGCTAAACAAAAACTCTAACACAACTGGCTTTGCGCTTGCTTATTTTTACAGGGGGCCTACTTTTCCTTTGCGTTATATGCGTGAAGATCAGATTTATGGGGATATATGGACAATCCCTGGTTTGAGAATATAAAAGGAAGGTGTGATGCTACAGTAGAATTTCGTGTCTCCTTATCATATCGATAATACTTTTGATATTCAGTGATTGGAATTTTTTGATAACAGTATCACGTATGTTTAAAGGATATATTTTGCTTTAAGGTTTTGATTGTTAATCGCATTAAAAAATTTATAATTCTCAAAATTGGAGAGCATAAAAGCATCTTCTATTATCGTGATAGATCATACAATTAGGGGGTCATCGTTTAATAAGGGGGGCAGCTTGAAATTGATTATAACTTCGTAGATTTTAATTTGTTAGAGAGCCCATAAAAGACTTTTGATAAAATATTAAATTTATAAGTTTTTCTAAAAATTTAGAAAACAGTTGTCCAAATTTTAGGCACATGTATTGTGAATATGCAATAAGCAATGTTTGTAGATTGGTTTGAGTCAAAAGAAGTCAATCATCAAAAAAGAGTGTTTTATTTTGATGAAATTTGTAGAGGCTAATTTTATATATTTTTATGTTACTAAATTTCAGTTGCATATATTCTTAAATAAATTTGTTCTAAACCGTATAAAGTGTTTTTTTTGTTTTTCGGTATAAGAGATATTTTTTAATATAAAAGAAATCTTGCCAAGTGTTAATGGTACAATCAGTCATTGTTGGGTGTTTATTCTGTTGAGCCCTAAAACATTATCATTTGAGACGGGATGATAAAGTGTTTAGAAGAGGAAACCTGCTAGGCAAGAAGATGGATTGTTTACAGTTTAGCGCGAGTTAAAAAGCTTCATTCTTTCGGGTAGTGATCTGTGGAGTCTACTTTAAGAAGGGAGATTGTAAATTTGCACTTGTAGGATTTTTTCTCTTTGAGCTATAGAGAAGAGAGTAGGACTTCCATAGTAAAGCTTGCCTTGTGTTATTTATATGACATTGTTTTTAGGGGGATATGGCTCCATGTGATATGGTTAGCAAGGCTTTCTTTAAGAAAAATTTAATGGTTTACAAACAGGGGGTGAGCCCCCCCTTTTTTATCCAAAGAAAAAGTTGATAGACCACTATATTTTTTTATGACCAAATAGAATGTGATTTATGGTTGCTCAAACAGAATAAATTTGTGTGAGATTTTTTGTATCTAAAGATTGTTTAGGTCAAAAACATATTTACTGATCATTTAAAATAAGCTTTTTTCTTGATGACGATAATTATTGGTAATGATCGTTATCTGTGTCATAAAGCTCTTATTGATGGGTAAATCAAAATTTATCCTTTTCTTTTTGTTAAAATATTTATTTTGTATCTATTTTCTTTTTTGCATCAAATTTACATTTTCAAAAAATAAATGGAAATAATGATCAAAGATAAGAGAATAGAGCTCTATATGTGATTTGCTTTTTTCTTGTGTTCATGAAGAGTATAGAAAATGCATTTGAGTCGTAAAGAGAAGAGGGGGATGCACAATAAAAAGCCGTAACAATGGTTACGGCTTTTTTTATTTGTGTACTATTATCAAAAGAGCAAGCCTTTTTAAGCGATTTTTGATTTAGCAAAAATCGGATCGTAAAAAACTTCGGAAAGTTTTCTATCTTTGAAGAACAATACGACATCAACTGTCGTGTAAAGAACGATCTTTATCATTTCTATCTCAAGTTGGCGGCCAACTTCTGATCTTTTAATCAAGGTAGCACATCGTTCAAATGTTTGCAAAGCACTGTTGGCATGCGTTGTTGTAATCGATCCAGGATGACCTGTATTGAGTGAATTGAGATATTCCCATGCTTCATTGCCTCGTAATTCAGCAAGAAAAATTCGGTCAGGCGATTGACGCATACATGCATCTAAGCATTCTTCAGCTGAAACACGGCCTACATTATTACCATAAATCATATGGACATGGTTAGGATGATTGGGGAGAAAAAGTTCATGAACATCTTCAATCGTAATAATACGCTCTTCTACAGAGACCTTTTCAATGAGTGAGCGGGCAAATGTTGTTTTACCAGATCCTGTTTTGCCTGCAATGATAATATTGCGCTTGTGAAGGACGCATTCTTCCAAAAATTCAAGAATTTTTCTTTCACGTTTACGTTGCAGAAGCTGAATTTCAAATGGTTCTAACCGTGTGAAGTCTTGCTTTAATAACAAGTCATTGGCTTCTGTTTCCGAAGGTTTATTAAAACTCACATCGGAAAAAGAATCAAAAGCCCCTTCTTCTTTAAGTTCTTCTAACGTTTTAACGATAAGAGAATGTTTACGAATGACAAAAGACAGAGCACCATCAACGACAGCTGGCGTTTGTATAATGGTACCACGTTGTCCACCAGGCAAGAGTACATAATTAATACTTTTAGGAGCCATACCGTTATAAACGATAACCGCTGTAATAAGCGTTTGTAAAAAAGCGCTTGTTAATTCTGGTACGCTGTGAACCTGCCACCCATTAAAGCTTTTCGTCCATACCTCACAGGGGCGGCAGATCGATAATTCAGTGATCTTCGGATCTTCTAAGAAACGATCAAGCGGTTGCAGAAGTTGAGAAACAGCTTGATCTTTTTGTATCGGATTAACGTGTGACGAGACTGTAGACATTGCTGAAATCCAAATCACGAGCCACAAAAATATTCACTCGTTCACCTTGGTTTTTGTAAAGAGTTGGTGTGATATTGATGGAACTTTGAAGAACATCATTCACGATCGATTCAGCGTGCTGGGGACCTTGAGATTGTGACCTCTCTGGCTTCTCTTTATTTTCTGTGCTGCTACCGTTAATTTTGCCTCTTACCCATTCTCCTAAATCACCAATAATGCTCACCATGATGGCACCACCAAATCGCTCCCAGAAATGCCTATCAACCCAACCACCAATACCGGCTTCACCAAGAGGGCCAGTACCAGGTGAGTCAAGATTGACAATAACTCCAGAAGGGGTTTCAATACGTGACCATTGCACAAACACACGTGTTTGTCCTTGCTGTATGCCACTTTGGTAAAAACCAACGACTTTAGAGCCACGATCGAGCAAAACAACACGACCACTTGTGGAATACACATCACGTGTTAAATGACATGTCGTCATTCCAGGTTGTGATGTGATGATCTTTGTTTCCAACGTGCAGTCTATTTGCGTTCCCTGTGTAATCAAGAGGTCACGATTATGAAGTTGAACCGCATGTGATTGACCTAAACGTACAGGCTGAAGATTATCAAATAATACACCACTGTTGCTATCATCATTCGCTGTATTTTTTGTCTCTGTAGATCCTTCACTTCCACCGCTGTTAAGACTAGAACTGAGCATGCGTTTGCGTGCTAATTCTTCAGAATCTTTGAGCAAATGTGGAGGAATAGTTGTTTGAAGAAGCTTACTTAAGGCCGGTGGAATATCCAAAGCTGAGTCTTCTGTTTGTGTTGGTTTTTCTAGTTCTTCTTTTGGTTCTTCTATAGCGCGGGGGATATAACTTGGTATAATTTGCTGGACCGCTTGTTGAGGCTTTTCTTCCTCTACTTCCACGGTATTGCGCATTTTTAAAGCCTTCCAAGTCAAAGCAATTGGTACCGCTATGATGACAATAAGTCCTACCATTAACAATGCACGGGCACCGGGAATTGTTGGGCGGCGTTCTGACCCTAGTTCTGAGCTTCCATAGGCACCTTCAACATGTCTTTGCTCTGCATTGTCCAGTTTTCTACCTTTTTCCTCTCCTTTCCCATTATCAAACATCATTTTCCTCCTTTATTGACGCGATGAACCACCGAAGATATTGTTCCAGTTGTATTGGGTATGCCATGGGGGTCATAGGCTTCATTAAACACAGCTAAAGCACGTTTACCAAGTCGTATAAGCCATTTAGGATTAACCTTATGAACAGCAATAATATCATTCGAACCGCCGATGATAGTGCGTGGTATTAAGCTTTCATTTCCTTCGGCATCAACAACATAAATCGATGGCATATCCATGTTAGCGGGAAACTTGAAATAAGTAATACGCCCATTGTCCCAAGCATTTATAGGAGCAATATCTTGGTTTCCGCTCATGGTATAACTGAGGTTATAACCCTTTACGCTTTGGTGAAAGCCACGTTCAATTGCAAGGCGTTGGCTGTTTGCTTCTGACTTCTCATCGTGTGAATCGGGATAATGAAAAGCCAATTCATAAGTTGCTCCTGCACGGTCATTTCGAAATTGGAGTCGGAATTTATAGCTTCTCTTGTCGGTTACAACGATGAGATTGGTGTTGGCAAGTTCTGCTTTGGGTTTAATAAAAATATGTCGTCCTTTATGGGCAAAGGCATAGGCTTCTGAATCACCAAAAGCATGTGTAATATAGTGTTCACCTTCCTCAAGAATGATATGTGTTGCCACACCAAGAACCGTTTCAATTTGAACCACATCAGCTTCGTTATATGTTATATAGCGAATGCGGTGATCATACTGTGAATTTGATGGACTTTTGAGCGCCTGTACAGGCACTGTATAAAGAGAAGAGAACGAAGATAATAGAGCAATGAATGCAAGTTTTTTCATAACAACCAATTCCTTAATCATTCAACAGTATTTCCGAGTCAGAACGGTAACTTGTCACTTGAAAACCAAGAGGGTTAAGCAATCGATCAGATGATTTCATGGGGGCACCAACATAGGTATAGCCAATTGTTGCAATTTGGTGTTGTTTTGGTCCAGTAGCAGCTCCGCTGCTGTCAAATTGTTGCGTCGTAAAACGTACAGTTGCTTGACCCAGTCCATTCGGCTGAATCGATCTCACTTTAACTGTGATACGTGCTTTGTTGGAAAGTACTTTATCTCGCGCCTTTTCTCCTTCATAAATTTTATAATATTCTTGTTGAACAGCTGCTGCGCTTAAAAGTGCTGTTGTATCATAGTTCAGTTGAATGGTATCATAGTCGTAAGTTTCTCGGTTAAGTACATATTGATTGAGCCAATATCTGTCTACCACCTCGCCATAGCTGGTTTCATGTTCGCGCATGATCGAAATAACATCAACTGCACCTGTTGTATTATCAACGCGTAGCACTAAAGGTGTTGGAGCTGGTTGAGAAAACCCAACGACTCCACATACCATACCGAATAAGCCAAAAAGACCAACAGCACTCGCGACACGCCAAGCCGTTCTACGCGACTTTACAAATTCGTTGATGAGATCACGCTCTAAGCCGCGGCTTTCTTCATAATAACTGTTAAGTTGTTCAGCTTTTATTGGTTTAATTTGTTTTTCTTTCATATAGCTCCTCGCTGAATTTCGGCAGGGATTGTTTTATTGACCGGTATACGGTTTCTATCATTTGGTTGCTTTAGCTTTGGTGCTAACGCACAAGCTGATAAAAGGTTAATAGTCAAAATCATAAAAACAATCAATTTCATTTTAACACTCCTCTATTTTTTTACAATAAATAAATTATATTATTTCTAATCATTATTATAATTTTAATTATAAAGTAAAGC
>NZ_CABFVS010000022.1 GCF_902150025.1 Bartonella massiliensis
GCATAGTTTGTGATAATTTATCTTTTTTAATTTCATTTTTTAGTTTATGAGAATAATTCAATTTTAATAAAAATATCCTTTAGAGTGTTACCTGACTTTTTGGTTATGCAGCGCTTATGAGAAACATCAGGATCTGATATTTGATTTCCATAGATGTCCTAATGTAACGCCTTTTGCTAAAGCACTGGCTATGCTTGACAATTTAAACAACAGTACAATAGAGATAATGGACAAAATGAGAGCACCACCAAGCGCGTAACTGATATTCTGATCGCCATCAAATTTAAAATCCGCCATGTAATTGGCAAAGATATTCATGAGTAAACTAGACATGGTTGCTAGGAGCAAAATGAGAATTGTGTAACTTAAGATTTGTGCTACCCATTGTTCAAAAAAGCGATAGGTTGGTTGCCAAAGTAAAGAAATGATGAAGAATGGTCCGAGTCCGACAAGAAGTGTAATTGCAATGTTTGCCAACAAGATGAATGCACCTCCAACGGCAGTGAGGAAGCTTGTTGCAAGTAAGATGAGGATACCAAAGAGACCATAAAGGAGCCCATCAGCGTCTAAGAAAGCTGCTTCTTCAAAAGCTTTGCTTGCACATTCGAATCCTTTTCCAGCCACTTTGTCGATTAGCTGAGCTAATTGAGTTTCACTCTGAGAATTTTTCACAAGTGCTTTGACTAACTCATTAGGTGTTTCCATGATAAGGTTTTTGATGTCTTTTTGATAAAGCCCTGCGGTTAAGGCAATAGAAGTAATAACACTCACTCGAAAACAGCGGTTTACGAGTCCAGCGAGGGGCATATCTACTGCACCACGAATAACGAGCCATCCATAGATGATGAAACCAAGCGTGAGACCGATCGATACAATGGGGGTGATTGCAACGATGGTTTTTGATGAAATATCCATGACATATGTACTTGTTGCGTGATCAATTTCATTGAACAGTTTTGAGAACATTTGGAAGTTCATGGTATTTTTCTTTCACGAATTTTCACTTTTCCATTATTTTGGAGTAGGAGTGTATGTGTAGTTTTTTATATTTATACGATTTACAGAAAACACTTTTGGTTATGAAGTTGCTCATAGCTTTTTACATATTTCTTCAGTGTATTGAGATGGTATTGAGAATGATGCATTATTTTTCCACGACCAAAGAAAGTTGATGGTATAATCCGTATAAAATTTCATTGGATAGCGCTAACGTATTTTCTTTGT
>NZ_CABFVS010000023.1 GCF_902150025.1 Bartonella massiliensis
GGCGTTTATTTGTGGCATATCTTTATTCTGATGGTTTAAAATTTTTATATTGCGTTTATATTTTTGCTGGCGGATCAGTGCTTGCTCTGCATTTCGTAAATGCGCAACCACTTTCAATTTTATAGCTTCATTTTCGAAAACGGAAAGTGTACCTTCCATGTACGATTGTAATTCTATGATGGCTTTCAAATCCAACCGATCCAAATCCAACTGATCTGGGGCAGCATCTTTAATTTTTCTAAAACGATTTTTTGCTTCTTCAAAAACTTGCAAACTTATGGCTTTATCTACAATTGCTGCGTATTGACTGCGTTTTTCGATAAATTGACGTGCTTCAGGAACTGAAAGGTGACTAAGATCTTGGCTCGCCATAATCTTTCCTACCACATCTGTTTTGGAAGTTATATTATTTTCTGAAAAACTGCTCTCTTTAAATCCATTTTGGCCGTAGATGAATTGGGGATTTTTAAAATAACCACTGCCTAGACTAATTTTTGGTACAATGATATCTCGACGAGTACCTGTTATAGAGCCGTGTAGTTCTTTTGTTTTTTGTAATTGTTTTTCTGTTTCGTCAATTTGTTTGTTTAAGACATAGAATAGCGATGATATAATACTGATAGTTGCATTTTCTTGTGGAGGGGTACTTTTTTTTCTTGTGGAGGGGTATTTTTTTGGGGAAGAGTTTTGCTATTATTTTTGCCCCCAAATAAACCAAATAAACTCCATATACCTGGCGTTTTGGATGCATCCGAAACTCCTCCCACTATAAAACCCATTGCTGGGTTTTGAATCCCTAAAGTGACAGCTGTTGCTATTAAAATAATAGTTTTTTTCATGTTACTTTTCTCTTTTGATCACTTTCAGGTTATGTTGGTAAACTACAAAGATACTTAATGAATAAAACTGTATACGATCTCTAAAAGAAGTGCATAAAAATATAAACAGAGGAAGCTAGTGATATAAATTAAGCTATCATCAAGTTTTTTATCGCATAGATCGTATTATTGGCATTCCTTTATTTGCACTGTTAAGAATTCTCATATTCCGTTTTTGTTTTTGTTGACTGATAAGTGCGTGCTCTGCATTGCGTGAATATGCAACCATTTGCAATTTTGTTGCTTCATTCTGGATCATAGCAAGCATGCCTTTTATGCAAGTTTGCAATTCAGCAATACTTTTTAGATCTGTTGTTGTATTAAGTTTTTCTATAAGTTCTGAGATTTGAGTGAAACGATTTTCGGTCTCTTTAAAACTTTGTAAACTTATAGCTTTATCAATGGCGGTTGTATATCGTATGCGCTTACCAATGGAATCGCGAGATTCACGAATAGAGGTAGGTATCTCTTCTTCTTTTAAGATATTTTCAAGTGAGTCAGATATAGCTGAACGAGCATCTTTATTATAAATAAGCTCTGGATTTTTAAGAAAAAAGCTACTTTGATCTGTTTTTAGTTGGGTAAGATTTTTGATACCAAGTTTTCGATTTCCCGTTATCGATTGATGTGTTTTTTGTGCTTGTGCAAGTTGTTTCTTTAAAACATCAAGGAGCAGTGCTACAGGATACACTTTCTTTGATTGTGGAGGCGTTGACTTTTTGGGTGCAGACGTGCTTGACGATGCTCCCCAAGAGAAAGTTGGAACTGTTGCTCCTAAATCTGCTGCTCCAGCTCCAAACCAAGCAAAAGCTATTGCCGACTTTGAAGACCCTAAAATTACAGCTACTGCTATTGAAATGACCTGTTTCTTCATGTTTCCCTCCTGTCATTTTTTGCGTGTTGTAAAAAAATCGGTAACCATATTGCTGGATCATCACCGACTTCAGCAATAATACTTTCCACCAGCTCTGCGTTATCTGGTGTTCCTGATAATACCAAAAGTTCATCACTAAAGTCGTATTCGATGGTTTTCCCATCGCTTGTCATATGGAATTTACCGAGACTTAATTCGGCGAGTGCTGATTGATCACCTTGTTTGATAAGGAATTGACGACTAAACTCACCAAGACCTTTAACAAGTTCAAATTCAGTATCTGTTAGTTTAAAGCCTTTTGTATAATCTTCATAATTCGCTTTGGGATTGGCTAGAAAAATGTAAGTTGCACATTGTTGAATGAGTGTTTTGGCAATATTACTTTCTAAAGCATCGCTAGGTTCTTGTGTCGCGTAAACAAAAATACCATTTTGTTTACGAATAGTCTTTTGTTTATTTTTTGCTAAATCTTCAAAGTATGGGTCTTGCAACGGCTTCCAAAATTCATCAAAGATATACATAAAGCGCTGTCCGCTAATCATACCTTCTGTGCGGTAAAGCAAATACATCATCACTGGAGTACGAGTCTCCACGTTATCTAAGAATTCCGTGATATCGAAGCCGTAAATTTGATGTGTTGAAAGATCAAGAGCATCACGAGGGTTATCAAATAACCATCCATAATCGCCACCTTCGCACCATTTCAGTAAGCGAGCGTGAACAGAGGGGTGTGCATTATAATCATTTAAATGTGGGTTTGGTAAGAATTGCACCAGAAAAGATAAACGACGCAATGATGGGTCAATGTTATCACTCATAACAGACATAACAGCCTGGTTAATTTCTTCTTCGTCATGATGCGTGATTTCACCACCAGCTTCTGCTAATTTTTTAACAAATTGCTTTAGAAAAATTAGATTCTCTTGTGTGGGAGGAAGTTGAAATGGATTAAAACCACTTGGTCTGCCTGGCTTGAATGTTAGATATTTTCCACCTAGCGCGCGAATGGCAATTTCCATACCACGATCTTTATCAAAAACAACGGTTGTTGGTTTAAACTTTTGTGCTTGTGCTAACAAAAAGCCGAGCAATACAGTTTTACCAGATCCAGATTGTCCAATAAGCGCGGTATTACCGAGTAATCGCTTATCGGTTGAATCCTCTTCGAGTTTAGAGGCATGAAAATTGAAATAGAGCGGTGTTTTGCTGGTTGTTTTAAGAATAGTAACCGCTGGTCCCCATGGATTTCCAGTGGGTTTTCCTGACATAAAATTATGAAAAGATGAAAATGATAAAAAGTTCAGTGACGTAATCGGAGCAGGACGGGGTCTCCATTTCCAGTTTCCAGGAAGTTGTGCCCAATAGCCAGCTTCTATGGCTAAATCTACAGGTTTGGGCAATATGGCAACATCCAGCAGTGCTGCACTTGCTTTGGCCATATGGTCACGGACTTGTTGTATTGTATCACCATATATGGTCAATGTGCAGTGATGTTCGCCCATGACAAAATGGCCACTGATAAGCTGATTGAGTGCTTCATCAATTTGCTCAATTTGGCTCGTTGCTACATCTCGCGCATCAATAAGATTACGCTGATGCCGCTGCAAATAATCTTTCGCAGCATGGCGTGAGAGTATCGAAAAACTCTGTGTTAATACAAACTCGAAATCACTTTCCAATAAAACATTTAGTTGTCCTGGTTTGGTTGTGGAATCGTATTCTTTAATTTCCAACATTCCAAATCGACGCACTCCACTGGTTGTTCGCAGCTCACCAAGAGCACCCCATTTTGAGAAAAAAGGTCGATTGATAGACATGTAGTCAGCAAAACGATCACGACAAATCGGTATAGGGCGATATTCGCCATTGACAAGCATTCCAAGAAATTCAAGGGCAGAAGAATAAGCATGCCCATTTTTTTCATAAATCCCAAGAATTTCTGCACCATAACGCTTTAAGGATTGGCCTAAAGTATGATTGATATCGTTGAGCTCTTTGATACATGAATCCTGTCGCATCTTTTTTTGATCAAGCGTTTCCCGTTCATGTTGAGAAAAGAACGACATAATTTTATCCGCGACCGGTTGGAAAACAACAGTCAGATACAGATCATTGACCATTAAATTATAACCAGTAAAGCTTTGCCGATATTTTTCATCAAGCCGATAGCAAAACATTTGATCAAATGTCGAATCAGGATATTCATAAACACGGCGGCGTACGATATGCGTCCAAAAGGATAAATTAGCTGATGCAATACCCCGTAGAGTATTGTTAAGCTCTTTTGTCCATTGAAAAATATCTTCTTCTGAAGCACTTTGATGTGAACGTCCGTCAATCTTCCAAATCGACAAATATTCCGCATTCTTAGTCGAGATAATCGTATCAGTAATATGATGTGAATAGGGCAAGAACAGGCTTACAGGTGTCTCTGATACGAGACGTTTGCTGCTTTCAACAGCTGTCATGCTTATCTCCTTTTACTATAATTAGAGGGACTATAACTTGATGCGCCCCAAAAGCTTTTATTGCGATTGCGAAACTTGGTATCGATCCATAACCACCAGATACGAAATGCTTTATCATCGTTTTTGGTGATTTGCGCCATAATGAACCATAGAGGTGGTGCTATAATCCACAAAAAGATATTTATTGTCATAGCAACAACAGCAACTCCCATAACCATAACAATAAGTGGCATCATAGGGACACCCCACATTGTTGGAACACGTGTTGCTCCTTTGAATAAGGGGAAGGCTTTTTGCTCTTGTGGATTCATGAAATTCTCTTGTTACTGGATGTGAAATAATATGTGGCTAATATAAAAGGCTGCACCTGCAATAATGACACTGAATGCCCATCGTATAAAGGTAGCCCTTGCGATGATGCGTAATATATAAATAAGGAAAAGAAATAAAAAAATAATGGCTGCAGCGATAGGAATAACCATACTTAATCCATATTGCACCCCTATGAAAACATCTACGCTCTTTGTTTCCTTTTGAGCATAGGCAGATTGAGTTATTAAGAATATAATTGAAGTGATAACAATCGCACCAATTTTGTTACACGTTTTTGCTGAAAGAATATTTGATTGTTTCATATCTTTTATTTCCATTTTAATTAAAGTTCTTATGAAAAATATTTTCTTTTTTGCAATATGTACGACATTGATTATTGCTGTACATCTATAATTGACAAATGTTTAAAACATTATGTGTTATACTGGTGCATACTTTATTTTCAATTGGCTGTGAATAACATTGTAGCAAGTTGGGTTGCTGAACCGGCTATGACAACACCGATTGCCCAGCGCACAAATGTATCCTTTTCAATGTAGCGTCCTGCATAGCCAATTGCTAAGCACAAAAGTATAACAGCAGCAGCAACAGGAATAATTTTAGTAGAGAGTTCTGTTTGCAGAGTCTTTAAAGCCTTGTTAGCATTTCCTAGGTCTGCATATACAGGATAAGTCATAAAAAAAGCAATTAAGGTTGCAGAAATTGCAATGATCTTGTTATTATTTTTTGATTGGATATTATTTAATTTTTGCATGTTTTACTCTTATTAGTGTTCTTTAATTGCCTTATAATTCGTCTCAATTAGGATTAAATAACATATTAGGGCTTAAATAGCATATTAGCAATTTGAAGTGCTGAACCAGCAATAACAACACCGATTGTCCAGCGTACGAATGTATCTTTTTCAATGTAACGTCCTGCATAACCAATTGCTAAGCACAAAAGAATAACAGCAGCAGCAACAGGGATAATCAAATCCAATTGTTCTTTAAATTTGTCTAAAACGTTTTTTGCTTTAGTTAAATCTTGTGCTTGAACAGATATGGGATATGTTATAAGAGACACTGTTACAGTTACAAAAAATGCGATGATTGTGTTATCACTCTTTGATTGTAAATTATTTAACGTTTTCATTTTCTACTCTAGTATTTTCATAATAATATTTTGTATTGTATTTCATTATGGCTTGAATAACATTGTGGCGATTTGGGTTGCTGAACCTGCAATGATAACGCCGATTGCCCAACGTACAAATGTGTCTTTTTCGATGTAACGTCCAGCATAAGCAATTGCTAAACATAAAAGTATAACAGCAGCAGCAACAGGAATAATTTTCTCAATAAGCTCTTTTTGTAAACCTTCTAAAGCTTTTTTAGCATTTCCTAAAGGTTGGCTTTGAGCATATGCAGAACTATTCATAAAAAATACAGTTATAGTTGCAGAAATTGCAATGATTTGATTATCATTTTTTGATTGGAAATTAATTAATTGTTTCATGTAATTTAACCTCAAAGATATATTTCATGTTAAAATTTATCCACCATTACCAAACAATAAAGTTACGATTTCGACTGCTGAACCAGCGATGACAACACCGATTGCCCAGCGTACAAATGTGTCTTTTTCGATGTAGCGTCCTGCATAACCAATTGCTAAGCACAAAAGGATAACAGCAGCAGCAACAGGGATAATTCCAATCAATTGAGTCTTGAAGGTATCTAAAGCTTTTTTTGCATTCCCTAAATTTTGTGCGTAAGCATACATAGGATGCGCTAGAAAAAAAGAGGCCGTTATTGTAGAAATTGAAATAAGCTTGTTAACCCCTGACTGAAGAATTTTTGATTGTTTCATATTATTTATCCCAATTTAGGTTACAGATGATTAGGTTACAGTTGATACAAAGTTCTACAATACAAGTAATACCTTAGTTATTATGCAAAAAAACCTGAAATTCAGACGTCTTTTTAAATAAGAAAGTATTTTATGCATTTGTAAATAACATATTGGCAAGTTCGGCTGCTGAACCTGCAATAACAACACCGATTGCCCAACGTACGAATGTATCTTTTTCAATGTAGCGCCCTGCATAACCAATTGCTAAGCATAAAAGTATAACCGCAGCAGCGACAGGGATAATTGTTTTTAGTTCTGCTTGGAATTTTTCTAAAATAGTTTTCGCATTTCCTAATCCGTTTGCTTGAGCCCATGCAGGGGAGAGCATAAAAAATATAGTTAAAGCTGCAGAAATTTGAGTAGTTTTATTACGAATTACTGTTTGAAGAATATTTGATTGTTTCATGGTTTTCATCCTCATTAAAACTAAAACTTCCACAAATAACTCCTCTTTCATGAAGAAATTTAAAGAGATATTTTGGATCGGCCCACGTTCTTAGTTTTCCTCTTTGTGTAAGAAGTGTATACTTATTTGGTTTTCCAGTTATTGGATCATCAGCAACAAACGTAAAATACCATTCCCTTTCTGAGCGCATCACGACTGTAATTTCACGTGCTGCTTTTTGATTAAATGCTATATCAACGCTGTTTTGTTCGATCATTTTCATTATCTTTGCCCTCAATTAGAAGAGATTTTGTCCAATCTTACTAATTAGAGCTTTAATATTTTCTTATCTAGCTTTCATTATTATATCCTATCAAAAATTTAATTCTCAAAAGCAGCAGGCATTATTCCTGTTTCTTTCTCATATGAAGAAGAATCTTCCGTTGTAAAAGCATCATCAGTGCCACTTGCCTTATGTTTAAAGGCATCTTCCTCTTCCTCTGAAAAGAGATGGAGAGAATCTGTTTTAATGACTTGTTCTGGTTCTTCTTTTTTTAGCTTTACAGACTCTTGCAAGTCTTTATCTACACGTGCAGCAACCTTTACTTCAAACAATGAAGAAATCTCTTGCATAGAAGAGGTATTTAAATTCCCCATGTTGTAAAAATTTACTGCGGACAGCAATGGATCCTTTTCAGAGTCATATACGAATGCTCTTCGTTCATAGCGGTAGGTTAAAGTATCTTGCTCAGTTTTAAGATTTCTACAAAAATAAAATGGATTACAAAAAGAAAACCATTTCACATCTTTGACATCAATTTGCTCCAAGTTTGCGTCAATATTATGTCTATTTTGTTTAAATTGTCTACTTGTTGCAATTGTTTTTCTAAATGGTGATGATTGATGGAATAATTTATCATTATCATCTTCTACATAAACATTATCTCGTACTTCTGATGCAATGATAACTGGAAATGTTGTAGGGGATGTATTCGTGTATGCAGAAGCAAACATTATTAAATCTGAGATAATCATCAGCAATACACCCTATTATGAAGAATTTTATTGATATAAATGCCCATTCTGCGTGATGCTTTTTGTCGTTGTTTTTTGATTTTATAAATTTGCAGAACAAGATTGGTCCATTTAGAATATTCTTTGTGATTATTGCTTTGTTCTTTTTTTAAAATATTTTTAATAGATGCAAATATCCAAGAAGTGAGATCTATGCGTGGAACAAAATAAAGTTTATTATGCCAATAAATATTATTGGAATTAAGGCAAAAAAAACAGCTTTTAAGCAATAATAGCTTGTCAAAATCTATTGAAATTGCTTGTTTTATATCATTTTTTAGCTGTGAAAAAATTTTCAAAGAGCATTTATATGGAATGAAAAGCTGTTGTATGTGAGCGTGTTTCTTATTGTTATAATAAACGATATTATCATTATACGCAGAGGGCTTGTTCTTTGCTGTATATTGCCATAGTTTATAGGGTAGTGATTTATATTTACTTTTGACGGCTGATTCATAAGAGTCAGAGAGGGGTGATGGCGTTTGCACACTGCACTTGCTAATTTCAGCAATTAAACTGAAAAAGGATGCAGTCGTGAAAACTGAGGCACAAATGAACAATTCTCTGTGGTCCAAAGCACATCTCCGTCAAAGTGATATATTTATCGTAATTTAAATTTCGATAACAAATAGGCAAAAATCGTCTATAATTGTGTTTAAAATATGGCAAAGGATAATTCTTTTTTGCAAGGGGAGTAATTAAGGTGAATGATCTCAAAAATATGAATTTTGATGAACTACAAGAGATGCGTACACAAATCGATGTGGAATTAAAAAAACGGCAAGCAAAGGAAAAGCAAAATGCGCGGCGAAAAATTCTTGAAATTGCTAATACCCATGGAATTGATATCGCTGATCTTGTAAGCAAAGAGCGTCATTATAGAAATCCTAATAACCAATGGGAATTATGGAATGGGCGTGGACGGAGACCTAAGTGGATTAAAGAATGGTTGGAGAATGGGTATACACTTGATGAACTCGAAGTAACATAATAGGTACAATATTTATAAAGCAAAGGAATAGCAAGGGATATGAATGCAAGCAGTAGGCTCTTTTTGCTCATTTGATTGTATAAAAATACTAAATGAATATATTAAAATATTGAGTCGTCCAAAAACGATAAAAAATATGAACGGATCTATTTAAAGGCAAGAGGTATTGTTGTCATAAGCTGGCATCATCATTAAGCTTGTCAGCTTAAACTGTATTTCGTTGCTTTTGGCATTTGATAGAGGGGGATACTTTACTTCTTTTTTATAATTTTTACTTCAATGCGGTTTTTTAAAAGCTAGGCAAGTCAATGGTTTTATTAATTCTTTTACAAAAAGGATTGGAATGAGCAGAATTTATTGCACCAGGAGTGCGCTATCATCATTGTTATATTTGCATTGTTATATTTTCCGGCCTTTAATGTTGTGACAGTTTTTGGTTCTTGAGGCGATTTATTAGAGGCATTTGGGAGCTTTTATTCAACATTTTTACCCATATGGTCCATGCGTTTATCCCACATGGGCTATATTCATTTATAACGTGCAAGAGACATAGTTTTGGTTGATTGAGCAGGCGAGAGATTTGGAATGAGAGATCTGACGATATTATGGGGTCTAAGTAACGATAAATTACCGTTATAAATCAAATTTTATTTATTTCTAAGTCAATATATAAAATTCTTATCTTTTTACAATACTGTTTTGTAGAAGTAAGACTCTGATGTTATGGATTTTGTTGTTTTTTCTATCAGATTATAGATGTGAGGCATTCGCTTTGTTTATCGTTCGTTTGGTTGAGATGAATGAGCGGATGGAAAATGAATATTTTCTATGGCGGGTAAGGGGGAAGAGGATTTTGTGACACGTTTTGAAGTATCTGTGATTAAAATTCATTTATAGGAATTTATGCATAAAAGGTGCATTGAAAATAAAAAGATTGGGTCACTTTTTACTTTCGTTTGTTTTTATGGTGTGGGGGAGGAGGGGGATATGCGCGTTTGCAATTGTGTGTGATGATACGGAGTCTGGAATATTTTGTTGTATATTAGACTTTTTGAATCTTAATATTTTCATATAAATTAAAGGGCGTGTTGCACAATAGATACTTCAAGCCGCATCACATTGATTTATGATGATAATGCATTGTTTTGCATATTGGGTGAGAGTCTTTGAACACTGTTAGATCTCTTATTTCAAATCTGTTTCATGTTGAATCAATAAAAATTATTTGCTTGCACATCACAAGTGGGGGCGATTATAGGGGTAAAAACTGTTAAATAAAGGACCCAAAATGTCTCTAATGAATGGCTTTTAGTGTCAAGGACTGTCACAACACTCTAGGGTTGGCAAATATAACAACGGTGCTAGCTTGCTCTTTTATTAAGCGTAAAGAGGGCGCCGCTTACTGGATTTTATTATTTTATGGGAGCTTTATTATTATACTCTTTGCAGGTGTTGTCGCAGAATGGTTTTGAATATCTTGAGAGATATTTTTTTAAAGAAAGCCCATGACTATTTAATGCGATGGTGTTTTTACCTGAGGGGCGTGATCCCAAAAGATATGCGATAAATAAAAGTGTGAGGTAATAGGCAATTGCTATGATTTAAAAGATATTGCCATGGATGATTTTAAAAGTCGTAAAACTGAATTAAAAGGAGATGGTAAGGTTTGAAACTGGTTTATATCCTTTAAAAATTCATGTTCGCCCCAAATTAGGGGAGCTCTCTGTTTTAGAGATTAAGCCAAGAAAGATATACAATAGGCTTGCTCCATGCGGAATATACGTATGTTGCTAATTTATACGCTTTTTTAAAAGAAAAATTTAAATACAGCGCATCTCATTTTAGGGTGTTTCTCATGAGTCGTATAACGTAACAACTCTGATGAATAATAAAAACCTATTGTGCAGCAATATTTTTACTTTAATAATAAAGTGTAAGCTGATGCCATGATACTCTTTGCTAATTTTCAGTGTTTTGATAGCTCTAGCTATTTGGGGGTGAGATTTTTTTATTATTGTATTTAATCGTTTTTTATCTATATGCCAATTTCACTTGTGATGTGCAAAGGATGATTTTGATTATTTTAACATGAGAGAAATTGGAAATGAGTGAATTTTACGTTTTTCAACTCTCGCATTCAACATGAGGACAATGAATTATTCATTATACGTCAAAGTTTGTCTGATAATAGAGAGTTTTGTTTATTTTATTGTGCTATAAGAGGACGCTTTAATTTGAGGTGTGGTGCGATAAGGTTTTTTTCATTAAATGTTTTTTTTCAGAGCGTGGTGAATATTCTTAAAATATCGCTTGTTTATTTTGCTTCATATTATTTATATTAAGTGAAATATGGCAGGAAGATGGGAACTATTTAATTGATTGATTTATAAAGATAAATTATCTTTATTCAACTTGAGTAAGAATCCCGAATATCGGAGGATTCTTTCATTGAAAACTTCTCATACGTTGAAGCAATAAAAATCATTTGCTTGCATGACAGAAGGGGGATTGGCGTGGGGGGGTAAAAACTATTAAGAAGGAACTAAAAATGTCTCTTATAAACTGTCTCAAATACCGATGACTGTTGAGATAGTGAGAGAAGCCACTTAATGAAAATCTGGTCTATAAACAAATCAAATTGGATGGAGAGCTTTTTGTGCTTTGAGGTGTGGGGGAGAGCCGAGCCAAAGGTTTAAAAAAAGTAAAAGGGTATGAATTTTTGTTTAAAGCGGGAACCCCTGTAGGAGACGGGGCGCATTGGGGGTCAGACCAGCGGCTTCTTGAATGAAATATTTTTTGATTTTGGGTGCTTGGTTGACGATTCCAAGACCAGTATCGCGAAGCATCCGTAAGAGAAGGCTATCGTTAGAAAAGAGTTTATTAAGCCAATCATTGCTGAAAGCCATACGGACAGTTTCAAAACGTCTCCAGCTTTGATAGCGCTCTAAAGCGGTGAGGGAGCCAATGTCAAGACCTAATCGTGCTGTTTCAATAATCACTTCAGCAAGGGCAGCGCTATCGCGTAATCCTAAATTAAGTCCTTGTCCTGCAAGGGGGTGGATGGTATGGGCAGCATCGCCAATGAGGGCAAAACGGGGCTTAATACATTGGCGTGTTAAAGAAAGTTTTAGGGGAAAAGCTTGACGTTCGCCATTCCAAGAGAGTTTTCCTAATCGATGGCCAATGCGTCTTTCGAGTTCTGTTTCAAAAATAAGTGCATCAGCTTTGAGGTAATATTGTGCAGTTTTCTGGTCTTCATTCCACACAATGGCGGATCGGTTGCCTTTGAGAGGGAGAAGAGCAAAAGGACCGGCAGGTAAAAAATGTTGAATGGCTTGACCATTATGGGGTTTTTCATGTTCAACTGTGCAGATGATTGCTGTTTGTTTATAAGTATGAGAAAAGTTTTTAAGACCTGCTTTTTGGCGTAATGTCGAATGGGCTCCATCGGCTGCAATAAGCAATTTTGTTTGCCAAATCTCTTCATTATTTAAAGTGACGGTGGTATGTTGGTCTTCTTGATGAAAGTCAATGACGCGCGTGTTGGCGATAACAGGGATATTGAGATCTTTGACATGTTTTTTTAAACTATTGATGAGTTCTCTATGCTCTACCATCGTTGCAAAAGGTTCCCCGGGGGTAATGTCGCCTTCAAAAGTTAAAAGAGTGGGTTTAACAGGATCATTTGTGCTTGTATCTGTGATGATCATTGAATGAATGGGTTGCGCATAGGGTTTTATAGGTTCCCAACACTGTAATTGTTTTAACATACGAATAGCAGCAGCAGCAAGGGCAGTGGTTCGTATGTTGGAAGCAGGAATATCTTCTTGTGGAGCAGCATCAACGATTTTAATTTTCAGATGAGGGGCGGTTTGCTTGAGCGCTATTGCGAGCGTTAAACCAACAGCTGCCCCTCCTGCAATGAGAAGATCACATTGTTGGGTTTTATGAGATTTTATTTTTTTATGGTGATTAGAGTACACAATGTTTTGTCCATCATTTACGGGGCTTCGTTCATTATTTACGGAGCTTTTTCCATTGTTTAAAGTTTTCTTGCTTTTTAAAAAGATATTTTTTAAATTACCTACAATGTTTTAATTTTTACTTTTCTTTCTGCGCTACGAAAATGAAACTTCTCTTTGGATGAGATGTCTCTTGGGTGTCAATTTTGTGACAGATTGTTTTTCAGAGCTCTTTTGCTTTGTTTTTATGACTCACTTTACAAGATTAATCAGATAAGTTTTTTTGAGTGTTCTCTTCAACTCTTTTTACACTTGGTTGATAAAAAAGAAAACTAAAATTAAACAAAGATGAGAGTGTATTTTTTAATTTGTGTGAAAATCCTTTAATATAACTATTTTGAAGAAACCCATTGAGGATGATTGGTTAAGGAAAATTATGTTTATTCGTGATGGTTAAAACGACATTAATATTTTATCGTTATCATGATGTCGCGTAAGGCATTATCTGTTTGAGGTGAGGGCTTATGAGATTCTATGTAAAACTCTACACATGAGGTGTTTTTTATTGATCGTGTGATAAATGTTTTAAGGTAGAGCTTTTTTCGTGCTTCATGAGGGTTTCATGAGGGTTTCTCCCCTGAAGGTGGTGATCGTATTGAATGACATGAAGTGGAAAGACGGGCGAATGCACGAGATTTAGGAAGTTGGACTGTTGACAGGCTATGTGTTTAAAGATCGGCTCTGTGTAAGTTTCGTCTTTTTTAAGAGAGCAAGGAAGTTATAACTCTTTGAAATATGAAATTTTTATATTTGGAATTTGATGGATGCACCGAAATTCTTCTCCTTATGATTCATTAGAAGCGCGAAATTTTCAAAGCTCGCGGCTTATTGAGATGTTTTTACGTCAGATTGGTGTATTTATTGGGCTTGGGCTTTTGGGCTTTATTATTTTTTGCGTTTTTGCTTTGGCAACGTGGAATGTTGCTGACCCCTCTTTAACGCATGCAAGTACCAATGAGGTGACAAACCTTATGGGGTGGTTGGGGGCGATTTTTTCAGATTTTATTATGCAGTTTTTTGGCTTGGCAAGCCTTGCTGTTTTGTTGCCGCCATTATTTTGGTCGTTTCTCTTGTTGGCACAAAAAAATATCTACAATTTAACATTGCGCTTTTTTTTGTGGGTGATATCAACGATTTGTTTTTTAATGGCTTTTTCCCTTATGACACCTGTTACCTCTTTTACCTATTGGCCATTGCCCATGGGGTTGGGAGGGGTTTTAGGAGATAAAGCTTTAAGTGTTGCTTCTTCAATCTTTCCTCTTTTGCTTTCTCCACTTTATACGGTGCTTTTTAGTGTTATTTTTATTCTTTTTGGTTTTTTCACGGCTGCTTTTGCGGGCAATGTGATATGGCGGCGTCGAACAAAGAAAAGAAAAGAAAAAAGAATTCCAAAAGATGAAATCGTTGATCCAGTTTTTGAAGTGGAAGAAGATGTGGAATATGCCGCAGAGGATGATCGTGAGAAGCATGGTTTCTTTGCGACAACTTTTGGTGCTCTTTTACATCTTTTTTATTTTTTACAAGCGCGTTTTTTTCGCCTTTTCTGTTTCAAAAGGCGTACTCAGAATAAGGGGCAAGGCAAGTCATTTGATCGGATTGAACCAACTTTTTTGGGCGAAAAAGAAAATTGTGAAGAAAATCAAAATAAAGCCCATGCTTCTTCTGTTAAAAGCTGTGGTTTAAAATCTTTAACAGCTTCTTTAAATGGTCGTTTTGTTCTTCCACTTTTAGATTATCTTTCGGTTCCACCACCCTCGGTTCGGGATGCAAAACTTTCTCCTGCTGCTTTAAAAGCAAATTCTCAGGAACTTGAAGGTGTTTTGTTAGATTTTGGTGTCAAAGGCAAAATTATAGATGCTTGTCCTGGACCGGTGGTCACTTTATATGAATTTGAACCGGCTGCAGGCATTAAGTCTTCTCGTATCATTAGTCTGGCAGATGATATTGCGCGCTCGATGCGTGCAATTTCTGCTCGTGTTGCTGTGGTTCCAGGGCGCAATGTGATTGGAATAGAATTGCCTAATGCAAAGCGTGAAATGGTTTATTTAAGGGAGATTGTGCAAGCGCAGGAATTTGTTGAAAGTAAAGCAAAATTAGGTCTTGCTTTAGGCAAGACAATCGGGGGAGAGGCTGTTATTACAGATTTAGCAAAAATGCCGCATCTTTTGGTTGCTGGTACAACAGGATCGGGAAAATCTGTGGCTATCAATACTATGATTTTATCATTGCTTTATCGTATGACACCTGAACAATGTCGTCTTATTATGGTGGATCCGAAAATGCTTGAACTTTCGGTTTATGATGGTATTCCCCATTTGTTAACACCCGTGGTAACAGATCCTAAAAAGGCTGTGATTGCTCTTAAATGGGCTGTTCGTGAAATGGAAGAGCGCTACAGTAAAATGTCAAAACTTGGTGTTCGCAATATCGATGGGTTTAATGCACGTCTTAAGGAGTCAGAAGGTCAAGGAGAGGCAATGGTGCGTACCATTCAAGTGGGGTTTGATCATGAGACCGGTGAGCCTCTTTATGAGACGGAAACACTTGATTTTAGTCCTATGCCTTATATCGTTGTCATTATTGATGAAATGGCTGATTTGATGATGGTTGCTGGTAAAGATATTGAAGGCGCGGTTCAACGTTTAGCACAAATGGCGCGCGCTGCCGGTATCCACGTGATTATGGCAACACAGCGTCCTTCTGTTGATGTTATTACGGGGACGATCAAAGCTAATTTTCCAACACGCATTTCTTTTTCTGTGAGTTCAAAAATCGATAGCCGAACAATTCTAGGTGAACAGGGGGCAGAGCAGTTATTGGGACAAGGAGATATGCTCTTTATGATGGGAGGGGGACGTATTCAGCGTGTGCATGGGCCTTTTGTTGCGGATGATGAAGTGGAGCAGGTTGTTGCGCATCTCAAAGCGCAAGCACGACCTGATTATTTGGAAACAATTACTCAAGAAGTGGAAGAAGATGGTGCTGATGTTTCTTCGGTTTCTCCTTCAGCAGATGATCCCTATAGTCAAGCTGTTGCTGTTGTGCTTCGTGATCGTAAGGCTTCAACCTCTTATATTCAACGTCGTTTAGGGATTGGTTATAACCGTGCTGCGACATTGATTGAGAGAATGGAAGAAGAAGGGATCATTAGTCCAGCCAATCATGCAGGGAAACGGGAAATTTTAGTTCCTGCCGAAGAAGAACGCTTTTGAAAAATCTTTATTATCATTTTTTTAAATATATTTTAAAAACAGTTCGTTAGTTTATTGTGCTGTAGAAAGCCCGCATCATTATATAATGCATTGTTATATATGTTATACATGAGCTTTCAATGTTGGGATAATTCCTTGACACTTGAAATTCTTCATAAGAGGTATTCTCTATTTGATACAATTTTACTTACACATTAGCTTTTTTTATAACGTGTAAAGAAAATGATTTGAATATTATTCAAGTTGATGAGAGTTTGTGGAATGAGGATTTTATTATATTTGGTGTGATGATTTAAGTTTAAAAAAATACTTTATTATCAATGAATATATTGCCTTAGAATGGCATCGTTTGAGGTATGGGGATATTAAAGTCATGTAAAGATTTAATATTGAAGTATTTTGTTGTTCTCGTCGTTTGATTTCACGGTGAAACTCGCTGTGCTATGTGGTTTTACAGTCTTTTTCTTTTGGGGTAGGATTTATTTTTTGAGCCTTTGTTTAAGTGAATTATACAGGGGGTGTAAGTGAATTATATGGGGGGAGAGAAGCGAAGTGGAATTTGCTAAAATCCAAAAGCCGGATTTTAATCTCGCAAAGCGTGTTTATAGGCAAGGCTTTGAGGTTTTTATGGTACAAACTCCAAATTGTTTACAGACTGGATTGGGTACGAATGTTTATTCTTTTGGGTAGAGAAGAAGTCAAAAAAACTTTGCCACTGAAAAGAAATTTTAGCTTGCACGAGCAATATGTTTAGTTTGTGGATTGATGATAATCCATGTTGCTCCACAGATGAGAGGGGGGAGAGTATATTATGCGTTTGGTAAATAAGTGGAAAAGCGGACAATTAGGGTGCTTTGGGAAACTGAAAAGCAAACTGATTATTTGGAAAAGACATCGCAAGAGATTGTAAGAAAAAAGTAAGGATATTTCGTTGGTTTCTTCTTCAGCGAATGCTTATTATCAAGCTGTTGCTGTTGTGCTTCATGATCGTAAGGCTTCAACCTCTTATATTCAAAGCCGTTTAGGGATTGGTTATAATCGTATTGTGACATTGATTGAGAGGAGGGAAGAAAAGGCATCGTTTGTTTAGCAAATGATATAGGAAAACGGAAAGTTTTCGTGTCTATCGAATAAGCATATTTTAAAAAATCTTTTGATATTTTTTTCAAACAATATCTTTATCTTATAAAGCAGGGTATTTATTCATCATTGATGGCTTAATTACAAATGAGAAAGTCAATGAGATATTGTTTGGGAGCATTTTTTATGAAAACGTCTTTTTTACTGCAAAGAAGAATTTTGGGTGTAGTGGGAATTCTTATCTTTTGGTGTTTAACTTTTCCTATCTTTTCGCAAGCCTCTAATAAGGTGGCAAAGGCGCAGAATGTTTTAAACTACTTTTCGGCCATCAAAACAATGACCGGTGACTTTATTCAATTTAGTCCAAAGGGGAAAATGTCTCAAGGAACATTTTATCTAGAGCGTCCAGGGAAAATTCGCTTTATTTATAAGAAAATGCCTTTACAGATTATTGCAGATGGTCAATTTGTGGGCATTAATAATCGGGCTTTAAATACTTGGAACTTTTCACAACTTTCACAAACACCAATGAAGTTTTTGTTAGATGATAAAATTGACGTATCATCTGGTCGTTTGTTGGCATTTCGTGAAGATCCAGGGGTAGTGACGATTGTTCTGCGTGATAAAACAATTGGGGCAGGGCAAATAAAAATGGTTTTTGATCCTAAAGGCTCTGCTTTGCGACAGTGGACAATTGTTGACCAACAAAACTTGGAAACAACTGTGCAGGTTATGAATGTGCAGACAGGCGTTCGGTTCGCTGAAGGAATGTTTACACTTCCTTCAAAGAAATGAAGAAATAGTATTATGTCATTGGGGTTGAAGTAGATGTTTTTTCGTATTGCAACTTGGAATATTAATTCTATTCGTTTGCGTCTTGCACAGGTTTTGCAGTATTTGGAATTCTTTCCGGCAGATGTTTTGTGTTTACAGGAAACAAAATGTCCCGATGCTTTATTCCCAGTAAAGGCTTTTGAAGAAGCAGGATATAAGCATATCGCACTGAGTGGACAAAAATCTTATAATGGGGTGGCGATTGTTTCTCGATTGCCTTTTAAAAAGGTAGAAAAGCGTTTCTTTTGTCAAAACCAAGATTGTCGCTATATCTCAGTGATTGTGGAAGTTCATGGAAGAAGCTTGCGGATTCATAATTTTTATGTTCCTGCGGGGGGCGATATTCCTGACGCTGAGGTGAATGAAAAATTTCGTCATAAGCTTAATTTTTTGGAAGAAATGTCTTCTATTCGCGCTGATCAGGAAAAGGGGATATCTTCTCTTTTGTTGGGCGATTTGAATATTGCTCCTTTGGCAGAAGATGTTTGGTCTCATCAGCAATTGTTGAAGGTTGTAAGCCATACACCCATTGAAACTGAGCGTTTAAAGGATTTGTGTTGTCAAGGTGGGTGGGTTGATCTCATGCGGTTGCATATCCCTGTACCTACTAAACTTTACACATGGTGGAGTTATCGGGCACGCGATTGGGCTCGCACCGATTATGGGCGGCGGCTTGATCATGTTTGGTCCTCTCTAGATTTAGCTCCTTTTGTGGTAGATCTTTCGACTTTTCGTGATATGCGCGGATGGGAACGTCCTTCAGATCATATTCCTGTGCAAACTGTATTTAATTTTTCATGTTAATTTTGAAATAAGAGGTAAATAAAGTATTAATATTACATAATGATTCTGAAAGAATGCGGGAGACTTGATGCATATCAGAAATCTCAGATGGGACGCTTCTCGCGAATTACTTTCGAGTATTTTGCTGTGTTTTCTTGTATCAGGATGTATGGTTGGTCCCAATTATCATAAGACATCTTTTTCTGTCCCAGCGCGATGGGGACAGCAGTCTGCACAGATATCTGGGCATTCAATCGCCCTTGCTGGATGGTGGCGACGTTTAAATGATCCGGTTTTAAATACGTTAATGGATGAGGCAATTTCTGGAAATAATGATATTGCGGTTGCCAAAGCACGGGTTCGTGAGGCGCGTGCGAGCTTAGGGCAAGTGGTGGGATCTTTGTTGCCAAATGTGTCAAATACAATTGCAGGAACCCGTAGCGGATCTGGGCAATCAGATACGTTGAGTCAATATCGTGGTGGATTTGATGCAAGTTGGGAGCTTGATCTTTTTGGAGGGCATAAGCGAGGCGTTGAAGCGGCACGTTATGGTCTTGAAGCGGTGGTGGAAGATATGCGTGCGACCATGGTCATATTGTTGGGAGAGGTAGCAACAAATTATGTTCAAATGCGCGGTTGGCAACAAAAACTGTTGATTGTACGGCAAATTGCTGCGACACAACGTAAAACATATGAATTGATGCTGGCCAAATTAATAGCGGGTGATGTTTCTGAGCTTGATATTTCAAACGCAAAAGCGCAAATGGCCAATACAGAAGCCGATATCTCTCAGATGGAAGCAAATGTGGCTATGAGTATGCATCGCCTTTCTGTCTTAACGGGTCATGTGCCTACAGCTTTAAAGGATCTTTTGCAAAAAAATGCCAAACACATGAAAATTCCACAACCACAATGGCCAATATCCGCAGGAATTCCAGCAGATATTTTGTTGAATCGTCCCGATTTGCGTCGGGCGGAGCGCCAATATGCACAAGCAACAGCGCGCATAGGTCAGCGTGAAGCAGAACGTTATCCCTCGCTTACATTAACAGGGAGTATTTCAACATCAGCAACCGCAATAGACCAGTTATGGAAAAATGCAATCATTGGCTGGTCTTTTGGACCCGGTCTTCGTTTTCCGTTTTTTAACGGGGGGCAGATTGTTGCCTCTGTTGCGATGGCACGGGCACAACGCGATCAGGCTTTTATTACTTATCGCTCTGCTGTCTTGAGGGCGTTAGAAGATGTTGAAAATGCGCTTGTGAGATTAACAAAAGAACATCAGCGTCTTGAAAAGCTTATCGCTGCAAATAAAGCTTTTCTGCATTCTTTACAACTTTCACGAAGTCTTTTTGAAAATGGCAATACCAGCTTTCTTGAATTATTAAATGCTGATCGTTCCTATTATTCTGCGCAAATGGCTCTTAAAGATAGCCGTATTGCTCTTGCTATCCAATATATTGCCTTGATGAAAGCATTGGGGGGTGGATGGGATGGTGTCGTTGATGTATCACGTCCGGAAGTTATTGATGGTGCACCAGATTCGTTTGCAAAGGTAGAGCAATGAAAAAAAGTTTCATCAAAAATTTCATAAAAAAACGCAAAAAACTTTCATTCTTTCTTATCGCACTCTTCGTTATTATTTTATTGTGGCTGCGCTCTGTTTTTTTTGGAACATCCACACCAACCTATATGACAGCTGTGGTGAAGCGTGGGGATATCGAGGAAAGCGTTTTGGCTTCTGGGCTTGTGCGTCCTTACCGGTTGGTGGCGGTTGGGGCGCGTGCTACAGGGCGCGTGGTTTCTATGCATGTTTTTCCAGGTAGTGTTGTGAAAGAAGGCGATCTCTTGGCAGAAATTGATCCTACAGATCAAGAAAATGATCTGAAAAGAAAAAAAGCAGCATTGGCTCATTATTATGCGAATTTGGTGGAACAAGAAGCTTATCTTGCTCTTGCACAGAAAAATTTAGAACGGCAGAAAAAAATGATAGAATCTCGTGCAACTTCAAAAGCGAATTTTGAGGATGCGGCGACACAAGTGAAAATACGTGAGGCGCAAATTGCTCAACTCCGTCAGCAGATTGTACAAGCCCAAATTGATGTGGAGAGTGCTGAGGTTAATCTCAGTTATACGCGGATAACGGCTCCTTCGGAGGGAACTGTCTTGGCAACGGTTGTTGAAGAAGGACAAAATGTCAATGCGGTTCAGTCGGCGCCTACAATTGTTATTTTGGGCGATTTATCAAAGATGACTGTCAAGGCGCAAATTTCAGAAGCTGATATTCTTAAAGTTCGTGCCGGACAACCTCTTTATTTTACGGTATTGGGTAATTCAGACCGTCTTTATGAGGGCGTTCTAGAAAGGGTTGATCCAGCTCCTGAATCCATTCGTGCTGATGTGAGTATTAATCCTTGGGCAGGAGGGGCTAGCCCTCTTTCAGCGATTTATTATAACGGGGTTGTGCATGTTGATAATAAAGATAACTTTTTGCGAACTTATATGACGGCTCAAGTGCATATTATTTTAGGGCGTGCTCAGAATGTGTTATTGGTTCCAAGTGATGCTCTACGTGATGAAACAAAAGAGCACAAAGCATGGGTTTCACTTTTGGTGGGGGACAATAAAGTGGTGGCAAGAAAAGTGACTGTGGGGCTTAATAACAAAGTGATGGCAGAGATTGTTTCCGGGCTGGAGGAGGGGGATGTGGTTATTACCGGTTCGCATGATGGTGTGATGCCAGAAATTCCTGATGAACATAGGGAAGATGAGAATTAAGCTATGAAAGCAGAAAAAGCAGATGCTGTTTTCGTTTTGGAAAATATTGTGCGCAAATTTCCTGCGGGTGAAACATTTGTCACTATTTTAAAAGAGATCAATCTGACCATTAAACGCGGTGAAATGGTGGCGATTGTAGGGGCTTCCGGTTCTGGAAAGTCTACATTGATGAATATTTTGGGGTGTCTTGATCGACCAAGTTCTGGTCGTTATTGGATTTCAGGAAAAGAAATTGCTTCTCTTTCTGCTGATGAATTATCCGCTTTGCGGCGTAATCATTTTGGATTTATTTTTCAGCGTTATCACTTATTGAATGAATTAACGGCACTTGGCAATGTTGAAATTCCAGCTATTTATGCAGGTTGTGCACCGGATGTGAGAAAAAAACGTGCAGAAGAACTTTTAACACGTTTAGGTATGGGAGAGAGAGTCAATCATCGTCCTAATCAGCTTTCAGGGGGGCAGCAACAACGGGTGTCTATTGCGCGAGCTTTGATGAATAATGCAGAGGTTATTCTTGCCGATGAGCCAACCGGTGCTTTAGATAAACACAGTGGTGAAGAAGTGTTACGTATTTTGGAGGAGCTTCATCAAGAAGGGCGCACTATTATTATTGTCACGCATGATATGCAGGTGGCTAAAAGAGCAGAGCGTATTATCGAGATCAGTGATGGGGAAATTATTGCGGATAATGGATCAAAGCATAAAAAAACAAAGGTTGAATACTGTGTTCAAGAAAAGAAAAATCTAAAAGATCAAAAAATACTTGGTTTTTTTCGTTCTTTTGTTGAACGGTTTCGTGAGGCATTTGTTATGGCATTGTTGGCAATGAATGCCCACCGAATGCGAACTTTTTTAACAATGCTCGGGGTGATTATCGGTATTGGGGCGATTATTGCCATGGTGGCTTTGGGAAATGGTACGCGGGAAAAGATTATGGAAAATTTTAAAAGTTTGGGGTCTAATACATTAACAATTTTGCCGGGAAAAAGCCTTTCTGATCCACAAGCAGATAAAATAACCAGTTTGGTGGAAGCGGATGCAGAAGCTCTTTCTAAATTACCCTATATTTCTGGTGTAACACCGCAGATTTCTGCAAGCTCTATAGTTCGTTTTGGTGCTGTTGAAGCCAATGCTGTCATTGCTGGGGTGGGAGAACAATATTTTCAAACACAAGGACTTAAAGCTGTTCAAGGGCAGTTGTTTGATCAAAAAAGTGTGCATGAACGGGCAGTTGATCTTGTCATTGAAAAGGAAGCAATTGCAGCGCTTTTTCCTCATAGCCATGGGAGTCCAATAGGGAAAATTGTCCATTTGGGCAATGTTCCTGCACGCATCATTGGTGTGGTAAATCCGCAACAGATGGGGGGGACTTCAAATACGTTGCAGGTTTATTTACCTTATACAACTGTGCAAACGCGTTTTCTTGGAACAACACAAGTTCGGGCCATTACTGTGAAGATCGCTGATCATATTGATTCAAATTTAGCGGAGAAGATGGTGAAACGTTTCTTGATTATGCGCCACGGTGGAGAGGATTTTTTCATTAGAAATTCTCAATTCTTTCGTGACCGTATCATGGAAAGCACATACGTTTTAACGCTTTTAGTGTCTTCAATTGCTGCTCTTTCATTAATTGTGGGTGGTATTGGGGTGATGAATATTATGCTGGTGACAGTTTCAGAACGGATCAATGAAATTGGGGTCCGTATGGCAGTGGGGGCGCGTCAGAGTGATATTTTGCAGCAATTTCTCATTGAAGCCATTTTGGTTTGTGTCATTGGTGGTGGTTTGGGAATCCTCTTTGGACTTTCTGTTGGTGGTTTGTTTTTGCTCTTTAAGGCACCGATACATCTCGTTTATACGATTGATTCGATCATCATATCTCTTACTTTTTCAACGCTCATTGGGATATGTTTTGGCTTTTCGCCTGCACGGAAAGCTTCACAGCTTGATCCTGTTGTTGCGCTCTCGCGTGATTAAATGTTATCAACCTAAGGCATGTTTATGATTATATCTGGATGAAGTGTTGATGAGGTAAAATATGGATGGGAAAAAATTAATGATCCACAGCTCTTTCCTAGAGAAAGCTTTATTCGTTAATTGGAGCGCACCTTATTCTACACCAAAAGATGTCGTTTGGCATCATGTATCATGAATAAATTTTATCGTATTTTGTGGTTGCTTTGTAATATCTTGTAAAAGAGGAATGTCTGTAAAAGATTGCTCATGTAAACTATGGTGGTATGCCTATAAGCCTTCTTGAGGCATTAAGTTTTTTGAGAATGTATGGTGAATATTTTTAGGCTTTTTTTTGCGCTTTATAGAAGTCAATCAATCGTGGGACGATTCAAACTACAATACACTTATGTTGCACATTTATGTGTTGTATATTTGTGCATTTGTTTTAAAAAAACGTCACTACCTTTTGGTCCATTTTGCAATGGTGGTGTGTGAAGGGAATAATGCTTTGATGAAGTGTATAAAATTTATATCCTCCTCTTTACGCTTGATGAGACGTAAATTGGCACCATTATACACACTTCGCCAATCCACCAATATTGCTAGGGACTTTGGCATGAAAAGGGTTAAGCTTAAGGTTTTTGGCACAGATGTTATGATGATTGACACTTCTTTTGGTTTTGCAAAGGATTTGTGCTCATTGTAGGTGTTTAAGCTTGATGCGAACAAATTATGATTGCGCTCAAGTTTTAAAATGTGGTCTGAGACACAGCCATTTTCCGTTTCTTCATGCATGTAACTTGTTTTTTTTGAGACTATTTGTTGTAAGATATTGCCTTTTTATTCTCTCTCTTACTTTTGGGTCTGAAGACAAAACAAGCTGTTTTATGATTAAGCAAGGATGCTATCAGATGTTCCTTAGGGGGAATGTGATTTTAAAAACTAACTTTGTGAAATGTAGGTTTGATCTCATGATTTTTTGTGAGGGGAAGAAAAAAATTGAGAGGTGGAGAGGTGGAAAGTCTCTTATTTTAATGATGTATGAGTGAAAAGGGTTCTCATTTATTTAAAGAGCATAAGCTCATATTCAGCAGGAGCGAGACGGAATAAGAGAGCATCGTAATACCAACTAGCAGATAGGCAGCTAAAGAACATAATGGGATAAGCAATGAGCAGTGCTATGTGTAGGTGGTGTGGCACTGTGCTTCCATAAAGCTACCAAGCGTTTATAGATTCTAATTCGCTCTTTCATTTAAAATGCTATCAAGATTATACCCATCATTTACAAATCTAAAAAAACAACCCATATTGATAATGCAACCTCTAAATTCAATCAATAGTATATGTTTCGAGGGGGTTTTGACAATTTTTGTACCGTCAAAACCTATAAGCAAAATGAATACACATAACTCTCTTTAAACAGAGCTTTTGAAAAGAATAAAGCTATCATTTGAGATTACGGTATAATCTCTTAAAGGCAATCCAAAAGAAGCGTATTCTATTTAAGAGGGGATTTCTTAAAAGTCTTAAAGTAATCCAAATAACAGTGTTTAAAAGTGCAAATGATTTCTTTTTAGAATAACGCATATCAACACTCCTTTTAAGATTGTATCGAATTAACTTACAAAAGAGGTATAGCTATATCCTATACCCCTTGTGAGTTATAAGGTCTTATAAGCTTATTCAGTTTCTCTAACTTCTAATTTAGGTAGTTTTTTCACGATTTTCATTGTTTCTAAACTTACAGTAATAACCCTTTGAAACAACTCTAATGGATAGGCAGGGTTTCCAACGGTTTCAACAGCATAGCGATTGGCATCATTAACAATACCACTCTTTTTATCTGTCTTTACACATTGACGCCCCATAACCCATTCAAGAGCAGGCTTGCCATTAACGATATACTCATAAGCTTCAAGAGGGATATCTGTCATCGTGATATTGCTGTTATAAATAACCGTCGATTTATCCTTTTCCTTACTATTCTTAACTTTTGCGAATTTCATTTCTGTAACGTAGTAGAATTTTTCTGGATTAGGAATATCAGTCTGTTTTGGATTGCCTTTTTTAAATGTGACTGGATAAGGTTCTACAGTTTCATAATTGACGTGCAAATGACCCAGTTCACGCCCTGCTGTAACAAATTTCCAAAAATCATCAGCACTCTTTACACAAGGGATACGAGGTAATTCTTTAGAGAGATTATCAGCATAACGGGCGCGATAATCTTCCGAATGTAAGATTCCGTAAACATAATAGAATAGATCCTCTTTTGTTATGGTTTCATTCGGATAAGCCGCTTTAAAATGATCTAGTCCTTCATCCGTAATGGCATCACGCCGTTGTAAATCAGTATTGTTGCTTTCTTCTATAGAGTTCGTAAATAGATGAGATTGTTTTTTATGTTTATCTTTTGAAACTTTATCGATTTCATAAATATACCGTGGAAAACATTGGCTACCATCTATCGTATTCACATCAGGCACATTTTTAGTCATAAAAATAGAAAAGCCACTCCTTGATCCCATAGAAGAAACTTGTATCACTCTATTCTCTGCTGCTTGTTCT
>NZ_CABFVS010000024.1 GCF_902150025.1 Bartonella massiliensis
GAGGCTTAAAATGATCTTTGAAAGGTCTTTGAAGACCCTTTGAGAACCCCTTAAAAATCATGTGAAACAAAATAAATTGGTACAAAACCTGGTGGCAAAATATACAAAACCTGCTGGCAAGCTACACTGCTGGCAAGCTACACCGAACCTTAAAAAAACACCTATAAAATCAGTAAGTTATAGCACAACAAAAGTGCTGTGGCGGAGGGGGTGGGATTCGAACCCACGGTACAGTCTCCTGCACGCCGGTTTTCAAGACCGGTGCCTTAAACCGCTCGGCCACCCCTCCAAATTAGATATGCTTTCTGACAAACTTCTTACAAAAGGTCAATCATTTTAATACGTCTTCTAAGATTTTTTTATAAAACTATTTAAGTTTTAACCAAAATAATTCTTTATAAGCCAATTCTTTGAGTGTGTTACCTAATATTCTCATTTTTAAAAATTATAATTTTTTCTGAAAAAATGGAAGGCGGATATGGTATGTATTATTTCATTTTCTTGTCTAAAAGTTTTTCAAAAAGAAATATTTTTAGTGCTAACTGTTGTTCTCGTAATGATAAGACATGTTCAGTTGAAGATATTTATAAGTTATATTAATTTTTTGTTGTCGTGCATTTTTAAGTTATTTTATCATTATATCTTGCTAAAAGAAAATGTTATTACTCTGATAGTTTATGAGAGATAAGAAGTATGACAGATGTGTCAGGGATGTTCAGGGTAAGTTTTTAATGAGTCTAAATGAGTATGATTTGATAAGAAAGCTCTTTAAAAAGTTTTAATTTTTTAATAAAAATATTTAGATATCTCATACAGCTTAAGAGTAACTTGAAGAGAAAAGTTGATTTGCTCTCAGAGAGAAAAAACTAAAAAATTCAGCTAGAATCACGGTGAAATTTTTTATTGGTTAACAGTATTTTTTGAGTACTTGCACTATTTTGATAAAATTTTATGCAAGATTTGCATTGATAATGTAAAGTTTCTTTCAGATATGACTGGAAGTTAGATATATTTATAACATTTTTTTCTATAAGGTTAACAAGAAGTTGGCTTGAATAGAAGAAAAATCTTATTAAGCAATACACTTAGTACGCTGTTTGTCTATAATTAGCCTATGTCTTATGCTGTGTCTTTAAATCTAGATGCTTCAATTTTGAAGAAATTTATTAAAAATTCTTTATTTATAGTGTCGTTTATAACAAACAGTTTGTTAACTATAGCAACCAATTCACTAAGAGAGATAGGGGGAGTGCTAATCAGCTTTATTCCTAATACCTATAATTGTTATGGTGTTGTAAATTATAAGTATAAAAAATAATTACTATTCATCTAATTCTATAAAAATTATCTTCAATAAGAACAAGAAAAAATGAAAATACCATTTAACTTGTTGATCTTACTATTTTAAAAGTGTCATTGGATTTGTTATTGAAAACATCGATAAACTTTATCGAGGAAAGCTATATTTGTAGAATAAGCTAGGAACAGATTTCATTGAGGTAGGACATTGTTAGAATGTCGAAGGCCAACACTTTAAGATGAGGATTCCAGAAAGCAAAAAGGTAAGCACTCAGCCAAAAGCAATAATTTATGTTTTCCTGATTTGATTTTACTGTAAAGATAAATTGAGGGATTGGTGTGAGAGTTTTCAAAGAGGAAAATTTTCTGATTTTTCATCTTAGCGCTGTTATTTTACAAAGAATTATCAAGAACCACTTAAAATAGCCTTTTTGGTAGAATATAAAACTACATCTGAAAATGGAATTTAAGACTGCTGGCAATGGTCAACAGTTCTCATATCCATGTATTTGTGACTTGTGCGGAAGGAAGCAATTCAACATTTTACGCTATTTAGCCATGGAGATAATAACTACAAGCCCAAAAAATTATAAAAATATCTGTTGCAATTATAATCAAAATATTAAAAATAATTATAAGCATAACGTGGATAGAATATGATTTTAGCGGTAATTTTGCCGTATTTTTGATACAATGTTTATGAAATAGTTATCGGAAAGAGATAAATGTAATAAGGATTAATAATATCTATTATTGTTTTAAAAATGAAAAAACAGAATGTAAAATAATTTAATAAATTGTTTCGTAATATCAAAATTACTCAAGGATAGGAAAATGAAGCAGATTTTAAAATTATTAAGCGGGGTGGCCTTATTTGCTATGGCTGGGTGTTATCCAGAACAGCCTCCTCGAACGGTTGTAGATGCGTGGGAAAAATCTGGTGCAGATCAACTTGAGGTCAAAAAAGCTTTGTTGGAATGCGGAATACAGTATCTTGATGGTCGTCTTGATACAGACAAAAGTATGGATGAGCGATTCAATGAAGAGGAAACTGTCAGTGTATGCATGATACAAGCAGGTTTCCAAAATAAAGTGGGAAGGGTGAAGTGGTGCGAGAAATATGAGAATCTTCCAATTTGTCAGTCTGATGCGGTTATTCCGCAGCGAAGTGTAGAGAGGCGCTTGAGTAGTCCTCATTGTGAAGAATACAAAGAACAACCTGAATGTCAGCCTTAAGTATTGTGGCTGCTGTCATCAAAAAATTTCACATTCTTGTTCTTGAGTGTGGGAGGTGGGATCGTTTTTTCAATATCTATATGCTAACGGAAATCATCTTGTATGTGAGCAAATATTAGTAGGATTATCAGTCTTGATATCGTAAATATTTAAAGGAGGGAGAAATGAAAAAAATATTGAAATTATTGAGTGCTGTAATTTTATTAAGCTCAGCTGGATGTGTTAGCAAACCTCCCCCATCGACTCTAGCATTATGGGAAAAGCCCGGTGTTGATAAGTCTGAGGTTCAGCAAGCATTGTCGAAATGTGGCTGGAAACCAATCTATGCTTCTTCTGAAAATATGAATTCGCGTGCGAGTGAGTTTGCAGCGACTTATGAGTGCATGACTAAAGCAGGTTATCGCTACAAGTTGCAAGATTCAAAGGGAATCTATTTTTCATCTGCGCCGCGAAGTGATTCATTTTTAGTCAATTTAATGATAGCAGGGTATCAGCAGGTTATGGATAATGATACTTTTGGTGTAACCAATTCGACAAAACAGGAGCGAGATTTGATGTTGCGTCTTGAGAATGATAAAAAACGCCAGAAAATAAAAAAAGCTTTGAAAAAGTAAAATATTCATCTTTAAAGCAATAATTGAATGAAAGTATTATGGAGGAGAGGGAGAAATGGGCTCTTTTGCCTATAATATAGCGGTATTCATCAGCTTGGACAGTGCAAGAGTGTTATGATCAGATGATGATATTGGGGAATGTTTAGAAATTTATCCAGTATAAAAAGTGGCAAAAATAATTTTGTTAGAATATCTGCTTTAACGATAACAAGCAGATTGCTTTCGTAGAACTGATTTTGATGAAACTTTATTTTGATGCTTTTCATTTTATGATTTGTTTTGAGATGATATCTTCTAAAGTATTTCATTAATTCATTCGAACTATTGATGATAGGGCATTTAAGAGAATTTTTTTGTGTTTATTTAATTTTTTGCTAGAGAACTGAAAACTTTAATGTAGAAATTTTGTACATAAGCTTATATATCATGTGCGCGTTTCCTTGGATTTTTGTTGTGGTTAAAAAATAATGCGATTATATATTTTACTGTATCTCATAATGTGATATTTTATTAATATATTTTGGTCATTTGAATCTTAAAAATTATTCTCATTTTGTTACATTTTTATTTTTGGAAAACGAGATAAATTGAATATTCTATCTCTTCAAGACTTATATTTCTGCGCGTTTTTTTAAGATCAGTGCTCTAGTGCTTTGTGTTATAGCTCTCAGCATTTGTGGAATAAATCTTTAAAGAGATCGTTATTCTCAAGAGTATTTTTTATTGTTTGTTCTTTCTTTACATAAAATACAAAACATATTATTAATACTGTCATTTACCAGAAAAAATAATAAAATAGCTTTGCTTATTTTATTCTTATTGTATTTAATTCGCAGTTTATTGTTTTGCCAGCATTTTTTGTTTTTTTGTTGAGAAAAGAAAGTTTTGAAAAGCAATGATAATCAAGATATCTAATAATCGCTTGTATTCGTGTGTTTTTACAGCAGCTATTTTTTCTTTTTTGTTAAATATAAATGTTGAAGCACAGTCGCACTCATTTGTAGCACTATCATGTGATGAAAACAAATTACCTTATGAATGCAGTGATGGTGAAAAACATACAATTAGTGATAAAATATATAAGTTCACGGGACCTGTTAAACTAAAGAATGGGGAGGAGAGTTCTCTCACATTGCCTGCCGTTATAGAAGTACAGGAGCCAAATACAGTTATTCAGGCAATACGTGTAGAGATTGAAGCTGCTGCGGGTATAGAAGATATTTATGGTGTGGTTGCATCACGAGGGGGAAAAATTATCTTGAGTGATTCAGCTTTTAAAAATCTGTCAATAGGTTTTAAAGCTGATAGCGGAGTAATTGAGATTGATCGTGGAACAATTAAGGCTTTTCAGGTTGCTGCTTATGCAGAGAAGCTAGGAGGATCTATTACGCTAACAGATACAAAAATGAAAGTAGAAGGCCAGGGGAATGATCGAGAGAGTGCTCTTTTCGTTAGTCATGATGCGAGTGTTCAAATGAAGGGGGGATCTATTGATGTGAATGATGCCGCTGCACTTTATGTAGGGAAAGGGGGACGTGCAACTTTAGATGGTGTTATCATTACTTCAAAACATCAAAAAACAGAAAATAAAGAAAATAAAAATGAAAAAATTGCGCATACAGTTTTCAATGTAAAATCGCAGAGCTCTGTTTATTTAAAAAATACGAATATTGTTTCTACAGATGTTCATATTTTAACAGTTGGACAAGATTTTAAAACACAATCTGATGTTGGAAGAGAAGGAAATTTTTTAATTTCACGGGTTAATATTGAAGATTCAACCATTAAGGCAATAGGGAACAAACATGGTATGCATTTTGAGATGGATGGGGAGAATAATGCATACGAGCAGGGGCTTGTCTTTTTGAAAAGGACAGCTTTTGAAGTTCTAGATGGAACAGCTATTCACAGTCATAACAGTCGCAGTTATATTGCAGTAACGGAAGGCACAAAAATTTCTGGTGATTTATTATTAACTGCTGAAAAAGGAGGAACTGTAGCAATTTTGGCCGATTCTTCTTCATTGATAGGAGGGACTCGTGTTGTCGATGATTCTGTTGCTGAGCTTTATTTGACAGGAGGATCAAAATGGTTTTTGACAAGAAAAAGAGGGGTAGATTCGCACGTTGCAAATCGTACAAGTTCATTTATTTCATTTGTAAAACTTTCTGATGGTTTTATTGCTTTTGAAACGCCAATGTTTCAGGAATATCAGACACTTTATATTGGGAAGGGAGAGAAAGAAGTTTATAGTGCGCAAGATAGGGCAGATATTTATCTCAATACATATCTTGGGAATGATGGTTTGCTCGATAATAAAAAGACTGATCGCCTTTTGATTCATGGTGATGTTTCTGGAAAAACAACAGTTTATGTGCAATTTATTCTAGAAAGTCAGGGGGAGGTAGAAAAGGGTGAAAATGCTCATAGTATTTCACTTATTCAGGTTTCTGGAAAAGCAGCAGAGGATTCTTTTCAGTTAGATCGTGCTTATATTGCATTAGAGGGGGCGCCTTACCAATATTATCTTCATGCCTATGGTCCAGCTTCTTCTCTTGGGAATGCACAAACTTCTCAAAGATTGGTTGAAGGAGAGGGAGATTTTTGGGATTTCCGCCTTGAAAGTAAATATATTCAGCCTGCTTTAGGAATGTCGGCTAGTCCTCATTCTGATTTAAAGATTAGGGACGTTGTTCCACAAGTTCCGACCTATCTTCTGTTACAAAATGCTTTGTTTCATGTGGGGATCATGGATATCAGTAATCAACAAAAGCGGTTACAAGATATGCGATCTACTTCTCGTCAGTTATTAAAAGTTGAAGGGGATTTTGCTTTATCTGTTCAGGGTTATGGTGGGAGTTATCGTTATGTCTCAGATTTGTCTCTCCTTGAATATGGGTACGATGGTAATGTTGATTATAATGCTGTAGAAATAGATATTTTACTTAAAACAATAGAAAGAGCATCTAGTACGACATCTTTTGGAATTATGGGAACCTATGGAAAGCTTTCCTTACAGCCTTGTGGTGTGGAACAAAGTCAAAAGAGTCCGTTTAATAAATGGTCATTGACGGCATACGGTAGTATGGAACACAGCACTGGTTTTTATGTCGATGGTCTTTTATCTTATGGTTTGTTTAAAGGGGATGTGCTGACTCATGCTTGGGGTAAGGCGGCGACATTAAAAACAAATCCTCTGAATGTTTCGTTGTCTGTTGGTAAAGTGTTTATGACAGGGCGTGAAGGTTTTATTTTTGATCCGCAGATTCAGCTTATTTATCAACATCTTCAATTTGATAAGTTTCGTGATATTGATGGATTTGATGTTGAGATGAAAAAAGCAGATCAATGGTTGATGCGTATTGGGGGGTATGTAAGTAAAATATTTAGGTCACATGAAAAGGATCGTATCATTTCTTTTAATGGCAATATTCATCTTGCACATCGTTTTGGTGAAAAACAATTTGCTCATCTAAAAGATGTTTTTCAGTTAGGTGCTTTTGGTTCTTCTTTAGAAACAGGTTTGGGTATTAAAGCGCAATTTTCTTCTAAAGTCACGCTTCATGGTGATCTTAGCTATCAGCATAAGTTAACTAAGGCAGGTTTTTCTGGTGTTCGTCTTTCTGGTGGATTGCGTTATCACTTTTAATCAATCTTTTTAAAAAATAATATATGTGATTTTTCAAATCTTATACTTTTGTTAAGAATTAAAAATATTGTTGGTACGGCATTTTAGTTCTTCTTTTGATAATGACACCATGTGTTTTAATACATAGGAAAAGATCACCTTGTTTAATACTTTTTATCTGGTGGATGGGGGGCGCAAATATTTCAAAAAATTGTCGATGAAACTCTAGATCTGTTTTATGTTGTTTTGGCTACAAATATATGAGATGTATTCGTCATAAGTTTTTTTAATAGCTGTATTATTATCCTATTATGTTGTAATAATAACTATTGTTTGAGGTATGCTGATATCAAAAAGCAGACGGGATATTGGTTGCTGATTAGAAGGCTTTGTTATTAAGCAAAGATAGGTGATGTGTAAAATGCACAGATTCATATTTTTGTGAGGTGTATTTTTTGCTTTGTTTTTTATGCTGTAAGGAGCATTTTAAAAACATGTGAGTGCGTGTAAATGCCTCGTTTTAGGTAGAAAGTATGCGGGATTATGGATAAATCATCACTATCTTGTTTGTTCAATAAATATGAAATACAATTCTTAAATCAGAGTGGAGTTGGGAAGTCTTTTTCCTTTTTTGAGGCGTGAGGAAAAGAGGTTGATCACGTTGAAAAAGTTTATTGCAAGTCTTTTTTATTATTTCAAATGTAGAAAATTTTGAAGAGTTTCTATTAAAATGTAGTTAAAAGTAGATCAGAAGCGTCCTCAATCCTTTGTTTCTGAAATATGCATTTTTAAGAAAAAAAGTGTTGGCAGAGTTTTAGGCAATCGCATGGTGATTTCATCTGTTTTGATGAGATTGATATCAAAGTTTAGGTTGAGTAGAAATTCTTTATCGGGTTACTGATCATCATGGTGTTTCCACAGGATGCTTAAGGTATTATCAAGCCATTTATGGTAATCGCGTGCTTCTTGATCTGAGGCATGAATAGAGAAAATAAAACCAGGATATCCACCAAATGCTGGTGGAGGTGGTGCAATATGATCGGTTTCAAAGAAAATTAAGGTTTCTGGGTCTGCTTGTATTTACAGCAGTACAAAAATTTATGGACAAGCTGCAATCAAAGGCTTTGCAAAGATTTATGGCAATGCGATTGTGAGTGGTCGTGCCGCGGTTTATGGCTCTGTTTATGGGAATGCGAAAATCTCTGGTTCTGGTAAGATCTGGGGTCGTGCCTATGGTCGCGCAAAAATAGATACACAAAGTAAGATAAAATTGGTTCCCGATAATTATGAGGTCTATAAAAGCGATGAGGTTGTCAAGATTGAGAAATAAAACAAATAACAGGCGTGGGGAGCGCCTTTAATGGCTATCAAACGTATTAATCATAACGCCCTTTTTTTAAAGAGATTCATTTGAAATAAAGCACATAATCACAATGCTTCTTTAAAACGTTTTAAAACACTAAGCTTAAAATTGAGCTGAGTGAATTCAAATAACGCATTTTCTAAAATCAAACATATCAAATAAATCAAGACGCTTTGTAGCTTTATCAATACAATCAAGAGAAAATGCCTATTAAGTGAAATGTCTATAACGAAACCCATTTTTACATTTACGCGTGTTGGTTTTTTAAAGCAGCTTTTCATAAGACAAATAAACAAATTCTTTTATCAAATGTAAGTTTTTTAAGATTTACTCTGCTGTGAAATCTAGATTTTCTTTTTTTCCTAAATGAAACGTTTTTTAAAACAAATGATAATAAGTTATAACTGTTATAAAAAGAGGTTTTAAACGTTTAAACATTCCCTTAAAGAGGTTCTTATAAGCGTATTTTTACTTTTCATTAAAACTTAATTTCTTTGCAAATTAACCAGCTCAAATTTGATCTCGTTATCTTTAGAATAGAGCATTCTTTAAACAATGCCGTTTTTTCTAAAAATTGAGTAAAATCCCATGTTTTGAGATTACAACGATTTTGAATTTTTCTTGCTTATCTTTGTTTCAATAGGTGCCTCCAAATTTGGATTGACCCTATTTGATTTCATATTTTTAAACGATAACTTTTAAAACGTTTTTTATTACCATGTCTAAGGTATATAGTATTCTACTTTTACGGCATTATTCGCCTCCATTGTTTTGTGAAAGCGAATATAGTTCCGTTCTTAAAGAAAACCTGCATTATATTCATGAAAAGGTTTTCGTATCATGAGACATATATTGTGAATTCCATTATCTTGATTTTCTACTCCGGTAAAAAAATACCGTGGTTATAAAATCTTATAAATTAAAACCTATAAGCTTATAAAAGTTTCAAACGATTATTTTCCTTTTAAGGTTTCGCTCAAAAAAGAGCAAAACACATACCATTCTTTAAACGCATGAAATTATGTTGTCGATAATTTCAAACGACTAAATTTTTAACAATGCAATTTTGAATGATAAAAACGTATCATAAAATTTATGAACCGTTATGAATGATTTTCAGACTATTGTGCTTAATGATTCAGCTATAATTTTAATTAATTCAGTTTTTTACAGAATCAGAAAATTGAAACTGTTGCGGCAAAGCTTAATGTAGAGACAGAGATTTTAGCATCAGATTTTTCAACTTTGTTAAGAGAACTAGAAAAGAATGGTTTTCTTTTAAAGAAGGAAAATTTGATTAGTGCGTCAGATTCGATTTTTGATCTTAAAAAATTATGGGTGCCTGTAACACCTATTATACATATTATCCAGAATTGCAATAGCCCTTGTATCATGTGCGATTGCTGGAAGATTAAGGAAAAAAATTGGCATACTCCAGAAAGTTTAATACCCTTATTTAGAATGTTGAAAGAAAAAGGAGCTGCCTCAGTGATGCTTTCTGGGGGAGAACCTTTAATGCATCCGAAGCTTAAAGATATTTTATTAACGTTGAATGAACTAGGTTTACCTGTTGAATTAAATACCAATGGCATCTTATTGCATAAAAATTTATGGATTTTACAGTATGACATAAAAGAAATTGTTATTTCTATGGATTCGACTAGTGTCCAAGGATATCATGATATACGGGGGCAAATAAATTTGATCGCGTGTGGAAAAACATTGAAACAGTTAAGAATCTTCAACCTTTGCAAAGTATAGGAATAAGAGCGACTGTTACCAAAGAGATTCTAGAAAATATTATTAATTTTATCGATTTTTGTATAAGCAAAGATGTCGATTATATCGGATTTAGCCCGCTCGATACGTCATCATTTAGTTTTTCTAGAAAAAATAATACAAAGGATCGATCTGAGGCTTTAAGAAACAAAACTTTTCCGCCAAATGCTTCACTTTTTCATTTGAGAGATGAATTATCAAGGAAAGAATCCCCCTCCAGATTTATATAGATAAAAAGTTCCAAGAAAGGAAAATCTCATGGACGTCACAAAATTTTGTAAATTGTATTAATTATTACTTAGGAGAAAATTCTACATACGTTTCGTCGCCATTAATGTGTTTATTTCCATTTTCATCCTTGGTATTGGACTATAATGGAGATTTAAAAAATTGCTTTTATTCAGAAGCTTTTGGGAATCTACAAAATTATGAGGCAATAGATTGGTCTGCTCAAAGCGTTTTAAAATCTTTGAAAGAATCTGGCGCATGTAGCGGATGTCGTGGGAAGGTATTTTGTGGATAAGATTAAGCAATTTAAGATTTATAGTGTTAGCAAGTCTACTGCTCTAGTGGTTGCTATTTTACCACTTTTTTTGTCGGAAAAATTGCATTTGTCGCAAGCGGATATTGTTTTAATAGGTAGTTATTTTTTATTGCTTCCTTTGATCTTAGAAGTCCCCTTGGGTTTATTATCAGATGTTTATGGAAGTAAGCGCGTTATTTATATTGGGCTGTTTTTCTTTCTTTGCGGTTTTTTAGCTCTTTTTATGAATTATGCATATTTTGCTTACGCCACTTATTTGTTGTGTATTACATTAGCAGCCGCTTGTTTCTCAGGTGCGGAAGATAGTTTACTCTTTTCTGTAGTACCAAAGCATCGCACACTGTTTTCTGTTAAGTCCGAAGTGGCTGCTGTTACCTATAGTGTGACAACGGTACTTATTTTTTTAGGGGGAATACTTTATTATGTGCATCCTGCATTGCCTGTGATTTTTCAAGTCCTTTCATTAATTTTTGCTATTTTTATGTTTTCAAAACTGACGAAGGGATTAGATAGTTTTCATATCAACGCTCATCCGAGTATTTTCACAGTTATGTGCGCCAGCCGTAAAGAAGTCAAAAATCCTTATCGCTTCACTCTTATTTTTTTAAGTGCAGTTTCAGCTTTTGCTATTTTGGTTAATAATCGAACTGTTTCTATCGCATTTTCTGATTTTTTGCCATTTCAACCTGCTATTTTGGTTTCAATTATTTTTATCATTGGGAATTTTTTTTCAGCAAGTTCCAATATATTGTTTCAGAAGTATTTTTCAAAGTTTCAAAATCCTATTTTTCCCGTCTTAATGATTGGTTGTATGGTAACGATTGCTTTTTTTCTCATGTCATTTCAAATCATTGTGGCTCTTATATTAGGATTTTTACTGCTATGTGTTTTTAAATCTGCTTATCGATCTTATCTGTCGTCTCTTCTTATAAATTCACTGATTGATCCCAAAGCTATCGCGACTGTTTTATCATTTACAGCCATTATTACAGCTGTTGTATCCTTTGCATTCAGTTTTTTATACGGTCATATTTTTTCAACATTCTGGCAAGCTAATTTGTGGTTGGCAGTGGTTATGGCTGTGATTTTTGGGGTGTCTGCTTTAATTATTTTTGTCAGAAAACAAGAAATCATTTGGTTACAGCCTGAAAATGCACAATCGTCAAAACAACATTTCTTGAAACGCAAGCATCAAGAGTTTTGCTATGGGCAAATTTATCCGGAAGCATCGTGCATTAATGAAAACATCAAGGATGGCTCTTTTCGACAAAGTCTCTATCCTGCACCAAATTTGATAACACTTTGCGATGAAGTAGTCGAATGGGAGTTTATCCGGGGTACTGTATTGAGCCAAATGGATTTGCTACATCAAAAGGCGATTATTGATCAAATCAATAAGATCTTTCAAGATCGATTAAGCAAGAATATAATCTTATCACATGGAGATTTACATCCTGATAATATCATTGTTACTCCTGATAATTCTTTTATGGTAGTGGATTGGGATTTATGTCAAGACGCCAGTCCGGAATTGGATATCTTAACATTTTTCACCAGTCCAAGATTATCTCTCAATTTAGAAGAACGGATAGACTATATTTCTCATTTGCTGTCTATATCAAAGGATGAAGCTTTACCAATGATAAAAGCGTTTGTAGCTAAAAAAATTTCTGATCTTTGTTTATACCAAAATATTTTCATGAAACAATTAGTATTGGATTATATGAACTTGAATGAGAAATTTCATGGGCGATAATATTGTAATTTGTAATGAAAATTGCAGTGCGGGCTGCAATCATTGTCCGTATTCGATGGAATGTATGGTGAGAGATGACGCGTTGCCTGAATCTTTATATACAATAAATGACATAAAATCTGATTTTATTATTCTTTCTGGTGGAGAGCCTTTTGAGCTCGATAATGATTTACTTCATAAATATACTTGTATGTGTCTCATTTGTAAAAAATATTTTCGGATTGCAACAGGGGGGCACATCTATATTCAACCATATTTGAAGCTATTAAAGAGTAATCCGTTCTTTTTAGGGATACAAATAGGCACAGATGTTATTTCAGAGATAGGAAATCTAGACAGTAAAAAATATAAACAAAAGTGGGTGCGTAACATAGAATGTATGAAAAAAGATAGCGTACCATATAGTGTGACGATTACTTTATCGGAGAGATTTGATTTGGCAGAAGTGCTAGCTCTAATATGTATCGCTACTCCCGAGTTCATTTCAGTTAAATATGATACGGGATTTTTTTTCTGGCTGTGAGATAAAATATGGATATACGCATCAGAGTTTACACCAATAAATAGGAACCATCACACTATTTGCCAGTCCGCAATGTTGCGACAGATCTTGCATTAAGACGGTTCATAAGAGCCATTTTTAGTCCTTTCTTATACAAATTTGATCCACACATTCGTCCCGCTTTTGACGAGCAAGGGAATGATTTTGATTGATTCAAGATAGATAAGTTTGAAATGAGAGAATCTTACGTTATTCGAAGGTCTAATTCAATATGTAAAACAGTAAATTATTATTCTAAATCAATACCTTATCAAGTTCATTTGAGGAAGGGGCTTTGTGAAGCGTATCATTTTTATGACGCTATGGCTTCATGTAAGGGGATGACGTTTTCATTTTCTCCCTCTCTTTCTGGTGGTTGTATGGTTAAAGCACTTGCTTTTAAAAATTTAGAAAAACGGCCTCCTTTATCGATCAATTCTTGAAAGCTTCCTTTTTCAATTAAGTGACCATGTTCCAGAAAGAGTACCATATCAGCATTGCATACTGTTGAGAGGCGATGTGCTATAATGAAAGTAGTGCGGTTATGGCTTATGCAATCGAGAGCCTCTTTGACACGTGCTTCAGTTTCAACATCAAGAGCGCTTGTTGCTTCATCGAGAATGAGAATAGGGGCATTTTTTAAAACAGCACGTGCAATTGCTAGTCGCTGTTTTTCTCCCCCTGATAATTGGGATCCTCGTTCGCCTACCATGGTGTTATAACAATCAGCTTTTTTTAGAATAAAATCGTGAGCTTCTGCTATTTTTGCTGCCTCATAAAGTTCTTCGTTTGTTGCATTTGCTTTTCCTATTGAGATATTGTCATGAATACTGCGGTTGAAAAGACCCGCATCTTGAAACACTGTCGCTAGAGATTTTCGTAAAGATTCACGATTGATCGAGCGTATATTTATTCCATCAATGGAGATATGCCCAAAGCTAGGATCATAGACGCGCTGCAGCAGATTGATTAATGTTGTTTTTCCAGCTCCTGTTGGTCCTACAATCGCAACAGTTTGTCCTGCTTCAACCTCAAAGGAAATATCAAAAATACCTTGAGAAGAATTTGGGAATTTATAGGTAACGTGATGAAATTGTATAGCACCCTTAACATTTTGGAGAGAAGGAAGATTTTGTGGTTCGTTATTATGAAAGGTTGAGTCTTCCATTTCAAAAAAATCTTGCAGTTTTGCTTGTGAGGATATCGCACAATTAATAAAATTGCTCATTTGATCTAGACGGCTAATCATGAGTTGTGCAAACCCAACAAAAGCAACGACTTCACCTACTCTTAATTGACCTCTTGCAACAAAAAAAGCTCCAAGGAGAAGAACACAAACGATTGAAACTGTTGAAGCCATTCGGTTTAAGCCACTGGCAAGCGCCCACCAATTGAGAACAGGATTTTGTGCTTTAAGAAGGTCATTTGTATGCTGATGCAGTATAGAAGTTTCTTCTTTTATTCGGTTATAACTTTGTACAATGGAAACATTAGAGATTGAATCACTGACATGTTTAAAAAGATTATGATGGTAACATTCTACAGCGGCTTGTCCGTCTTTTGTTTTTCGCATCACTAAACGGGCAATTAATCCATAGATGATGGCAAGCACAACCAAGACTGTTGAAAGACGCCAATTCATGCTAAAGGCTGTGGGGATGAGAACCAATAAGGCGACAAGCGTTGAAAGGTGTTGGCGCATAAAATCAAGCCATATGCTTGACATGGCGTCTATCGCGCGCAAAAGTGTATGGAGCGCGTTAGAAGTTCCACGTTGTTGATGCCACATTAAAGGCATGGCAATGATACGTTCAAAAGATTCTGTTAAAACCGTTAAACGACGTCTATGGGCTAAGCGGTCTGCACCACGAGCCACAAGGACATAAGCGATAATATGGGAAAGACCAAAACAAACCCAAATGGCAAGGGTAGGGATGATCCCTGATTTTTCTGTAATGGAATCAATAACGAGTCCAAATAAAATAGGTTCTGCAATGGTGATAATCGCTAACATAACATTAGCGGTACAGATTAAAAGAGATGCCTTTTTTTCTCTGTTTAGGTAAGTGAGAACACGTGCATAAGTTTTGAATAAGGACACTATTAAAAATCTCCATTCGCGTTTAAGCGTAGAAGTTGTTGTTTTTTATAACTTCAATTTCTAGCTAATAAAATTTGAACGTTAAGAAAAGGCAATTTTGGAGACTCATTGTAATATGATGTGATAAAGCCAACGAGAATATGAATTTTTATGTTTATCAAGGTGCAAAAATAGATCAATAAAATTATCAGGTAAGGGAACTTTCATGGCAGGTGTAGAAATAAAAAAAGTTGACGTAGACGAAAATGGGATGCGTTTAGACCGTTGGTTTAAAGCGCATTATCCAGGGCTTGGGTTTGGAGCTTTGCAAAAATTATTGCGTTCTGGTCAGATACGGGTTGATGGTGGACGTGTTAAAGCTGATAGGCGCCTTTGTATAGGGCAGTCTGTTCGTGTTCCACCTCTTCCTCTTGATGATACGATAAGTCTTCCAATAACGGATAAAACACTTCGTGGGCAGGATGATGAAGCTGTTTTGAAAAAAATGCTGCTGTATGAAGATCCAAAGATCTTTGTTTTTAATAAACCAGCAGGTCTTGCTGTACAAGGAGGCTCTGGTTTAACACGTCATATAGACAGTATGCTTGAAGTATGGCGCAATAAAAAAGGTGAAAAGCCGCGTTTAGTTCATCGTCTTGATCGTGAGACGTCCGGTGTACTTATTGTTGCACGGTCAAGAGGAGCGGCGCAGGCTTTAACAGCGGCTTTCAGAACAAGGGAAACAAAAAAGACTTATTGGGCGTTGGTTCGGGGCGTTCCTAAAAAAAAGCAGGACAAAATTTCAACGTGGTTGGTTAAGGATATAACGGCACAAGGTGATAAAATGCGTGTTTGTGAACATGGCGAACCGGATTCACAGCATGCGGTTTCCTACTATCGCGTTTTAGATGCGCGAGGGCGGGCTCTTTCGTGGCTTGAAATGGAACCTTATACGGGGAGAACACATCAGCTTCGTGTGCATGCTGCCCATATGGATCATCCTATCATTGGCGATTCAAAGTATTTTTTTTCTGATAGTAATTGGACATTACCAGGAGGAATTCAAAACCGTCTTCATCTTCATGCACGTCGTATTCGTATTCCTCATCCCTCAGGAGGCATATTGGATATCGTTGCTCCTTTACCACCTCATATGGTCCAAAGTTTTAATCTTTTGTCTTTTAGTGAGCGTGATGCTGAAATAGAATGAAAAAACTTCATTTGTTCTTTTTTATTGATATCAATTTTGTCTATAAATTTGATTGAGAGAGATAGGGCATGATTTGAAGAGAATTTTAGTAATCGCTATGAGAAAATGATGGTTTTGAGCGATAAATTTTTAAATATCATAAATTTTCTTTCTACAGTTCTTTATTCATATGATTGTATTGTTATTTTTAGTATAGGGCGTATTTTTTTATAATTTTGGCTTATGAAGCTGCTCCTTTGAATTATTTACAAGGGGGGCATATATTGGGGAGGTGTATCTGTTGAGAGAGATGAATGAGATAAAATCTGAAGAATATTTACTGAAAAGTAATGGCAGTTTTTGATTGTTTTTATGAGGAATAATTGGGGCATTTTACTGGAATGCTCAAGAAAAAACCTTCTTAAAAGAACCTTATTGTCAAAGAGACTTTTTTGTTATTGGCGTGGTTTGATCTATTTATTATAGATGTACGGTTTGTCGCTTGGCTTACACAATGAGAACTGATGAAAAAGAGAGCTTATTAGCAAAGTGCTCTTTTCAATGATCAATTATTCTTTTGCTTACTGAGTTTATCTGAAAGATTATCTTTTACAAAAGAGGAAACAAGTTTTTCGTATCTTAACGCTTCATTGAAGTGAATTCATCATATTGAAAAAATATGCCATACTAAAAATTGGAGAAAAAACGTCAGGTGCTTTTAGTGCTTTAAGGATAGCTTAAATACGTTCATTTTCCAGTGAAAAAACAAATCTTTAAAGATTATAAAAATATTCCAAGAGGGGATAAGTTGAAATGAGGAGTGATTGATGGGATCATTGTTGATTGACGTTAATAACGTCTCAAAAACATACCGCAGCATAAACAGTGCCACTGGTTTTACCAACAAAGTTGTTTCTCTTTTTAGGCCTACTTATTCAAATTATCAGGTACTGAAAGAGATCAGTTTTACTCTCTTTTCAGGGAAAGCACTTGCAATCGTTGGTTCCAACGGAGCGGGTAAATCAACATTGATTAAAATACTTTCTGGCATACAAGCTGCTGATGAGGGTGATGTTACAGTCCTAGGTTTTCATCCTTATAAAGCCAAAAAAATTTGTTTAAGTCTCTCAGTGTTGTCTTTGGTCATAAAAATTGCTTATGGTGGGATTTATCTTTACGCTACAGTCTGGATATGGCTCGTCCTTTATATGATCTTGAAGCGCGCTCTTTTAACCGCGATCTTAAAGAAATTGCCGAGCTCTTGAACATTGAGCATATCATGGATAAGCCTGTGCGTATGTTAAGCCTTGGTGAGAGAGTAAAAAGCGAATTAGCATTTAATTTGTCTTTTAGACCTCAATTATTGTTTCTTGATGAGCCAACGATTGGTCTTGATATTACGTCTAAACATGAAATCAGGGAGCTGCTTAAAAAACTCAAAAAAGAGCAAGGTATGGGATATATCATCACCAGTCATGATATGGGAGACATTGATGGTTTGTCGATGATATTCTTCTTTTGCATAAAGGAAAAAAGAAGTTTCATGGCGATATTGATACATTGAAAGAGATGATCCCCTCAAGTGTGAGAATAACGCTTTTTTGTGAACATTTGCCAACAGCTTCAACGCTTATAAAAGACATTGATGAACTCGCAATAAAATCGTCTACTTCTTTAAAAGAAAAATACTTTAATGATGAAAAGTGTACATTAGAAATTTCACTGTCGCGTGAAGATGTGCCACGTTTCATAAGAAAAATCGCAACAGAAATTAACTGTCCTTTCTCTGTATCTACTCCCTCACTTGAAGAGATTCTCCGTGTTAAATTTAAAGAATTTCTCTAACCATTGCTTTGCTCTCTTTCTCTTTCGTAAAAATGGGTTGCTCACAATTCTCAGTGACAGGGCAATGTTTTTTACCGATGTTGTTATGGGGACGCTATCACCTTTTGTCATTCAACTTCTGTTGTGGAATGCCCTTTTTTCTGATACGAACAACAGCATAAACGGTTTTGGCTTTCATGATATGATGTATTATTATGCCTTTGCCTTAATTTTCTCACGCTTAAATAATGGTTATGGCATCATTCAATCCTTCTCTCAGCATGTTAAAGAAGGGAAATTAGAAGTTTATCTCACCAAACCATTTAGTTACATGATGCAAATGCTGTTTACTTTTTTGGGTGAAAGTGTGCTCTATGTCTTGCCCTTACTGGCTGTTTTTACTGTAAAGCTTAGTTTATCCTTTGAGAATATTTTAGGATTTGTTATCGCTTTTCTGTTGCTTTTCCTCATTCTTGTTTTCTCGCAATTGCTGTGTTTTTTCCTCTCCTTTGCCATTGCTTTATTGAGTTTCTGGGTAATTGAATACAATATTTTGCTCTCTTTTAGTATTCTCAGTTCAGCACTTTTAGGTGGTACTCTTCTACCCCCATCTTTTTGGCCAACATGGCTCATTCCATTGATGCAGTTTAATCCTTATCGTTTCACCATATCGGCTCCTGCCGAATTTCTTTCAATGCGTGATGTGAAGGTATTTCAGCAATTTATTTTGGGTAGTGTTTTTTATATTTTGTGTCTTTTATTCTTCATTCAGATTGTTTGGAAAAAAGGGATGAAAGCCTATCATGGAGCGGGGGGATGAAGTGAAAACAATCCTTTACTTTATCAGCATGAATATGCGCCGACAAATTGTTTACGGTAAAAATTTCACGGGAGAATTTATTCTTTCTCTATGCTATTATTTTATGCAATTTATCTTTATTGATAAAATCTCTCGCTTTTCAGGAAACATTGGAAACTATAGTAGAGATGAAATTCATCTTATTTTTGTTGTCTTCATTTTACTTGGGATATTTTTGAATATTTTTACCAGTTCTATTGAAACATTTTTTGAAAAAGTTGCAGAGGGTAAAATTGATGGATATCTGACAAAGCCGGTTTCAGTTTGGCTGTTAATCCTGTTTGGCTGGTGCAAACCTCTTTATCTGATCAAGCTCTTTATTGTTTATATGAGTGCATATGCATTTGTCTCGCTACCAGATATGTCAGAGATAAAGCTGAAATGGCTTTTCTTTATTGTTGCAGTCGTTTGTGTTTTTATCGTCAATTTATGTTTTTTCATGATGTTCAACTTTATAACATTCATCACTAGCCGTAAGATGCTCGTTGCCTATTTTCATGCAATGCTTTACCAACTTTCCTTTATCCCCATAGCAATTTATCCCTTAAATTTTGTGAAATGGCTGTTGTTTTTGCTACCTCTAGTTTTTTCTTCTTCCTTGCCTGTGTCCCTGTTGCTTGGTAAAAACGAATGGCATATCGGCTATCTTTTATTGAGCGCTTTTCTTTCCATTGCCATGACTTTTATGGCCTATAAAAAAACAATTCGTAAATTTAACGGATTAGGGGGATGAGATGAGAGTTGGCATGATTATAAAAATAAAAAAATTGAATGAATAATTCTATTGTGCCGTAAAATATTGTTATTGATGCTGGTTGTATGAGACAGAAAAATGTGTTTATGGATGTTTTTTATGAGATATATTGGCGAATAATATTGGCATGTTCTCACAGCCGCTAGTAAGGGATGTGAAACAGGAATTAGAAATTTAAACGACTTGATTTAGAGCAATTTATCTTTGAATTTAGATAACAGTTTGATGGCGAAAACCAATGGTGAGATAGGGTATAATACCACTTCATAAGATGGGTGTCTGATTTGCTTTTTTACGGTTATAATGCTAGAAAATTAGCAAAAATGGGTGTTTTTTACATGTATCGAGTGTCGTTATAGTAAAATAGTGAAAATTTTGTTGGTGCATTGAATATATTGTTACGTGGGTGAATTTTTTCTTAAAAAATCCGAAAATTAACTGAATAAAGCGCTCAAATAATCCGATAGAGTATTAAAAGATTTACTAAACACCATGATAGCAATTAGCAAGACAAGGTTATATAGAGACTTTTAGCAGGCTGAAAGGGAAAGCTTTAGTCAATAATCACGTGAAAAACGAAAGGATGAACCAAATTAGTCCGGTGTGAAACAATAGCAATGTAATTGAGTTCAACAATATAATAAATATATTTCTAGTGTTTTTTTGTAAACCAAGAGAAGAATAGTCACTTCTCTTGTGAATGATTCATTTGAGTTTATTAAGAAAAAGAGAGCTTAGTATATCATATTTTAACAGTATTATTACTTATATCATATATAGTGTTTTTCTTGATATTATTTTAAAGTTATATTTGATAATTATCTAAAACGTATACCAAGCATTTTAACTGTATCACTATAATGTGTTAAATAAAGTCGAATAAAAGGGGGCTTTCAAGCTCATCACATGATTTAAGTAGTCGTTCATATTTATCGAATTGATTTCACTCTGACAAGTTGTGATGTGGGTGATTATATGGTTATGACATGAGCATTAATGGTTTTCTGTGAGGTGGAAGAGAGGGCTACTCAGTGGTGTAGTCGTTGTAAGTGTTGGTCCTAGTTTTGGATTTATACGGCTCAGTAATAGAAACTTCCTTAGTACGTAAGATAAAAGAAAATAAAGTTATTAAAGCTGTTAATGCAATTATTGGAGTCATTAGCCTTTTAAAGGCAATTATTAGTCAATTTTCAGGAAAAAACGTTGATAAGATGCTCAAAAAGTAGCGGGTTTTATAGAAATGGAGGCAGCGATTTTGGGTCTAATCGCATATCTTGTATATTTCTTTACTAGAAAGCCGTCGAGTCCTAAAAGAGCGACAGGTGGAAGAACATTAGATGCTTTTAGTTATAGCGTATGGGTTCTTAGTTCTTGATGAATTTTAAATTGTTTTATTATTGAATGTTTTATATTAAATAAACCGTGATTAGACATCATAGTTTATGTATTTTTTACTTTTAATGATATTAATAAATTTATCCTTTTATATCATTAATATATTATTTTCTGGATGGTAGTATAGAGTGCATTAAATTATTAAATAATCAGCTGCTTTTTAAAGGTAGTAAAATTTTTTTCTTTTCAAAATACGCATTTGAGCTCGTTTGTAGTTTATATATTTTTTTATGATGAAATGCATATGCTTTTATTGATATATCCGTTATTGAGATATCCTTAAGCTGTGCGTATCCATTAAAAAAATATAGGGTCATACAATCTGATGGTTATTGTGAATTTTATTTTGATGAACTGAAAAGCATAGTGATACGTCTTACAAATATTTGCAAAAAAGGCTTTTATTGGAAGCTTTTAGTCTCTTTGTGGTTTACAATTTTTTTAATCATTTTATCTTAAGCAAAGAGGATATGGATTCAGTTCAATTTCTCGATTTTATCTGAGAAGGGTGGAGTTATACGAATGCCAAAAAAAGTCATGATCGTGGAAGATAATGAGCTTAATATGAAGTTATTTCGTGATCTTGTAGAAGCGAGTGGCTATGAAACCGTTGAAACACGTAATGGTCTTATGGCATTAGATTTGGCACGTTCATCGATGCCATCTCTTATCCTTGTGGATATTCAGTTGCCGGAAGTCTCTGGAATAGATGTTATTAAACAATTAAAAGAAGATAAGGAACTGAGATCAATCCCTGTTGTTGCTGTAACAGCCTTTGCTATGAAGGGAGATGAAGAACGAATTCGTGCTAGTGGATGTGAAGAATATATGTCAAAGCCCATTTCCGTTCCTCATTTTATTACAATGGTAAAACATTTTGTGGACTAAAGTTTTGTCAAGAAATGATATAAAAAACATTGAAAAGTCTAATAAGATCACTAAAGTTATCGTGCAAAACATTTTTCTATTTTAGCGCGTTGGTATATTTAAGTTACCAAAATAGACTTTCAAAATTGAAATGAAGTTTTTATTTTTTGGATCTATATTTCTTAGTTTTTGTCTTAAGAGAAGCGGTTGTTTTGCATTTTTGTTTTCTTCTAATCGGTATAGTTTGTTCCTATATTTATCTAAACGTCTTGTTTTAGCAGGGTGAAAAAAAGCCCCGATGAAAACGGGGCCCTATATATTGTATAAAATATTGTACAAAAACTGTAATTAACGTTTTGAAAATTGGAAAGAACGACGCGCTTTTGCTTTACCGTACTTTTTACGTTCAACAACACGACTATCGCGGGTAAGGAACCCCCCTTTTTTCAAAATTGGGCGAAGTTCTGGTTCGTAATAATTTAAAGCTTTTGAAATACCATGGCGTACTGCACCAGCTTGTCCAGAAAGACCACCACCTGCAACGGTTGCAATAATATCAAATTGGGTATCCCTATTTGTTGCAACAATTGGTTGACGAAGAATCATTCTTAAAACAGGGCGCGCAAAATATTTGTCAAATTCTTTGTTGTTAATGGTAATTTTTCCAGAACCTGGTTTAATCCATACGCGAGCAACAGCATCTTTACGTTTTCCTGTTGCATAGGCACGCCCTTGTGAGTCAAGCTTTTGTACATGAACAGGAGCAATATTTTCATGAGCTTCCACAGTGTTTGTTACGACACTAAGCTCAGCAAGAGAATTAATTTCGGCCATAATCAAGCAATCCTTTTGTTTTTGCGGTTTAAAGCACCAACGTCAAGAGACTCTGGCTGCTGTGCTTCATGTGGATGTTGGTTTCCAGCATAAACACGGAGATTCTTCAGTTGACGGCGACCTAGGGGACCGCGCGGAATCATGCGTTCTACAGCTTTTTCAACAACGCGTTCGGGAAAACGTCCTTCAAGGAGCTGACGCGCTGTACGTTCTTTGATTCCACCAATATAGCCGGTATGCCAATAATATTTTTTATCTGTATATTTTTTGCCGGTAAGAGCTATTTTATCGGCATTGATGACAATAACGTTGTCACCATCATCAACATGTGGCGTGAATGTGGCTTTATGTTTACCACGTAAGCGATTCGCAACGAATGTGGCAAGACGACCCAAAACAAGGTTTTCTGCGTCAATAATAACCCATTTTTTTACCACTTCAGTTGGCTTTTGTGAAAAAGTTGCCATAGAAGTATCCTTTATTAAAGCCCTTGTACTACGAGGGCATTTTGATTTTTGCGTTGAAAATTGTTATCACAGCGAAAATATTTAACGCGTCTTGTCTACTCTGATATAATGTCTTTTGTTTAACGTCAAGAGAAAATAAAAACTTTATAAAACAGTACTTTATAAACGGGGTATTATGATACCTTATATGGAAAGGTGCCTATGTCCATTTTATTGAGAATGAATGTTGCAAAGGGTTATTTTATCTTTAACGCATGATTGTATTTTATCGATCTCCATTATAATATAAATAATAATGCAGTCATCTCGTTATTTTCTCAATGTTGAATCTTCTGCTTGTGGTCAGGCTTGGCGAGATGCCCTTGATCGTCAAGGGATCAATAATGCGCGCGCTATTGCTCAAAAGTTTGGTTTCCCAGATCAGTTAGCACGAGTCCTTTCAGCAAGAGATGTCGATGAAGCTGAAGCGGTTGCTTTTATTAATCCAACACTGCGCACACTTATGCCTGATCCAGAAAGTTTTGTCGATATGCAATGCGCAGCAGAGCGCATTGTTAAGGCTCTTCTCAATCAAGAACAGGTTGCAGTTTTTGGTGATTATGATGTTGATGGTGCTTGTTCATCAGCACTCATAGCGCGATTTTTTCGTTATTTTGGAGTTGAAGTAAAAATTTATATTCCTGATCGTATTGTTGAAGGCTATGGGCCGAATGAACAAGCCATGAGAATGCTCGTTCAAGAAGGCGCTCGTTTAATTATTACTGTTGATTGTGGTGCAAACAGTCCAGATGCCGTAAGAGCAGCGAGGCTTGCAGGTGCTGATGTTGTGATTTTAGATCATCATCAAATGTCAGAGGTTCATCAAGAAGCCGTTGCTCTTGTCAATCCTAATCGCCCTGATGATTTTTCTGGACAAGGGCATTTATGTGCCGCAGGCGTTGTCTTTATTACGTTAGCGTGGGTTCATCATTTGCTGCGGAAAAAACAATTCAAAGGGCTGCTGCCGGATCTTCTCAGTATGCTTGATCTTGTTGCATTGGCAACCATATGTGATGTCGTTCCATTACAAGGTGTTAACCGTGCTTTTGTGATTAAAGGACTTCAAGTTGCTCGTTCTATGCATAATCTAGGAATAGCAGCTTTAACAAAGATTGCACGAATAGGGGAGCCACTTAATAGTTTTCATTTAGGTTTTTTGTTAGGTCCTAGAATTAATGCAGGAGGGCGCATTGGCGACCAAGCTCTGGGAGCGCGTTTGCTGAGTTGTGAGAATAAAGATGAAGCGGACAGAATAGCAGAACAATTAGATCAGCTTAATCAAGAGCGCCAAGAAATGGAGAATATTCAATTACTACAGGCGGAATCTTATATTGCTTCTCTTTATAAAGATCAAGAAACACCATTGTCACTTGTCATTTCTCATCAAGAATGGCATCCAGGGATTATTGGTATTCTTGCATCTCGCCTTAAAGAGCGTTTTTTTTGTCCTGTTTTTGCTATTGCTTTGAAAGAAGATGGAAGTGGTGTGGGATCGGGACGCTCAATTCATGGCATAGATTTAGGTGCACTCGTTCGTGAAGCTGTTACACTCAATTTATTAGAAAAAGGAGGGGGACATGGTATGGCAGCAGGAATTACAATTCAATCAACAAAAATTGAAGTTTTTCAAAAATGGCTAGAAGAAAAAGTCGCTGGGATGGTCTCACAGTTGCGGACAAACAAGTCTCTTAGTATCGATGGTTCTCTTTCTGCTTCTGGTGTCAGTCAAGAACTATTTGAGTTGCTTGAAAAGGCGGGTCCTTTTGGGACAGGGAATGCAACCCCTGTTTTTGTTCTTCCCTCTCATCGATTAATGAACCTATCTGAAGTTGGTAAAGGACATCTTCGTCTCATTGTATCTAATGTGGAAGGCAAAAAACTGCAAGGAATAGCTTTTCGTGCTGTAGGGACAGTGCTTGGTGATTTTTTATCGAGAAATATTGGTGAAATGATTCATTTAGCAGGTCATCTTAGTTTGAATTATTGGAATGGAACGATCAATCCGCAGCTGCGCGTGATTGATGCTGCTGCAGTGATTTAAAAGAGACATTTTTGATATTAAATGTCTAAATTAGAAGCAAAAGTGGAATTTTCTTGTATGAAACGAAATCGTGCTTCTGCTTTTGTTCCCATGAGACTTTCTACAGTTTTTTTTGTTTCTTGCATTTCCACGCTATCAATAGAAACACGCAGCAATGTACGCTTTTGAGGATGCATTGTTGTTTCTTTAAGTTGTTCTGCACGCATTTCACCCAGTCCTTTGAAACGCCCGATTTCAATTTTAGCTTTTCCTGTAAATTCAGTTTTGAGCAATTCATCCTTATGGATGTCATCGCGTGCGTAAGCAACTTTTCCTCCTTGTGATATTCTGTAAAGGGGAGGAACGGCAAGATATAAATGCCCTTGATGAATAAGGTCAGGCATTTCTTGAAAGAAGAAGGTAATGAGCAGTGACGCAATATGAGCACCGTCAACATCAGCATCTGTCATGATGATAATACGTTCATATCTGAGATCTTTTTCACGATATTTAGAGCGTGTTCCACAGCCAAGAGCAAGGATAAGATCGCTAATTGTTTGGCTTGAGTTCATTTTTTCATGGGCAGCACTGGCGACATTGAGGATTTTGCCACGAAGAGGTAAAATTGCTTGGTTTGCTCTATTTCTTGCTTGTTTGGCTGACCCTCCCGCAGAATCTCCTTCAACAATGAATAATTCAGCACCCGCAGCATGGTTTTGGCTACAATCTGCAAGTTTACCGGGCAGACGTAATTTACGGACAGCCGTTTTTCGACTTATTTCTCTATCTTGACGTCGTCTAACACGTTCTTCAGCACGTTCAATAACCCAATCGAGAAGTTTTGTTGCTTCTTGGGGGGAGTTTGCCAACCAATGATCAAAAGGATCGCGGATTGCACTTTCAACAATACGTTGGGCTTCAATGGTTGCTAATCGATCTTTTGTTTGTCCAACAAACTCAGGGTTACTGATAAAGACAGAAAGTATTGCGGCTGTTGAAATCATAATATCATCAGATGTAATGATTGCTGCACGCTTGTTTCCTATTAACTCAGCGTAGGACTTCAATCCGCGTAAAAGAGCTTGACGCAGTCCAGTTTCGTGCGTTCCCCCTTCTCCAGTGGGAATAGTATTGCAGTAAGATTGGACACAAGGATCACCACCATGCCAAGCGATAGCCCATTCAACACAGCCATGACCATTATTTTGTTGTGTTTTGCCAGAAAAAATTTCTGACGTTACGCGATATTCATCTTTTAGTGATGCAAGTAAATAGTCTTTAAGCCCATTGGGAAAATGAAAAACCGCTTTTTCAGGAATGTTTTTTACGCCTTCAAGTATGACGGGATCACAAGTCCAGCGAATTTTTACACCGCCAAAAAGATAGGCTTTGGAGCGCGCCATCTTATAAATTTTTTCTGGATCAAAAGCTACTTTTTCACCAAAAATTTCATGGTCAGGATGAAAACGAACGCGCGTACCACGGCGATTATAAATATCTCCTAAATCTTCCAATTCAGATTGAGGGATACCCCGTGAGAAGCGTTGTCGATAAAGTTTTCGTTCCCGTGCTACTTCGACTTCCATATCATCTGAAAGAGCATTGACGACGGAAATTCCTACACCATGAAGTCCGCCCGCAGTTTGATAAGCTTTTCCATCAAATTTTCCACCTGAGTGGAGTTGTGTCATAATAACTTCAAGAGTCGATTTATCTGGCATTTGGGGATGATTTTCAACAGGAATACCACGTCCATTATCTGTAACGGTTATATAACCGTTCCTCTCTAATGAAACCTCAATGGAGTCTGCATAACCCGCAACAGCTTCATCCATCGCATTATCAATAATTTCGGCAAATAAATGATGAAGTGCTTTACTGTCTGTTCCACCAATATACATTCCAGGGCGTAAACGTACAGGCTCTAAACCCTCAAGTACACGAATAGAGAGGGCATTATAGTCATCATAGTCATCTTCTTGCGTCTCTTTCGCACTTTTTTTTAAAATCATCGCTTTTGATTTTGTTGGAGATTGCAGAGTACTTTCTTTTGTATTTACCCGAGATTGGGCTTTATTTAAAATACTAAAAAGATCCTTGTTGTTATCGCTCATAGCGTTTAACTATCTACCTCATAAAATATAATCTTCATTAAAATAAGTTTTATGCCTGTTTTTTATTTAAAAATCAATGAACTTAGGAAACATCAATTGTTGGACCAAAAATTTGTTCAAAAGCCTGTTTGAGAGCAATATCAATATCATGCATTGTTACAGAACACCCTAACTCAAGCAGGCTGGTTACACCGTGGTTTGTAATTCCACAAGGAACAATTCCTGAATAATGGGCTAAATTAGGATTAACATTGATAGAAACGCCATGAAAACTTACCCATTTGCGCACGCGAATACCAATAGCCGCAATTTTATCTTCAGAAGAAAGATCACTTTGTTTTGATGAGCAATGAGACTGTCTAACCCAGACACCAACGCGATCTTCTCTGCGTTCACCTTTAATATTAAAGTTTGCAAGCATCTGTATGATCCATTCTTCTATTGCACTAATGAAAGCACGAATATCTTGTTTGCGGCGTTTAAGATCAAGCATAATATAAGCAATACGCTGTCCTGGACCATGATATGTAAACTCACCTCCACGTCCTGCTTCATATACAGGGAATAAATGAGGTGATAAAAGATCTTTTTTATCTGCACTCGTACCCGCTGTATAAAGGGAAGGGTGCTCAAGAAGCCAAACTTGTTCATGAGCAGTTTTTGCAAGAATTTTTTCTACACGTTCTTGCATATAATGCAGCGCTTCAGGATACTCGACCAACTGATCACTTATTTTCCATTCAACGGGTGGATTTCCTAGAATTGCATTAAAATGATGTGATAAGTGATTACGATCGCTATGTTTCAATTCAAATGTCATTGGCAATATTTATCTTAATATTTAAGTTTGTATTATAATTTAAAAAAATAATAAGAACCTAAGATTAAGAGACAATTTATGAGAAGTACAATGAATTTTATTTAAAAAATTTATTATATTTATTTTACCACTTTCCTGTTGCACCACCACCACCTGATGATCCACCACCACCTCTAAATCCTCCCCCTCCTGAATGTCCACCAAAGATTCCGCCATAGCCTCTGCCACTTGCATTTAAATTTAAAAACCAAGGTGTGAAGATAAATCCCATCCAAAGATACTTTTGTGGACCTACTTTTTTACCAAAAATCATAGCAAGGAGGGGTAAACCAAAGATGATAAAGAGAATGAGAAACATGATTGTATTTATAATCATTTCTTCTTTTTCAGCTTGTTTACGTTGTTCTTCAACAGCTTTAGCTTTTTGATTGATTCGAAAAGAAAAATCAGCATCACTTTGTGTGATCACTTTGATAATTGCATGAATGGCTTCGACAATTCCTTTTTGATAATTCCCTTCACGAAAATTAGGAATCATGAAGCTATGAATGATGACAGAGGAAATGGCATCTGTTAGTTCTCCCTCCAGACCATAGCCTACTTCAATACGTGCTTCACGTTCATTGGGTGCAATGACGATTAATACGCCGTTATTGATCTGTTTTTGACCTAACTTCCATGTGCGAAAAAGGGAGTTGCTGTATGTCTCTATATCATTGCCTGAAAGAGTAGGGAGCGTTACAAGAACAATTTGATCTCCTGTTTTTTTCTCGAGTGTAGCGAGCTTTTCCGTTAAATTTCTCTTTGTTGTATGATCGAGTAAATGAGCCATATCGTTGATATAGCCGATTAAGGGAGGAAACTTCGTGTGCGCGCAAGTGACATCCCAAAATGAGATGATCAGATAGAGAATGCTCAAAGAAATCCATAAACGTACAAAAATATGACGTTTTATGGAATGTTGAAATAGCTTCATTAATTAAAATTAACCTTTGGTGTTTGTTGGCTATCCGCATCGATGGTAAAAGTTGGCATAGGTTTAGCATCACGAAACCATAATTTAGCCCAAATCATTGTTGGCATTGTTTTGAGTGCTGTATTATAGGCACGGACTGTTTCGATATAGTCACGGCGCGCAACAGAGATACGGTTTTCAGTTCCTTCTAGTTGTGATTGAAGAGCAAGAAAGTTTTGATTTGCTTTAAGATCCGGATAGTTTTCAACAACAGCCATAAGCCGTGAAAGTGCGCTTGATAAATTGGCTTGATTGTTAAGATATTGCTTTATTACTTCTGGATTATTCAACATATCAGCATTAATATTGACTTGCGTTGCTTTGGCGCGTGCTTCAATGACATTTGTAAAAACAGCTTGTTCATGAGCTGCGTAAGCTTTAACTGTTTCTACGAGATTAGGAATGAGATCTGCACGGCGTTGATATTGATTGAGCACTTCACCCCATGCAGCTTGTGCTTTTTCTTCATTTGTTGGTATTGTATTAAATCCGCAGCCACTTAAAAATGGTATAAAAAGTGCCAAGAAAAAAGTGATTGAAAATTGTCTTAACATTTTAATTGAAGGGTAAGAAAATACAGTTGAAGCAATTTGTAAATTAAACATAAAAATATCTCCACAGCCATTTTATATATTATATAGGATGTATTTTCTCAGTAAAAAGTATTTTAAAATTTTTAATATAAATGAGTTGATAAAAAAATTATATTATATGAATTTTTAGCTTTTTAGCGTCTTGAGTTGTTATAGAAATAATAATGCTATTCTTATAAATTATATGTTTATCCTAAATAACATAATGCAATAATAAGGTATGACAAAGATTAGTATTTGATGATCTAATACACCTTTATTTCTGAAATTAAAGTATTTTCGAGATATAATTCTATTTCATCAAATGGAGACAGTTTACCCACTCCTTGTGGCGTGCCTGTATATATGATATCTTCACTCTTTAACTGAATGTAGCTGCTCAAAAAAGAAATTATTTTCTCAAAGCTAAAAATCATATTTTTCGTATTGCCAACTTGCCTCGTTTCACCATTCAGTTTCATTTCAAAGGTTATTGGATTATTTATTTTTTGTTTGTTTATGAAGTCAGAGACGTATGCGGCTCCTTTAAATCCTTTAGACAAAAGCCAAGGAAGCTTTTTTTCTTTTAACTTTGTTTGTAAATCTCTAGCGGTTAGATCAAGACCTATTGCTACGGCATCGTAACATTTTTTAGCTTCTATCTCATTAACCATAAAAGTATCCTTTGAGATTCTAAGCACAATTTCAGTTTCGAAATGAATTTCTTTAGAAAAATTAGGGAGATTAATTTGATTTTCTAAGACGAGTGAACTGTTGGGCTTGCTAAAGATAACGGGTTCATCTTCAACAGCATTTCCCAATTCATAAGCATGTTCAACATAATTACGTCCAACACAGTAAATATTATTAATCATAGGAGCCCCCCCAATTTTTTATTTTTTGTACAAGAAAGATATCATTGTGTAAACAACATCTTTCCTGAATATTCAGAGGTAAGTTTTTATACCATTCATTCATTTGAGCTATAGCTTTTAACATGCGTTTTTACGTTTCACTTTTGAGACTAAAATAAAGCCTATATTAGTTAGATTTACTTTATTATACAAAGGTCATTTTATCATATAACGAGATATAGCATACAGTATCTTCCTTTTAAGCCGGTACACACAAGGATAGTTTTACATGCGCTTTTTTATTAAGTGAGATGAGAAAGAATTTTATTCTTTGTAGGAGATCTCGAAGTGAATGTTATTCTAAAGAGTATTTATATAATCCAATCGTAACTTTTAAATAAAAAGAGGTGAAGAGCCAAAGAAAAGTGATCGCATTTTAGTCTATGATACTTAAGTATATTCGGTGGAGTATATTGAGTGTTTATCCGTTTGATGCGTTTGAGCTGCTTGCTTAATTTATTTTCTATAGGTTTGAATATATTCAAAGGAAGTCTTTGTCTTATTTTTAATATTATCATATATTATTAAATAATGTGCCAATTATATTGTTAAAATAAAAAAAATGTAAGAAGTTTGGCTATATATGTAGGGTATACAACACAGGAAAGAGACTTAACGCATCCATTGATGTTGACAATGAGTTGCTAATTGCTCTGTTGGCTCAGGTGATCTTCTTTTCTCCTCTAAGATAAGCACTGTTACAATGAAAGAGAATGCATATAGAAGGGAGGCTAGTTAAGAGGATGAGAGTAATGGGGAGAAAGGATAATCATTAAGGTTTTAATTATTTTAAAACTCCTGTGTTTTTTTGGTTATTATGACCTTAGGAATGGGGGGGATGGTGTTTTTTCTATACAACCGGTATTGTCAGTTATGTTGGATGAAGGATTGTTTAATTTCATCAACTTTTTTATATAGTCAGCGCTAACGATGGTAGCTATTTAAGTTGGGAGTATGTTTTTTCCGTTTGGCAGAGTTTAAAAGATATCCTTTGTTCTTTGCATATTATTGGGTGTAGCTATAATGACGAGTGCGCTTATTGACGCTATGGCATTCATAACAAATTTTGATTTGGTTATTTTAATTTGCTTTGCTGTTGGTATTGCGGGGGCAGCAATGATGTTTGGGGGGCTATTACACGAGATTATGCAACATAATTACAATGTAGCGGGTATGGCTTGGCTTTATACAGGTGTGGGCGTAGGTGTTTTACTGGGCAATGAGTATGTTAATATTGCTTTGGGAAAGTCGCTGAATGCGCAAAGTATTTTGGCTTAAGGTTAGTTGCATATCTTTTATATTTTTGTTTTTGTTGTTTATTTTGTTTCCATGTTATGTTGATGAGAGCAATTTTTTACACGTTATTGCCAAATGAAAATATTGTTGATGTTTGTTGGGAACTGGCACTGCTTTATGGGGGTGCTGGGATCAGTTATATCATTGTCGCAACATATTTTCCTTTAATGGCAAAAACATTTCATTTCCATCTATTCGCTAAACATTTATGGTTACTGATTGGAATGGCTATTATTCTTAGTTTTTCCATTTGATTATGGTACAGATCGGTGAGGACGTATTACGTTATCTCATGTTTAACGTTCTTGTTTAGGGAGAGTGCTTATTGCTAATACTCTTCAGTCAATCTCTTATCCTGATCGCTCTTGGTTGCATAGGGGGATTTACCCTTTATGGAGAAAACATCTTTGGTTATGCCATTAGCTAAGCGTTTACATGCATCGTTTGGTATGAATTTTCTTGGTCTGGCGATTTTAACTTACAGTTTTGGCCAAATGTTAGGACCTCTCTTGGCAAATTTTCTACAATTTGGTTCACATACCATTGCATTTTCGTTATATGCGGTGCTGTAACGCTCTTTGCAGCTGCTGGAATTGGTCAGTATTTTTTTGTAAAAGGGGGCATTTTATAAATCTGCATGTTTCACTAAAATGTTAAAAAATTGATGAAGCTATTGTTAAAACATTGGGGGGGGACGTTGAATTATTCTTATAAGGGGGAGACAGTGTGATGCATTCTACAGTTGCTATTTTGGGCGTTGGTCTTGTTGAGACCAGTATTCTTGAACGCTTGCTCACGCTTTATGGTCATTATCCACCTTCTGGGGACATTGCTATTTTATTGATTGGTTTAAATGAGATGGGAACCGGTACTCATCGTGTATATCAGTCCGACCATTTATGGGTTAACACTGTAGCTTTCCAGACTCCCTTGTTTGCTTGTAAATCAACATCCAATCTCAAGGTAGCCGCATGTTTGAGACAAAGATTAAGACATATCAATACTGTCTGAACAGTTCCTGCTTTTGTATGCCAAATGGGAGAAAGCGTATTGCGTATTTCTGTTTGTGTAATCTCTGAAACGGGAACACAATCTAATTTAGGGAGAACATGAAGGTATAATGGTAAAAAACAATTCCCATTTTTACCATCACCTTTTAGTTCAGCTTTCCGACTTTCAAAAGCATCTAGAGCAATGTTTTTTTAATAATGGAGATTGCTTATTGCTTCACGCTTTTTTTGTTGCGTTCTTTAATGGGCTTACGATGCTCACGTAAAACAGAACGCCATTGGTTGATAAATTCACGGGCTTGTTTTAAAAAGGCATCTCTCAAAGCGTACACTGCACCCATTTCACGACGACGCCCGTGAATGGTATAACGGTAAAGCCCCCTTGGAATAATATAAAATCCATTGAGCACTCCCATCTTTATGCTTATGGATAATAAACCAGCACCATCACACACTTATGCCAGCCTTTGAGTGTTGCGACATCTCTTGGCGCGTAAGACGGTTCATGAAAAGCCATTTTCAGTCTTTTCTTATACAAATTTGATCCACACACTCATTCCATTTTTAACGTGCAAGGGGATGATTTTTATTGATTCAAGATAAAGAGATTTGAAATGAAAGAAGCTTACGTTATTTGAGACTCTCATTTAACATATAAAACAGTGAATTACCATTATAAATCAATACCTTGAACTTTCTAAAAGAAGTAAAAGCCTATAAGTTTTGGAGTGAAAAGGTTTTTCTAAATTTTTCAGACAATTTTCCATCTTTAAGGATAGGTTTGTTATAAATTGAAAAGATTTCAATTATTCTTGATTTTTCAGCAAAAAATATGTCTTTGAATTAAGAAAAAAGATAAACCACATACACTTTATCATTTGATTTCACTTTTTTAGCGAGAAGACGGTAAATATGCTTTATGACCAAGATGTATGATCATTGTTTTATAAACAAAGGCAGAAAGCAGTCCTTTAGCAAAAAGTTTTCTTTCTGTTGTTTGGAAGTTTCAGATAATTAGCAGCTTTAATCCATCAAATGTTTCAATAACATCATAAATGACTTTATTTTCGTGGATCGCAAAATAGATAATAAAAACAGTAAAGTTTATTCGATATTTTGAAGCTTTGTGCATTGTAATATTGGGTGCTAAAGCTCTACAACATAGCTCAAGAAGCATTAAGTGTAAATTCGTAAACTTTTAGAATAGCATAAAAGTTTGTTGTAATTAATATTGCAATATTGATTCGTTTGTGTAATCTTAGCGCCAATGCACAGAAGTGTTTTATGGATAAGATTGCGTCAAACACGGGTGTGATGAAGAGGGGAATGCTATATCGGTGTATAAAATTAAAACGCACGTCGTAGTTTTTTCTCTAAATTTGACTTTTTTTTTTATATTGAAGTAAAACTTATAAAAATAAGTATAATTTAATAAATTTAAGTTGGAATTATATTTAATATTTTTTTGAAATTACTTAAAAGCGCGTTGAAAGGATTAACTTAATCATGTCGCATAAAAATGTTTATTCTGCTGTTTCAGTATTCGTTGGAGCCGCTGCCCTTTTTCTTATAGCTAGTATTTCTGCAAATGCGCAAACTTTATCGCAAGGTTGGTACAAAGTTTGCAGTAAGCAGCATGATGTTGATATTTGTAATACAATGAATACGGTGTTATCGAATACCGGACAACCTTTAACGGCTTTTAATATTGTTGAAATAAAAGGGAAGCAAAATGAAAAACGTATAGGTATTCAAGTGCCTACAGGTCGTTTTTTGCCAGAAGGTGTTCTCATTAAAATTGGTGACGACTTCTCTAAAAAAATTCCTTATATCATTTGTAATGGACCAAGTTGTATTGCCAATGATGTCTTAGATAATAAGCTTATCGCAGCCATGAAAAGCGGTACAAAAATGGTTGTAACCACTGTTAATTTCCGTGGTTCAGTTAATCCTATTGAATTTTCTCTTAATGGATTTACAGCTGCGTATACCGGTCCTGGTATGGAGGAAAAAGATTTTCAACAAGAGCAAATAAAGCTGCAGCAAGCCATTCAATCAAAGCAAAAAGAAATTGAAGAGCGTATGCGGGCTGAGCAGGAAAAGGCAAAACAAAAGTAAGACACACGGTGCCATGGAATTAATTAAATTTTTTCTATAGTTTCTTATTTAATTTAACCGCCACAGTTTTCTGTGGCGGTTTTTTTTATTCTTAATTTTTTGTAAGAGTTCTGCGTTTCCACCAACCAACACGCTCAGTTTTGGGAACATCATTAGGTGTTGATGAGATAACAACGGGTTGGTTAATTATTTCTTCAATTGGGGAAGGAGAGGATTCGATAACTTTCTCCAGTTCCATGACTGTTTCTTTCTCTAAAGTTTTTTGTGTTGTCTCTTTAGAGGATGATTTTTTGCGTGTTTTCCGTGTTGATTTTTTACTGTTTTCAAGAATTTTATCCTCTACATCAATGGATTTATCTTCTTTTTTTGTTTTAGTTTTGCGTATCAAACGGGTTTTAGGCTTTTCTTCAAAAGATTTTTGTCCTGCAGTATTTTGATCATTCTCTAGAGAACGATTATTTTCTACCGCTTTTGAAGAACGTGTTTTACGTTTTTTGGGTTTAACACTTGTATCAACTTTTGTCGCTTCATCTTGCTGTTGTATATTGAGAGCTTGTGTATCATTTTTCATTTCTTCAAGTTGAGAAGATGGAACACGACGTTTGCGATGTTCTGCTTTAATTTCTGCTAAAGCCTGTTTAGCAAAATCCCCTACTGGTTCTGCGTAAGGAATGCGCATCTGATAAGAACTATTATCTTGATTACGTCGACCACCTCGACGTCCTCGGCGGCGTCCTCGACGATAAGAATCATTACTCAACGTATCATCTTTTTTATGAACGATGGAGAGAGAATGATCAGTAACTTCATCATGATGATTTTTGCGCTGGCGCTTTTTGTTCGTTTCAATAGGAGAGGAGTTTTCAACAGATTGTCTCTTTATGAAAATAGAATCTTCAATTTCTTGCTTATTATCATCTTCCAATGAAGATTGAGACATGCTCTGTGCTATTGTACCTTTAGAAATGATAAGATGTTGCGTTCCAATACTATCATCTGCTTCAATACTAATATTAAGTTTAAAGCGAGCTTCTAAATTAACAAGAATATTGCGCTTATGATTTAACACATAAAGCGCTGTTGCGACGGGTGTGCGCACAATAATATTATATTGCGAATTGTGAAGAAGATATTCTTCAATTGAGCGCATGACATGTAAAGCAATTGATGATTCAGAACGTATATTTCCTGTTCCCGCGCAATGGGGGCAGGGCTGTGTTGTACTTTCTAAAACTGATATGCGAATACGTTGACGACTCATTTCTAAAAGGCCAAAGTGTGAAATATGACCAACTTGAATACGAGCACGATCGTTTTTTAAACAATCTTTTAATTTTTTTTCGACCAGTCGCACATTGCGTTCTTCAAGCATGTCGATAAAATCAATCACAATTAAGCCGGCAAGATCACGTAAGCGTAATTGACGGGCAACTTCTTCTGCAGCTTCAAGGTTCGTTTGTAAGGCTGTTTTTTCAACAGAGAATTCTTTAGTGGAGCGGCCAGAGTTTACGTCAATAGCAACAAGGGCTTCTGTTTGATTGATAACAAGATAACCACCAGATTTTAAGGAAACCTGCGGTTGCAACATTTTATCAAGTTGAATTTCAATATTATTTCTTGCGAAAATGGGGATTGGATCGCGATAAGGTTGTACAACTTTTGCATGACTTGGCATAAGCATACGCATAAAGTCTTTTGCCTCACGATATCCTTGGTCTCCCGAGACAAGAATTTTACTAATATTTTTATTATAAAGATCTCGTATAGAACGCTTTATGAGATTGCTTTCTTCATGAATAAGGCATGGGGCTGTTGATTTGAGCGTCAAAGTGCGAATGGTATCCCATAACCGCATAAGATATTCATAATCACGTTTAATTTCAGCTTTTGTTCTATTGGCACCAGCGGTTCGTAGGATAACGCCCATACCCTTTGGAACGGCTAATTCTTTTACGATTTCTTTAAGACGCTTACGGTCTTGCACATTGGTAATTTTTCGTGAAATGCCACCGCCACGCGCTGTGTTGGGCATGAGAACAGAATAACGACCTGCCAAAGAGAGATATGTTGTAAGGGCAGCACCTTTATTACCACGTTCTTCCTTGATGACTTGCACCAGCAAAATTTGACGTCGTTTAATGACTTCTTGAATTTTATACTGGCGCCCTTGTTTTCTTTGATAAGTTGGAAGCTCTTCACGGATATCTTCAGCACCAACCATTTCAATCTCATCATAAGAATCATCGGCTTCTTCTGTGTCATCAACTGCTGCTTCGGATGTGACATCATTTTCAACATCAGCTGCTATGACATTGTTTTTTTCTTTTTTCTTTGTTTTTCTGGAACGCTTTTTATTTTTAGTGACTTCTTCCGTAAAGGAATCGGCAGAATTTTCTCCTACAGCTGCTTTTTCTTCTTCTTCAAGGAGAGCAAGACGATCAGCAACAGGAATTTGATAATAATCCGGATGAATTTCAGAAAATGTCAAAAAACCATGACGATTTCCACCGTATTCAACAAAAGCTGCTTGGAGAGACGGTTCCACACGCGTAATACGTGCAAGATAAATATTCCCCTTGAGCTGTTTTCTATGTTCTGATTCAAAATCAAGTTCTTCAATTTTGTTGCCGTGAACAACAACAACACGCGTTTCCTCCGGATGGGAGGCATCTATAAGCATTTTGTTTGACATAAGTTAATATCCTGAAGGCGACATGCACAATTTTATTCAAACGAATGGTATAATTATTCGTAAACATAAAAGGTTGTCTGCCATAAAAGGGAGGTACCAGAAAAACAGGACGGAATACCATGTGCAGATGCATAAGTGCATTTACACCATTTCTCATCATTATCTCCATCCGTTTTGTATGACTCATATTTTTTAAAAGTCTCCGGTAAAATAATCTTTAAAACAGTTCGGATACCCGAACCAACGAATCTTAAGTGATGCAATCCTAATGTTATAACATAGAAATTTTTCATCCATAACAAAGTCTCAACGCATAATATGCAACAATCCCTCTGAAGACAACTTACTATACGTTATAGATAATTTAGATGGCTATTATCAGCTAGGAAGCATAAATATTCTTTTATGTTGATATCATGCATTTGGCAAGTAACAATATAAATCATATACCATGATAATATCTTTAATTACCTTAAATTTCGTTTTGGGGTTTTTATAATGAAGAGAGTGAGTATTTATAAAAAATAAAGAATAAATTGGTTCATCGTTTTTATACAACTAAAATAAATGATTATAAATGGCCAAAATAAATTATTATAAATAGAATGTAGAGTATTTTGCTTATGATAAGAGTTTTTTTTACCAAAAGTCTGACAACAGCCTATTGGAACATTATTGTGAAATTCACATATTTTTTATTATTTTTTTTGGCATTCCAAATCAGTGTTCAAGCAGCAGATTCTTTGAGACTTATTAATTTTCGAACCATTGGAGATAATGCTCACACACGTATTATTGGGGTTTTCAATTCAAAACCAAATGTTCGTTTGCAGATTTTGGATAGGCCTGCACGTTTAGTTATTAACTTACCGACAATTGACTTTTCGAGGCAAAATGCATCTTTAAAGAAACAGAATACATTATCGGTTATGCTCTTAGATATGCGTTATGCTTTCTCTGACATACAGACTTCACGCATTATTTTGACAAGCAAAACAGCTTTTGTTATTGAAAGAAGCATCATAAAAAAATTAGATAATGGCTTATGGCAGTTGCTGATTGATATTCGTAAAAGTACACAAGAAAAATTTGATGAGATATTAAAGAATCAACAAAAAATTGACTTTGATACAAAAACGCCATTATTTCCAGTTCAGAACTTTCGTGTTGTTCTTGACCCTGGTCACGGTGGTATCGATGGTGGTGCACGGGGTGTAACTGGAATCTTAGAAAAAGATGTAACTTTAGATTTTGCGCGTGCATTGCTAGATGAATTACAAAAGGCCCCTCATATCAGTGTTGTTTTAACGCGTGATTCCGATATCTTTTTAAGATTAAGTGAAAGAGTAAAAAAAGCGCAAGAGTTTGATGCTGATCTTTTTATATCCATTCATGCGGATACGATTGATGTGCATTCTCTTCGCGGAGCCACAGTATATACCATATCAGATAAAGCTTCTGACGCGATTGCAAAATCTTTAGCTGAAAGTGAAAATAAAGTTGATTTGCTTGATGGTTTGCCAGCAGATGAAACGCTTGAAGTTACAGATATTTTGATGGATCTTACGCGGCGTGAAACGCATACGTTTTCGGTTAATTTTGCGAATAGTGTTATTTCAAATTTATTAAAGAGTCATATTCATTTGATCAATAACCCTCATCGTTATGCTAATTTTCAAGTTTTAAGAGCTTCAGATATACCCTCTGTCTTGATAGAGATAGGATATTTATCCAATAAAGAGGATGAAAAGTTATTAAACGATCCTCATTGGAGAAAACAAATGGCAGCCTCTATTGCTTATTCTATTCGTCAATTTGCTGATTATAGGCAGAAAATGGTACAGCCTCTTTAAATTTGTAAGAAAATAGAGTAATCAATATGGGATTTTAGTGTATCCTAATCTAAATAAGATAGAAAACAATTTTTTTATCTCAATCTTATGGTGATATCTACGCAATGTGGTTGAGGTAACGTATTTTTTCTGTGATCAATTCTTAAGAAAGCGATAGCTGTTTTTATGATGATTTTTTTAAGGTATATTCTTCGTTTTTTTGTTGCTACTGGACTTTGTGGCGCGATAATATGGGGTGTTATGACCAGTGGTCGAGCAAATGCACTTCCTGATTATGAAGTTCTTTCACTTTATGAGCCACCGGTAATGACTCGTGTCCATGCTGCTGATGGAAGTCTTATGGCAGAGTTTGCAACAAAACATCGCCTCTATTTACCGATTCAATCCATACCAAAGCTGGTTAAAGATGCTTTTATTTCGGCTGAAGACAAAAATTTTTATCATCATTTTGGTTTAGACCCTGAAGGGCTTTCTCGGGCTTTGATCAACAATATTCGTAATATTGGTTCTGGAAGACGTCCAGAGGGCGCATCAACCATAACACAACAAGTCGCTAAAAACTTTCTTTTAAGTTCAGAAACAACATTAGAGCGTAAATTTAAGGAAGCTATTTTAGCAATGCGTATTGAGAAAACTTACTCCAAAGATCATATCTTGGAACTTTATCTCAATGAAATTTACTTAGGTCGAGGTACTTATGGTATAGCCGCTGCTTCTTTGACCTATTTTAATAAATCCGTCAATGATCTGACGTTGGAAGAGTGTGCTTATTTGGCTGCTCTTCCAAAAGGACCAGCCAATTATGATCCATTTAAGAATACACAGCGTGCTACTGATAGGCGTAATTGGGTTATAGACCGGATGGTTGCAAATGGGTATGTAACGCGTGAACAAGGTGAAAAAGCAAAAGATAAGCCTTTAGGAGCGATAATCCGAGGAAGTGATAACTATGTTTTCGCGGCTGATTATTTTACTGAAGAAGTACGCCGTCGTTTAATGCATCGTTATGGGGCGAAAACACTTTATGAAGGTGGGTTATCCATCCGTACAACGCTTGATCCGCATTTACAACTTATTGCTCGGCGAGCTTTGCACAATGGATTAATTAAATTTGATCATTCGCAAGGATGGCGTGGAGCTTATGCGCATATTGATAAGAAAGGTGATTGGGGGGAAGAGCTTGCGAATATCACGGGATTAAGTGATGTTCCTGAATGGCGTTTAGCCGTTGTTCTCTCTGCTAGCTCCAATAAAGTAGAGATTGGTTTACAGCCACAGCGCAAAGCTTCGGGGATGCTTTCAAAAAAACGTGAAATTGCCACTTTATCTGAAGCGGATTCAAAATGGGCACTCCATGTTGTGAAGGAAAATGGTTATCGAAGAACTGTTCAGAGCTTGTCTCATGTTCTGAACGTTGGAGATGTTATTTTTGTTGAAAAGCTATCCAATACAAATAACATTTATCGTTTACAACAAATTCCAAAGGTTGAAGGTGCCATTGTTGCTATGGAGCCTCATACGGGACGCGTTCTTGCGATGGTAGGAGGTTTTTCTTTTGCAGCATCTGAATTTAATCGTGCAACACAAGCCTATCGTCAACCCGGGTCTGCTTTTAAGCCTTTTGTCTATGCGGCCGCACTTGATAATGGATATACGCCAGCATCGGTTATTTTAGATGGTCCCATCGAAGTTCGCCAATATAATGGTGAAGTTTGGCAACCTAAAAATTATGGCGGTACCTTTGCAGGACCTTCAACATTACGTTATGGTATTGAACGTTCTCGTAATCTTATGACAGTAAGGCTTGCCAATGATATGGGAATGCCTCTTGTTGCTGAATATGCAGAACGTTTTGGTATCGTCGATAAACTACAGCCTTATCTTCCCATGGCTTTAGGAGCTGCTGAGACAACAGTATTACGAATGGTTACAGCTTATTCTGTTATTGCCAATGGGGGACGTTCTATTAAACCTTCTCTGATAGACAGAATTCAAGATCGTTATGGGAAGACAATTTATCGTCATGACGATCGGATTTGTGAAAATTGTAATGCTCAGACATGGAATAATCAACGTGAGCCCACATTGATTGATGAAAGAGATCAAGTTCTTGATCCTATGACAGCTTATCAGATTACTTCGATGATGGAAGGGGTTGTTCAACGCGGTACTGCAGCGCGTTTACGTTATCTTAATCGACATATTGCGGCTAAAACGGGAACAACCAATGACTCTAAAGATGTCTGGTTTATGGGGTTTACGCCGGATCTCGTCGTTGGTGTTTTTGTTGGTTACGATCAACCAGCTCCATTAGGATATAATGGAACAGGAAGTTCATTAGCAGCACCTATTTTTGGTGAGTTTATGGCAGATGCTTTGAAGGGAAAGCCAGATGTTCCCTTTAAGATGCCAAACGGTATGATTTTAATGCCCATTAATCGGAAAACAGGAATGCTTGCAGAAAGAGGAGATCAAGATGTCATTATAGAGGCATTTAAACCAGGAACTGGTCCTGCTGATATATATCAAGTCATTGGAGGTACGAATTCTTTTCAAGAAGGTGTTCCTGCAGTAACCACTTCTCCACAAGTCAATAAAGCTCTTGAAAGCGGGACAGGTGGTCTGTATTAATTGATAAAATCTCCTTTGCCATAAGTCTTGGTTTTTATCTGTTTTTTAATAGCATTGGTTCTGTAAATAGAATGACGAATCCACGCCATTTCTTTCTAGAATCTATTAAATGTGTGTAAAATATTAAGAGACGTAACCAGAAAGAGTATAAAAAAATACGGTGTTGAATTATGCGAGCAGAAATAGAAACATTAGTTGATGAAATTCAGAAAGCAATTCAATTGCTAAGGGGGCATCTTTGACTGGGATCAATCATTAAAGCGTCTTGAATATCTTAATCAAAAAGCAGAAGATCCTACATTTTGGGATGATGCGCAACAAGCACAGGATATGATGCGTGAGCGTCAACGTCTTGATGATTCAATCAATGGTCTTTTATCATTTACAAAAACACTTGAAGAATGCATAGAGCTCATTGCGATGGGTGAAGAAGAAAGTGATGTTGAAATTATCGCTGATGCGGAAAATGCTATACGTAATCTTAAAAGTGAAATCGATAAAAGGCAGATTGATATGCTTCTTTCAGGAGAAGCTGATCCCAATGATACCTATTTAGAAGTTCATGCTGGGGCAGGAGGAACAGAAAGCCAAGATTGGGCTTCTATGCTCTTGCGCATGTATATGCGCTGGGCTGAACAGCATGAAATGAAAGCTGAGCTATTAGAAATTCATGATGGAGAAGAAGCAGGAATAAAATCAGCAACTATTCTTGTAAAAGGGCATAATGCTTATGGATTGTTGAAAACAGAATCAGGCGTTCATCGCTTGGTACGAATTTCTCCATTTGATTCGAATGCAAAGCGTCATACCTCTTTTGCGAGCATTTGGGTTTATCCGGTTATTGATGACAATATTGAAGTTGATGTTTCAGAAGCAGATGTGCGTATTGATACATATCGTGCATCGGGAGCAGGAGGACAACATGTTAATACGACAGATTCTGCTGTTCGCATCACACATATAAAAACAGGTATTGTTGTTCAATGTCAAACTGAGCGTTCTCAGCACAAAAATCGTGCTACGGCTTGGTCGATGTTACGGGCACGTCTTTATGAAGAAGAGCTCAAAAAAAGAGAAGAAGAAACCAATGCTGTTGAATCTTCTAAAACAGAAATCGGATGGGGACATCAAATTAGATCTTATGTGCTTCAACCTTATCAACTTGTAAAAGATTTGCGCACAGGCGTTGAAAATACGGATCCACAATCCGTCCTTAATGGGAACTTAGATGCATTTATAGAGGCAGCACTTTCTCAACGTATTTATGGAAAAGACAAAGAAATTGAGGATATTCGTTAATCCCTTCTTCAAGCTGTGCAGATTTGTTTCTTTAAGCTATTCGTTTTATTGATACCATGACGTACAGATAGCTTTTGATACGTAAAAGGTTCAAAGAGATATTTTTCTGTTCCTTTTTTCAAGTTTTTGCTCACATGCCAATCTTTCTTATACAACCCATTGATTTATAATGATAATTTATCTTTTTGTATGTTGAATCAATCAAAATCATATTTTTTGCACATAAAAAGCGGAATGAGTGTGCGGATAAAAACTGTATAAGAAAGGATTTAAAATGGCTTTTATGAATCGTTTCAATGCAAAGTCTGTTGTAACATTCTAGGGCTGGCCAATATCAAAATAATGAATGACATCGGCTTGCTCCTTTATAAGTGTAAAGATGGCGGTGCGCAATGGATTTATTGCTATTCACGGGCGTCGCCATGAAATGGGATTATTAGATGCCTTAAGAGATGTCTCTTTAAAACAAGTCCATGAATTGGCAACTGGGTGGCACTCTGTTCTTCGTGAGAGGCGTGAACCCATAAAAGAGCATGAGAAACAAAAGTGTGCGGCAATGAACAATCTCCATTATTTAAAAGACATTGCTTTATATGCTTTTGAAAGCCGTAAAGAAGAGTTAAAAAATGACGGTAAAGATGGAATCTGTTTTTCATCTTTGCGGCTTTAGATTTTACCCCAATTAAGCTACCTGCCCATTTCAGAGATTACACAAACAGAAATACGCAATCCTCTTGTCCCCATCTGGCATACAAAAGCTGGAGTTTCTTACAAAGCTTTCATTCGTCTCAATCTTTGTCTCAAACATGCAGTTGCATTGGGATTGAATGTTGACTTACAAGCAACAGAAAAAGCACGCGCTCCTTAACGTCATAAAACTATTAATAGACCAGCTATGAATTGGAGAAACATTCCAGCTTTTTATCAAACACTTTGTCAAAAAATAAACATAACGAACTTAACTTTGCACCTGCTTATCTTTACAGACGTTCGCACACGTTCCTTGCGTCATATTCATAGAGATCAAATTGATAATAGATATATCGATCATCCCTGCTAAAAATATGACGAGCGCAAGTTAATTTTTCGTTTCATTCAAGATAAGAAGGATCTGAAAGGAGAGAATTTTATAAAATTCAAGAAACTAATTTAAATGATAAATAATCAGTTATCCTTATAAAGCACGACATATTGTCAACATTGAACTCGTTGGAAAAATAAAACAAATTGGAGAGGGAAGCTGTTGCTTTTTAAAGTAAATTAAATACTCAATTTACAAGTCATTATGACGATGTAAAAGGGTTGCTGCAGCTAAAACATTTTCAGCATGTCCAGATACGCTGACTTTGCGCCATTCTTCTGCTATTTTTCCATTTACATCAATTAAAAAAGTACTCCGTTCAACACCCATATATTTGCGTCCATACATGCTTTTTTCTACCCAAACACCATAAGCTTCAAGGATTGTTTTTTCTTCATCAGAAACCAAAATGACATCAAGTCCATGTTTTACTTTAAATTTATCGTGTTTTTTTACATTATCTGGAGAGATTCCAATAATAGTAACACCAATTTCATCAAATTTCGTCTTTAATTGTGTGAAATCAAGTGCTTCAGTTGTGCATCCGCTGGTGTCATCTTTAGGATAAAAATATAAAACAACTGGTTTTCCTTTAAAGTCAGAAAGACAGACTGTTTCTCCTCCATCGCGTGGCAAATTAAAATTGGGAGCAAGAGTCCCTTTCAGTGATTTTGTCATTTTTTTTATCTTTCTTTTTGCGTGAAAAGATCAATGCCTAGCATACAGAGAAGGAATAAAGTTTCAACTCTCTAGAATAACATTATTTCAAAGATCTTTCGCGATCATACAAAAATTATTCTGCCATAAAAACACAATGAAAAAAAGCGAGAAAAAAGCACGAAGAACATCACTAACATGGATAAAAATCTATAGAATGAATAAGACATCAATTAAATTATAGCGGTTTGATCAATACATGTTTTTTCTTACCAAAAGAAAGTTTAATAATTCCTTCATCCGTAATATCTTTTTCAAGAACAAGGTGTGTTTCATCCTTTATGACTTGATCATTAACACGTATCCCTCCGCCTTGAATATGACGGCGCGCTTCGCTGTTAGATTTTGCAAGTTCTGCTTTGACTAAAAGAGAGAGCAATCCAACCCCTGTTTTTAATTTTATTGCATCCATTTCAACCGTTGGAAGATTTTCTCCAAGGGTTTTTTCTTCAAATGTTTTGCGGGCAGTTTCTGCGGCTGCATTAGCAAGAGCACGCCCATGCAACATTGCTGTAATTTCTGTTGCAAGAATTTTTTTGGCTTCGTTAATTTCAGTTCCTTGTAATGAAGAAAGTTTAACGATTTCACCCATTGGCAATGTCGTATAAAGCTTTAAAAAGCGTGTTACATCGGCATCTTCTGTATTGCGCCAATATTGCCAGAATTGATAAGGTGAAAGCATATCAGCATTCAGCCACACAGCACCATTCAATGATTTGCCCATTTTGGCACCGGAAGAAGTCGTCAGTAATGGTGATGTTAATGCATACAATTGCGGTGTTCCTAAACGATGCCCCAATTCGATCCCGTTAATAATGTTCCCCCATTGATCAGAGCCCCCCATTTGCATACGCAAGCCATAACGTTTATAAAGTTCAACAAAGTCATAAGCTTGCAGAATCATGTAGTTAAACTCTAAGAAGGACAAAGAGTGTTCACGCTCAAGCCTCAATCTGACAGAATCAAATGACAACATACGGTTGACAGAAAAATGTTTTCCTACATCACGCAGAAATTCTAAATAGTTTAAATTGCATAACCATTCAGCATTATTCACAATACAAGCATCAGTTTCTCGATCACCAAAGGTCAAATAGTTAGAAAATACCTTTTTAATACCATTAATATTTGCCGCAATATCATCTTGTGTCAAAAGACGTCGTGCTTCATCTTTAAAGGAAGGATCACCGATCAATCCTGTCCCTCCGCCCATCAAAGCAATGGGGCGATGACCCGTTTTTTGGAGCCAATAAAGCATCATAATCTGAAGAAGACTTCCAGCATGTAAGCTTGATGCTGTTGGATCAAATCCAGTATAGGCGCTTACAGTTTCTTTTAAAAAAAGATCATCTAAGCCTTTTTCATCCGAAATTTGGTGGATAAAACCACGTTCGCTCATAATATGTAAAAAATCAGATTTAAAGGCAAACACAGATTCAATTTCCTTATTAATAGGGTGTATTTATTATTATATAATAGATGATTATATAATGGGTCCTTAATACCTTATCTACTATAAATAACGTAAATCTCACAAGAGAATGAGATATATTGGTCATGAAGAAATAAGATAGATTATCCTTCTTTTACGCTAAACTAAAGAGATGATTTAATAATAAAAAAGGTATTTTCATCTTCACTTTTATTATGAAAAACAATTTAAGAAAAGCCGAAAAGATAGTCTAAAAATAAGTTACTTCTTCATACCTAGAAATAGGCTTTGCTGTTTTTATCAATCTCTCGTGCTTTTTCTAAGTGAGTGAAAGTATTTCCGGAGGAGGAGCGATAAGTTCATGGGTGATATGACTATCTAAATAGTGGGCACATCGTTCAATAAGTTCCTCATGACATCCACTAAAAAAGTGATTAGCCCTTTCCAGTATTTCTTGCGTAATGACGATACCTTTTTGTGTTTTCAATTTATCGACAAGTATTTGGACATCTTTTGGAGGGGCAACTTTATCGATACCACCATGAATGATAAGCCCAGAAGAGGGACAAGGTGCAAGAAATGAAAAATCATAAACATTAGGCTGCGGGGCAACAGAGATAAATCCCTCAATTTCCGGTCTGCGCATTAAAAGCTGCATACCAATCCATGCTCCAAATGAATATCCTGCTACCCAGCAATTTTTAGAATCTGGATGTTGTGTTTGCACCCAATCAAGAGCCGCAGCAGCATCTGAAAGTTCTCCTATCCCATAATCAAATTCACCTTGACTACGACCAATACCACGAAAGTTGAAACGTAAAGCTGTAAAGCCACGTTGTTGGAACATATAAAAGAGATCATAGACAATTTTATGATTCATTGTTCCACCAAATTGGGGATGAGGATGCAAAATGATCGCAATGGGGGCATTTTTTTGTTGTGAAGGTTGATAGCGCCCTTCGAGCCGCCCCGCGGGACCGTTAAAAATAATTTCTGGCATAAAAGGCTCCTTAAATGCTATAAAAGGCTCTCATTGACCTTGGTCGACTTTTACCATAGAATCTCTTAAATAATCATTAGATATTCTTTTTTAAATGCATTTTTCAAGCAAATTGCATTATTTTTTAAATCAATTCAGAAGATGGATAATGGCGATGTAAAATGGTTATAAAACGCCGATATTTTGATCATAACGCAACAACACCGCTTAAAAAAGTAGCGCGGATGGCGTTACTGGAATCTTTAGATATATTTGGTAATCCTTCATCGGTTCATAAGGAAGGGCGTGCTGCTAAAACTTTATTGCAAAAGGCGCGCCGACAAATTGCTGAAAATCTTAAAACAGATCCAGATAATGTTGTTTTTACTTCTGGTGCAAGTGAAGCAGCAATGACTTTGTTAACACCCTTTTACACGATGGGGAAAACAAAGGTTCAATTTTCTCATCTTTACCTTGGTGCAACTGAACATCCTTCTGTTGCAGAAGGAGGGCGTTTTCCAAAAGAGTTGATAAGTGTCATTGCTGTTGATCAAGATGGGCTTATTCAACAAGATAAATTAACATCACTCTTAAGGGATCACGATAAGACAAAAGGTTTACCTCTTGTTGCTATTCAAGCTGCCAATAGTGAAACGGGTGTTATTCAACCGTTAAAAGAAATAGCTGTGATTGTTCGGGATTTAGGAGGTACTCTTATTGTTGATTTGACACAATATGTGGATAAAAATTTTGTTGATATTCATCAGCTAGGAGGAGACTTTTTCATACTGTCTGCACATAAAGTTGGCGGTCCTAAGGGAGTGGGTGCTTTTGTTTCATGTGGTAATCTTCTCATGCCACATCCTCTTATTATCGGAGGGGGACAAGAAAAAGGTTTACGTGGAGGAACAGAAGCATTGCCTCTTATTGCTGCTTTTGGAGCAGCAATGGTTGACTGTTACAGTCAAGAAGAGATAAAACAGTTAATGTATTTACGCAATAAATTAGAAGATGGACTCCAAAAAATAAGTCCAAATATTGAAATTTTTGGCAAAAGAGTTCAACGTTTGCCAAATACAACCTACTTTACTGTAAAAAATATCAAAGCTGAAACGATGCAAATTGCTTTTGATTTAGAAGGGTTTTCTGTGTCTGCTGGTTCTGCTTGTTCTTCGGGAAAAGTAAAACAAAGCAAAGTTTTAGAAGCAATGGGATATGATGTTTCAACTGGCGCCATTCGCATTTCAATAGGGCGTGACACAACTTCTGAAGATATTGACGACTTTTTATTGTTTTTTTCTCAAATGATAAGCAAGAAAAAAGGATAAAATTTATTATGAGAAAATTATAAAAATTAGAATTATTTTAAAAATAAAATAACTTTGATTGAAATTTTCGCACTTTACCTATAGCCTTAAGAAATAACTTGCTTAACTTTACTCTTGTAAAAAAACAAGGCTTTTAGTTACCGGTTTTTGATACCAAAAAATGGAGAAAATTTATGCCGGCAGTACAAGAAACGATACGCCAAGTCCGTGAAATAGATGTTGATCAATATAAATATGGCTTTGAAACGAAAATTAAAACGGATAAAGCGCCCAAAGGTTTGAATGAAGATATTATCAGATTTATTTCTGCTAAAAAAAATGAGCCTGAATGGATGCTAACATGGCGCCTACAAGCTTATCGCCGTTGGCTGACAATGCAAGAGCCTCATTGGGCGCGTCTTGAGTATCCTAAAATTGATTTTCAGGAGCTTTATTATTATGCGGCTCCGAAAAATCATACAGGGCCCAAATCTTTGGACGAAGTGGATCCTGAATTATTAGCAACATACGAAAAACTTGGCATTCCCCTTAAAGAACAAGAGATTTTAGCAGGGGTAAGAAAACAGTCAGATCCCTCTATGTTTGATGACAGTGTATCTGCATCGGGGCAGGTGGCTGTTGATGCGGTTTTTGATTCTGTTTCTGTTGTGACAACATTTAAAAAAGAGCTGGCACGTGCTGGTGTAATTTTTTGCTCTATTTCAGAGGCTATTATTGAACATCCAGAGCTTATTAAGCAATATTTGGGAACTGTTGTACCAGTGGGGGATAACTATTATGCAGCCTTAAATGCAGCTGTCTTTACAGATGGCTCATTTGTTTATATTCCCAAAGGGGTTCGTTGTCCTATGGAGCTTTCAACTTATTTTAGGATTAATGAACGCAATACAGGGCAATTTGAGCGAACATTGATTATTGCCGCTGAAGATTCCTATGTTTCTTATCTTGAAGGGTGTACAGCCCCCCAACGTGATGAAAATCAACTTCATGCAGCTGTTGTTGAGCTTATTGCTCTTGAAAATGCAGAGATTAAATATTCTACAGTACAAAATTGGTACCCTGGCGATAAAGATGGAAAGGGAGGTATTTATAATTTTGTGACGAAGCGTGGAGATTGTCGAGGGGACAACTCCAAAATTTCATGGACACAAGTTGAGACCGGTTCCGCGATTACTTGGAAATATCCATCCTGTTTACTTCGCGGTGATAATGCGCGTGGAGAATTTTATTCCATTGCTGTTGCCAATGGGCATCAACAAATTGATTCCGGTACAAAAATGATTCATTTAGGAAAAAATACTTCCAGTCGTATTATTTCCAAAGGCATTTCTGCTGGCTTTTCAAATAATACTTATCGAGGAGAAGTCACAGCCCATCGAAAAGCACAGAATGCGCGTAACTTTACGCAATGTGATAGTTTGTTAATTGGGAATGATTGTGGGGCACATACAGTTCCTTATATTGAAGCAAAAAATGCAACAGCTCAGTTTGAACATGAAGCCACAACATCAAAAATTTCTGATGACCAACTTTTTTATGTTATGCAGAGAGGAATTCCCGAAGAAGAAGCAATTGCATTAATTGTCAATGGTTTTGTAAAAGAAGTTATTCAAAAACTTCCCATGGAATTTGCTGTTGAAGCGCAAAAGCTTATTGGTATTAGCCTTGAAGGTAGTGTTGGATGATTTTATTTAATAAGATAAATAGAAGACTTGATGCAAAAAGGCTGTAACAATAGAAAATAATGTAAAAAAGTGACTTCTATGGCGATTACCAAAAGAAGCTGTATGCTAAAGCATACGCATTGATATCTGAAAAAAAACAGCCAGAATAGGATTTACAGCCAGAACAGGATTTAATGATGTTAGAGATAAAAAATTTGCACGCCCGTATTGCAGGGACGGATACAGAAGTTATTCGTGGTTTAAACCTGACAGTTCAAGATGGAGAAGTTGCTGCGATCATGGGGCAAAATGGTGCTGGAAAATCAACTTTGTCTTATTTGCTTGCTGGTCGTGATGATTATGAAGTAACACAAGGTGATATTCTCTATAATGGACAATCACTTTTAGAGCTGGATCCAGCAGAACGTGCGGCATATGGTATTTTTCTTGCATTTCAATATCCAATGGAAATACCAGGGGTAGCAACGATGGAATTTTTAAAAGTCGCGATGAATTCTCAGCGCAAAGCACGTGGTGATGAAGAGCTTAAAGTTCCTGAATTTATAAGATATGTTAAAGATGTTTCAGCCAAGCTTGAAATAGATATGGACATGCTAAAACGTCCATTAAATGTAGGTTTCTCAGGGGGAGAAAAAAAACGTGCTGAAATTTTACAAATGGCACTTCTTGAACCTAAACTTTGTATTTTAGATGAAACGGATTCTGGTTTAGATATTGACGCATTAAAAATTGTTGCAGATGGTGTTAATAAACTTAAAGATTCCAATCGTTCATTTTTGGTGATTACCCATTATCAACGGCTACTTAATTATATTATTCCTGATACGGTACATGTTCTCCATAAAGGACGAATTATCAAAAGCGGAGACAAATCCTTAGCGCTTTATTTAGAGCAAAATGGGTATGCTGATCTTATCAGAGAAGCAGTTTAAGGTTATTGAATATGAATGCACAGCAAAAATTGTTAGCGGTTGAAGAAGATATTATCAGTAATTTTAATCAGTATATCAATGAGTTACCGGGTGATAAAGTCGTGTGTGAAATTCGCAAAAAAGCTCTTGAGAAGTTTCAAGCGGCACGTCTTCCTTCCCGTAAAATCGAAAATTGGCATTATACTAATTTGCGCACGTTACTGAAATCTGTAAGCAATTTTTCAAAAGATCAAGACAATCAATCGGTCGATGCATTACTTTCAAAAAGCGCTGTTTTTTCCATGAACAATGGAAAAGTAGCGACACAGTCAAAGGTTGACGAGATTACAGTAAAATGCCTTTCAGAGGCATTAGAAGATAATTCTGTAAAGATAGATCAAAATATTTCTGATGAAGATTTTATTGGGCAATTAAATACAGCTTTTGTTACAGATGGTTGGCTTTTTCACATTCCGGAAAATACAAAATTAAATACTCCCATTGAATTACAAAATATACAAATGGGAGGACAATCTCATACTTTTTCAGACATAAAAGTTGATAAAAATAATCAAGTTATGTTTGTTGAACGTCAGGTTGGTAATGATCAAGATACTTTTGTCAGTTCAGTATTTTCATTAAATATTGCTGCTCATAGTGAGGTTACGTGGATTCTGATTCGCAATCGTGGCTTTAATTCTACGCAATTTGGCCGCTTGCGTGCTATTCTTGCTCAAGGAGCGAAGTTATCACTTTATGTCATTAACATAGGGAGTCAACTCAATCGTCAGGAAGTCGATATTGAGTTACAGGGGGAGAAATCTGATTTTCAATTACGTGTTATAAATTTATTATCAGGACAAACACATAGTGATCTTACAATGACTGTTCGTCACGTAGAAGAAAAATCAACGTCAACAGAAATTATACGCAACGTGGTTACAGATAAAGCTGTTGGTGTTTTTCAAGGCATCATACGTGTTGCTCAAAAAGCGCAAAAAACAGATGCACGCATGGCCTGTAATAGCCTTATTCTTTCAGATGATGCTGAATTTAATGCAAAGCCTGAGCTGGAGATTTTTGCTGATGATGTTGCCTGTGGTCATGGTGCAACAGTTGCGAATATTAATCATGATTATCTTTTTTATCTCATGGCGCGCGGTATCCCCTTTAAAACGGCGCGTGCACTTTTGATTAAAGGATTTATTGCTGAACTCATTGATGACATCAAGCAAGATAATATCCAAACTGTTTTGGAGAATATCATTGGTCAATGGCTTGAAAAAAATGTTTAAGAGAGAAAAAATGGAAAATAACGTACAAACATTTAATTATAATGTTGAAGAAATTCGGCGTGATTTTCCTCTTTTACACCATAAAGTTTATGGAAAACGATTAGCATATCTCGATAGTGGTGCTTCTGCTCAAAAACCGCAGTCAGTACTCAATGCAATGAATCATTATTATCACTATAATTATGCTAATGTACATAGGGGAATGTATTTTTTGGCTAATACAGCAACACAGTTGTATGAAAATGCTCGTGAAACTGTTCGTATTTTTTTAAATGCGCAAAAAGCTGAGGAAATTGTTTTTACGAAAAATGCAACAGAAGCGATTAATACGGTTGCTTATGGTTGGGCGATGCCTAAACTCAAGGAAGGTGATGAGATTATTCTAACGATCATGGAACATCATTCCAATATTATTCCTTGGCATTTTCTGCGTGAACAAAAAAGTGTAAAACTTGTTTTTGTGCCCGTTGATGAAAATGGTGTTCTGCATATTGAAGATTTCCAAAAAGCTTTAAGTGAAAAAACGCGCCTTGTTGCTATAACGCATATGTCCAATATATTAGGAACGGTGCCCCCTGTTAAAGAGATGATTAAGCGAGCTCATCAAAATTCTATTCCTGTTCTTGTTGATGGTTCTCAAGGAGCCATACATTTAACTGTTGATGTGCAAGATCTCGATTGTGATTGGTATGTTTTTACAGGACATAAACTTTATGGTCCCACCGGTATAGGTGTTCTTTATGGTAAGGAACATCGGTTAGAAGAAATGCGTCCTTTTCAAGGAGGAGGGGAAATGATTGAGGAGGTAACAACCGATAAGGTTCTTTATAATGCTCCTCCTTACCGTTTTGAAGCCGGAACGCCTCCTATTGTTGAAGCTATTGGATTAGCAGCAGCTATTGATTATATACAAGAGAAAGGTCGTAGTGCAATTCATGCCCATGAAATGTCCCTTTCAGCTTATGCGCATGAAAAACTGAAAACGGTTGAGTTATTGCGTATTTATGGTCACTCTCCCAATAAAGGCGCTATTATATCATTTGCAATTGAAGGAGTTCATGCCCATGATATCGCTATGTTTATTGATAGAAAAGGGGTTGCAATACGTGCGGGAACGCATTGTGCACAGCCTTTATTACAGCGCTTTGGTCTAACATCTATTTGTCGTGCATCGTTAGCCATGTATAACACTCAAGAAGATGTCGATCAATTAGTCGAAGCATTAAGAGAAACAAGGACATTTTTTAATGGCTGAGTTAATAGAAGAGCATCATTCTACAGAATCTGTTGAAACTGTAAGTGAAAATGAAAAATCTTACGTGTCAGCAATCCCAGCAGACGAAATTGATCGTATGACGAATGATATTATTGCTGCTCTTAAAACAGTTTATGATCCAGAGATTCCTGCTGATATTTATGAGTTAGGACTGATTTATCGTATTGATATTGAAGACGATCGTTCAGTAAAAATCGAAATGACTCTTACAGCACCGGGCTGTCCTGTTGCGGGTGAAATGCCAGGATGGGTAGAAAATGCTGTCAGTGCAGTTGAAGGGGTTTCGCATGTTGAAGTTACTATGACTTTTGATCCACCATGGACACCTGAGTGTATGTCAGAAGAAGCGCAAATTGCTGTCGGATGGTACTAACAAGACTGTTCGTGAATACATCGTTTTTCACAAACAGTTAGATTTAAAAGCGGTCACATGCGTTATAATAAACCAAAATTAGAACTTAATTGGATTGGAAAAGAAAAACGCCCCAAATTAAAATCGCGTATCTTATTAGAAGATCTTGAAAAATCTTATTATGCTTCGCATCAAATATCATCTCAGGATATTTTTGATAATAAACTTGTTTTTGGTGATAATTTGCTCGCACTCAGAGTACTGGAGCAAGAATATAGGGGGAAAGTAAAATGCATCTATATCGATCCACCTTATAATACAGGCAATGCTTTTGAGCATTAAAGATGGCTTGGAACATTCCATATGGCTCAGCCTTATGAGAGATAGGCTAGAATTGTTATATCATTTGCTTGCAGATGATGGCAGTATCTGGATATCAATAGATGATGATGAACAAGCCTATCTGAAAGTGATGATGGATGAAATTTTTGGTCGCCAAAATTTCATCAACAATATTATTTGGCAAAAGAAATATGCCCCACAAAATGATACAAAATGGTTTTCTGATAACCATGATTTTATAATGGTTTATGCCAAAGACAAAACGATTTGGCGTCCTCACTTACTTCCTCGTTCAAGCGATATGGATGCCCGTTATAAAAAACCTGATAATGATTCGCGTGGTCCTTGGAAATCTGGAGACTTATCCGTAAAAAGAGTAACTCCTAAGGATATTTATGAAATCACCACACCTTCTGGACGAAAAGTAATGCCTCCTCATGGCAGAAGTTGGGCTGTGAGTGAAAAAAAATTCTCTGAATTATTGAAAGATAATCGCATTTGGTTTGGTCCAATTGGGAGCAACATTCCCTCATTAAAGCGTTTTTTATCAGAAGTAACAAATGGTATGATTTCAATGACCATTTGGTCCTATACGGAAGTAGGGCACAATCAAGATGCCAAAAGAGAAGTCAAAGCCTTTAATTCTGATCATGTTTTTACACCCCCAAAACCTGAGCGATTGATAGAACGCATCATTCAACTCGCAAGTAAGCCCGGTGTCTTATCCTGGAATTCCTTTGCAGGTTTTGGCACGACCGGTGCTGTTGCTCATAAAATGGGACGCAAGTGGATTATGATTGAACTTGGTGAACATTGTCATACCCATATTATCCCTCGTTTAAAACAAGTGATTGATGGAACGGATCAAGGGGGAATTTCCAAAAATGTCAATTGGCAAGGTGGTGGTGGATTTCGTTATTATCGCCTTGCACCGTCTCTATTGTAAAAAGATCCATGAGGACAATGGATTATTAGTCGCCAATATAATGCGGCGATGCTGTCAGAAGCAATGTGTAAACATATGAGATTTATCTATGCGCCGGATGAAAATCATTATTGGATGCAAGGATATTCCACGGCAACAGATTATATTTATGTAACAACCAGCGCTATCACTCATGAACGACTGCGTATTATAAGCGAAGAGGTAGGTTCTCATCGTACATTGCTGATTTGTTGTACCGTCTTTGATACAAAATCAGCATTCTTTGAAAATTTAACAACTAACTAAAATTCCTTGTGCAGTATTAGAAAGGAAGGGATGATTACAGTTTAAATATCGCCAATCTTGAATCAATGATTGTGGTAAAAGAAGGAAACAAAGATAAAGATAATGCGCAAGCAGAATTAGATCTATTTGAATAATATATAAAAATCAGCATAAACTTAATAAATTTATTGTTGCACAATTAAGAGAACATCAATGGGAAACAGAAACGGATTATGAGGTCAAAGTGACACGAGGTTTTACAACTTTAGCACTTATCCATTATGTGTTGCCGCAAGGGACATCTCCTGTTGATTTTCGCAGTATTCCTGCCATTAAAAGCAATATTTAAAAACTTGTATTTAGCAGTTTTAGAAAATGCTGTTATCCTTTGCAAAAGTTTGATTCAGTAGAAGGAAAATTACGATTTTCTCAAATATTAGAGGATGATGCACAAGTATTGAAATGGATGAAACCCACTCGAGTTTTTTTTAATAGAATATGATAAAGGCTCAATTTATGAAAATGCAAAATATCTTTGTGAGCTTAAAAAAACTCTGAAGTGCAAAACACTATTGTTAAAAAAAACGAGAGGAAGCAGTTCAATGGTGTTGTCATGCAACGCATTATACAGCTACTTATGGCGGTAAAAAATGGCATTATGTGCTTATACCTCATGATGCTATTCAAGCAAGTAGGAGTTTTGAAGGTTTATGCACAAAGTTTACTCTTTCAGAATCTATAATTGAGGATTCATAACTTTTCGTTTCAAAAATAAAATATATAAGTTTTTTTACTTGACGTATGCGAGGCATAATAAAGTGTTTAAATATTATTTTTAATTTTGCGTGCTATTGCACCATTAATTTAAAATATTAGGGATCGCTTAAATTATAAAATTATTTTTTATAAGTACATGAAAATAAAATGAAAAATTTATAAAAGCGTTATACTAGATTATGCTTTTTTATAAATCTTACGGTTCATTAACAGTTTTTGATGAAAATACAATATTATTTTCTTTATATGAAAACAATCCTTGAGATTATACTTATAAATTTAGAAAAAATATTTAATTTTATTGAGTAATCTCAAAAATATGCTTTTTTCAAAAAACTTAAACAGTTTAGTTTTTTTCTTTTAAAGAATCTGAATAGAGTGGAATATTTAGAGGTTAAAGGAATTAATTTTATATATGACTTTGAATTTAACAAATACTGTTTTTAATTTTTTAAAGAAAAACCCGTCAAAAAAATTTACAGCGCGAGAAATTGCGCAATGGATATTTGAAAATTATCCAGAATAATGCCGCCAAAAACAGAAATGTTCAACGGCAACAATCACTCCCCTTAAGAATGATGCCGCTCTTATTCAGCAGATTGTCGCTGAAATAGGATCTAAGCGACCTCAGTTATAAAGGCGTTATACAGAAATTAAAACCACTGAAGGACGACCACGGCAATATTATTTTACAAAACAAACAGATAGTGCTGAAATTGATGCAGCAAAGGATAATGCAGAGAATAGAGCAGAAAATGGTTCTGTTAAAGAGCATGATCTTTATCTATTATTATCTAAATTTTTAGATACAAGATTTAAGCAAAGAATGGAATCGTGAAATCAAAGACTGCGTTTTGCAATATTTTGATAAAAAGACGAAGCTTTGGTCTCTTGACGTCAAAATTCTCATCAATCGTTCAAATTTACGAAAGGCATTTTTTCAAACAGTGAGCAATTCTTCATGGGCTAATTTTAGTTATTTGGTTGCGAGTGAAATTGAAGGTGTAATACATTAAAAGAGCTTCGGATGCTTTCAAGCTTGCATGGAATTGGATTTATAAGACTCGACAAGGAAAACGCTTCCGAGAGTGAGATCATAATTCCAGCTAAAGAACGCAGTGATATTGATTGGGATACTGCTAATAGATTAGTGGAGGAAAACAAAGGCTTTCTTCATTATATTAAGCTCATTCGTCAATTTTATCAAACTGGCGAGATGCGTTTATCCGATTGGGATCATATGGAGCCGAGCCATGAAGGGTATTTGAAAAAAGGCTCTATTGTTTAAAAGCTCTTTGTTCAGAGTGATAAAAAATTACAATCACTGTTTTATTTGACTGATTATATTGATGTATAATGATAACGAGTTTTTTTAATTTAAATGAGAGATTAGAATATTGTAGCATTCAATCGTTTCAAGCTATCTTATGGAGAGGCGAATAAAATTTTGTTTTAGACCTGCTCTATTTTGTGCATGAGGCGTGATTTCATGAGATGCTCGATTTAATGATTATAACTCATCACAAATTTGCTATTGTAAAAAGTGAAATCCAATCTTTGTTACTTTATTTACTCAAACATTGCAAATATTTCTTGCTCATATCAAGAAACCTTCTTACGGAGAATTTATATTTGTACCTTCTTAGTTCCGATTGTTGCTCGTTTTGATTATTGTTAAAAGAAATATCAATTTTATAAAATATTCCCATCGTTTATTAATCTCTTGAAGTGGATTTAAAAAATAAGTTTCTCTCACATCTTATGATAAAGAGAGTGTATATGATACCGTTTACCATAATAATTTATTCAATAATACCGCACGCCAGACGTGCACCACCTCCGCCAAGCGGTAATGGTTTATCTGATTGATTATCACCTCCTAAATGAATTATTAATGAGTGCCCTGTAACTTCAGAAATTTTCTTCAATCGTGGAGCAAGAAGGCTCATCGTGGCATTCCCTTGCTTATCAACATAAAGTGCTGGTAAATCACCAAGATGACCATCGACATTATAAGGTCCTAAATGTTTTCCGGTATGTTCAGGATCATAATGTCCACCTGCGCCTCCACCAATTATGCCTTCTTTTGTATCACATGAAGGATTTATATGTATATGAAAACCATGCAGCCCTTCTGGTAAAGTCGATAAATGAGGGATGAAAACCAAACCATATGTATTTTCTTCAATTCTAACACTACCAATAGCCTTTTTGGAATTATTATCTTCTAGTTTGTAAATATTTACTGTTGTTGATAGTGCTAAGGCAGAGTTTTTATAGTTTAAAAATACTGTAAAAGCTAATAGTGATAGTAGTATTCTATTCATAAAATGCCTTATTTAAATAATATAAAAATATATATAATTTTACTTAAGTGAAATTTTCTAAAAACTAATAAAAAATATTAGTAACTATAAAAAATAAATAATTTAAACTTTATAAAATTAAAATATACGTTTTATTTTACATTTATATTTAATTAAAAATATTTTATGGAGAGATAACTATATCTCATCTACATTTTTTCAAGAGATGCGTTGCAAAAAAATCTATTTTTTTGAGATATAATCAAAACTTAAGTAAGAACTTGAATAAGTTAGCGATGATTTTATTTATAATATGATGAGTCTTTCATCAAAAAACTGCATATATAATTGGTTGATAATTTTAATTTTTGTTCATAGAAAAAATGACGAAAACTTTTTATTCATTGTGAAATTTATAAGAGAAAGGACTATTATAATTCATATAAATTTCCCATAAAATACAGCATATACCGATAGCCCCCCCCATTCCTGCTCCTATCAGTGCTCCTGTGACTATTCCAGCAGAAAGTGCTATTCCTATACCCATTGCGATAACTGGACCAAAACCTGGAAGAGCAATATAACCATAAGTAGCAAGAATTGCTGAGATTGCTCCTGATATGCTACCGTTTAAGCCGCCAATAAAAGCAAATTCTTTAATAGAATAGCAGCACTTTTTGAAAAAATTGCTCTTATAACGATGGCAAGAGACATTGTTGTAAATTTTAAAATTAATCATATTTTTTTCTTTCATTTTGAATGCTAACTGTTCCTGCGTAGTCAACGGATACGAGAAAATGGGATTTTTTAAATTTTACTAAAGCACGCCAAATGCCTTTGTCATCTAAACGCAATCGTTTAATGTTTTCAAAACCATTTTGCATAAGACAGTTTTTAACTTGTGAAGCAGTAAATGAGTTTTGTCCTATTTTAGTGATATTTTGAGTAGAGCTATAGGTAAAAGCTCTACAGTAAGGAAGATAAAAAAAATTACTAATTGAATGCGTGACGAGCAATGAAACACATACAATCATCATAAAAAAAATACTTAATTTAAAAACTTTATTTAGTTTCATCTTGTCACCATCTATTGAAACAATACTTCATTAACCTTTGTATTGCGAACAGGTTCCCAAGATGATTTTATTTTTAATATTATACTTAATAACAAAACTTTTTGAAAACTTATTGATTAAATAAAAGTACTTTTTATTTTATTTAGTAGTAAAAATTTTAAATTATATTATAATGCTATTATATAAACTATAATTTTGATTATTATACAGTATTATAAAAATATATATTATATTTTCTCTTATTTTTATATAATTTTTTTAAATATATATGTTACTTTTTTAGAAAGTATGCGGTATAAAAATATTAATTTTTATATATTATTATACAAACTCAAATAAATATGATTCAAATTATAGAGTGATTATATTTCTCATTTATAACACATAAGTTTATCATAATAATTCATTATTTTATATGTTAAATAAGCGTCTCAAATATCGTACATACATACAAAAGGGCAGCTGGTATGTGAGTAGTATAAAGAAATAAAACGCTTCTTAGAAATGTTTTTAAAATATAAAGAGATCAAAACATTAGAATGGCAAAAAACTATAATACGTACGGGTTTTTAGATTCATAAGTGTAAAAATGATAGTTCAATAGCTTTCTGTTTATACAATTAAGAGGGAGGGCTATTGCGAAACGCGTTTAAGTGTTAAATGTTACTTTAAAACAAGCGCATAAATTAATAAAATATTATTTTTTACTGAATAGACATACTTTAAAATACATTTTTAGAAATGATTACTTATTAGGCTATTTATTCCTTATGCTTTTATTACTATTTTTTAGTTTTCATGAGTAATTTAGAGCCAAAGTTAGCGTTTATCTTCCATTATTATCCCTTATTTTTCGATAGAATTTTTAGACGATTTTGTTGAAAATATTTGCATCATTTCCTTAAAGCCGTAACCGGGATACATTCCTTTGCGCATAAATAAATTACGTAGTGGCGAGCAATTATGTAATAGACCAAGCCCAATACCGCGCATGATATGAACAGGCAACATATGAGAAAGTAAAGAAGAGTTGAGGGTATGAACAGCTTTACTGCGGATTAATATATCTGGTTTGCGGTATTGGTTATATCGTGTCACAATCATTTCAGAATTAGAAGCGGATATTTGATTGGGTAAAATATCAATCAAAGTTTGAACATCACGGAATCCTAAATTTAATCCCTGTGCTCCAATAGGGGGAAAAACATGAGCAGATTCACCCACGAGGATTGTTCGATTAGCAGCAAAATGATGAGAGAGAAGTCCTGAAAGCGGCCACGCTTGAATTGATGTTTCTAAGGTTAGTTTTCCAAGCATTGATTGCATTTGGTTTTCGATTATTTTTGCAACTTCTTTTGAGTTTATATTCAATAACTCCTCAGCACGAGAAGGGTGAACAACCCATACAAGACTAGATCTTCGCCCTAGTAGCGGAACCTGTGTAAATGGGCCATGTTCTGTATGAAATTCAGTTGATGTATTTTGGTGAGAAAATTCATGAGAAAAGTTGAGAACAATTGCTTTTTGTGGATAGTTCCACTGTTTGACAGTTATTCCTGCTGCTGCACGCGTAAGAGAATGTCGTCCATCAGCAGCAATAACAAGTGGTGCTTGAATGACTCTACCGTCAGCCAGCGTAATAGATACATGGCTTTTTGTGTGATGAAACGATTTGGCTTCAGAAACAAATCTTTTAATATTGGGCATTTGTGTAACAGCATCATTTAAAGCATTGTTCAATTCTACATTGGGTATATTATAGCCAAAAGCTTTTTCACCAATTTCAGCAGAAGAAAAATGCACCGTAGGAGCACGCACAATCCTAGCAGTTATATCGATAATTCTTATGCACGATAAAGCCGAAGCCTGTTTTTGAAGACTATTCCAAATATTAAGTTTTTGAAGTGTGCGTATTGCAGGCATCATAAGAGCTGTTGTTCGTAACTCATCTGTATGAGCAGAAGGGCCAACAAGAAAAACAGAAAAACCCTTACGCGCAAGCCTCAACGCGGCTAACATCCCAACAGGACCTGCACCAATAACAATAATGTTTTTATACTCTTTCTTTTCAATGATCACAACAATTTGAATCTTTCCTCATTGCGCAAATATTTTAACGTTTCCAAATGATTGCTCTCTTTTTATTGTATGAAGCTTTTCTATTATATTATGATAAATAATACGATATAAAAAAGTAACCTTTTTATGATTTTTTTTATGCTGAGTCATAATCATGGGTAAAAATGGCATATTGGTAAATGGATGAAGATTTTAAAAACGAGGATACAAAAACCTTGAAACGTAAACTAACAAAAAAAATCAAAACAAATGCTAAATTGTTACGTCATAAAAAAGTAACAATGCCACAAGCAAAAGCTTTTTCTGTTCATTTACTCACAGCTTCGGGATCTTTTTTAGCGTTTCTTTCTCTTATATCGGCTTCTCAAAAAGAATGGACAGCGATGTTCTGTTGGCTTGGACTTGCGCTTCTCGTTGATGGTATAGATGGACCCATTGCACGCAAACTTGATGTTAAATATGTACTTCCAACATGGTCAGGAGAACTATTAGATAATATCATTGATTACGTAACTTATGTTTTAATTCCTGCTTTTGCACTTTATCAAAGTGGTTTTATGGGAGTAGGGTTATCATTTTCATTGAGTGCGATCATTGTTATTTCATCGGCTATTTATTACGCTGATACGGGTATGAAAACAAAAGAAAACTTTTTTAAAGGATTTCCTGTTGTTTGGAATATGATGGTTTTTACGCTTTTTATCGTAAGACCAGCGGAGTGGATTACTTTTAGTATCATTGTTTTATCGGCAATTATATCTTTTTTGCCAATTTATTTTATCCATCCCGTAAGAGTTCTTCGTTTGCGGAAAATTAATTTTCCAATTTTTCTCTTATGGTGTTTTTTTGGTGTTTCTGCGTTCTTTTATCGACTAGAGGCTCCATATTGGGTTAAAATAGGAATTTCAATAACGGGGATTTATATATATTGTATTGGCGCGGTCATGCAAATATTTCCGCAGCTTGGGGCAAAAAATATAAAAAGAACAATAAAATAGTTGTTTTTAAGAAGGGTGTTAAGATGAAAATTGATTTTGGAGCAGGTGATGATATTTCTTTTACGAAAGAGGGCTGTGCTGGTATTATAAAGCTCACACGTCCTTTAGCATTAAATGCTCTTAATCAACGAATGGTTTTCGCTTTTAAAAAAGCTCTCAAAACATGGGAAACAGATGATGATGTGTCTTGTGTCCTAATTGAAGGGGAGGGCCGTGCTTTTTGTGCTGGTGGAGATGTTGTAGAAATTTACCATATGGGGAAAAATGCCTCTGCTTATCAATATTTTAGGGATGAATATAGTTTAAATGCTTATATTAAACGTTTTTCAAAGCCTTACATTTCTTTTTTAAACGGTATTTGGATGGGAGGAGGGGTAGGGATTTCACTTTATGGTTCTCATCGAATTGTTACAGAAAATACACTTTTTGCTATGCCAGAAGGAGCAATTGGATTTTTTCCAGATGTTGGTGCAAGTTTTTTCTTTCCTTCTCTTCCCAATTATTTTGGTATCTACCTTGCATTAACTGGCGCACGTATAAAGTGGGGAGATTGCTTAAATCTGGGATTAGCAACACATGCTGTTCCTGAAGTTGAATTAGCATCCATTAAAAAGGCTATTATTGAGCAAGGAAATCCTAGTTTGGCTTTAGAGGAGTGTGCAAGGGTAAAAGACTATGAAACGAGTCATGAAATACGTGGTCTTATTAAAACTTGTTTTAGTGTCCAGACATTAGAAGAATGTCTTGAAGCGCTTCATAAAAAAAGTAATGAAGGTATTTTATTTGCGCAAGAATGTTATGATATTTTGCAGTCACGTTCTCCGATAAGTTTAAAAGTTATCTGGAAACAAATGAAACAAAATACATCTCGGACTTTGGAAGATTGTATAAAAATTGAAAATCGCATTGCACATCATATGATTAATTCACATGATTTTCATGAAGGCATACGTGCTATGTTAATCGATAAGGACAAAACGCCTCAATGGCAGCCAGATAAACTTTCAGATGTTACAGATGAAATGGTAGATTCTTATTTTAAACCTGTTGAACAAGAGTTATTATTGTGAAAAATAATTCACACAAACGGATTTCAAACATCAATTTAATTTATAACTGTTATTTACGGTTTTTGGCGCTTATTTGCTTAGGTTTGAGTATTTTTTATTGGATACGCCTTGTTGGTGTCTTTCCAGGTATTTTATGGCGCTTTGACCTTATGCCTTGGCAGTGGCAATTTGCATCAGCTATATTGGCTATTCTTTATCCTATTGCCTTGATTGGGCTTTGGATGTATTCACTATGGGGGATTATTTTGTGGTGTAGTGCAACATTGATTGAAACCATAACAATCTATTATTCAAATTTTATTGATCAACCATTTGTACCATTATTTTATGGAATATTATTTTTAGTCTTTATGATCCTACAAATTATGATGATTTTCTTTAAAAGAGTAAAAAATAAAAAATTATCGTAATTGAAAAATTGGGCCAGAATGACTGGCCCGAAGTTTTTAATTTTTGTTAATCTTTTTAATAAGTTATTCTTTAAATAAAAGGTATCCACCACAATTGCAAAGGACTCTCTGCTTTTGCACAAAATATCCATAATAATGATGCTATTGTTCCCCAAAGTGCCACTGTCATAATTAATCCCTTTCCATAAAAGTTCCATAATATATATTATGCGATAATAAGACACAAAAATAAAAGCTCTGTTCTCGATATAGAAACAAGTAATCCCTCATTTTGATATAATAGATGCCATATTGATATCGCATTTTTCTTTTTTTAAACAAAATTATGGCAATAATTTGTCATAAAAGTATTTTTATAAAGTATTTTATCTATTGAGTGAAAATAACTTATTAAAAAAATAGGTCTTTAAGGTATATTTCTTAAAGACCTAAATAATTATAGTAAAATACTATAATAAAAAAGAATAATTATTTTACTATTTTACAACGTTTCATACGCGCAAGATCACTCAAAATAGCTTTAGAACGCTCTACAATTGTATCATTAATCTGGCGTTTATTCGCATAAAACTCTTGTTGAATATCGGCACAACTCATTGTTCCGTCATGTAATGTTGTCGTTGATATATTTTTTTCTAAACGCCCCCCACATGCTGTTAAGGAAATGGCTAAAGTACCAATTACGACAAAAACAAAATAAAGAACAATTTAAAAAAGCTTTTTTATTTAACGTAAAATATTGCATTAATCAGCTTATGCCTTTGTTTCAAAAATAAGACCTTGGTATGCAGGTTTTACATAAGCTGGAACGTAATTGACAACCTCATTATAATCGAGTGATCTATCCATATGTGTGAGGATGGCTTGTTTTGGTTTTAAATATTCTATCCATTCTAATGCTTGATCAACAGAAAAATGGCTCGGATGAGATTTAAATTGAAGAGCTTCAATGATGAGTATATCCAAATTCATTAATTTGGATAATGTTTTTTTAGGAAATTCACTAACATCTGTACAATAGGCAACATTTCCAATACGAAAACCTAAGGAATGAATGTTTCCGTGGTATTGTAAATGTGTCTTGACACTTATTGCTCCACCCTGCCCTTGAATAATAAATTGGCTATCTTCATCAATAAGATGCTCTTTTAAGATGGGAGAATAAGATGAATCTTTTGCCGTTTGAAAACAATATCCAAAAGAATTTTTGAGATGCTTTAGTGTAAATCTGTCTGCATAAATATCGATTAAACATTTTTGTGCAAGTGCATAACTGCGTAAATCATCAATACCGTGGATATGATCTGCATGAGAATGTGTGTAAAGAGCAGCATCAAGATGATTGACATGCGCATCGATCATTTGTGAGCGAAAGTCTGGACCTGTATCAATAACGACCGTTGTTTTTTTTCCTGATGGTTTAATGCGTTCAACCAATAAAGAACTTCTGTAGCGTTTATTTTTAGGGTTATCCGGATCACAGGTTCCCCAATCACCATTGGGCCGTGGGACTCCTGGCGAGGGACCACAGCCTAATATTGTAAATCGGTATTGATCACACATAGCTTTTGCCTTATTTCATTTTGCTAAATAAACGAAAAGCATTCCGCGTTGTTACTTGAGCTGTTTCTTCAATGCTTAAGCCAATTGTTTCAGCTAAAATAGCCGCTGTATAACATACAAAAGATGGCTCATTGGTTTTTCCCCGATGAGGAGTGGGGGCTAAGAATGGTGCATCTGTTTCCACCAATAAACGCTCATGGGGCACAATTTTTGCTATTTCACGGATTTCAAATGCGTTTTTAAAAGTAAGAATACCTGAAAAAGAAATATAACCACCAAGTTCAATGCCAGCACGAGCAAGCTGCATTCCCGACGAATAACAATGAAGAATAAAGGGAAAAACTCCTTCTTTCATCTGTTCGCGTAAGATTTTCTCCATATCGATATCTGCATTGCGTGAATGTATAACAAGAGGAATCTGCGTTTCTCGAGAAGCAATGATATGTTCTTGGAAAACTTTCTTTTGCTCTTCTGGTGTAGAATAATCATAATGGTAATCAAGCCCCCCTTCCCCAAATGCAATAATTTTAGCGTGCTTTGAGAGCTGTATAAGTTTTTTGGCTGTAATATTTTGTTCTTCATGTGCATGATTGGGGTGTGTTCCAACGGAACAAAAAACTTGATCATAGTTTTGCGCAATGGCTAGCAGCTTATCTAACTTACGAACATGCGTTGAAATTGTTATCATACGTCCAACGTCAGCATCTAAAGCCCGTTGGATAACATTATCCAAATCTTGTGAAAAATCTTCAAAATCAAGATGACAATGTGTATCAATGAGCATGATGAGAATCTTCTTTCTTCAAGACATAACGAGGGAAAATCGGTTCTGGTGGTGGAAGATCAGTTCCTTCTTGAATTTTCCCATGAGCTATATGATACAACAACCGATCATCTTCAGCAACCGCAAGGCTATCAAGAAGTTTTGCTGCTGATTGGGGGATGAAAGGCAAAAGAAAAATTCCTATTCGTCGCAAGATTTCTACAGTTATATAAAGAACTGTAGAAAATCGCTCTGGATCATTTTTCCGTAAACTCCAAGGTTGTTCGTTGGCAAAATAGCGATTAGCATCTGCTACAATTGAAAAAATAGCTGAAAGGGCTAAATGCATACTATAAGAAGACATAGCTTGGTGTACAGTTTCAAGCACTTGAAGAGATTGTTCTAAAAGCTGTCTATCTTGAATTAAAAATGCAGCGGGTCTAGGGACTTTTGCCTCACAATTTTTGGCAATCATAGATAAGGAACGTTGCGCTAAATTACCAAGATCATTAGCAAGGTCGGCATTAATACGGTTCACAAGGCTTTCATGACTATAACTACCGTCTTGTCCAAAGGGCACTTCACGGAGAAGAAAATAACGAACCTGATCAAGACCATAATGATCGACCATTTCAAAAGGATCAACGACATTTCCAACAGATTTTGACATTTTTGCACCACGATTAAGTAAAAAACCATGTGCAAAAATATTTGTAGGCAATGCAATTCCAGCAGATATTAAAAATGCCGGCCAATAGACGGCATGAAAACGAATAATATCCTTACCAATAATATGCGTATTGGCAGGCCAAAAATCACGTTTTTTTGAATCTTCGTTGAAAAAGTTAATTGCGGATAGATAATTTGTAAGCGCATCAACCCAAACATACATCACGTGTTTGGGATTATCAGGAACAGAAACGCCCCAATTAAAACTTGTCCGTGAAATAGAAATATCTTTTAAACCCGACTTTATAAAACTTATAATTTCATTACGCCGCTCAAGGGGAGCAATAAAATCAGGATATTTTTCATAATATTCAAGAAGCACTTTTTCATAACGAGAAAGTTTAAAAAAATAACTTTCTTCTTCATTCCATTCAACGGGAGAACCTAATTCCTTTTCACGACGAATATTGTCTGGTCCAACTTCCGTATCGTTCTCTTCATAATAGGATTCTTGGCGAACCGAATACCACCCCTTATAACGGCCAAGATAAATATCACCATTTGCTTCCATCTTTTTCCAAATTTCTTGACAAGCGTGATAATGGCGCTCTTCTGTCGTGCGAATGAAATCATCATTAGAACAATTTAATACCGCAAGCATTTTTTGAAACACAGCACTATTACGGTCTGCAAGTTGCTGCGGTGTCATGCCTAATGTTTCTGCGGTTTGTTGCATCTTTAGACCATGTTCATCTGTACCCGAAAGAAAAAAGACATTTTTTCCATTTAAGCGTTGAAAGCGGGCTAAAACATCGCTTGCAATGGCACTATAGGCATGTCCAATATGCGGTGTACCATTAGGATAAAAGATAGGAGTCGTTATGTAATATGTGTCACGCATGTTATACTCGTTGTAAAATGCCATAAATAAAAGATATAATGACTAATGTCTGTTCATCATATTGTCACGGAAAAACTAATCCTCATGAATGATCTTATGAACTCTAAAAAGTAAGTTAATAACAAACTGTTTCTTATCGAGATTAAACAGTTGTATTTCTTCTATTTCTTGATGAATCTCCTGCCATTTTTGCGCATATTTTTTTGAGAGAAATAAGTTTCCTTTTTCAACAAGCATGATAGCTTTTTGTTGAATTTTATCAAGAATTTCATCACAAAACTGTTGAAATTGGAATGGGGAAGAAACAGATGAAAATGTTTGCGCAAGCGTGTGTACAAGTGTCGCGTTACAAATAGGTTGCTCTAGGAGAGCATTAATTGTTTTAATAATTTCAAGACCGCCATGGCGAATAAGTAAAGCAGCTTTTCGAGGGCTCCCTTTAGCCTTTTTAATAATCATTTCAATCGTTTTTTCATCAGATAAATCCTGGTTGGAGAAAATATGTGTAATGACTTTTTTCATTTCATCATAATTTAACGGGCGAAAAGAAACTTTTTGACACCGTGAATGAATTGTTGGAAGTAATTTTCCTGAAGAGTGCGCGATAATAATAAAGAGTGTTTTTGCAGGAGGTTCTTCAAGTATTTTAAGAATTGCATTGGCGGCATTTCTATTCATATCATCTGCACAATCAATAATCACAATACGCCATCCATTATCTTGCGATGTTCGGCTTAAAAAATGCAGAATATCGCGGATATCATCAATGAGTATTCCTGTTTTAAACTTTTGTGTTTTTACATCAAATCGACGCGAAATATACAAGAGACCAGGATGACTCCCCTGTGTTATTTGGCGCCATGAAGTAGAATGAGGATCGGGTTTGTGGAAATCTCTCTTTTGAGAATTTAAAATATTCCAAGCAAGATGAAACGCTAATGTAGCCTTTCCAATTCCATATTCTCCTTCAAATAATAATGCATGATGCAAACGCTCTTCTTTAAGCATTTGTGTCAAAAAATGACGAACATCCTCATGACCAAAAATAACATTATTCTGGGATGGAGCTAAAATTGTATCAATATCATCATATTGGTGTAGAATATTTATATTACTCATAAAAATTAATCCAACAATACTTGATGACAAATATTATTTATTTGATGTGCAATAGCTTCTACTGAACCAGTGGCATCAATAATCCGAAACCTTTGTGGTTCTTGTTTAGCCAATTGAAGAAAAGCTTTACGCCTTTGTTCTTGAATTTCCAACTGATCTTTTTCAAAATAATCGATTTCTTCCGTTTTTTTTCTTCGCAAATTTGCACGCTGCATTCCATATGCTGCAGGCATATCTAATAAAAATGTTAAATGTGGCATGATGCCATTGAGCGCAACACTCTCTAAAACAGAAAGAAGAGAAGAATTAACAGCCCCATTGAGTCCTTGGTAAACGCGTGTAGAATCTATAAAGCGGTCACATAAAACGAGTTTACCTTGTTGCAAAGAAGGCGCGATAATTTCAGCAACATGGTCAGCACGTGCCGCTGTAAATAAAACAGCTTCAATCAACGGTCCATATTGTTGTGCTTGCCCCGATAACAAAATATGTCGGATTGCTTCTGCCCCTGCCGTTCCTCCTGGTTCTCGTGTTGTGACAACATCATAACCTTGGCATGTGAGAGACTTAGCAAGTAAAGAAATCTGTACTGTTTTTCCTACCCCGTCCCCTCCTTCGAATGTGATAAAATAACCTGACACGTATGAACCTTAATCTTATGAGCGCGTAACTAAAAATATTTCCGTAACCATCCAATTGTTATTTCATAGAATGCATCTTTTGTTTTTGTAAAGAAACTTCCTTCTTGAATATTCATGCCGGCAAAAACCGGTTTTTCCAAAAGAACCTTGTTATCTTCTAAAATTTGAATAATGCCAACGGATTGTTCTGAAGCAATGGGCGCTTTCAATGGACCATGATATTTAATTTTTGCTTTAACATTGACTTCTTTTTCATTCGAAAGCATAAAACTTATTGTTTTTTTGACAATAAGTGGAACAAAGTTTTTCTTTCCACCATAAACAGAAGCACGACCAACTATTTCTCCTTTTGTAAAAATCGTTTTGAGATCAAACGCCGTTATTCCCCATTGAAGAATGCGTGCTATTTCTTTTGTATGCTTTTTACTATCTTGTAAACCATTGATTGCTAAAAAAGACGTCGATGATTTTTATAAATGGTAGCAACCATTGAAAAGCCTTCTTTTTTACTGTAGCCAAAACCAAATCCTTCGACACCAATTTCCTTAGAAATAAGAGGGTTTTTGTTCCGTTGAAAAATATTATTCCAGGTAAAATGAGGTTCACGATAGAGTGCATAATAATCGGGATATTCCTGAGCAATATGACGCGCTAATATAATCATATCGCGCGCTGTTACAAATTGTCCCTCTTCGGGCAGACCAGTTGCATTAACAAAATGGCTTTGAGATAATCCAACTATTTTAGCGCGTTGATTCATCAGCTGTGCAAAATGAGCCTCATCTCCTGATAATCCTTCAGCTAGAATAATAGCAGCATCATTTGCATTGACAATAATTAAACCACGTAAAAGATCAGAAACACTGATTTCTGTCTTTATCTTTGCAAACATAGTGGTTGTACCGGAAGGGGCCCCTCCCTTGCGCCAAGCATTTTCACTAACCTTAAATTTTTGTGTATTCCTTAACAGTCCTTCTTTTAACTGATGAAAGACAACTTCTGCTGTCATCATTTTTGCTAATGAAGCAGGAAAAAAAGGAAGATTACTTTGTTTTTCATATAGTATTGTTTCTGTATCATCATCGAGTAACAACACTTGTGAGGCAGAAATTTGAAAGTCTTGCGCTTGTCCCCACGTATCAAATGTCAACATTCCCCATAAAATTAATAAGATCCTTAATGCTATATACATGAGCCCTCCTCTCATTCAAAGATCAGCAGAATCCACTATATAGGAAAAATTCTTCTTATTTCCGCAAACTGAGAAATTTTTATAGTTCAAGAATAGACTTTATTTTTATTCAGCATAAGCAAAATGATACACTTTTTATTTTTCAAACAAAAGTTGATTGTAAGGTTTTAAAATATGATAGACAAAAATTCTTTTTATTATTAGTACATTGATTTATTTATGATAAATGATCATTTTTAAAACTTAAAGCTGATCAAAATACTGTAAGTTTCTCTCATCATCTCCCTTTGAAGCAATTAAATTCGCCTTTTTACCCTTCATAAGCAAGGTTAGTATAGAGGTAAAGATTAAGATTATCAAAGATAAGAGTAAAAATATTTTTTATAACTCTCTCAAGTACCAAGGATTATTGCGAAACATAAAGGCTTTGTAAAATGTATGATGGTGTTTGTTTATACGTTCACACGTGTAAAGATGGGGATACTTAATAGCTTTATAGCTTTAAAGTTACATTATTTACGAGCGCTGTCATAAAATGAGCTTGAGAGCGTTGATTAAAATAAGTGTGTGAATTGGTAATGCAAGTGATTTTGTTTGAAGCGTTCTGCGTTACGTGAGGGCACTTACCGCATAAGAACATGATAAACAAAAGCATGAGGTAAGGTATGATCTTTTAAAGATAATGTTGTGGATGTTTTCAAAAGTTATAAAGCTGAATTAAAAGGAAATGTTTTTTACTTTTCAATTTTGTATTCTTCTAAAGTGAAATTGTATAATTATTTTTAGAGATTGATAAACAAGCTCATAAAATAAATTTATCTTCATTTAACAAAAATTGTTACAGTAGAAAAAGCACGTGCTTTATTAGGCAAGTAATATCATAACACTTATGTATAAGCTGACAATAGGCTGGAGGCTGGAGAGAGAGTTGGTGTTTTATAATCTCTCCCCCTTTTTTATGAACAGCGTTCTTTAAGATGAAAGCTCAAAATGAAATCCACGATTTCTTTATCATTTCTCACTTGAAAATTATATTGATAAAAAATCAACGCACTTTTTCTTAAAACAATTGTAGCCAATTGAACTTTGCTTTTTTGTTGAGCTTACTTATAGAAGCAACTTGATCGAATGGCACCGGCTTATCAGCCATGATAGGACCGATTTCTGGCAATCTCACTGCAACAGTTTCATTGTGTTGTTCCTGTTTAATAGCAGCTACCTTAGCTAATTCTGCCTTGTTTCCTGTATTGGGCTCTTTTAGCAAAACAGTTTCTCTTTTTTTCGAAACATTTTTCGATGCTAATGAATATGAGGAAGCGTTTCCAGGCGTATAAGAGGCCATTAAATATGCACCATCATAATGTCCAACAGGAGCTTCAGAAATATATTCCACTTTAACATCTGCAACCCCCTTATCTACATAACCAAGGATTGCTGCAGCTTGTTTGGATAAATCAATGATACGATCTTTCATAAAAGGTCCACGATCATTCACTCTAACAATGAGTGAAGATCCATTTTTCAAATTAGTAACACGAGCATAGCTAGGTAAAGGCATTGTAGGATGAGCAGCCGTCAAAAGATTCATATCATAAATTTCACCGTTGGCCGTTAAACGCCCATGAAAATCTGAACCATACCATGATGCTTCGCCAACACGTTTATAGGTTGGATCATGTTCAGGATAATACCACTTTCCTTTTATTTGGTAAGGTCTACCAACAACAACCCGCCCACGCTTTTTTTCTTTTGATTGATTTTTCTTATTGGACATTTGTTTTGGTAGAACAGAAGTATTTACGTCAATTGGTTTGTTATGATAGGAATCTTTTATTGAAAAATGTGCAGTTTGGCTTGCGCAACAAGACACCAATGACAGAGAAATAATGATCATAGAAAATAATTGAAGTGTTGGTTTAATAATAGAGGTAAAATTCTTTTTGTTTTTTGAGGGCATTTATTCAGTCCACTTATTTTTGTTAAGTACTGCTGTAAAAAAAAACACGTCACACTTTCCGCACGCGAGAGGAGAAGTCATGTTCTTAAATAATTTCCATCGCGTATACACTGTCCTTGAATTCGACTTCTTTATCAAAAAATTAACATATTGTTAACCATTTTATGATTGTCATAAAAAATAAATGCACTATGGAGAAACATTAAAAAATAAAAGACATATAAATCAATATGTTATTGAAAAATCATCTCATAATATAAGCTGTGAATAAGTATGATATTTTTTAGCCTGTTTCATCTAATACAGAGCGTATTAAAAAATCAAACCATGAATTATGAAAACAAACAGCCACATGTGCTATTAATGCAGGTGTAATAGCATCATGGAATTTAAAGCACTTTATTAGAATGGCGAACATTCTATACTAAAATATCCGATAGAAAACGACGGACTGTAGAATCAATCAAAAAAATCCAAAAAAGATTAGAATAGTTTAAAAGACTAAAAGGAATCAAAGCAACAAAAATTTTCAAAATTTTGTATAGTCTATTGGCATTATTTATAGTTGGTGAGCGCGCAGGGATTCGAACCCTGGACCTACTGATTAAAAGTCAGTTGCTCTACCAGCTGAGCTACGCGCTCTCACACAAGCTATCTAGTCTGTAGACTATCTAATTTGCAGAAAGTGAAGCGAACATACGGTTGACTTTTCATTTGGTCAACACCTTTTGAAAAAAATATTATTATTTTTTCCAGTTATCAATAGTTTTCAGGTTTTATCCCTTTCCTCGTCATTGCATAGCTACTCTTTGATCTTCTTTTTAAAGTCTCGATAAATAAACAACTTAACTATAAAAATAACTCATAGATTTGAAACCCTAAAATTATAAGCTCTCCCCCTCTTTTTCCTCACATGGGCTGTTGAGCATCATGGGGTGAGCAGAAAAATATCCTTTTACGACAATATCATTTTTCTCTCTCGAATGAGAGATCTCAAATACTGTAAGGTTCTTTCATTTCAAATTGTTTTTATATTGAAACAATAAAAATCATTTGTTTGTTCAACACAAGGAAAAGAATAAAAATGCTTTTTATATTTTTTCAACAACAAAAAATTATCACAACATGAAGGTTGGAGAAAAATAATATGATGTTCTAAACTGTTGAAATGTAAAGAGAGTACGGTTCAATAAATTTTATGGTATTGCTAAGATTATCTTGATGGAAGCAAGCATATTGAGAGCTATTCTTAAAAAAATGATTGAATGAGAAGTAATGGCATTTTGAGAATGCGACTTTAGTATTCATGCACAATGACTTTATAACGAAAATCAATTTCTCTATGGCACATAAAGAAGATATGAGGAAAAAATTAGAATGACGTGCATTATTGTAGCTGTAGATAATTTGACTACAAAATAAAAAAATAGAGACAATATGCGAAATGATTCTAAATACATATAAAGTAATCTGTTACGCGATTAAAAGAATGCATTCTATTTAATTTTTTATGCGAGAAATTACAACATACGTATCTCTATTAAAAAATAGAAAGATAAAACTGATCATAAATTTAGTGTAAGATCATTCAATTAGAGTTATAAACTATGCTTATAATATTAATATATTTTTATAATATATAAAATATTATGATAACTTTATTAAAGTAAAAGTTTAACATTAAATACGTTTATAAATAAACATATTGCCTAGTTAACTTCATTTATAAGATCAAAAATAAAGAAAATAACTTTGATTTAGCTAAAAAAAATGTAGAATTATTATATATACACGTATTTATTACAGTAATGTTTTTTATTATTTTGATTGGAATAGTGAATGCTAACATGTAAACAATATGAGCTACTTTTGTTTATTCACAATCATATAAAAGAAATTGGTGTTCCCCCTTCTTTTGAAGAAATGAAAAATGCTTTAGGACTTTCTTCAAAGTCTGGTATTCATAAGCTCATGATAGCCTTAGAACAACGAGGTTTTATACGTCGTTTACACAATCGTGCTCGTGCAGTGGAGGTGATTCGACTTCCTGAAAAAATAACATTTAACCTTTCTCTAGCACGGAAGATTTCTCCCAGTATGATAGAAAATAATAAAAGAGAAATATCAAAAAACTTGACTAATCTTGATAACTTTGCGGCAGAAGACAAACAAAATACCGTCATTCCCATTATGGGACGTATTTCTGCGAGCGTGCCCGCCTCTGCTATTCTGCAACAAACAAGCACACTTTCTCTCCCACATGATATGGTTAAGACAGGTGAGCACTATGCATTAGAAGTTAAAGATGATTCTATGGTGGAAGCTGGTATCCTTGATAAAGATATGATTATTATCAAACGTCAAAATACAGCAATATCAGGTGAAATTATTGTCGCATTTATTGATAAAAAAGAGGCAACATTAAAACGTTATCGACGCAAAGGAGCCGCAGTTGCATTAGAAGCCGCTAATCCTCACTACGAAGTGCGTACATACAAATCCGAACGTGTAGAAATACAAGGAAAACTTACCGGACTTATTCGCAAATATTAAAAAATAAACCTATATACGCGATAGATAGCACAATAAAATACAGTAAAAAACTACGGGGTGTTTTTTGACATTATGCTACACGCAGTTGACTTTCTTCTTACAGCCCCCAAATGCACCTATAATTTAATCTCAAATCTCTGTTGAGCGTGTTTCAACTTTCCTCTCTTCCCTCTTATGTTTTCCATTTAACGAAAGACGTGATAAGTTAATGACAATATATTGATTTATAATGATAATTTATCATTATTATATAATGAATTAGACCCTCGAATAACATAAGATTCTTGTATTTTAAATCTTTCTATCTTGAATCAATCAAAATTACTTGGTTTGCACGTTACAAGCGGAGCTGGCGTGTGGGTAAAAATTGTATAAGAAAGGACAAATGGCTCTTATAAACGTCTTACGTACCAAGGTCTGTCGCAACACTCAAAGGCTGGCAAATAGTGTGATGATACCAGCTTGCTTTAAAATATTTACTACGTAGCCTAAAAGAACTTGAATACTTTAAATTTAGAGGAGTCTGTCTTATATCATCGCCCTCAATAAAGATATCTGACAACACAATAAGATAAAATTGTAAGCATACACAAAAATATTATAGAAAAAAATTAAATAAATTTGTAACAGATTATTATTTATAAAAATAAAGAATACTTTTAATTTTTTTAGTCAATAAAAACGGAATGTAATCGTTCATAATAATTATAGGATTATCATGGTCGCTCCTCGTATTAGTTTTGTCTCCCTCGGATGCCCAAAAGCACTCGTAGATTCTGAACGAATTATTACAAGCCTTCGTTCTGAAGGGTATGAAATTTCACGCCAACATCAAGGGGCTGATATCGTTATCGTGAATACCTGTGGTTTTCTTGACTCTGCTAGAAAAGAATCATTAGCTAATATTGATGAAGCTCTCAAAAAAAATGGAAAAGTTATTGTAACAGGGTGTCTTGGTGCTGATCCTGATGTTATTCGACAAACATACCCTAATGTATTGGCCATTACAGGACCACAAGCTTATGAAAGTGTTATAGAAGCAGTTCATACAGCAATTCCTCCCGTTCATGATCCTTTTCTTGATTTAGTTCCTCCCCAAGGGATTCGTTTAACACCTCGCCATTACGCCTACCTAAAGATTTCTGAAGGATGCTCTAATCGGTGTAGCTTTTGTATCATCCCTACACTGCGTGGTAATCTTACTTCACGCCCCATCAGTGACGTTCTTCGTGAAGCTGAAAAACTTGTACAAGCGGGTGTAAAAGAACTTTTGGTTATTTCGCAAGATACGAGTGCTTATGGTATTGATCTTAAATATCTTGAGAACTCTTGGAAAGATCGCACAATCAAAACCAAATTTTTTGATCTTTGTCGCGAACTAGGCGATATGGGTATCTGGGTCCGTATGCATTACGTTTATCCTTATCCTCATGTGGATGAAATTATTGAACTTATGGCGGCAAAAAAAATTCTTCCTTATCTGGATATTCCTTTTCAACATGCATCACCGACTGTTTTACGTCATATGAAGCGTCCTGCTCTTATGGAAAAAACAAACCATAGAATTGAAAAGTGGCGAAAAATATGTCCAGACCTTACTTTGCGATCAACATTTATTGTTGGATTTCCAGGCGAAACAAATGAAGATTTTAATATGTTGCTAGAATGGCTAGAAGAAGCAAAGATTGAACGCGCTGGATGCTTTAAATATGAAGAAGTAAAAGGAGCTGTTGCAAATGATTTGGGATTAGAAAATATTCCTGAAGAAGTCAAAGAAAACCGCTGGCATCGTTTTATGGCAAAACAACAACAAATTTCTACACATCTTTTAAAGAAAAAAATTGGAAAAAGACTCCAAGTACTTATCGATGAAAGTCAAGGAAAAGTTGCCAAAGGACGGAGTCAATACGATGCGCCAGAAATAGATGGTATTGTCCATATATCATCGCGACGCCCCTTGCGTGCCGGTGAATTTGCTACCGTTAAAATCGAACAGTCAGATGCTTATGATCTTTATGGTATAGCCGTTTGAAAATTTGGCTTCTTCTCCTCCTTAATGTTGGCGTTTCCTATTAGCATCGGTTAAAAAATCAGTTTCCCACAATAGAGCCAGATCGCTTATGTGATTCACTTCATAAGGAGTTACGGACAACCCCTGCCCTAAAGGATCACTAGAAACTCTAAAAATATTTAATTTTAATAAATATTTAACGATCGTTTTGATTCATTTCTGCCTTAAATGACGGTATTTTATGGCATCAACAGGATAAGATAACCTACAAGCCTCTTTCATTTTTACTTTAAAAAAAGAGAAAACCGACAATCATATTATTTTTTCATTTTTCCATATTGTGACAGTCATTGGTTATTTAAAAAAAGCTTTTTAATTGGGTTTTATGCATACAAAAGCGCCGCTTGTAATATGCAGGGGCGATATTTTTATGGATAGAATATAAGAAAATTTGAAATAAAACACCTACGATGATTAAATTGCAAAGCAATAAAATTATTACAAATAATAAATATCTTATCTGAAACTCTTTAAACTTATTTTTAAATATCTCCTTTTTATTAACACGATTTAAAATCAAAGAATTTCTTATCAAGCAAATGACTTGGACGTACATTCGTTAAAGCGCGAATCATTGTATCTTTACGTCTTGGCATTTGTTTTTCGATATTTTTCAGCATTTCTTTCATGGCATTACGTTGTAAACCATCTTGACTACCGCAAAGATTACAAGGAATAATTGGAAATTGCATTGCTTGAGAAAATTTTTCCAGATCTTCCTCAGCGGCATAGACAAGAGGACGTAACACAAAAAGATCTCCTTCATCATTTTTTAGTTTTCCAGGCATAGCGGCTAAACGGCCTCCGTGAAACAAATTCATAAAAAATGTTTCCAAAACATCATCTCGATGATGACCAAGAACTAATGCAGAACATCCCTCTTCACGTGCAATGCGATAGAGATTACCACGTCGCAATCGAGAACAAAGTGAACAATATGTCTGTGTTTCTGCTAATTTATCTGTAACAATGGAATAAGTATCCTGATATTCAATACGATAGGGAATTTTATAAGAACTTAAAAAATCTGGAAGAATATGTTTAGGAAATCCTGGTTGTCCTTGATCAAGGTTACAAGCAAGAATTTCAACGGGTAAAAGACCACGCCATTTTAAATCTAAAAGAAGTGTTAATAAACCATAAGAGTCTTTTCCGCCCGATAACGCGACAAGCCATTTTTTTCCAGTAGAGAACATAGAAAAGTCATCCAAAGCTTGCCGCATATGACGCAAAAGTCGTTTGCGCAATTTATTAAACTCCACATTTAAAGGAGCCCGCTGAAATATGGGATGACAATTATCTTCTTTGCTTGCCAAAAGATCATCTTTCTCTTCGTTTTCTTCTATTGCCTGATATTCAACGGAAACATTATTCATAAGACCATATCCTGCACAAGTAATAGCTCGTTTTGCAAAGACAGAAACAAAACATAAAGCAAGCTTATATTTATGTTTTTTGAATTTATAAAAACAGATACAAAAAAAGAAATGGAACTATATAAGCTTATAACACTAGCATAGTGTAATAAACTTAATATAGAACCATTCACAAAACATTCCCTAACTTCAAAGATTATAAAAACAATACAATAGTTTGAAATTATAACAGTAGAATAGAAACATTTCTTTTCATATAAAAATTATCGAGAATAAAATTCAACGACCAGATTAGGCTCCATTTGCACAGCATAAGGAACATCTGCAAAAGCAGGAATACGTGTAAAGGTCGCTTTCATCTGTTTATGGTCTGCTTCAATATAATCAGGGACATCACGCTCTGCCAATTGCACCGATTCTAAAACCAAAACAAGTTGCTTTGATTTTTCCCGAATCTCAATAACATCACCTGGTTTACAACGATATGATTGAATATTTGTACGTCGTCCATTTACATTCACATGACCATGATTAATAAATTGCCGAGAAGCAAAAATCGTAGGCACAAATTTCGCACGATATACAACGGCATCCAAACGAGATTCCAACAAACCGATAAGATTTTCACCAGTATCACCCCGCCGGCGAGCAGCTTCTACATAAGTTTTATGAAATTGCTTTTCTGAAATATCGCCATAAAATCCTTTTAACTTCTGTTTAGCGCGCAATTGCACACCATAGTCAGAAAGTTTTCCTTTACGACGCTGTCCATGCTGACCTGGACCATAATCACGACGATTGACAGGAGATTTTGGACGACCCCAAATATTTTCTCCCATACGTCGGTCAATTTTATATTTTGTTGTTTCGCGTTTACTCATCGCATTTCCTTTAAAATAAAACACGAGATCTTAAGATCTCAAGGAAACGCACCCTCCTCTGCCTTTAATGCTTAAAGACTGACAGAATAGCTTAACATACCAACATGCAAAGTTATCCACGGGACACGTCAATGATTGCCATTTTCTTGAAAGAAAAAGCTAAAGCATCTTTATTGCTCCCGTATCCCAAAGTCAACTCCTTTTATAAGTTTTAAGCCAAACCCTTTTAACAAATGTTCCGTTGAAGAAGTGATATTTTTTGATGTTAGCAACGCAAAATCTTGATATTTTTTTATGGGGTGCTGATGTATTTTGTCCGACAAGGACAATAATGATCTGATATGTTTAGCAATCGCTTTTGCTGGATCAATCCATTTGACGGACCATAAAGCTTGTTCACGAAAGAGTTTAATCAAAAAAGGATAATGCGTGCAGGCTAAAACAATAACATCAGTATATTTGCCATCTTTTTCCACAAAACATGGTAAGATTTCTTTTCTTAACTCTTCTGAATCAATAGGTTTTCCCCGTAAATAATCTTCAGCAAATCCAGCAAGTTTTTCACTTCCTACAAGTTGAACATGACACTGTCCAGCAAACGCGTTAATCAATTCATTTGTATAAGCACGTTTAACGGTTCCAGGAGTCGCTAATACAGAAATAAAACCAGATTTTGTTTGTTCAGCAGCAGATTTGATTGCTGGAACCGTTCCTACAAAAGGGACATGAGGAAAGTTTTGTCGTAAATCTGTTATCATCAGTGTAGAAACAGTATTGCAAGCAATCACACATAAGGCGGGATTATAGCATGTTAAAAGATTTGTAAAAATCTTTAAAATATGTCCCTTTAGAGCATTTTCTTCCCAATTACCATAAGGGAATCCTGCATCATCGGCTGTATAAATAAATTGTATTGCAGGAATAAGAGCGCGCGCTTGTCTCAACACTGTTAAACCACCAACACCACTATCAAAAAAAAGAACAGGCCGTTCATCCATCAATTTTCACACTTATTTTTAATTTTTTGACGATCGCGCTCTTTAGGTGCACTACTTCCCCGTGGATATTGTGGAGAAAAATGATCCAATGAAGATATAACGCCTCGCAATAAGCGAACCTCAGATTCACTAAAGTTAGCGCGCGTAAAAACAGAGCGCAAATTTGTAATCATAACCTCTTTTCTTTCTCGGGGTCGAAAATACCCACGGATATCCAAAGCTTCTTCTAATTGAGATAAAAAACCATGAAACACTGTTTTATTTGCAGGCTCCATTTCTACGGCACGAAATGCCGTATCGCTCACATTTTCTAGACCTGCTTTCATCCATTCGTAAGACATCAAAAGAACCGCTTGCGCAATATTAAGTGACGCAAAAGCAGGATTAACCGGAAAAGTAATGATTTCATCAACAAGGCTGATTTCATCATTTTCTAATCCCCATCTTTCTCTTCCAAAGACAATACCTGTTTTATGTCCGATATTTTCACGCTGACGCAGTACATTTGCTGCTTCGACAGCACTTTTTACAGTTTTAAATCCACATCTTTCACGGGCTGTTGTAGCAAAAACATAGTGTAAATCTGCAATTGAATCACGCAATGTATCAAAAATTACGGCGTTGTTAATGACATGATCCGCTTTACTTGCGGCAGCTCTGGCTTTTTCATTTGGAAATTTTTCTCGAGGTTTGACGAGCCGAAGTTGAGAAAGCCCAAAATTTGCCATTGCCCTTGCGACCATACCAATATTTTCAGGAAGCTGTGGTTCAACTAAAATAATAATGGGACCATTTGTTAAATTTTTACGATTTTTATTCGTTCCAGCCATCAACTTTACCTAATGTCATTTAACGCTCTCTCTCAACTATTTTTTTAATGTAACCTTCCTCACACTACTCTAATGCTGTTTAATAATAAATTATAGACAACACTATTTCTCACTCAAAGAGTGTAGATTCCCGCATAATAAATTTTAAAAGCTCTTAAAGTGAACAATAGAGTTTATAACAATTTATATAAGATATCGTAGCATTTTTCACATCAATTTTATCTTTTTTAAGAGGGAATAGCCCCAACAAATCATAATCTCAGTTGAATTATGAAACTATAAATCCTAAAAAAGAGTATGCACTTTACACCCAAACTTTTTCCTGCAAAGCTTATCCGTCGTTATAAACGTTTCCTTGCAGATGTTAAGCAAGATGATCAACATATTTTCACCGTATCGGTACCAAATACAGGATCAATGCTTGGATTGACAGATTCCAACGCTAATATTTGGCTTTCATATCATAAAAATCCCAAGAGAAAATATGCCTATCAATTAGAAATTGTTGAATCCGATAATAGTTTGGTTGGCATTAATACCACTTTACCGAATAAACTTGCGTTAGAAGCAATTCAAAACGGATTACTACCAGAATTAAGTGGATATAAAACAATTTTAAAAGAACAACGTTATGGAAGGCAATCACGCATTGACTTTCTTTTACAAGATGACAGTCTTCCTGATTGTTATCTAGAAGTCAAAAATGTTCATTTTATTCGTCAAAAAGGATTAGCAGAATTTCCTGATACCGTGACAAAACGGGGTGCCCGTCACCTTGAAGAACTCATGCAAGCCGTACAACAAGGAAAACGAGCTGCAATGCTTTACGTTATTCAACGAGAAGATTGTGCAACTTTTTCAATTTGTCATGATCTTGATCCAATCTATGGACGTCAGTTTGATTTAGCATTAAAATCAGGGGTAGAATGTTATGCTGTAAAGTGTCATGTAAGTGTAGAAGGCATTTTTCCGATTCAGAGAGTTAAAATAGAAAACAGAAAAAACAATGATTGAGTATATTGAATATAATAAAACCCCTTTAGAATTTAATGGGAAAATCCGCATTTTCGATGACTATGCTTTTGCTAAAATGCGTGAAGTTGGTCGTATTGCGGCTGAATGCCTTGATGCGCTTACGGATATTATTAAACCTGGTGTCACGACGCAAGAAATTGATGATTTTGTATTTACTTTTGGCGCCCAAAAAAGCGCTCTTCCTGCTGATCTCAATTATCATGGATACAGCCATTCATGCTGTACATCTATTAATCACGTCGTCTGTCATGGCATTCCCAATAAAAGACCCTTGCAAGAAGGCGATATTGTGAATGTTGATGTGACCTTTATTCTTGATGGCTGGCATGGGGATTCAAGCCGCATGTATCCTGTTGGAAAAATCAAACGTGCTGCAGAACGCCTTTTAGAAATAACCTATGAAAGTCTTATGAGAGGAATCGCTGTTGTTAAACCTGGAGCAACGACAGGTGATATTGGTGCAGCCATTCAACAGTATGCAGAATCTGAACGCTGCTCAATTGTGAGAGATTTTTGCGGACATGGTATTGGTCAGCTTTTTCATGATGCTCCCAATATTCTCCATTATGGAAATCCTGGAGAAGGAATTGAATTAAAACAAGGGATGATGTTTACGATTGAACCTATGATTAACCTTGGTAAGCCACACGTTAAGATCTTATCTGATGGTTGGACTGCCGTTACCCGTGACCGCTCTTTGACAGCACAATATGAACATACAATCGGTGTCACAAATGAAGGGTATGAAATATTTACACAATCGCCTAAAAATATTTTTTATATTCCCAATTCGCAGACCTAATGCACTATAGAGATGTTATGGCTAAAAAATTAAATAAAAAGGAAGATATTCAAAGTAATCACTTTGCATTAACATCAAGTTCTCCACTCACTCCAGTATCAGAAAGAAAAAGTAAAGAACTTAAGAAAAACGCACAGCTTGCTAAACATTATCAAGGACATCGTGAACGTCTTCGAAAACGCTATTTAAAGTCAAAAGGAAATGCAATTGAAGATTATGAATATCTTGAATTATTGCTTTTTCGTACAATCCCCCGTGCAAACACAAAACCGATAGCTAAAAATTTGATAGCACATTTTGGTTCATTAGCTGATGTGTTAGGAGCTGATATTCATCGACTTCAAGAGGTTCAAGGATGTGGTCCGGCAACTGCAATTGATTTAAAAATTATTTCAGATGTTGCTGGACGTCTTGCTCGTGCACAATTGTTTAAACGTGATATTTTTTCATCATGGGATAAAGTATTAGCTTATTGTAAAGCGGTTATGGCTCACGAGACACGTGAACAATTTCGTATCTTATTTCTCGATAAGAAAAACGGCTTACTTGCTGATGAGGTACAACAAACCGGAACGATTGATCATACCCCTGTTTATCCTCGTGAAGTTATTTCTCGCGCTTTAGAGTTATCCGCATCAGGACTTATTTTAGTCCACAACCACCCTTCTGGTGATTCCACTCCCTCTGATGCAGATATAACAATGACATACAGATTAAAAGATGCGGCAAATGCATTAGGCATTACGATCCATGATCATCTTATTATCGCACGACATAACTACACAAGTTTTAAAGCATTAAAACTTATATAAACCTTATGGGAACAAAGACGTCATTCAAGAATGAATAGCAAATCAATTTTCTAAATCAATATCCAATATAGCCATTGAGAAATTATAGGATAGCTCATCTTCATCTTCATCTCGATAGATAACGCCTAAAAATTCATCCCCCATATAAACCTCACAAGAATCATCCTTTTTAGGTCGTGCTCTGACTTGCAATGCTGAGTTTTGGAATGTATTTTTAAAATAATTATCAAGTTTTTTTATTTCATCAGCATTCACTATGCTCTCCTGTTTTTTGAGACGATTAAAATAACTGCGTGTCGTGCGAATAAGACACTCCTCTGATTCTGTAAAGCCAGTAAAAAAGCTTAATCTGAATATTTTCTTAATATTACATATATTTATAGCTCTTTCTTTATATATTCATAAAGAACTTTTATAAAGAGAGTCTATCATTATTAAATAGACCCGTATAGCTAAAAAAATGGCAGAAAACTGTATATTTTTAATAATTTTACTTTATCTCAAACTTTAGCATCTGCATTGGTGATGCATATTGGTAAGAAAAATTAATCAAGCATTTATAATTTTGTCCTTTTTATAAAAAATTAAAATAATCATAATTTTTTATTTAAAAATGCATTTTAAAACAAAAAATATTGTTACATTATTCAAGAAATATACAAAATGAGCAAACAAGAATTTGTTTTTCTTCTTATTTTATATTAAAATTTATGTCACATATGTCACAATAGAGAAATTTTAAATAAGCTTTTTAGTTTATAGGTGATAAAAATATTGAGTATTTTGGTAAACGCTAAAGTCTATGAAAAGTTCTTATTTTATAGGATAACGAGAAAGAAAATCGATCACACCTTTTTTATAAACTTTATCGCCTACAGCAAGCATATGATCTCGATTAGGAATCGATAAAGCTTCACCACAAGGCAACAAAGCGGCTAATGGTTCTGCTGCACCGCCAATTTCATCTAATGATCCAACGGCAACAAGTGCAGGTTGTTCAATTTTATAAATTTCAGATGCAGTCAACTCTTGTTTTGACGTGATAACACACGCAGCCAGAGCACGTCTATCGCTTTTCGTTTGATCAGCAAATTTACGAAACATTAAACCACGCGGATTGGTAATGGTAGAGGGATCTTCTGCTAAAAGAGCTTCAGCAACAGGTTCCCAATTTCCTGCTCCTGTTACCATACCAATCCCTAAACCACCAAAAATAACGCTGTTTACATATGTTGGATACAAAAGAGCCATAAAAGCACTAATACGAGCTCCCATAGAATATCCCATAACATGGGCTTTAGATAACTCTAAATGCTGTAATAGTTTTACGGCATCGCCAGCCATAGCTTGCGGTGTATAAAAGTTAGGATCATAACTTTTAACTGAATCTCCATGCCCGCGATTATCTAGCGCAATAACGCGATATCCTGCTTCAGTAAGAAGACGAAACCAACCCGTTGCATACCAATTCACTCGCGCAGAAGATCCAAAACCATGGATCAATAAAATAGGTGCGCCTTGCCCTTCTTCTCGATAAGCAAATCGCAAACCATCATATTCAAAAAAACGAATATCTTCAGCAGTCATTTTTTATCGCACTTTCCACAAAGAACAGGATGAATAACACGCTGCCCTTTTTGTATTTGTTTTTCAGAAACTTCACCAGCGTTAATCTCAAGTGCAAAAGCAGCAGGAACGCCGGATGAAATGGTGTTTGTTGAAAACGGAGAGGTGTTTTCAATAATCGATACAATAATCCCTTCAGAGTTTAAAAAAATCATATCTAAAGGTAAAGGTGTATTGGCCATCCACATAAAAAACTTCTGCTCATCTCCCGATTGATATTTTTTTTGCTGCTTAAAGAGCATTGCACGGTCTCGTGGAAAATCAGTCCGATACATTAAACCAGCTGCTGCTTGAGAGGGACTAAACGCCATTTCTATCTTATAAGAAACCGTACCGTGCTTTGTGTGTATTTCTAAAGGAAGCGGATGAACAGGGATCTCTATGGGCTCCTTAGGGACAACAACATGCATTTCTAACATAAAAAGTATTGCCAATAAAACAATATACCCCTTTTTAAAAGGCTTTAACATTTTTGTCTCCACCACAGAAAAATTTTAAACTTTGTTTTTTATATAAAAAACGTCAGCGTTTAAAAGTCAAAAAAATAAGTGAATTGTTTCTTTGTTTTCTTTATTTTTCAATAGAATATGCACATTTTTTTTTCATGTACTTTATAAGTTTACGAGAGTCATAAGATAAGGCTCTCCTCTAGCTATTTAGACAATAGTTCCCCTTTTAAAACACAGAAAAATACTGATTTCACTTGTAAAGTTCAATGCGCAACGATTTAATGTGTCGCAAGAGGAAATCCTATATCCGGATAGATTTCTGCTGTCATCAAACCTTTTGCCCCTTTACCAAAACGAACGAGAACAACTTGCCCCGAACGAAGCTCTGCTAAACCAAAACGGCGTAACGTTTCCATATGGATAAAAATATCTTCTGTCCCCTGCCCACGGCTAAGAAAACCGAAACCTTTGTCACGATTAAACCATTTAACAATTGCACGTTCTAGTCCACTTTCTGGCGTAACAACAACATGCGTACGGGCTGGAACTTCTGATGGATGAACCGCTGAAGAATAATCAATGGATTTCACCTGAACGCACTTTAACCCTCGTTCCGTTTTTTCCACAGCACAAATAATTTTAGCACCCTCCAAAGCTGTCTGGAAACCATCCCTTCGCATCACTGTAACATGCAATAATATATCGGGGAAATGCGGTAAATCAGGTACAATAAATCCATAACCCTTACTACCATCAAACCACTTAATGACACCACTGATTTCGATAATCTCCCCACAAGCACCTATACTATCCTCAGATAGGGAAAAATCCTTTAATGCATCCTTACTCGTCATAATAACGTGATCCTGTAGCTTATAAGTTGTACGATATTGATTCTCTAGACTTAAGTAAACATTGCTCTTGTATCAACAAGCAAGCCCCAAGATAAGATTTCCCCATATTGTCGTATCACTTAAAAAAATATTTATAAAAAATATTTATAAAACTATTTGATTGTATGTTTTACATATCTTACAAGGAGTGCCCTACAAAAAAGATCCTATAAAGTTTTTTTACATAATGATATTTTCATGAATGTGTAACTTGCATGATAAAGAAGTTCAATATAAGGTGCAAAAACGACAATTTAATTCAAGGAAAATGCGCAATGCAATTGAAGAAAGTCCTTACAACAATCACAGCTTTTATGGCATTTACAGCAAATGTTTATGCAAGCGAACCTATCAAGATTGGAGTTTATCTTCCATTAAGTGGTCAAAATGCCTTTGGAGGTCAGCTTGAAATTCGAGGTATCGAATTAGCCCATAAACAAGTTCCAGAAATTTTGGGACGTAAAGTGGAACTTATTGTTATTGATAATAAGTCTGATAAAGTAGAAGCAGCGAATGCTGTTATGCGTTTAACAGCAAGTGAAAAGGTCAGTGGAATCATTGGTAGCTATGGTTCTTCACTCTCGTTAGCGGGTGGTGAAATATCTGAAAAAGCAAAGACTCCAACCATTGCAACTTCTTCAACGAGTCCTCTCGTTACGCAGGGTAAAAAATATTACTTTCGTGCTTGCTTTATTGATTCCTATCAAGGGAAAGGAATCGCAACGTATGTACGCCAGACTTTACATGCAAAAAAAGCCGCTATTTTAAAAGATATTTCAAGCGATTATGCCATTGGTCTTGCTAGTTATTTTACGCGTGCTTTCAAAAAACTAGGGGGTGAAGTTATCTCAAATTTAAATTATAATTCTGGAGATCAGGACTTTTCAGCAGTTCTTACGCAAATTATCGCACAAAAGCCTGATATTTTATTCATCCCATCTTACTTTTCTGAAGGCGCCATCATTATGAAACAAGCGCGTGAATTAGGGGCGAAATTTCAAATTATGGGTGGGGACGCCATGGATAATCCAGAAACCATTACAATTGCAGGAAGTGCAGCTGAAGGATTCTTACATACGACACTTCCCTATAGTGAAGATATGCCCAATATGTCAGCAGCTGCGCAAGAATTCACAAAAGAATGGAAAAACGCTTATCCTGATAAAGAGCCAAATATTAATTCCGTTTTGGGATACACAAGTTATATGATGTTCATGAAAGCTATTGAAAATGCTGGCAGTGCTGATCGTGAAAAAATTACAATTGCATTGAGCAAATTGAAAGACTTTCCAACGCCCTTTGGTGATATGTCGATGGATGAAAATCATAACCCTAAAATTCCTATTGGTATCATTAAAATACAAGATGGAAAACGTGTTTATTTAGAAGAAGTTAAACCTGCTTTTTAATTTAAAAGTTGTACTTATAAAAATGCAAAAATTGGTTGAGGATTTTTTTCTCAACCAAAAGCTTAGAGATTTCTTATTATCCTATGTAAATTAATAGATGTGGAAGGATGAGAGATGAGCACTGAAATGTTCATCCAGTATTTTTTTAATGCACTGGCATTGGGGGCTCTTTATGGACTTATCGCTATTGGTTATACCATGGTCTACGGTATACTGAGACTGATTAATTTTGCTCACGGTGATATCTTTATGCTGGGAGCCTACTTTGTTTTCTTTTCCACAATTAGCTTTATGCCTGCTTGGGCTGCACTTCTCCTTTTGTTCCTTGCTGCTCTTATTTATTATTCAGTCTTTATAGGGTTTAAAAGGCGCCCTCCAATTTATTGGGGTGCTGTTTTTTTAATTCTTGCGTTAGGATTTATTTATTATTTTATTTTTCCACAAGATTTTACCCCGATCTGGGTTTTAGCTCTTTGTTTTTCCATTTTTATTACAAGTGCAGTGGGGATTGTTGTTGATCAGCTTGCTTATAAGCCTCTACGCCACGCGCCGCGTATTTCGGCACTGATCGGTGCAATTGGTGTTTCTTTTTTTATTGAAAATCTTGCAACTGTGCTCTTTAGTGGTGTTCCTAAAGGTGTAAAGCAACCAGACTTTTTAGTAACACCGTTTTTATGGCATCTAGGGTCAGAAACAGAGGGGATCATTAGAATTGCTCCCATGTCTCTGATTGTTCCCATTGTGTCATTGATTCTTATTGTTGTACTGCTATGGATTATCCATAAAACAAAACCTGGTCTTGCTATGCGTGCAATCTCTCATGATATTGAAACGACTCGTTTGATGGGGGTTTCTGTCAATAAAGTCATTGCTTTTACATTTGGAATAGGCTCAGCGCTTGCCGCTGTAGCAGGAATTATGTGGTCTTTACGTTATCCTCAAATTCAGCCCTATATGGGTGTTCTTCCTGGTTTTAAAGCCTTTATTGCAGCCGTTATCGGAGGTATTGGCTCGATACCAGGTGCGATGTTGGGAGGATTGTTATTAGGGTTTATTGAAATTATGATTATCGCATTTTTTCCCGCGTTATCTGGATATCGAGATGCCTTCGCTTTTATTTTATTGATTCTGATTTTATTGGTATTGCCCACGGGATTAATGGGTAAAAGAAGTCAGGAGAAAATCTAATGGCAAAGTCAGCGGCAACTTTTTTATCGTGTATCAGTATTTTCTTTCTTATCGTTTTTTTATTCTATGCTGATAATAATTTTAATGACTATACACTGCGTATCATAAATCTGATTGCTATTAATGCGATCTTGGCAATTTCGCTTAATTTGATTTATGGCTTTACAGGTATGTTTTCTCTTGGACATGCCGGATTTATGGCTATTGGTGCCTATGTCTGTGCAATTTTACTTCTTTCCCCTGAACAAAAAGAGATGATGTGGATTCTTGAGCCTATCGCTGAACCATTATCCCATTTACAACTTCCTTTTTTTATTGCTGTTGTTGTCAGTGGTTTGTGTGCTGCAATTATCGGTTTATTGATTGCTTTGCCAATATTGCGTCTTGGTGGGGATTATCTTGGAATTGCAACATTGGGTTTTGCAGAAATTATTCGCATTGTCATTACGAATGCAACATCACTCACAAATGGTTCTTTGGGGATCAAAGGGATCCCTCAAGATGCAACCCTATGGTGGAACTATGGTTGGTTAGCATTTACAGTTCTCTTTATTATTCTCTTACTGAAAAGCAACACTGGTAATGTGTTACGTGCTATTCGTGATGATGAAATTGCTGCGAAAACCATGGGAATTAACGCTTTTTTCTACCGTAGTTTTTCTTTTACGGTTGGTGCATTTTTTGCAGGGGTCGGTGGCGCATTGATGGCTGCTCTTATTTCAACCATTGATCCCAAAATGTTTAATTTTCTTCTCACTTTTAATATTTTGATGATTGTTGTTGCTGGTGGTCTTGGTTCAATTACAGGAAGCATTATTGGCAGCATTATTATTACAGTCATGCTTGAATGGCTTCGTATTATTGAAAGTCCATTTGACTTAGGTTTTATACATATTCCAGAAACGCCAGGACTTCGCATGGTTGTTTTCTCTCTTTTATTGCTGGTCATTATCTTATTTTGGAGAAAAGGGGTGATGGGACAACGTGAATTCTCATGGAATGGAATTTATAGCTTTTTGGCACGCAAAAAAATTTCTAATACTGAGGGAAAGCTATGAACGACACCCTTCTTTCACTCAATGATATTGTAATGCGTTTTGGCGGATTAGTTGCTGTTAATAATGTTAATATAGCCATTAAACGAGGAAGTATTACTGGATTAATTGGTCCCAATGGGGCTGGTAAAACAACAGTTTTCAATATGATTTCTGGATTTTATGCCCCTACAAGCGGCACCATTCTTTTTGATGAGCAAAAAATTTCTGGAGCGTCTCCTTATACTATCTGCAGACATCATATTGCGAGAACATTTCAAAATATTCGTCTTTTTTCAGGATTAACGGTCTTGCAGAATGTTATGGTGGGAGCACATGTTCGACAAAAATATCCCTGGTTTTCTTCAGCTCTCTTTTTTCCAAAAGCAATAAAAGAAAAAAGAGAAGTCTATAAAAATTCCATGGAGCTTCTTGAACGCTTACAACTTGATCACCTTGCCAGTCATTCTGCAACAGCGCTGCCTTATGGTGTGCAACGACGTTTAGAAATTGCACGCGCGTTAGCGACAAAGCCCAAACTGCTTCTTCTTGATGAGCCTGTTGCAGGCATGAATCCACAAGAAAGTGAAGATCTTAGAAAATTTATAGCAAAAGTGCAAAAAGACTTTGACCTTACAATTTTACTTATTGAACACGATATGAAAGTGGTTATGGGGCTTTGCCAACATATTTTTGTCATGGAATATGGCTGTTGTATTGCCAATGGTACACCAGATGAAATTCGTAATAACCCTAAAGTTATTGAAGCTTATCTTGGCGGAGATGTTTATGAGTATTCTTAAAATAAAAAATCTTCACGTTCATTATGGCGCCATTAAAGCTGTCCAAAACCTTTCTATGTCCATAAAGCGGGGCAGTATTGTCACTTTAATTGGAGCCAATGGTGCTGGAAAAAGCAGTATTGTACGCTCTATTACAGGGCTTAATCGCTCTGTTTACGGTGAGATTACCTATAATGGCGAATCAATTATAAAAAAAACACCAGAAGAGATTTTGCGATTAGGGATTGCTCTCAGTCCTGAAGGGCGGCGTATTATGCCGCATCTTACTGTTTTAGAAAATCTTCATCTAGGTGCTTATATTCGTCATGATAAAAAGGGCATTTCTCGTGATATTGAATGGATATTTGATCTTTTTCCACGCTTGCGTGAAAGAGCAAAACAGTTGGGAGGAACCATGTCAGGAGGGGAACAACAAATGGTTGCTGTAGGGCGCGCACTTATGAGCAATCCTGATATGGTTATATTAGATGAACCCTCCTTGGGGTTAGCGCCACTTCTTGTAAAAGAGCTTTTTTCGATCATCCGAAAAATTAATGATATGGGGAAAACTGTTCTTCTTATTGAACAAAATGCATTTGCAGCTCTTTCTATAGCTAATTATGCTTATATTTTAGAGGTAGGGCATATTTTATTTCACGGTGAAGGAAAAGCTATGCTTTCTGATCCACGTGTTAAAGAAGCATATCTTGGTGGATAAAGGTGAGAAATTAAGAAAATAGAGCGCACGTTTTCTCCCTTTAAGAAAGCACTTTTCATCACTGATGAAAAATGCTTTCTTGTGAAGTTTGATGATTATATCCACCATTTTTCTGCACAGAATATTCCTGCGGCTTGTTCAATAATGTGCGCTATTTGAAAAATAACTTCTTCAGCAAAAGGTTTACCAATCAGTTGCAATCCTAGGGGTAAACCACTTGATGATAGACCAGCAGGAACAGAAATTCCTGGTAAACCAGCCATATTAACGGGTACCGTAAAAATATCATTAAGATACATCGCGACAGCATCATTTTTTATTTTTTCATCAGCAATACCAAAGGCAGGTGTTGGTGTTGCTGGTGTAAGAATAGCATCAATACCTGAATCAAAACATTGATCAAAATCACGTTTTACGAGTGTTCTTACTTTTTGAGCTCTTAGATAACCAGCATCGTAATAACCGGATGAAAGAACATAAGTACCAACCAAAATACGCCGCTTGACTTCATCGCCAAAACCAACAGAACGCGTATTTTCATACATCTCAATGATATCTTTTCCAGGCACACGCAAACCAAAACGGACACCATCATAACGCGCTAAATTAGAAGAGGCTTCTGCAGGCGCTATAATATAATAAGAAGGTAGAGCATATTTTGTATGGGGTAAAGAAATATCGCGTATTTCAGCGCCTGCTTCTTTTAACCAATTTATTCCCTTTTGCCAAAGTTCAACAATTTCAGATGACAGTCCATCCATATGATATTCTTTTGGAATGCCAATTTTCATTCCTTTGATTGACTGACCAAGATAACTTTCATAATCAGGGACTGGTAAATTCACAGAAGTAGAATCTTTTTCATCAAAAGAAGCCATTGATCTGAGCAAGATAGCACAATCACGAACATCTCTGGCAATAGGTCCAGCCTGATCAAGCGATGAAGCAAACGCGACAACGCCCCATCGTGAACAACGCCCATAAGTTGGCTTTATTCCTACAGTTCCCGTAAAAGCTGCTGGTTGACGTATTGAACCACCTGTATCTGTTGCTGTTGCACCAGCACAAATTTGTGCGGCAACCGCGGCAGCCGATCCCCCCGAAGAACCACCGGGGACAAGTTTTTCATTCGAGCCTTTTTTTCTCCATGGACTAATAACAGGACCATAATAGGATGTCTCATTAGAAGAGCCCATAGCAAACTCATCCATATTAAGTTTTCCTAACATCACGGCACCGTCTTGCCATAAATTAGCTGTGACAGTTGATTCATAGGGCGGTTTAAAACCGTCAAGGATATTTGAACAGGCTTGAGTATGAACGCCACGGGTTGCAAAAAGATCCTTAATGCCTAAGGGGATCCCTTCCAAAAGTCCCCCCTCTCCTCTTGTCAAGCGATCCTCTGATTTAGAAGCCATTTTTCTTGCTTGTTCTGCTGTTACTGTGACATAAGCATTCAAAGTTGGATTAGCCAGTTCAATTGCTTTTAAATAAGCTTCCGTTAATTCCGTTGCTTTGAGCTTTTTCTTTATGAGAGCATCACGAGCTTGTGCAATTGTGAGTTTTGTTAAATCAGTCATATCGGTTCTCAAATTTCAAAAACATAAAAAGTTACTCAACAATTTTTGAGACAAGAAAAAAATTTTCTTCTGTAACAGGGGCATTGGCCACAATGTCTGCTGCTTTATTGCCATCTGTAACACTATCTTCACGCATTCGTAGAGCCATTGGTATCACAGATGTTAATGGCTCAACCTCACTGATATCAACTTCATTCAATTGTTCTACAAAACCTAAAATAGTATTGAATTTTTTTGTCATAGATTCCACTTCATTATCGTGGATAGCAATCCGCGCTAAACGTGCAACCCGCTTGACGGTTTCTTGATCAACAGACATACCCTTTACGCCTCTTTGTTTCTTTGTTTATTTATTGATCCCCATTTGGCTATACAAGGCTGTGCTTGCAAGCGCAAGAATATTAGATAACATAAATAAAGAATATATAGATCTTAAACATTAAAAAACGTACTATACTCCCTATGGCTGTTATTAATATCAATGAAGTTATGACACATCTTTTGCCTGGACAAACAATAGCAGGCTTAGATTTAGGGACAAAAACCATCGGAATTGCGATTTCTGATATGGGGTTGACGGTTTCAAATCCACGTCCTGTGCTCCAGCGAAAAAAATTTACAGAAGATGCCCACACACTTATTAAAATTTTTGATCATGAAAATGTGGGCGTTATTATCATTGGTTTACCTCTTAACATGAATGGAAGCAGTGGCTCTCGCGTTCAGGCAACCAAAGCTTTTGTGAGCAATATGAAAGAGCATACAAAAATTCCATTTGTTTTTTGGGACGAACGCTTATCAACAATTGCTGCAGAACGTTCTCTTTTAGAAATGAATGTATCGCGTGCTAAAAGAGCAAACAGAATTGATTCGGCAGCTGCTGCTTTTATATTGCAAGGTGCTCTCAATAGAATTCAAAACTTTCATCATAGGGAAGGATAGAGAACATTGAGCAAATGCCCTGCATTATAGCGTGCAATGAGCATTCCATAGGAAGATCTCCATTGTCCCCCAAGACGGCTTTCCATATAGGCATTGGCAACATGTTCGATATCTGTAGAACGTAATGACGCGGCGGCGGCGGCATAGGCTAATTGTTCAACAAAAAACCTTCCTGCGCCTTCATTTTCCGCTGCCATATCACTGGCTGACTTAATAATTTCAATGGCTCGTGGTCCTGCTGGACCAATATCAAGAGCAATTTTTTCTAACAATTTCTGAAATAATCCTGGTGCTTTCTCAGCAATAAGAATGGCATCCTTTACCAATTGATTAGCAGAACTATTTCTCACAATTCGCGCAGGTCCATTATGCAGCATTTGTGATAATGGATTATTCTCTATAAAGCTTTCAAGACCAAGTTGTGCAATAATTTCACCAATAATAGGCAGAACCAATTGACTGACGTGATAAGCAATAATAGGGGTCATAATGCGAGCGAAAGCGGCTTCAGAACGGTCATTTGCGGCATTGTCAAATGCACGTGCTAAACGTAAAACCAATGCTTGTGAAGCAGCAATATCTAACGCAATATCTGCAAAAATACGTTCTGTCAGTGGTGGTAAAGGCTGATTGGGCATTTTTTTTCGGAAAAAATCTATGCCAAATTGAAGAGCTGCTCGCAAAACACCGGCCGATATGACAGATTGATCAAAACGCATCATCGTCTCGATATCTTTAATAACTTTAAGCCCTTCCCCAGGATTTCCTAAAAGCCAGCCATAACTGCCTTGAAAATCAACAACTCCTTCTGGGGTTAAAAATTCTCCAGAACGCTGAATTAAATGACGAATCGATATCAATCCATTTAATGCACCATTTTCCTGTATACGTGGAACAAAAAAGCAACTTAAATGACCATTTAAATCTGCACTCACAAGATATCCATCAGCTGTAGGATTGATAACATTGGTTTTTACAACATTTAAACGATACAGGTCACGTTCCATATTTTCATCGAAAGAAATTTTCTTCACACTTGGAAAATTGAAAGCGTTTTGTTCAATGCCATCAAAGGCACATGTTAGAGAAGCAGATTTTTTATGATGGATAGGCTTTGATGAGGAATCATATTGGCGTGATAAAAGGACACTTTGCCATTTTTTGAAGAGCTCACTATCACTAATTAAGGCAGCAATCGCTGCACTGGTTATAATAATCTCATTCAAATGCCCTGTTTCTAAACCTGCAGATAAAGCCAAACGAATCGCACGCGCTTGATAGCGCACTCCATTTTCTGAAGAAGTATTTTCCCAAAGCGAGGTAACCAACCCTGCTTGTCTAGAATATTTTTGAAGATCTTGATAAGAAGAATGTATTTCTAATTTTTCTACCTGCTGTCCCCATTCATCATTATAATGCAACAAGGGCTTATAATGATTCGCTAAGCAAGAAAGTCTCCATGCTTCTTGACTTGCTGCAAAATCCCCTATTTCTTCAAAGCTTGCTAATAAAAACTTAGGCAGAGTAGAGGCCATACGAAACATAAGCGTATCGCTAAGAAATGTATTTTTTCGACGAGCATTTTGCGCAGAGACAGCACTCATAGGTCTTTTCCTATATTCAAATCATCCATATCATAGACTATTTGTCTTTTTAGAGTTAAGAAACATTTATCATATTCAAACAAATGCTTGCTTAACCTGTTTTAAAGAGAGATAAAAAAGAATACTATGATTCAAGATAATTTTTTTCCACTTTTCCCTCATGAACATCTTTTAGCTATTAAAGATCTGTGTGTACAAGATCTTAATACATTGCTTGATCGTGCAGAAGCAAATATTATCCTTTCTAACAAAATTGATAAAACAAAATCCATTTTGCGCGGACGGACTCAAATTAATCTCTTTTTTGAAGCCTCTACGCGAACACAATCTTCTTTTGAATTAGCAGGAAAAAGATTGGGAGCAGACGTGATGAATATCGCGATCGGCAACTCATCTGTAAAAAAAGGGGAAACACTCCTTGATACAGCCGCAACGCTTAATGCGATGAAGCCAGATATACTGGTTTTTCGCCATAGCAGTGCGGGAGCAGCAGCTTTATTAGCGCAAAAAGTTGATTGTTGTGTCATTAATGCAGGTGATGGCGCTCATGAACATCCAACCCAAGCTTTATTAGATGCTCTCACCATTAAAAGAGCAAAAGGTCGTATTGAAGGATTAACGGTTGCCATTTGCGGAGATATTTTACACTCACGTGTTGCACGTTCTAATATCCTCAGTCTTAATGCTTTGGGAGCTCGTGTTCGCGCTGTTGCCCCTTCCACACTCTTACCACCCGAAATTAATCATATGAGTGTTGAGGTTTTTAACACCATGAAAGAAGGCCTTAAAGATGCTGATGTTATCATGATGTTACGCTTACAGCATGAACGAATGACAGGCTCTTTTATTCCCTCCACGCGTGAATATTTTCATTATTTTGGCTTACATAAAGAAAATTTAGCCTATGCCAAAAACGATTGCATTATTTTGCATCCTGGTCCCATAAATCGTGGTGTGGAGATTGCATCTAACATAGCCGATGGACCACAAAGTATGATTCATAGACAAGTAGAAATGGGAATTGCAGTGCGTATGGCGGTTATGGAGGCTTTATTAGATTCACGCTTGAAGATCAATGGAGAGAAAAAATGATAAAACCAATTGTTTTTCAAAACGCCCGTATTATTGATCCTTCACGCGCACTCGATGAAATTGGTACAGTTATTGTTGAAAATGGACAAATTCTAGCCGCTGGAAAAGAAGCTTTAAATCAGGGAACGCCTGCAGAAGCAGAAATTATTAATGCACAAAACAAAGCAATTCTCCCTGGACTTGTTGATGCACATGTTTTTGTTGGAGAACCAGGAAATGAAAATCGTGAAACAATTGCATCTGCAAGTCAAGCAGCTGCAGCAGGTGGTATTACTTCCTTTCTTATGATGCCAGACACGCATCCAGTTATTGATAATGTTGCCCTTGTTCAATTTATTAAGCGCACAGCCCAAGAAATGTCATCGGTTAATATTTATCCCGTTGCGGCAATCACACAAGGTTTTAATGGACAAGAAATAACCGAATTTGGTTTGCTTAAGGATGCAGGAGCCGTTGCTTTTAGTGAAGGAAAAAAAACACTTCAAAATTCATCTGTTATGCGACGTGCAATGACTTATGCTCGCGATTTTGACGTGCCATTGATCCATGAAACGCAAGATAAAGATCTTATAGGACAAGGCGTAATGAATGAAGGACTTCTCGCCAGTTGGCTTGGTCTTTCTGGTATCCCCCGCGAAGCAGAAGTTATCCCCCTTGAAAGAGATCTACGCTTGGCAACATTAACGCAAACACGCTATCATGCCGCCCAGATATCCACAGCACTCTCTGTTGATGCCTTTCGTTTAAGCAAAAAACGCAGTGAGAAAATTTCAGCTGGTGTATCGATTAATCATTTATCTCTCAACGAAAATGACATTGGCCAATATCAAACTTCTTTTCGCCTTATGCCCCCATTGCGTACAGAAGATGACCGTATAGCAATGATTGAAGCCATAAAAGATGGAACTATAGATATCATTGTCTCTTCCCATGATCCTCAGGGTATCGACACAAAACAATTACCATTTAATGATGCTGCAGTTGGCGCTATTGGTATGGAGACCTTATTGAGTGCGGCCTTACGTCTTTATCATGATGAGAGCCTATCTCTTTTGCGAATAACTGAACTTTTGTCAACGACGCCTGCAAAGCTCTTTGGACTTGATGCAGGAACACTGAAGAAAGGGGCTTATGCTGACCTTATTGTGGTTGATCTTGAAGAACCGTGGATTGTTTCGACAGAGAAGTTTTATTCACGTTCAAAAAATACCCCTTTTGAGAATGCACGTTTTCAAGGACGTGTGCTTCAGACTTTTGTAAAAGGGAAATCCGTTTTTAAACTTGATCAACAAACTTAATGAGATTCTTGAATGAATGAAGCAGAAATATTTTTTCAGTCCAATCCATGGTTTATTTTCCTCATATCTTATCTCATTGGCTCGATCCCATTTGGTCTTTTGTTTACAAAGTTGGCCAAACTTGGTGATATAAGAACAATCGGCTCCGGCAATATTGGAGCAACAAATGTTTTACGAACAGGAAATAAAAAAGTTGCTGCTCTAACACTTCTTTGTGATATGTTGAAAGGAGCTATCGTTGTTTTTGTTATCAAGTTCTTTAGTGATCCGCTAGACAATAGCCTTCTTGTTTCTCTCGCAGGTTTTTTTGCTTTTTTAGGACATCTTTTTCCCATATGGCTTAAATTTAGGGGTGGCAAGGGTGTTGCGACCTATCTAGGCGTTTGCTTAGGAGTCTATTGGCCGGCAGCAATTATTTTTATGATTGTATGGAGTGCGATTTTTCTCCTCATGCGTTATTCTTCATTATCTGCGCTTGTTACCGTTACGGTCACACCAATATTTGTTTTTTATTTTTCTGATTCTTATTTCTGTTGTATGCTCATTACGATGAGCCTATTTGTTTTCATAAAACATTCTGCAAATATCAGTAGATTATTAATTGGGAAAGAAAGTAAGATTGGTACGCAAAACGGAGATAAATGAAGGAATCCTGCTTACTGATCGTCAACGTTTAAGCTGGTTACGGTTATTACGCAGTGAAAATATTGGAGCTGTTAGTTTTCGCAATCTCATTGATCATTATAAAACAGCAGAAAACGCTTTAGCAGCGTTGCCAGAGCTTAGCAGAAAAGGGGGTGGTTCTGCATCTATTAAAATAGCCAGCTTAGAAGATGTAGAAAAAGAAATACAAGAAGCTGAAAGATTAGGTATTCGGTTTATCGGTATGGGGGAACCAGATTATCCAGCTTTTCTGAAAGTTACAGAATCCCCTCCGCCACTGATTGCGATCAAAGGTAATGTTTCAATTTTTCAAAAAACTTCTATTGGAATTATCGGCTCTCGAAATGCTTCAGCTGCTGGAAAAAAACTTACGGTCCAATTTGCGCATTTTCTTGGAGACGCAGGTTTTGTAATAATTTCTGGGCTCGCTCGTGGAATTGATAGCGTTGCACATCAAGCAAGTTTAAAAACAGGCACTATTGCCGTTATGGCTGGAGGGATTGATCATATCTATCCTCCTGAAAATAAAAAGTTATATGAAGATATTATTTTCAACGGTGGCGCCATTATCAGCGAAATGCCCATTTCCTGGAAGCCGCGCGCTGTCGATTTTCCCAGAAGAAACCGTATTATAGCAGCTTTATCACTTGGACTCTTGGTTGTTGAAGCTGCTTTGCGCTCAGGGTCCTTAATTACTGCACGTCAAGCCGCTGAAATGGGACGGTTGATTTTTGCCATTCCCGGTTCTCCACTTGATCCAAGATCTGTTGGTACAAATAATCTTATCAAGGACGGTGCTCTGCTCACCACACATCCTTCTGACATCATTGAAACACTTACGCCATTAATTTCATCGCCTCAAAATTCTCAACTCAATTTTTTTGAAGAATCACCCTCTTTACAACTTAAAAAGGAGAATTTTAATTCAACAGACGAAAAAAACTGTCACCCCTCTTTAACAGATGGTGATACAGCACGCGCAGCAATTCTCAGTGCTCTTTCAACAACGCCAATAGACATAGACACACTTAGTACCCATTCAGGTGTTTCACTCCCAACTCTCTATCTCTTTTTGATAGAACTAGAGCTGGCTGGAAAACTTATTCGATACTCTGATGGTTGTGTGTCATTGTCGAATCTTGATCTTCCCCAAGAACCTCAGCACTATTGATAATGCTTTGCCCTTCCTTGGCAACCATATCCAAAAGCAATGCTAAAAGCGGACTATGCGCCTGACGCGCCATCTGATTCATTTGCTTTGACATGTCTGTAATATATTGGATAACTTTCAAATGATTTATAAACATAATCCTCTATCCTTGAGCATTTCCCCTCCTACCTCTCAGTAGACGTTATCTTAGTATTTCGCCGTATGTTTTTGTAATAACAGTGGAAAATAAATCGTGTAATTCTATATAGGGTGCGTTTTAATAATAACAATCACAAGTTGTACAATATTCATGTTTTTTATATGGCTAATATTTTTTTTATGTGTTCTTAAGCAATTGCCATTAGCTATTCATGTGAAAGGCGTTTATAAAAAAATTTTTTATTTCAATATTCGGGTAAAATTATGAATATCGTTATCGTTGAATCTCCAGCAAAAGCAAAAACAATTAATAAATATCTTGGGTCTCAATATAAAGTTGTCGCATCATTTGGACATGTTCGTGATTTACCTGCAAAAGATGGCTCTGTTTTACCGGATCAAGATTTTTCGATGAAATGGGATATAGATTCTTCGGCTGCTAAACGTCTAAATGAAATAGCAAAAGCCGTTAAAGAAGCCGATAGCCTCATCTTAGCAACAGACCCTGATCGTGAAGGAGAGGCCATTTCATGGCATATTCTAGATGTTCTACGTCAAAAAAAAGTTTTAAAAGATAAACCTATTAAAAGAGTTGTCTTCAATGCTATCACCAAAAAGTCTGTGCTTGATGCTATGAACAATCCGCGTGATATTGATACATCACTTGTTGATGCTTATCTTGCACGTCGTGCTCTCGATTATCTTGTTGGTTTTACACTTTCACCGGTTTTATGGCGTAAACTCCCTGGTGCACGGTCTGCTGGGCGCGTTCAATCGGTTGCTTTGCGTATTATTTGTGACCGTGAATCAGAAATAGAACATTTTATTAAAGAAGATTATTGGTCTATTACAACACAGTTAAAAACCATTCGAAATGATCATTTCCAAGCAAGATTGACAATGTTTAATCAAAGGAAGATTGGTAAATTTGATATTCAATCTCAAGAACAAGCAGATCAAATTCGTCTTATGCTGGAGAAGGCCCAATATCAGACACTCAGTGTTGAAGCAAAACCTACAAAGAGAAATCCTTTTCCCCCCTTTACAACCTCTACACTACAACAAGCGGCTTCTTCAAAATTAGGTTTTTCAGCTTCTCGTACAATGCAAATTGCCCAAAAACTTTATGAAGGTGTTGAAATTAATGGTGAAATGGCAGGGCTTATTACGTATATGCGTACTGATGGTGTGCAAATAGCGCCAGAAGCCATTGATGCTGCAAGAAAAGTAATTCATGAATCTTTTGGAAAAGACTATATTCCTGAAAAACCGCGTTTTTATTCAACAAAGGCAAAAAATGCGCAGGAAGCACATGAAGCAATACGCCCAACAGATTTTCAACGGTCTCCCAACCTGGTCCGTAATTTTCTCGATAGCGATCAGGCAAAGCTCTATGAGCTGATATGGAAGCGCGCGGTTGCCAGCCAAATGCGTTCTGCTGAAATTGAACGTACAACCGTTGAAATTGAAGCCCTACAAGGAGAAGATCGTGCAAATCTTCGTGCAACAGGATCTGTTGTTCGTTTTGACGGTTTTCTTTCCGTCTATACGGATCAACGAGACGAAGAAAATAATGAAGAAAATGAATCAACACGTTTACCACAAATAAACACAGGTGAAGAACTTACAAAAGAAAAAGTTGAATCTGTACAACATACTACAGAGCCACCTTCCCGTTATTCGGAAGCTTCATTAATTAAAAAACTTGAAGAATTAGGAATTGGTCGTCCTTCAACTTATGCTTCCACATTGGCAACATTGTCTGATCGTGGATATATTGTCATTGATAAACGGAAGCTTATTCCTGATGCTAAGGGACGTATTGTTACAGCCTTTCTTGAAAATTTCTTTAATCGTTATGTAGAATATGGTTTCACAGCAGATCTTGAAGAAAAGCTGGATCTTATCTCTGATGGCAAACTTTCTTGGAAAGACGTATTACGCGATTTTTGGGATGGATTTAATGCATCTATTAGCAATATCCAAGAACTGCGTATCACCAATGTCCTTGATGCTTTAAATGTAACATTAGCTCCCCTCGCCTTTCCTGAACGTGGAGACGGAAGTGATGTACGTTCCTGTCCTCTTTGTAAAAATGGTCAATTATCATTAAAACTTGGTCGTTATGGTGCTTTTGTTGGCTGTTCCAATTACCCTGAGTGTAAATACACACGCCAACTTGGTAGCGACACAGGAGAAGAGAATGAAGCTGTTCGCAATGACGAACCTATTATGCTTGGTATTGACCCTGAAACAGAAAAAGAGATCTCTCTTCGCAATGGTCGCTTTGGTCCTTATATTCAATTGGGGGAAGGCAAAGAAGCCAAGCGTGTAGGACTACCAAAAGAATGGCAGACAGAAAATATAACCCTTGAAAAAGCATTGGCTTTACTCTCTCTTCCCCGTGAAATTGGCATTCATCCTGAAACGGGTAAAATGATTACGGCGACAATCGGACGCTATGGTCCCTATCTTAGTCATAATGGCAAATCGGCACGCCTTCTTCATGCAGATGACGTTTTTGATATTGGTATCAATCGCGCTGTTACAGTATTGGCAGAACAACAAGAAAATAAAACCAAGCAAAGCCGAACAACATCTGCAGCATTGGCAACATTAGGGGAACATCCAGAAGGAGGAACTGTCACCGTACGCGATGGACGTTATGGTCCTTATGTCAATTGGGGTAAAATTAATGCAACATTGCCAAAAGATAAAGATCCCATTAGTGTAACCCTTCCAGAGGCATTAGAACTTATATCGGCTAAAGCATCGCGTAAAAAGACAACGTCAAAAAGAACTTCTTCCAAAACAAAAGCAAAAACAAAAGAGACATAAATTTTGGCTAAAGGTGAAAAAAACGTAAAATGCCTCTCCTCACTTAAGGGGGAAAAATTACCCACTAAGGAAGAGATTCTTTCCTTTATCAATGAGAACCCTGATCGATCAAGTAAACGAGAAATCGCCAAAGCTTTTAACTTAAAAGGTGATTCTCGTATTTGGCTTAAAGATATATTACGTGCGTTAAAGGATCAAAATCTTATATCTAAACAGCGTAAAAGAGGAATAAATAAAGGAAAATTACCTCCTGTTGCTTTAGTAAAAATTAGCAAACGTGATAAAGATGGCAGTTTTATTGCCCAACCTCTTGAATGGGAAGATACGCCAAAGCCCAATATTGAAATACACTCTTTTCGTCACATAAAAGGAGGGAGCGTTGGCGTTGGAGATCATGTTCTTGTAAAGGTCTTTCGAAATAAAAATTCTCAAAATCTCTCTTATACGGGGCGAATTATTCGTAAGGTTGAAGTATCCCCAAAGAGTATATTGGGTGTGGTACGAGAGTTGGAAAATAATCAATGGCGTCTTGAGCCTATAGACCGCAAAGCCAATGAGCTCATGGTTGAAATATTTCCAGAAATGAAGATCAAAACGGGGGATCTCGTTGAAGTTGAAATAACAAAAAATACTGGTTATAGTTTTAAAAATGCGCAAATAAAAAATGTTTTAGGACATATTAAGAGTGAGAAAACACTCTCAATGATTGCTCTTCTCTCAAAGAGAATTCCTTATGTTTTTCCTGAAAGCGTTCTTGAGCAAGTCAAACATATTAAAGCTGCCAATATGAATAATCGCGAAGATTGGCGACAATTACCATTTATTACGATTGATCCACCAGATGCCAAGGACCATGATGATGCGGTCTATGCAAGCAAGGATAAAGATCCTGCAAATGATGGTGGCTGGATTATTATTGTGGCCATTGCCGATGTTTCTTACTATATCAAAACAGGAAGTGCTTTAGATAAAGAAGCATTAAAACGTGGAAATTCTGTTTATTTTCCGGATAGCGTTGTACCAATGCTGCCTGAACGCCTTTCTCATGATTTATGTTCTCTGCGTGAGGGAAAAGAAAGACCCGCTTTAGCTGTTCGTATGATTTTTGATGCAAATGGTCATAAACTAAAACATAGTTTTCATCGTATTATGATGCGTGTAAGCGCCAAACTCTCCTATCAAGAAGTGCAATTGGCAAGAAAAGGACATATCCATAAAAAAGTCGCGCCTCTGCTTGAGAATATTTTGCAACCCTTATGGGAAGCTTATGCATGCCTTAAGATTGCGCGGGATCATCGACAACCACTAGAATTAGAAATAGTAGAAAAAAAGATTATTCTTGATCAAAATGGATGTATCCAAGATGTTGTGAGTGAAGAACATTTAGAAGCCCATCGTTTGATTGAAGAGTTTATGATACAAGCCAATATTGCGGCTTCTGAAACATTAAAAAAACATCATCAGCCCCTCATTTATCGTATTCATGACAAACCCTCCCTTGCCAAGCAAGAAATATTGCGGAATTTTCTTCAAAGTTTAGGGATATCCCTCTCCAAAAGTGCAGAATTAACATCAGCACGCCTTAATAGAATTTTAGAAAAGGTTGCTCATACCGAACAGCAAGGACTGGTCAATCAAGTTATTTTGCGTTCTCAATCACAAGCAGAATACAATCCTAAAAATAGTGGCCATTTTGGTTTGAATTTGCAAAACTATACACATTTTACATCACCAATCCGTCGTTATGCTGATCTCATTATTCATCGTGCACTCATTAAAGCTCTCAAATTAGGCAATGATCAATTAACAGATACACAAGAACAAAATCTTGCAGAAATTGCTGCACAAATTTCTTTATACGAGCGGCGTGCAATGATGGCTGAAAGAGAAACCATTGATCGTCTTGTTGCTCATTATTTAACCAATAAAATCGGCCGTGTTTTTACAGGTCGCATCTCTGGCGTTATAAAAGCAGGTCTTTTTATTTCACTTGATAAACTCAATACAGATGGTTTTGTCCCTATTTCTACACTTAAAAATGATTATTATCATTTTGATGAAGCGCAACATATTCTTGTAGGACAACATAGCCATAAAGGCTATCAGCTCAGTGATATTGTAGAAGTAAAACTTATAACGGTACAACCTTTTGCTGGTGCTTTAAGCTTTGAACTCTTAACAGAGCCTCGTCCAATCAAATTTTCATCGACATCCTACCATAAAAACAAATTAAAAAAACAAAAGCATCGTTTTTATGGAAGAAGAAAATATTAATTAAACACAAAAAATATTTTTGCAATTTTCATGGTTTTATTTTTTTTAAATTAAGTTTTTTATTCCTTCTTAAAGGGCATAGTAATAATGAAATAACACTATAGAATGATTTAGAATAAGAAATTATTCTATAGTATGTTGTATTTATATTATTTTATATATACAATAGGCTTTCTTTAGCATATAAAGTCGTATATTTTATATCCATAATAACCGCATAACAGTCTTGCAAAGTTTTTTATATTCAATGAACTGAGAAAATCTGCAAAGATCATTTAACCTTTCTTTTCTCTTCATTGTTCGTATAAATAAAAGTACCTTAAGCTATTCTCATGAAAAAATTTTTAGCCCCTCAAAATAATTCTTTGCGTGCAATTATTGCCGCTATTGCAACTATTGGTATTGTTGGAATAGCATTGGGAATGGGAACACAACTTGTCTCTCTTCTTATGGCAGAGAAAGGATTTTCCAACACTACGATCGGTTATAGTGGAACAGTTGGTGGAATCGCCACAATTATTGCTGCTATTTTTACGTCGCGAATCGCCTTATATTTAGGCATTTCTCAAACAATATTGCTTATGATGGCGATAGGATCTTTAAGTTTTTTAGGGTTCTATTTTTTTGAATCCATATGGGTTTGGTTCACTTTAAGGTTTATATTACATTTTACAATGACAGTTATGTTTATCCTGTCAGAGTTTTGGATCAACAGTTATGCCTCCCCTAAAAAACGTGGTTTGATCCTTTCTATTTATGCTATTGTCTTAGGGTTAGGATTTGCGGTAGGTCCAACACTGCTGATAAAAGTAGGAACACAAGGATTTATTCCTTTTGGCATTGGTTATAGCCTTATTATATTAGCTGCTATTCCAATTCTTGCTGCTTGGAAATTAAGTCCAGAATTTCAAAAAAGCCAATATACGCCATTTTTTCGTTATCTTTTTCATGTTCCAAGCGCAATGATGGCAGTCCTTGTTTATGGTGCTATTCAAATGGGGGCATTGACTCTTATAACACCCTTTAGTTTATCCATTGGTTATGATGAGAATGAAGCAGCACATTTTATAGCAACGCTTGCACTTGGAAATGTCTTGCTCTTAATTCCTATCAGCATGATAAGTGATTATGCCAAAGATCGGCGCTATCCGCTGATCAGTTGCGCTATCTTAGGTTTTATGGGAACTTTTATGGTACCATGGATTATTCAATATCCATGGATTTTAATGATTGATCTATTCCTTCTTGGCGGCGTATCTGCAAGCCTTTATACAATTGGTCTTGCACATCTAGGTGCACGTCTCAAGGGACAAGAACTTGCTGCAGCTAATTCTGCTTTTATTTTTTGCTATGGAATTGGCATGCTCATTGGACCAACCTTTATTGGAAAATCCATGGATATCTTTAATCCTTTTGGTTTTTCAATCGCCATGGCTATTTTTTTCGGTTTATATGCCATCTTAGTGTTTGTCCAACTTATGAGAAAATTAATCAGCTCTTGACTTTTTCGAGAACATCCGTACTGTTGCCAAAAAATCTGATGATGTCGGAAATAGGTTTTGATAGCAATAATATTTTTTTCAGTATAAACAGGGTTCTTACATTATGGCTAAAGCAGCAACTATTAAGATTAAGCTTTTATCAACTGCAGATACTGGTTTTTTCTATGTAACCAAGAAAAACAGCCGTACAATGACAGATAAAATGAGCAAACGTAAATATGATCCAGTTGTAAAAAAGCATGTTGAATTTAAAGAAACAAAAATTAAATAAATGAGTCAATCATTATTGATAAGGTTTTATACTGCAAAAAAATGTGGGCTTATTGCTCTTCGAAATTATTTTCTGAAGGGGATATTAAAGGTTTGCTTTAAAATCTGTTATATTTTTAATTTGTATATTTTGTATGGCTGCAGCTTAAGTTGATTTATTATTTAAGCTGCTTACATATCGTAGTGTATGCATATTTGATTGTTGTGATTCTAATGAAAATTTTGTCATTAAAACGAGATGTTGTTTCGTCATGTGAATATAAAGTTTTTTGAAAGAATTATAAGCACTTAATAGAGTACGTTATAATGATAGTTGCAGTTTTTCTATTTCATGAAAAAGATCCTTTCTCATTTTTATCTAAGAAGCTTTAGAAAAATTATCGATTTTGGTCTTGTGATCGCTGCTGGCATATTTTTCATTATAGCAACTTATTTTAAGCAGCCCCAGACGTTTTCTCAAAAAGAAAAATTTTCTTCTCAAAATTCTGTTGAAGGAAAGGCATTGATCATTGATGGCGATTCTATCATGATTTCTTCCATTAAGATCCGATTGGTTGGAATCGATGCCCCTGAACTCCACCAATTGTGTGGAAAAAAGGAGGAACGCTACCCTTGCGGGCTTGAGGCAAAAAAATATTTAGAACAATTGGTAGAAAATCAATCTGTTACATGTCACTGGCATAAAACAGATAAATATCACCGTATCCTTGCAACATGTCAAACGAAGCACGTTAGCAATATCAATGCAGCGCTTGTACAGAATGGTTGGGCTGTAAGCTATTATGAATACCCTAAAGAGGAGCAAGAAGCCAGAAGGAAAAAAAGGGGCATATGGGCATCAAGTTTTCAACGACCAAAAGAATGGCGCAAAGCAAATCCTCGTATGGAATAAGAGAGAGACTCTTTATTTTTTAACGATGAAAAAATATAGCCAGCTCATTAAACTTGAAAAAAAAATCTATTCCTGTCGGGTTTGTATCGAACAACCCCATTATTTTCCCCCTCTTTCTCATGAACCAAATCCTGTTGTTTATTTATCTCATACGGCTTTAATTGCTATTGCAGGACAAGCACCGGGCTTGCGCGTTCATGAAACATCTATCCCTTTTAACGATCGCTCTGGCGAAAGATTACGGGATTGGCTTAACGTAACAAAAGAAGAATTTTATAATCGATCTCTCTTTGCAATTGTTCCTATGGGATTTTGTTTTCCAGGATATGATAAAAATAAAGCTGATTTGCCACCAAGACGTGAATGTCGAGAAATATGGCATGAAAAGATATTTCAAGCGATGCCGCAAATAAAACTTGTTCTTGCTATTGGCGGTTATGCGCAAAAGTGGCATATTACAGAATTAAAACATAAGACTGTTTCAGAAACCGTCAAAGACTGGAGGAATATCCTTTCCATACAGCAACCTAGAGGTTATAATGTTATGCCTTTGCCTCATCCATCATGGAGAAATACTTCTTGGCTACAGAAAAATCCATGGTTTAATGATGAACTTGTTGTATATCTGCGTCGTTTAGTTCGTAAATTTTTATAAATTAAAATGTTGAGAAAAAATATGGATCGTCTTGACCGAAAAATTTTACACCTTCTGCAAGAAAATGCCACGCTTTCTGTTGCTGATATTGCTAAAAAAGTGGGACTTTCGACCACACCTTGCTGGCGTAGAATTCAAAAACTTGAAGAAGATGGTGTTATTCAGCGTCGTGTTGCTGTTCTTTCTCCAGAAAAGGTCAATGCGCATGTCACGGTTTTTGTTTCTATTCGCACAAACACCCATAGTCATGAATGGTTTAAGCGTTTTTCAACAATTGTACAAGAATTTCGTGAAGTCATTGAATTTTATCGAATGAGTGGAGATATTGATTATTTATTGCGTGTTGTTGTTCCCGATATTGAAGCTTATGATCTTTTTTATAAAAAATTGATTTCTAAAATTGACATCCGTGATGTTTCATCCTCTTTTGCAATGGAACAGATTAAATATACAACAGAACTTCCACTTAATTATATAAAATTACACGAAAAGGCGAATGAACAAAACTCTTAAGAGCTTTTTATATCCTTCTCATCATTCTTTTAGCTATTCAAACTTTCTTGTTCCAAAACTCCCATTTGCGCATGTGTTAAAACAGCAGCTTTAACGATACCAGCAGCCATAGCAGCTCCTGCCCCTTCACCAAGACCTATCTCCAAATCTAGAAGAGGTTTTTTACCAATTGTTTTCAAAAGTTTACGATGAGCTGTCTTAGAAGAAACGTGTCCAACAAGGGTATGTTCAAGCGCTCTTGGATGCATTTTATAAAGGATAGCAGCAGCAGCAGTTGCCACAAAACCATCTAAAATAACGGGGATTTTTTCCATTCTTGCTGCTAAAATAGCCCCAACCATAGCAGCAATTTCACGTCCTCCTAAGCGCCGCATTATCTCAAAGGGATCATTAAAATGCTCCTTATGCAAAGCAATGGCTGTTTTAACTGCTGCTATTTTACGCTGATAAAAATCGCCATCAGCCCCCATATTATTTCCTATCCACTCTTCCACTTCTCCACCAAATAATGCAAAACATAAAGCTGAAGCTATTGTTGTATTTCCAACTCCCATTTCACCAATACATAAAAGATCTGTTCCACCAGCAATAGATTCCATACCAAATGCCATTGTAGCAGCCGCATTTCGTTCGTCCATTGCAGCATCCTTTGTAATATTCATTGTTGGATATTCCAGTGCTAAATCAAAAATTTTCAATCCAAGATCATAAGCTATACAAATTTGGTTGATAGCAGCACCACCAGATGCAAAATTTTCTACCATCTTTTGTGTCATAGATTGTGGAAACGGTGTAACATTTTCTTCTACGATACCATGGTTTCCAGAAAAAATAGCAACCAAAGGTCGCGTTACGATAGGTTTTTCTGTACCTCTCCACCCCGCATACCAAACAGCAATATCTCCTAGTTTTCCTAATGTTCCTCGTGCTTTTGTTAAATTTTCTTGCCGTTTTTTAGCCAAAATTATAGAAAACTCATCAGCAACAGGTAAATTTGTAAGCAAAGCACGAAAATCATCAAATGGACGAGCGGTCATGAAAATACCTTTTAAAATCTACAGTGTTTAATGAAAATCACGTCATATAGATAGGGTATGAATAATTTATTGCTTTTTAAAACACTGTTTAAAAAATAATAAATATTATAAAAGCAATGATTTTTATATTCTAGTTTCTACTCCAACAACAAACATGCAAAAAATATTATCAATATCTTATAACTATTTTTAATATCATATTCTTAAGCTATCCCTCTGTTTAATAGCTATATCAGCATGCCGTTTAATCTATAAGTTCTAACATTCATATTCATAATAAAAATAATAAACTTTCAAAAACTTATAAAATTGAAGTGATTAAAGTGCTAAGAATTTGAATTTTATAACATAATTATTTTTTTGGCTGTTCTTCAATGAGAGCGGAAAAAGCTTCTTTCAAAATAGATATATCTGCATTTGGTTTTGTCGCATCATTTGATAATATTTGCCGCCATCGACGTGCCCCACTACGCCCATGAAATAAACCAATCATGTGACGCGTCACATGAGAAAGTCGTCCTCCCGATGCAATATGACGAGCTGCATAATCACACATGGTTTCAATAAGATCACTCTCACTCAAATTATTTTGCGATTCACCATAGAGTTCAAAATCAATGTGTTTTAACAAAGTTGGATCATGATAAACTTGGCGACCAACCATGGCTGCATCACAGAAAGTCAAGTGCTCTTTGATTTCACCAATTGATTTAATTCCACCATTTATCCCAATGAATTTATGAGGATATTTACGTTTTAATTTATAAACTCTTTCATAATTAAGGGGCGGAATATTGCGATTTTCTTTCGGGCTCAATCCTTGTAGCCACGCTTTACGTGCATGAACCCAAAGAGCATCACACCCTGCATTCCAAACTTTATCCGCGAAAAGATCTAAAGCTAATTCTTCATCCTGTTCGTCTACCCCAAGCCGACATTTAACCGTTATAGGTATGGTAACGGCTTTTTTTATCGCTTCTACAGCATTTGCCACAATATCTGGCTGTAACATCAAACAAGCGCCAAATACGCCTGCTTGAACGCGATTTGATGGGCAACCAACATTGAGATTTATCTCATTATAACCAAAATCTTCAGCAATTCGTGCGGCCTTTGCCAATTTTTTGGGATCTGCTCCCCCTAATTGTAATGCAACAGGAGATTCTTCATGGCTAAAAGACAACAATTGTTCGCGAACACCATGAATGACAGAGTCTGCTACGACCATTTCCGTGTAAAGGAGTGCTTTTTTCGTTAAAAGACGATAAAAAAACCTGCAATGCTGGTCAGTCCAGTCCAACATTGGTGCTACTGCAAATTTTATAGGCGATGGAAGATGGTAAAATGTCATGAGGGTATTACTCTCATATCCCTCTCTCTTTACACATAGAAAAATATTTACTTTTTAGTTTATAGGAAGTTTTATTCTCTAAGACCACCATGAGCATAATAAAGCCCCTCTATTCAAATTCTTTATTCAAGTGATATAAAGGGTTATGATAATTAATCATACTAAACCACACTTTCATAGAGCTATGCTCAGATATATAAACATGAAAAAAGCAGATCTTTGTCTGTAATGTAAAAAAATTCACTTACAAGTTTTTTATGCCCATTAACCTTCTATCCTTAAACATTTTAGCATAGAGTTTAAAATCATAAACTAAAACATTACATAATTTTCCATGATAGGCTTAATTTTCTTTAGCCTTTTTCAATTCATTGTAAAAAAGATGTAACAAAAAGGCTTTTATTTCTCCTCTAATAAAAAGCAAAGCTTCCTTATTCCATGGGAATCAGATGATAAGTTATTTTTTCTCAATGCGTTTTTCTTGGGTGATATTTATTGGATTTTTCTTCATAGGATAGAGAAATTTCATTCTAAATATTCCATCTAATTTTGCTATTTTATGGTGGTTGAAAAAAACTAATTTGAAGATATAGACAATTATTACCTTTTAAACGTGTACAACTTGTATCAATATCTCCTGGAGAAAAATATTTCACAACATTGCAGATCAAGCCTGTAAGGCTAGATCACTCTAAAAATTTTCAATTTCCTTTTTGACTTTGCATATAGGAAGAAAGAGTATCAACTTCTTGCTGATTAAAGAAAAGTCCAAGTTTTGAACGACGCCATAACACATCTTCACATGTTTTAGCCCATTCCTTTTCCATCAACCACTTTACTTCTACTTCATAAAGCCCATGTCCAAAATCTTTTCCTCTATCCGCCTTACCATCTGCAAATATCACCAATGCTTCCGTACCATAGGAGCGAGCAAGTCTGCGATGTGTAAAAGCATCTAAATCTGCCATCAAAAAAGCAATCCTGTTTTCGATTGCATCTAATTGGTTATAAGGAAAATTACCTCCTGGAAGAACTGCATGAGCCGTCCATGATGCTCCTTTTTTGCCAAGCGCTTTTTCAACGAATTTCATCGCATCTTCAGCCAATTTACGATAAGTTGTGATTTTCCCACCATAAAGATTAAGAATCTTTGCTGTACTTCCTGTTCCCATTTCTTTTAATACATAATCACGTGTAATTTCTTGTACTTTTGAAGAACCATCATCATAGAGTGGACGGACTCCAGAGTAAGACCAGACAATAGTTTTAGGCGACACTGGTTGTATGAAATATTCACTAGCTGCAGCACAAATATAATCAATCTCTGTATCGGTAATATGAACGTCAGCTGGATTACCCTGATAGTTACAATCTGTTGTTCCAAGCAATGTAAACTTCTCTTGATACGGAATAGCAAATATAATACGCCCATCACCATTTTGAAAAATATAAGCACGATCATGCGTATAAAGCTTGGGAACCAAAATATGAGAACCTCTAACAAGCCGTACAGGTGGATGTTCTTTACAGTCTAATATGCTTGTCAAAACATGATCGATCCACGGTCCTGTCATATTTGCGACATAAGAGGCTGTGACACAATATTCTTCACCACTTAACTTATCTTGTAGAACAATACGCCACTTTTCATCTTCTTTTTTTAAAGAGAGGACTTCTGTCCGTACTTTTATATCAGCTCCCCATTTTTCGGCATCACGTGCATTGGCAATAACCAAACGGGCATCATCTACTCTGGCATCAGAATATTCAAAACCTCTCTGATATTCTTTCTTTAGTATAGAGCAAAACTTTTTTGAAAAATTAATCGTTTTACTACGCCACAATTTCTGATTCCATTTCCCTAAATAATCATAAATAAAAAGTCCAAAACGCAACATCCAAGCAGGGCGTAATTCTTTATGATAAGGAAGAAGAAAACGCAAAGGACGCACAATATGGGGCGCCATACGTAAAATAACCTCGCGTTCTTTCAGTGCTTCACGAACAAGTTTAAACTCATAGTGTTCAAGATAACGAAGACCACCATGAATAAGCTTTGTTGATGCACTTGATGTTCCTGATGCAAGATCATTCATTTCAGCTAATCCTACTTTAAAGCCGCGCCCAGCTGCATCTCTTGCCAATCCACATCCGTTTATCCCTCCCCCAATGATAAACAACTCATAATGCGTTGTGGTTTTCATAATTTTACTTTTCATTATTTAATTTTGTTTCACACTACTCAATAAGGTAACAGCAAAAAATCAATACAAGTGTTTTTCATTGTACTATCAACCTGCTTTTTTCCACAATAAATACGTATAAAAAGCTTTTTGACACACTTTTATCAAAACAACATTTGACAAATTAACTAAAGAGTTCCCTCTCTCCTTTAGAGATCATAATTCTTGCAAATGCGTATCATTATGAAAGCTTTTAGAGAAAAATTGATGTTTTCTTTCATTCTGAATAGATACTATAGCTAAATGCTTTATTGCACTTAGATAATGCTTTTCATATAGTTCACTTAAAATAACACAATAGAAAATATGAAGGGATACAGATGATTCATCAACCTCAAAACTCGAAATTAAAACTTATTTCAAAAATTTTAGTCCCTGTTATATTGAATATTTTAATCTTTTCACCTTCTTTATCAAAGACAACATCACATCCTCAAACAGCAAATCATTTAAACTTAGAAAAGTTTAAAACACAACTTTTGGAAGATTCTAGCTTTTTATCTAAGCTTAAGGAAAAAATGACACCCAATACTAACGCTCATTATATTCAACAAATTATCAGAGAGTATCTTCTTACTCATCCAGAAATTATGATTGAAATGCAGCTTATCCTTCAAGATAAACTGGAAAAACAGAATGAATACGAAAAACAAAGACAAAGCTCTGTTATTCATTCATTAAACAGGGAAATTTTTCACTCCTCTCATGATGCAATTTTGGGAAATCGAAATGGTAAAAAAGTACTTGTTGATTTTTTTGATTATAACTGTCACTTTTGCAAAAGTTCCTATTCATATATAGAAAACTTGATAAAAGAATATCCAGATCTACGCATTATTATCAAGGACTTACCGATTTTAGGACCTGATTCCATGGCGGCTCATACCATTGCTTACGCATTTCGAAAGCAATTTCCAGAAAAATATCCACAGTTTCACAAAGCGCTCTTAATGGATCAGGGACGCGCGAATGAAGCGAAAGCTATAAAAATAGCTGTTTCATTAGGAGCGGATGAAAAAAAACTCCGTAATGCAATAAAAGATCCTAATTTACAAAACGCCTTTAAAGAAAATATTCAAATTGCCTCTACACTTCATATCACGGGAACCCCTTCGTACATCATTGGTAATAAAGTATTCATCGGCGCAGCCGGACCGGATATTCTAAAACAAGCGATAGACAATATACAGTGAGTATCAGTTTTATTATTTAATCCGTTTTAGGAAGAATACTGTAAATGGAGTGATTTTAGGCTTTCTCTTTTTTGACAACAGGCTTATAAGTGCAATTTTGCATGAAGCAGATACGAATTTAAAATTGCAAAGTATAATGACTTAAAGGAAATAAATATCTAAAGCCTCAAAAGATATTATCCTTAAATCTAGAGATATTCGGTCATAAAATGAGATAATGACGATCTTTACTGATCAAGGAGTTAGAAATAAAATGGCAACTAAAAAAATAGATTCGGAAAAATATACCGCAATTGATACGAAAATTATTCGTGATCTTGCTGAAATTTTGAATGATACGAATTTAACGAATATTGAAGTTGAACAAGGGGAGCTTCGTATTTGTGTTTCACGCCAAAATACCTCAACTTTTTCCGAACAAGCAGTCTATACCCCTGTTTCTACTCCTAGTTTTTCTGTAACATCTTCTCCAGTTACTACAACTGAAACTCCCATACAACCTCCTCAAGAAGATAAATCAAAAAATACAATAACTTCTCCAATGGTTGGAACAGCTTATCTTGCTCCTTCACCAGGTGCACGACCGTTTGTAGAAGTAGGTCAAAATGTTTCTGAAGGAGAAACATTACTGATCATTGAAGCTATGAAAACAATGAATCAAATTTCATCACCACGCTCAGGCACGGTAACGACTGTTCTTGTCAAAGATGGTCAACCCGTTGAGTTTGGTGAACCACTTATTATTGTTGAATAAAGCGAGGGGCAACCATGATTCGAAAAATCCTCATTGCTAATCGGGGAGAAATTGCTCTTCGTGTTTTACGTGCCTGTAAAGAACTTGGCATAAAAACCGTAGCTGTTCACTCTACTGCTGATGCCGATGCAATGCATGTTCGTCTTGCTGACGAAAGTGTTTGTATTGGCCCTCCTCCTGCTCGTGATTCTTATTTGAGTATTCAGCAAATTATTGCTGCATGTGAAATTACAGGAGCTGATGCAGTTCATCCAGGTTATGGCTTTCTTTCTGAAAATGCAAAGTTTGCAGATGTTTTAGAAGCCCATGATATTACATTCATCGGTCCAACAGCTGCTCATATACGAATCATGGGCGATAAAATCGAAGCTAAAAAAACTGCTAAAAACCTTGGTATTCCTGTCGTTCCTGGTTCAGATGGTGCTGTTACTGAAGAATCAGATGCTTTGCGCACTGCTCGTGAAATTGGTTACCCCGTTATTATCAAAGCTTCTGCCGGAGGTGGGGGGCGTGGTATGAAAGTCGTTCATTCTGAAGAAGAATTTTTTATAGCTCTCAAAACAACGCGTTCAGAAGCAAAAGCAGCTTTTGGTGATGACGCTGTTTATATAGAGAAATATTTAGAAAAACCCCGTCATATTGAAGTTCAAGTCATAGGTGATGGTGCGGGAAATGCTATTCATTTAGGAGAACGGGATTGTTCTCTGCAACGACGGCATCAAAAAGTATGGGAAGAAGCGACGTCACCTGCTCTTAATGAGACTCAACGGGAAAAAATTGGCAGTATTGTTGCAAATGCCTGTGCTGAACTTGGATACCGTGGAGCTGGGACTATTGAATTTCTTTATGAAAATGGTGAATTTTATTTCATTGAAATGAATACGCGTTTACAAGTCGAACATCCTGTAACTGAAGCAATTACAGGTATAGATTTAGTTCATGAACAAATTCATATTGCATCAGGTTGCAAACTTTCAGTGACACAAGATGATGTTTGTTTCTCCGGTCACGCCATTGAATGCCGTATTAATGCAGAAGATCCTATTAACTTTACGCCATCACCTGGAATCATTACACATTTTCATACCCCTGGTGGTTTAGGAATTCGCGTTGATTCAGGTGCTTATTCAGGTTACCGTATTCCTCCTTATTATGATAGCATGATTGGAAAGCTAATTGTTCATGGGCGTACTCGTCGGGAATGTATGATGCGTTTACGGCGTGCTTTAGATGAGTTTGTTGTCGATGGAATAAAAACGACACTTCCTCTCTTTCGCGACCTTATTAATAATCAAGATATTTCTGATGGTAATTATAATATTCACTGGCTAGAAAAATACCTCGCCCACCAATCAATACCTTCAGATTCGTAATTCAATAGTGAATTTTAGTGAACTTTCATCAAAGATTCTATTAAGATATCAACATAAGGATAGTTTCAACGTTGCTATAAACATTTTTAAAAGAAAGGAACTGATTATTTTTTATTTGTTATATAATTTTCTTTTAATATTTATAAAAATTGATAAATTTCTGTTTTCCTTTTCGTGAGTTTGTGCTAACTCCTACATGGTTATGCCCTTATAGCTCAGTTGGTAGAGCACCTGATTTGTAATCAGGGGGTCGGGAGTTCGAGTCTCTCTGGGGGCACCGTGCTCTTTTATATGTCCTATAACTTATTGATTTTATATACGTTTTAATGGGTTAGGGATTTCCGAATAAAAGTAAGGGAATAGGATTTCGCAACGTGCCTTTATAGGATGCCTGTTTTTCTACCTAATTTCTCCAATAATTTTTTTAATCTTGCTATATCTTGTTGCGGAAAATTATCTAAATTTCTAACAAACATGCCAACAGCTTTACGTCTAAATGAATCAGAAGCTTTTATTGTAAAACTCCTTCGACATGCGTAGGATTCTTTTCTTAACAGTGAAGCCGTAGCTTTATCTAAATCATAAAGATCTATGATCTTTTCTTCCATACCAACCGGTACCGACCTTTTACCAATCTCAACAGAAGATAAAAATGATACAGATACGTCTAATTTCTCAGCCATATCTAAGAGACGTTCTGAGTGATCAAGGCGAAGTTTACGTAAGATTTTACCAAAAGATGTAAGCATATAAAAAGCCCTGTTAGAGAAGAAATATTTCTTCTGATTCTAGTAAATCTTTTCAAAACTTTCTTTAATTATTGCGAATCAAAACTTCTTTTTGGACTGTTTTTTTAATGATTTTAAAAAGAGATTAGGGATATCTAATTCTTTGAGAACCACTGTTTTAAATATGCAAAAACATTACCTATTCATCCATAAGAGGTGCAAAATCAAGAATCAATAAAAAGATGAAAAATGCTATCCTGACTATCAAACGTATCAATAATAACACCTTCATATTTAAAACGTCTCAAGGCACTGATCTCGAAATTGAGTTGAATGAATTCAAATAATGCATTTTCTAAAATCAAAACATATTAAAACGCTTGGTAGCTTTATAAATACAATCAAAAGTAAATGTGTATTAAGTGAATATCTATAAAAAACCGTTTTTTAAATTTACGAGTATCGATTTTTTAAAAGCAGCTTTTCATAAGACGAATAAACAAATGATAACTAAGTTATAACTATTATAAAAAGAAGTTTTAAACATTTCTTATAATCATCTCATTTTATGTTTCAAACGTTTAAACGTTCATTTAGAGAGATTCCTATAAGCGTATTTTCATTTTGTACTCAAACGTAACTTCTTTACAAATTAGCCGGCTCAATTTTGAGTTGGCAATATTATTAACCAGCTCAAATTCGATCTCGTTAACTTTAGAATCAATCATGCTTTAAACAGCGGCGCTTTTGAATCAAAATTGAGTAAACTCCCATGTCTAGATGTTACAATGGTTTTGTATTTTGCTTGCTTATCTTTGTATCAATAGGTGCCTCCAAATTTGGATTGACTCCATTTGGTTTTGTATTTTTGAACGATAACCTTTAAAACGTTGGTTGCTCACTTGCTTGCATTATATCATTAAAAACTTTTGATTTCATATAACATAACATTGCGAATTTCATACTTGTTGTGATGAAAGTATCTGTATAATGCTTGCCTATCATTTACTAATTTTTAATAAGCACTTTAAGTGATATTGAAATCCTTTTATGCACCCTTAATGAATTAAAAGCTTATAAAAATTTCAAACAATTATTCCTTTTAAGGTTTCGCTCAAAAAGGAAGAAAACTTATAGCATTCTTTAAACCATACAATTTATATTATAGATAATTCTAAACGATTAAATTTTAACAATGTGATTTGTGAGTAATAAAAACGTATCATAAAATTTATGAATTGTTATGAATGATAGCTGCTTTTCATTTCATTTAAATGACACACGCATTATAATATTTATATCATGATTTGCTTTTTATGGTCTGTTTATAGATGGCAATTGTTTATAAAAAATGATCAAATGAATCATGCATAAAAATGTAGATTCTTAAATGGATTTATATAGAATAATTTCACACAACCTATTGAATTTATTAGTTTTTATGCTTAACATGATGTAGATTATCAAACTATCTTTAAATTTTAGATTCTTGTGCAACCTTTTCTACTGCTTTGGCTTTACTCTTTGCCTATTTTTTACTAAACAATGCAGTTTCTGCCTTTGCTTTAACTTCATTGGCTGTTCGAGATACCTTTAACGATCGTATTGAACTTGCTCAGCTTTTACTGTTACATCGTACGCCACACTTTTTTGCTTCTAAGGCTATCGACTTCTTAAGTAACAAAATTTTAAAAATTAACTTTTTAAAAAAGCTGACAAAGTAATCTATTGGCTCAGTTGAGTGTAGATAAAAAACATAAATCAGACAATAAAAATAGTTCTTATAATACCTTTTTAAATAAAATAGAACTCCATTAATAAGTAAAAAAAAGATATTCTTCTATAATCTTGTATCTAGTAAAATCTATTGATATTGTTAGGCATTTAGCATGAATGCGCTTAATTGAGCGTACAAATCACCATCAAATAACGCTTAATATTTATATGATTAGGATGTATCATAAGCAATAATTCACAAAAACTTCTAAAAAATGATAACGAGTAGATTCTTTTCAATCTAGCTTGTTCAATCTTTGGAGAATAACAATCAATCAATGCCATCAGCTATTTTTTAGCGTAATCTTTATTTATTGCAATTTCTTTTCTTTAAATTATAAATTTTAAGGGCATAGAAACAAATCACAAGCCAAGAAATCCAACTAACACCGACAATTAAAACGGGGCGCGTCTCATCAAAGTACCATAAGAGAATAAAAATAAAAACCATAAATAAAATAGAAAAAATCGATCCTATTGGCCAAAATGGAATTGGAAATTTTAAACCATGCTGCGCTTCTTTAGGCATCTTAGTTCGCATAAAAACTTGCGAAAGTAGAATCATCATCCAAACAAAAACAGTCGCAAATGTTGCCATTGCTGCAATAAGAAAAAAAAGCTTTTCATGATAAAAATAATTAAGGACAGCACCAAGAAGAAAAATAGCGAAGATCATCAAAATAATAAAAACTGGTATACCGTTTTTTGATAAATATTGAAACTTCTTTAAAGCATAACCTTCCTGCGATAAACCATGTATCATACGACAAGCGCCATACATTCCACTATTCATTGCTGAAATAGCCGCTGTAACAACAACAATATTTAAAATATTTGCCGCATATGAAATCCCAAGATTTTCAAAAATAGATACAAAAGGACTATCCATAAGACCAATTTCATTCCAAGGATAAAGAGACATTAAAATAGCTAACGTCATGATGTAAAAAAGCAAAATACGAACTGGAGTAGAATTAATTGCCTTTGAAATCGTTTGATGAGGATTTTGAACTTCCATGACTGCCATGCCAATGATTTCTATACCACCAAAAGCAAAGACAACAACACTAAAGCAAGCTAAAAAACCAAACCAACCATTGGGAAAAATACCACCATTGTTCCATAAATTATGAACCGTAACAGTAGAAGAATGAGTACCTTCACCCCACCCCAAGAAAATAATAACTATCCCTAAAATAATCATAGCAATGATAGCAATAACTTTAATAGAAGATAGCCAAAACTCTAGTTCACCATAAACTTCTACAGCAGCTAAATTAATAGCTGTGATGATTAATGTAATACTAAGTGCCCATACCCAAGGAGCAACATCAGGATACCAAAAGCCCATATAAGTAGCAAAAGCTGTAATATCAGCCAAACCAACAAGAATCATTTCAAATACATATGTCCATCCCGTTAAAAAACCTGCTAATGGCGATATGTAATTGGCCGCATAACGAGCAAAAGAACCAGGCAATGGATTATGAAGAATCATCTCTCCTAAAGCTCGCATAACCATAAAAATAGCTAAACCAGCAATACAATAGGCAATTAAAACACTGGGGCCTGCAAGCTTAATTGCCTGCGCTGACCCATAAAAAAGACCTGTTCCAATAGCAGAACCAAGAGCTAAAAAAATGACTTGGCGCTTACTCATCCCTCGTTTCAGTTCATTTATTGCCATTTCTTTCCTTCTTTATTGAAATGCTGACAAAATCCACACTACACTAACGACTTTATGATTAATAAAGTCTCATGTTTCTTTCACGAATAGATTTCAAAAAACATCGAAAATCAGCGGTCCAACGCTTTTCTCTAAACAATGAAAAATACTTTTATTGCGAATTATTCAGCTCTCATAGCCTGTAATTTCGTATTATTTTATTGAAATAAAGTGATAATGAATTTTTTTATAATTGTCATTTAATTCATTTCGTATTCTCTAGTTTTTTACAAAGAAAATTAGCCTTAATATAGTGTAAACTTTTAGGCTTCTATTTCGATGCACCGAAATAGAAGCCTAAAAATTCATAACTGGTGCATTAACTATGCCTAAATTAATCTTTAAGCAAAATTAATCTTTAAGCAAACTCTCTTTTAGGGCCCATAAAACAATTTTTTTAAGCCAATTGAATAACTCAATCAGTGATAATGTGAATCTCGCCAGTTTTCAAAGGTATGAGAAATTGTATCTACAGCCCATCTTTTAAGGGCTACAACGGCCCTAACGACAAGCTTTCCAATGAAAAAAAATATATGGTATAAATAGCATCTTTGATTGTTGGTCCGATAATAGCTCTCTCTTTTTCTCTGAAATTTTTCCCTGAGATAGCAATAAAACCTTTGTTTTTTACTAAAACAAGAGGCTCTTCCTCTTGAGCCACGATCATAATGAAAATTTCTTCTGGGAAGCTACCTCTCCTAAAATTTGCATGAACCTCAAGAGTTTGTGAAAACAAAAAAGAACTGTTATTAAAAAACATAATCTAGCACTTTTAAACATTTCTTTC
>NZ_CABFVS010000025.1 GCF_902150025.1 Bartonella massiliensis
ATAAACAAGAAGAATATACAATAAAATTTTTATTTTTACTTATAAAAATACCTATATTAAAATTTATACTTATAAAATAATTTATAATAATATAATTTTTTGATACTATTTAACTTATATTAAAGATCTTAATAGAAATCAGAAAATATAGGCACTTTAATTTTATAATTTTTGTAAAGCGATGATGATAAATTCAGATCACTATAAAATATCTAGTTGGCTATAAAGAGCAGATATATGCAGTAAATAAATACATAATTTATTAAACAATTCAAATATAGTATTGATCTTCTATATTTTTATATGAGGAAGTTTCAAAATTCAATATCCGCCCTTCCTCATTGTCCTTAAAATAAATATTATTGAAAACTTAATGAGGGAAAAATTGTTTCTGGTAAAACAGATAATAAATCCCCTTTACTTATAAGTATATGTGCCTGTTGAAGATCTGGAGCCATATAACGATCTTCCTTAAGAGAGGCAATATTTTTGCGTAAAGATTTCATAACAGACTGCAAAAGAACACTTGTTTTTAAAGGGGCACGATACTCAATTCCTTGTGCCGCAATAAGCGTTTCAATGCCAATAATTGTAAAAAGATTTTCGCTCATTACCAATAATCGACGAGCACCATGACAAGCCATTGAAACATGATCTTCTTGATTGGCTGAAGTTGGTGTTGAATCAATGGAAGCAGGATGGGCCATTTGCTTATTTTCAGACATTAAAGCGGCTGCTGTTACTTCAGCGATCATAAAACCTGAATTAAGACCTGCATTGTGCGCTAAAAAAGCTGGAAGACCACAAGAAACAGCTGGATCAACCATAAGAGCAATACGCCGTTGAGAAATAGATCCTATTTCACATAAAGCAAGAGCAATTTGATCAGCAGCAAATGCTACAGGCTCAGCATGAAAATTCCCCCCTGATACAACTTCACCATTCCTTAAAATCAACGGATTATCTGTAACAGCATTTGCTTCAATAATCAGTGTTTTTGCAGCCGCGAGCAAAATATCAAAACATGCTCCCATGACCTGTGGCTGGCAACGTATACAATAAGGATCTTGGACACGCTCATCACCACGTAAATGTGCTGCACGAATTTCTGAATCTCTTACAAGCTCTTCTAATGTTTTCGATACGGCAATCTGCCCATAATGGCCTCGTAAAACATGGATGTCAGAATGAAATGGCGCCGTTGACCCCATGATAGCATCTGTCGTCAAAGCCCCTGCCAACAATCCACCACACAATGCCCGATACGCTCGAAAAAGTCCAGCAAGTGCAAGTGCTGTTGATGCCTGTGTCCCATTAATAAGAGCGAGACCTTCCTTTGCCTCTAAAATAATAGGGGACAATCCCGCTTTCTCTAATGCAAGAGCTCCACTCATACGAATATTTTGAAAAAACGCTTCTCCCTCTCCCATCATAACAGCCGCCATATGAGCAAGTGGAGCAAGATCACCTGAAGCACCTACAGATCCTTTTTCCGGGATAACAGGAATGATACCCTTTGCAAGCATATTTTCCAGCAAATTGACCAATTCTAGACGAACCCCAGAAGCTCCTCTTCCTAAAGAAACAAGCTTTAAACTCATCATCAAACGCACAATATTTTCAGCTAAAGGATTCCCTACCCCACAACAATGGGATAAAATAAGATTTCTCTGTAAAACAGCGACATTGTCCGCATCAATTTTAATAGAAGCTAACTTCCCAAAACCAGTATTAATACCATACACTGGTTCACTTCCAGCAGCAATTTCAGCAATGCGCTGTGCTCCTTTCTCGATAGCTAAATGCGTATCATTATGAAGTTTACTGATTTCACCATTAAAATAAATAGCTTCAAGTTCGCTAAGCGTTACCCCGCCCGGTTTTAGTATAATCGTCATAATTTTCTTTCTTTTTTAATTAAAGCACAATGCTAACATTATTGCCTCTTCTATAAAACAAAAAACGATAACGACTCTTTAAATAAGAATAGTTTAACAAAACATTCCTTATAATAAAGATATTGCCCAAAGAACAGTTAATGACAAATAAAAATGAGATATTGACAAACACAACAAAGGCTTTGAATTTTAAAAAATAGATAATATATTGATTTATAATAATATAGTGTTGTTTCTGTTGAATTAAAAAGCCGAATATCGTAAGATTCTCTCATTTCAAGTCTGTTTATGTTGAATCAATCAAAATCACTTGCTTGTACATCACAAGTGGGGCTGGCGGCGTGTGGGGAAAAACTGTATAAGAGAGGATAAAAATGACTCTTATGAACCGTCTTAATGCAAGGGCTGTCGCAACATTGGGGGGGGGCAAATAGTGTGATGGTGTCGGCTTGTTACTTCACAAGCGTAAAGATGGGGTGCTCAATGGCTTTACCGTTATACCATTCATGGGTGCAGTCGTGAAATGAGTGTGGTATATACTTTGAGAGATACCTTTTGAAAACAAATCCATGAATTAGCAACTGGGTGGTGTTCTGTTTTACGTGAAGGTGGTGATCCTATTAAAAAACGCAATAAACAAAAGCGTGAGACAATAAGCAATCTCCATTATTTAAAAGACATTGCTCTAGATGCTTTTGAAAGTCGGAAAGCTGAACTACAAGATGATGGTAAAAATGGGAATTGTTTTTTACCATTACACCTTCATATTCTCCCTAACTTAGATTGTGTTCCCGTTTCAGAGATTACATAAACAGGAATACGCAATACGCTTTCTCCCATTTGGCATACAAAAGCTGAAGCTATTCAGACAGTATTGATACGTCTTAATCTTTGTTTCAAACATGCAACTGCCTTGAGATTGGATGTTGATTTACAAAGCAACAGAAAAAGCACGTGTTCTCTTAGCAGTATACAGCCCAATGAAGCAAAATACATTATGAATCTAAGCGACTAAAAAATAAATTGAATAAAATCATAAACCGTTGTCTCAATAACATTACACATTATCAATAAACAATCTGAAAACGCACTTTTGATGAGAGCATTATAAAAAGAAGAAACGTCCTCTTCATAAGAAGTTAAATAATTGCAAGGTCATCCAAATCGAAGATTTTGGACCAGGACATAGTGCCTGTGAATGCTTTTAAAAATAATTGATATTTTTATTACCCTCCTATACTTTTATAATCTTTCAACGGTTCATAAAAGATATATTATAAAAGAAAAGTTTGAAGCGCTACTGATTTTAGAAAGATTATTTTTACATATTTTGTTTAAAAGAAGATAAGCAAAGTTTTATTGCATCTTGTATTTATTTTAGAAGAAGAACTATCAATGGTAACCAAATCGAAAAAAATTTAATGTTTGAATATGATATAATCATAATAAATTAAAAAAACTCTCTCTCGTCATAAACTGGATAAACAAACTATTAAAGTTTAGTTCTCTGAAACTTAAAGGAAAAATTAATTTTTCTGAGATCATTAATCTCCACTATAAATATAATAATAACAGCGGTGTTCTATACATATTTAGATGTCGACTTAATTGCATCAATTGGTAACTTAAACAAAGCTCTTGATTTCTAGCAAGTTAATACTTTTAATTATTCTGAATAATGGATAGCTCTATGCTTATCTTAAATATCCACATAGTACACTACTCTATGAATATCGTTTTGCAACTTTTTTTATGTACGTAAAAATAGCTGTAGAAATTAGCAAAAAAATCACAATAAATAAAATAAAAAATTTAAAAAATAAATTATAAAGAATCTATTTTTTATAAATATTGGCTATTGTTTATTATATCAATTTAATCTTATTCTATTAACCTAAGAAAATTTTTAATTTTCTATTATTAGAGCGCTATATATTCCCCTACTTTATACTCTCCTGCTCTATGCACTCTATATGCCAATTCCATCTTTTTTTGCCAAATCACCTAGTTTTGAATCAAGCTTAGAATGCTCTTCATTAAGATCTTTTTGTTCTTGTATAAGCCTACCATGCTCTATATTATGAGAACTTATTTGCGAAAGCGTTAAACAGCGAATGTCTTTTCAATAAACTTCATCCTCTTTTCAATAACTTGTAGTCTTTCTTTAATACGCTTGTATTTCTCATCAAGCGTTAAACCAGAAAGCGATAATTCGGTTAAGTTAAACTCGGCATGAGCATTTTTTACGCCACATATTAAAGAAATTGACAAAAGAACTATCGTTAGCACTTTTGTAATAAAGAAAGCATATGACCTTGACCTAAATTTTTCTTTTTAGAGAATTGGCAGAAAATACTTATATGGAAATGCTATTATTGCAATTATACCGTTTAAGCTATTTTTCTCATGATATCAATATGTATTATCATAAAGCCCCCAATAAATATGTAAGGAATTCTTTTTATTATAAACTTAAATTTTTTCTTATAAAAAATCAAATTAATAAGCGGTTATTTTCATAGAATAATTTTTAAACATAATGAATAATTTTGAAAAGTAGAGAAACTGTTTTAAACAGAATATTGTTCTGTCATTTCTACAAGCTGTGTCATAATCGTTGCTGCTCCAATAAGCCTGTCATCAACTCTAGCCCAATCCCGAATAAGAGCAATAGTTTGATCGGGACGAATTTTTGCCATTGAACCCTGTTTTCCAACCCACTGAACAAGAGCAACACTATTGGAAAAATAGTTATTGCGAAACTGTAGAACAATCCCTTTGGGACCAGCATCTAATTTTTCTACATTTGCTTTTCGGCACAATGTTTTGATATGAAAGACTTTAAGGATATGTTGAACTTCAAGGGGTAAAGGACCAAAGCGATCAATTAACTCCGCTGCAAATTCATCAATCTGGTCTAAATTTTCGAATTCTGTTAAGCGTCGGTAAAGCCCCATCCGTAATGATAAGTCAGGTACAAAACTTTCTGGTATCATCACAGTTATGCCAAGTGAAATTTGAGGTGACCATTGCTTATCCTCACTGAGCTCTCCATCTTTTAATTCAGCAACAGCTTCTTCAAGCATTTTCTGATAGAGTTCAAATCCAACTTCTTTGATATGTCCTGATTGTTCTTCACCTAAAAAATTTCCTGAACCACGAATATCCATATCGTGACTTGCCAATTGAAATCCAGCCCCCAATGTATCAAGAGATTGTAACACCTTAAGACGACGATCAGCTGCAGGCGTTAAAATTTTACCAGAAGGAAATGTAAAGAGTGCATAAGCACGCTGTTTTGAGCGCCCTACCCTCCCTCGTAATTGATAGAGTGCAGAAAGACCAAACATCTCAGCGCGATGCACAATTAACGTATTGGCTGTTGGAATATCAAGCCCAGATTCAATAATGGTTGTCGATATCAAAACATCATATTGCCCATCATAAAATGCATTCATAATATCATCAAGTTGTCCAGCCGGCATTTGTCCATGAGCCACAATGAATTTAAGTTCTGGCACATGAGTTTTGAGATATTCTTCGACAAAAGCCAGATCAGAAATACGAGGACAGACATAAAAACTTTGTCCACCACGATAATATTCTCGAAGCAATGTTTCACGTATAACAAGTGCATCAAATGGTGAAATAAAAGTACGAACCGCCATTCTATCAATAGGAGGTGTCGTGATCAATGACAATTCACGTACCCCCGATAATGCCAATCCTAAAGTTCGTGGAATAGGCGTTGCTGAAAGTGTAAGAACATGAATATCACTTTTAAGCTCTTTTAAACGCTCTTTGTGTTTTACACCAAAATGTTGCTCCTCATCAATGATAAGAAGGCCTAACCGTGAAAAATTGACTGCACCACTTAATAATGCATGAGTTCCAATGACAATATCAATCGTACCATCTGAAATACCTTTTTTAACTTGTGCAAGTTCTTTCGTTTTTACAAGCCTTGAAGCATGACCAATTTTAACTGGTAATCCTTGAAAACGCGAAACAAACGTCTTGTAATGCTGACGTGAAAGTAAAGTTGTCGGTACAACAACAGCCACTTGATAGCCATTTAGTGCTGTAACGAAAGCACTGCGAATAGCCACTTCAGTTTTTCCAAAACCAACATCACCGCATATCAAGCGATCCATCGGCTTACCTGAGGCTAAATCATCTAAAACAGCGTCAATAGCATTCATTTGATCTTCTGTCTCTTCATAGGGAAAACAAGCAACAAACTCATCAAATGGTCCAACTGGTGGAAGTAAAGCAGGTGCAGCACGTGTTGTCCGTTCTGCAGCTATACGGATTAATTGCCCAGCCATTTCCAATAAATGTTTTTTAAGACGAGCTTTACGTGCTTGCCAAGCAACACCTCCTAATTTATCTAAAGTTACCTCTGTTTCTTCTGAGCCATAACGCGAGAGAAGCTCTATATTTTCAACAGGTAAAAAAAGTAAATCACCTCCGGCATATTTTATTTCAAGACAATCTCGCAAAATTCCAGTGGTTGTAATGGTTTTTAGACCAACAAATTGACCAATACCATGATCAATATGCACAACAAGATCACCAGAATTTAAAGCAGAAATCTCAGAAATAAAATTTGTATTGCTCTTACGCCGCTTTGGTGATCTTATGAAGCGATCCCCAAGAATATCTTGCTCTGCTATAACAGCTAAATCTTCAGCCTCAAAACCATGTTCTATCATGATAACAGCGGCTAATATGCGATCTCGTGGGATTGCTTTGACAGTTTGCAAGGATTTTACAACATCTATATTTTTCAATCCATGCTCTTCAAGAACCTGTATCAAACGATTGAGAGAGCCTTCACTCCAACAGGCTAAAAGCACTTTTTTGCCAGCAGCACGTAAAGATGCGATGTGATCAATAACGCTTGAAAAAACATTTTTTTCTTGCGCATTACGCTCTTTTACAAAATCATACCCCTGTTTAACTTGTGCGTGAATAACTGTTTGTTCCAAATTTTGTGGAATATTAAAAGGCGAAAAATCAATACGCTGTGAAGATTTTCGCACACACTCTAAAACACGCTCTGGCGTTAAATAGAGAAGGTTAGGATCTATCGGATGATAAGAAGTCGAATTTTCCTTATCATTTTCGCGCTCTTTACGCGCGTTATAATAATCTTCAATAAGGCGATAGCGCTCAATGAAAACGTCTTCTATAAGATGATCAAAAACAAGGGGTAAGTCGCCACAATGGTCAAAAAAACTATCAAGTTTTTCATAAAAAAATGGAAGCCAATGTTCCATACCAGCAAAACGCCGACCTTGAGCAATAGCTTCATAAAGCATGTTATTTTTTTGTGAGATACCAAATGTACGGGTATAATTGCTTTTAAAACGACTGATGTGTTCAGCTGTCAAAATAACTTCGCTCATTGCCTGTAATAAAAGTTCAGTTTTTTGACGTGTTGTTCTTTGACTTTCTGGATCAAATACGCGGATGCTTTCTAAGGTATTTCCAAAAAAATCAAGACGTAAAGGTTCAGTATCCATAGGAGAAAAGATATCAAGTATTCCTCCTCTTACAGCAAATTCACCAACATCACGGACAACCGTAACGCGTTCAAAGCCATTGGTTTCTAGAAATTGAATGAAACTCCCCATGTTATGGCGCTGACCAACATGTGCGTGAATAAGCTGTGATTCTATCACTTCACAGGGAGGCAACTTTTGCATAATCGCATTAGCTGTTGTTAATATAATTGCAGAATGTGGATTTTTGCGTAAATTGGCCATAGATGCCAACGCCGATAATCGACGTGCCATAATAGCAATTCCTGGTGATACGCGATCATAAGGCAAACAATCCCATGCAGGAAATTGAAATACCGGCAAATTGGGCTCAATAAAATTTAAAACTTGTTGTAAATGAGCAATTTTTGTGCCGTCTCGAACAACATAGACAAGGGGTTTACCTTGTGCAATTTCTGAACTTAATTGTGCAAGAGCAAAGGCTTCAAATCCATCTGTAACGCCATCAAAAATCATATGGACAGAACTATTGGGGGGAATGACATTTTTTTTAAATATAGGCATAAAAATCAACAATTTAAGCGATTACGATAATTGGCAATATCACGAAAAAGTGGACTATCAACTTCAGAAGGTGTTGCAATTTCTCCGGTAATCCATGTGAGCAAGTCACGATCATCAAAAGACATAATATATTCAAGTTCACAGAGCGTTTTATCATTCATCTCAGTGATATGAGAATCAACATAATGTCCAAAAATGAGATCCATTTCACGAATACCACGATGCCATGCACGAAAAACCAACCGACGACGACGCGCATCCAGTTGATTTTTGTCAACGACAAAAGCTACCATAAAAAGTCTCCTTGAATAAATTAATATAAACTATTCAATCTATAAGAATTAAAATTTGTATATTTCCTTTAAGGAAGTTCAATAATCTTTTGTTCTTTAAGTGTAATTCTACGATGCATTTGCTTTGCCAAAGCGTAATTATGTGTTGCAATAAGAGCAGAAAGACCAGATTGACGAACAAGAACGGATAAAGCTTGAAAGACATAAGCTGAAGTGACGGGATCAAGATTCCCTGTAGGTTCATCTGCCAGAAGAACTGAAGGTCCATTGGCTACAGCACGTGCAATAGCAACACGTTGTTGTTCTCCTCCCGATAACTCTGAGGGACGATGGTGTGCTCGATGAGAAATACGCAGATACGTCAATAATTTACGCGCGCGATCTTCTGCAATGGGCTTTTTTAAACCTGCTATCATCTGTGGTATCATAACATTTTCTAAAGCTGTAAACTCTGGAAGTAAATGATGAAATTGATAGACAAAACCAATATCATTTCGTCTGATAGCTGTTCTCTCACGATCAGAGCGCTTTGCACAAGAAACACCTCGTAACATTACATCACCAGCGGTTGGTTTTTCTAATAATCCCGCAATATGAAGCAGTGTTGATTTTCCAGCACCAGAGGGTGCAACAAGTGCAACCAGCTCTCCACGATTAAGAATAAAATTTGCTTTATCTAAAACAATAAGCGGCTTATCATTCTCAAAAAAGCGTCTTTCAATCTCTACAAGCTCTAAAATTGCTGTCATTATTCATACCTCAAGGCTTGTACAGGATCTAGCTTAGCAGCACGCCATGCCGGAATGAGAGCAGCAAGAAATGACAAGAATAAAGCCATCATAGCAACCAAGACAGTTTGTTTCCACTCAATTTGTGCAGGCAGTTTTGTTAAAAAATAAAGTTGAGGATTAAATACGTCGACATTAAATAACCAAGATATAAAGTCTTGAATATGATTAATATTCAAGGTCGCAATAATACCCAAAATTAACCCCAATATTGTTCCAATAAAACCAATCATCATTCCTGTAATGATAAATATACGCAAAATCGCACTTTGTTGTGCACCCATTGTGCGTAAAATTGCAATATCATGGCTTTTATCTTTTACAAGCATAATGAGCCCTGAAATAATATTCAAAGCAGCAACAAGAACAATCAGAGAAAGAATGAAAAACATAACATTCCGTTCAATCTGTAAGGCTGAAAAAAAAGCCTGATTGCGCATACGCCAATCAATTAAATAGATCTGTTGATTAATGGCTTTTTCTACAACAGGTTTTATTTGATCAACAGCATCAGGATTGTTTAAAAATAGCTCTAAAGATTGAACTTTATCGCCTAAATTAAAAAACATTTGTGCTTCATGAAGAGGCATAAAAACGAATATTGAATCATATTCAGACATACCAACTTCAAAGATCGCAACGACTTTATAAGCTTTCACACGCGGTGTAACACCAAAAGGAGTTTCATCACCATTGGGGGAAATAATACGAAGATCTCTCCCAACGGTAAGTCCTAATTTTTCTGCTAAGCCACTTCCAATTGCAACACCTTCTTCTTGATCAAACCGAGAAATTGATCCTAATTTAATGTTTTGAGAGACTGTTTTAAGCTTTTCTAGATCTTGTTTGCGCATCCCACGAACTAATGCGCCAGAACCACCTTGAACTTCACCTTGAACAAGCGCTTGACCTTCAATAACAGGCAAAGCAAATTTCACACCATTTGTCGCTTCTAAAGAAGAAATAAGAGCTTTATAATCAGAAAAACCGGTATCAACTGTTTGAACAATAAGATGTCCATTCATACCAAGAATACGATTAAGAAGTTCTGTACGAAAGCCGTTCATCACTGCCATAACAACAACCAGAGCGAATACGCCCAACATAATCCCAATGAGAGAAATAATTGAAATAACAGAAGCAACAGCATGCTTTTTATTGGGAATCATATAACGAAAAGCGATCATCCACTCATAAGACGAAAACCATTTATTTTTCAGCCTCTTCATAACATTTCCTATTAAATTATAGAAAGTTGGCTGATGACATCTTCAACCTTTAGAGATCTTTTTGCACCTGTTTTTCGATCTTTAATTTCAACTTCATTTTGTGCAATGCTGTTAGGACCAATAATAATTTGTGTTGGCAAGCCAATCAAATCCATTGTTGCAAATTTTGATCCAGGGCGTTCATTTCTATCATCTAATAATGGATCAAAACCAGAATCTTTTAATCTCTTATAGAGAAACTCACATGCTTGTGTACATTTTTCATCATCGGGTTTCATATTGATAATGCCAAAGTCGAATGGTGCCATTGATTTTGGCCAAATAATTCCTTTTTCATCATGAGAAGCCTCAATAGCGGCCGCCACAAGACGCGAAGGCCCAATACCATAAGATCCCATAGAGACCACATGCTCTTTTCCATCTTTTCCCATAACTTTTGCTCCCATGGGAGCAGAATATTTCGTCCCGAAGTGGAAAATATGCCCAACCTCAATACCACGTGCTGAAAGACGATTTTCTTCAGAAACTTTAGCCCACTCTTCCTCATTATGCATTTCTTCTGTCGCTGCATAAAAAGATGTCCACTGTTTAACAGTATCATCTAAAATAGCATTATCACTAAAATCAATTGAACTGTCGGGAACGCTAAGTTCAAGAAATTGTCTATCACAGAAGATAGCACTCTCTCCCGTTTCAGCCAAAATGATAAATTCATGACTAAGTTCCCCTCCTATTGGACCTGTATCAGCACGCATGGGGATTGCTTTTAAGCCAAGGCGAGAAAAAGTGCGTAAATAAGCAACAAACATACGATTATAAGATGTTTTAGAGTCTTCATAATCAAGATCAAAAGAATAAGCATCTTTCATTAAAAATTCTCGTGCCCGCATCACACCAAAACGTGGGCGAATTTCATCACGGAATTTCCATTGAATATGGTACAAATTAAGTGGAAGATCTTTATAAGAACGAACATATGAGCGAAAAATATCTGTCACCATCTCTTCATTGGTTGGACCATAAAGTAAATCACGCTTTTGACGATCTTTAATGCGGAGCATTTCCAAACCATAATCATCATACCGACCGCTTTCACGCCAAAGATCAGCGGATTGAATTGTAGGCATCAATATTTCTATTGCACCAGCACGTTCTTGCTCTTCACGAATAATTTTACAAACTTTATCAAGCACTTTCTTTCCCAAAGGAAGCCAAGAATAAATTCCTGATGTTTGTTGTCGAATCATCCCAGCACGTAACATGAACCGATGAGAAACAATTTCTGCTTCTTTAGGATTCTCTTTTAAAAGTGGAAGGAAATATTGAGAAAGACGCATTGAAATAATTAACTCCTACTCAGATCTATCATATTGAAATAATTTAACATACCCTCTATTCGTCTATAGCCGCATTCTGAATACTTGCAAATATAACGATCTTATTGTTTTAAAGTTATTGTCCTTTATTTTCTATTCTTATTCTTTAGCCGTAAAATAAAAGTGCTCTTTTTTTTTAATAATCTAAACTGAAAATGCTTTATTTTGACTGATGTAAAAAAACCGTGCAGAGAGGTTTTTTTTGCCAAATTTCATAAATAGCCGCTCTCACTGCACGTCGTGTTGCCTCTCGAATAAGTTCATTATTTTTTCGTTTCATGCGTGGGATATTATAAACTGTATCTTCTACAATATCTAAAAGAATATCTTTCAATTTTTCCCCCTCTCCATTACTTTCAGGCAATCCTAATGTTGTTAGACCGATATCCCCTAATAATTCATGCTTACTATTCATATGGAGAGAAACAGCAACATGACCAGCATAACTTAACTTTCTACGTTCACGAATTCTTAGCTCATACTCATCTCCAAGAAGACAGCCATCCTTATAAATACGACCAACAGGCACTTGATCAATAACTTCTACAGGTGCTGGTGCAAGACGCAACATATGGCCATTTCTAATATCCCTAACAGTTTTAATCCCTGCTTGACGTGCTAAAGCCGCTTGAGCTGTAAGATGTATTGCCTCACCATGCACTGGCACAAGTATCTGTGGCTTTATCCAATCATACATCTGTAAAAGTTCTGAGCGACGGGGATGACCTGAAACATGAACAAGTGCATCTTCATTCGTAATAACTTTAATACCCAGATCGATGAAACGATTTTGTATCTCAAGAATCGCTTTTTCGTTTCCTGGAATGCTTCGTGATGAATAAATAACAGTATCCCCAGTGGAAAGCGCGATATTTCTCATTCCCTCACGTGACAATTTAGCCAAAGCAGCACATGACTCACCTTGGCTCCCTGTAACAATTAAAACAAGTTCTCTTCGTGGAATGTAACCATAATCATCTTCCGTTACAAATGGTGCTAAACCATTCATGTAACCAAGCTCTTGTGCAACCATAATACTTCGCTTAAGGGAGCGCCCAATGACAAGCACCTTACGCCCAACAGCTTCAGCGGCAAGAACAATAGAACGTATCCGCCCAATATTAGAAGCAAAAGTTGCTATTGCAACACGCCCTTCAGCTTTTGAAATAATCTCAGAAAGACTGGTTTGAACCTGCTGCTCTGATGGAGATATACCATCCCGACACGCATTTGTGGAATCACAAAGCAATGCTAAAACACCTTTATTGCCTAAAGCTCGAAATTTCTTTTCATCCGTTACAGCTCCAAGCGAAGGGGTATGATCAATTTTCCAATCACCCGTATGGACTACAGTCCCCAAAGACGTTGTAATGGCTAAAGATACAGACTCTGGTATCGAATGGTTAACAGCAATAGCCTCTATGGCAAAGGGCCCCACCTGAAAACAGTCTCCTGCTTGAAAAATATTGAATGACATTTTATGAGATATAAAATCTGATTGCCTTTTGCTTTCCAATAACCCTGCCGTAAAAGCTGTACAGTAAAGTGGAACTTTTAACTTTGGCCATAAATCAAGAACAGCCCCATAATGATCTTCATGTGCATGAGTTAAAACAAGACCCCGTATATTATGTTTTTCATTTTCTAGAAAACGAATATCCGGAAGAATAAGATCGACTCCTGGTAATTCAGAACCAGCAAAACTAACGCCCATATCAACCAGCAACCATTCGCGCAAATTTGGGGAGCCAAATCCATAAGCAGCTAAATTCATCCCTATCTCACCGACTCCTCCCAAGGGGACAAAAACAAATTCATTCTCACTGGCTGCAACCATACAATAGCTCCTCAATGATTTAAGATAATCTGATCGTGCACTAAACTTTTATAAATTAATATCATTTCGCATGAACTGAAGCAGCCGAACCAAAATGTACATCCCCAGCTGTTACAATGGTTTGTCTCCCATCTGCTTGCTTGATAATACAGTTAAAATCATAATCAAGACCATCAAAAATACCTTCAACGATTTTTTTATCATTCACGATTTTGACATGTTTTCCAAGGTGCGCAGAATACAAAAGCCATTTATTTCGGATTATTTCACATCCTTTTGTTTGTTTCCAAAGAAGGTAATTTCTAGAAAAAGTTTCCGTCAAAACCGTAAATAACTGTTCTGCTTCAATATGCAAACCGATATTCTGTAAGCTTGAAGTAGGATAGGGTGCATCTTCATAATTATATTTTACATTTATTCCAATACCAATAACCAATGCATATTTTTCCGATGGTAATTTAAAAATTTCAAGCAAAATTCCAGAACTTTTTGCACCTTTCAGTAAAATATCGTTTGGCCATTTTAAGCGCACAATATTGTTTGTTTGTTTTTCATCTTTTATAAATTGTTTTATTGCCTCTACCACACTGACACCAGCAACAAAACCAAGCTGTGCAGTCGTTTCAAGAGCTATATCATCAATTAACAAAAGACTAGAATAAAGGTTCCCTTTTGGACTAAACCAAGTCCTTCCTCTTCTCGCTCTTCCTTGTGCTTGTTCTTGCGCAACAATCCAAAGATAACCTTGATGACCAGTTTGCGCTTTTCGTTGGGCAATGAGATTTGTGGAATCAACACTTTCGTACGATTCAACAGTGTATCCTTGCTTTTGTGCAAAATCTGATAAAATATAAACCATATTCATTAAAATAATGCAGCGGCAGCTTTTTCTGCCAATTCAGCAAACCAAATTCCAAAAAAGGTGTAAAATAAAATAAATAATGCAGAAAGACCAAGACAAAACTGAAGCTCTTTTGATAAAATAACAAAATGCGTTTTTGCATCATCAAACCACATAATTTTAATGACTCGCAAATAGTAAAAAGCGCCAATAACAGAAGCGATCATACCAACAATTGCAAGGGGTGTTAAACCTGCATGAACAGCAGCAGAAAATGTATACCACTTCCCAAAAAAACCAGCCATAGGGGGTATACTGGCTAGCGAGAAAAGCTGTATTGTCATGACAATCGCCATAAACGGATTTGTCTTTGCTAACCCTGAAAGATCATAAATATTTTCAACATTACCACTCTGAGATCGCATTCCAAGAATAAAAGCAAATGAACCAAGCGTAACACCAAGATAAATGGTCATATAAAGAATAACACTTTTTACCCCAAGCATATCTCCAGCCGATAAACCAACAAGGGCATAGCCCATATGACTAATCGACGAATAAGCCATTAAGCGCTTAATATTATTTTGACCAATTGCAGCAAACGCCCCAAGTATCATTGATGCAAGTGCCATGAAAACCAAAATTTGTTGCCATGCAGGCATCACACTATCAACACGCCCTAGTGGAATAAAGGTCATTACAATAATACGGATGATTAAAGCCATTGCAGCAATTTTAGGGGCACCGGCAAAAAATGCTGTAATCGGTGTTGGAGCACCTTCATAAACATCAGGTGTCCACATATGAAATGGAACAGCAGAAATTTTGAAAGCCAAACCAGCTAAAATAAATACGATTCCAAAAATGACCCCCAATTGTAAATTTTCACCTTTTAAAGCAAGAGCAATTTCGTGAAAACCAATCTGACCGGTAAAACCATAAAGCAAAGAAATGCCGTAAAGCAATAATCCTGAAGATAATGCTCCTAAAACAAAATATTTCATACCAGCTTCAGAAGATTTCACATTATTACGATTAATCGCTGCTAAAACATATAAAGCTAAGGACTGTAGTTCTAAACCCATATAAAGCGATAGCATATTACCTGCTGAAATCATAAACATCATGCCAAGGGTTGCTAAAAGAACAAGCACTGGAAATTCAAATATATTAAACTTTTGTGCATTGGCAAAACCAACAGACATGATAAGAGAAAAGAGCGCGCCAATAAGCATTAAAATTTTCATATAACGACCAAAAGAGTCAATAATAAGTGCATTGGTTTGAAATGAGCCAGTCTTTGGAAAAATGATGAGAATAATAATGGTTGCCACAAGAAGCGCCATGGCTAAACCTGTCACTGTCAAAGAAGCACGTGCATTGGAATAAACACCAATTATAAGCAACATGACGGCTCCTAATGCAATTAAAATTTCCGGAAGAATTAAGACTAATTGCGTTATTATTTCAGTTTGCATGAGAATTCTTCCCTTATCTAGTGTAGCTTATTGATGAGGGCTTCTACGGAAAACGCCGTCGCTTTAAGAATTGGCGTTGGATAGATACCAAAGAATATTGTAAGAACAACCATCGGATAAAGAATAAATTTTTCTCTTGAAGAAAGATCTACCAGCACTTTTAAATTCTCTTTATCCAAGGAGCCAAAAACCACGCGCCGATAAAGATAAAGGGCATAGGCCGCTGATAAGATAACACCTGTTGTCGCTAAAACAACAACCAATTTATTCACTTGGAAAACACCTATTAAGGTTAAAAACTCACCTAAAAATCCTGAGCTTCCAGGAAGTCCGACATTTGCCATCGTAAAAATTAAGAAAATAACAGCATATTTAGGCATATTATTGACTAAACCACCAAACGCTGAAATTTCACGCGTATGCAAGCGATCATAGATCACCCCAACACAAAGAAATAAAGCCGCAGAAACAATTCCATGCGATAACATTTGATAAATAGCCCCTTGTATCCCCTGTTCATTAGCAGCAAAAATACCCATCGTTACATATCCCATATGAGCTATTGAGGAATATGCAATAAGTTTTTTAATGTCACTTTGAACAAGGGCAACCAATGAGGTATAAATAATAGCAATAAGCGATAATGTGAAAACAAAAGGCGCAAAATCTGCTGAAGCAATAGGAAACATCGGTAAAGAAAAACGAAGAAAACCATATCCACCTAATTTGAGTAAGACACCGGCTAAAATAACAGAACCTGCGGTCGGTGCTTCCACGTGCGCATCAGGAAGCCAAGTATGAACTGGCCACATTGGCATTTTTACAGCGAAAGAAGCAAAAAAGGCAAGCCATAACCACATTTGCATATGAGCCGGAAACTGATAATTGAGTAAAGTTGGTATATCAAGTGTTCCTGCCTGCCAATACATAGCCATAAGAGCAACCAACATAAGCACTGAACCAAGCAAAGTGTATAAGAAAAACTTGATACTTGCATAAACACGACGTGCTCCACCCCATACCCCTATAATGATAAACATTGGAATGAGGCTGCCTTCAAAAAAAACATAAAATAATACCGCGTCAAGAGCACAAAAGACTCCAATAATTGCAACTTCAAGAAGAAGAAAAGCAATCATATAAGCTTTTAATCTCTCTTTAACATTTTCCCAACTTGCTAAAATACAGAAAGGTAAGAGAAAAGCAGAAAGAACAACAAAAAGAATAGAAATACCATCAACCCCCATATGATAGCTAATGCCATTCCCTAGCCAATTGAATTTTTCAACCATTTGAAAGTCTGGGTTAGTGGAATCAAATCCTATCCAAATAATTAAAGAAATAATAAAAACAAATATCGTCGTAAAAAATGCAACATTGCGTATATTATGGCGTGCGGCTTCACTATCATCTTTGATAAACAAAATCAAAAGCACACCAACAAGCGGCAAAAATGTAACCGTAGAAAGAATAGGCCAATCGGTCATTAGTTTACGCCCCCGATCATCATCCATGTAATGAGCAATGCAATACCTATAAGCATCGCAAATGCATAGTGGTAAAGATAGCCTGTTTGCAGCCGGACAACTCTATTTGTAATATCAACAACCCGCGCTGCAATACCATTAGGACCTAGGCCATCAATAATTTTACCGTCTCCCACTTTCCAAAGAAAGGAACCAATTTTAAAGGTAGGACGGACAAACAAAAAGTTATATAATTGATCAAAATACCATTTTTGGTAAAGAAATTGATATATTCTTGGCATAGCATGAGCCATTTTCTTAGGCAGGAATGGAAAAGAAATATAGAATAAATAGGCGCACATAAATCCAAGAACCATTGCTATAAAGGGCGACCATTTGACCCAAGTAAAGACATGGTGGGCATCGTGAAGGATGTGATTGTGGCTGCTTGTAAACAATGCTCCCTTCCAAAAAGCATCATAGAAATCACCAAAAAAGTAAGGTTGGAAAACCACACCAGCGAATATTGCTCCAAGAGATAAAATAAAGAGTGGAATTAACATAACTGAAGGTGATTCATGAACATGATGCATAACATCAACCGTTGCTCGTGGCTTCCCATGGAATGTCATAAAGATAAGCCGCCATGAATAAAAGCTTGTCAAAAAGGCGGCAAAAACAAGAAGATAAAAAGCATATCCTGAAGCAATGTTATGGGATGCAAAAGCAGACTCTATAATCGCATCTTTTGAGAAAAAACCAGCCGTTCCGAAAAGTGTTCCTGGGATTCCAACACCGGTTAATGCAATGGTCCCGACCATCATCATCCAATAAGTGACCTTTATATGCTTGCGTAATCCACCCATTTTTCGCATATCTTGTTCATCAGATACAGCATGAATGACAGAACCCGCACCAAGAAATAATAAGGCTTTAAAAAAAGCATGTGTAAAAAGATGAAAAACAGCAGCGCCATAAGCTCCAACACCTAATGCCACAAACATATACCCAAGTTGAGAACAAGTAGAATAAGCAATAACACGTTTAATATCATTCTGCACCAATCCCACAGTGGCGGCAAAAAACGCTGTTGTTGCTCCAACAATAATAATTACAGTCAAAGCCGTTGAAGACAGTTCAAAAATTGGCGACATACGCGCAACCATAAAAACACCTGCCGTTACCATTGTAGCAGCATGAATAAGTGCTGAGACAGGCGTAGGGCCTTCCATTGCATCAGGAAGCCAAGTATGTAAAAGAAATTGTGCTGATTTTCCCATCGCACCAATAAATAATAAAAGACACGTAATGGTAATTGCTGCCTGCCCATCAAACTGCCAACCTAAAAATGTCATATTTTGTACAAAGCTATTGTCTGCAGATTTTGCAAAAATAGAGGCAAAATCGACCGATTGAAATAAAACGAAAATACTAAAAATTCCTAAGAGAAAACCAAAATCTCCAACACGGTTAACCACAAAAGCTTTCATTGCAGCTTTATTCGCAGAATCGCGCTGGAACCAAAAACCAATAAGCAAATAGGAAGCAAGTCCTACACCTTCCCAGCCAAAAAACATCTGAATCAAATTATTAGATGTCACCAACATCAACATCATAAATGTAAAAAGAGAAAGGTAAGAAAAAAAACGGGATCTTGAAGGATCATGATGCATATAACCAATTGAATAAATATGCACTAATGCTGAAACACTATTCACCACAATAAGCATAACAGCTGTTAATGTATCAATATGAAGAGCCCAATTAAAGCTTAAACCACCAACGGTAAGCCAATGTAATACCACTATATCAACCACTGGAGTATGACCAAGTGCAACATTAAAAAATGCTATCCACGACAATATGGCAACAATCACCATAAAGCTACATGTTATCAATTCACTCGCACGATCTCCTATCGTTTTTCCACCGAGTGCAGCAATTAAAAAACCCAAAAGCGGAAGAAAGACAATTGTATGATACATCACTGGTTAGCCTTTCATTACATTAACATCTTCAACCGCAATAGAACCACGATTACGGAAGAAAACGACAAGAATTGCTAAACCAATGGCAGCTTCAGCAGCTGCGACGGTTAAGACAAATAAAGCGAATATCTGACCAACAAGATCATGAAGAAATGCTGAAAATGCGACAAAATTGATATTAACGGAGAGTAATATAAGCTCAATAGACATCAAGATAATAATCACATTTTTTCTGTTGAGAAAAATTCCAGCAATACCAATTGTAAACATTAAAGCAGAAACAGTGAGATAATGCGTAATATCAATATACATATCCATAGCCCCCCCTTAAATACCTTTACCTGATTCAACTTGCTTAATTTCAATGGCACTTTCTACCGTTCTAGAAACTTGCTCTGCAATAGATTGTCGTTTGACTCCCGATTTATGACGAAGTGTTAAAACAATAGCACCAATCATTGCAACCAATAAAATTATTCCAGCAATTTGAAAATAAAAAACATAATCCGTATAGAGAATATCACCTAATGCTTGTGTATTGGTTCGTTGCGCTAAATCTGGCATGGGTTGCGTAACATGCGTTCTTAAGGCTGGAGAGAAATAACTACTCACAAAAACAACAATCAATTCTACGGCCATAATAACGCCAATAAGAGCTCCAATAGGTGCATATCGAAGAGCGCCACTCTTTAACTCAGCAAAATCAACATCCAGCATCATAACGACAAATAAAAATAAAACAGCAACGGCTCCAACATAAACAACAAGTAGAATAAGCCCTAAAAACTCTGCTCCTGCAAGCAAAAATAAAGCCGCAGCGTTAAAAAATGCAAGAATTAAAAACAAAACAGAATGCACAGGATTGCGTACGGTAATAACAATCACTGCACTTGTTAGCATAATAAAAGCAAACAAATAGAAAAATGCCACCGCTAGATCTGTTAGCATAGGCTTCTCCTTAATTATTTAAACGATTGGTATAAAAATTTCATACCAGATTACAATTTATCGGAAAATTATCCGACACCTCATTTAACGATACACTTAACGATAAGGCGCATCTATCAATATATTTCGAGCAATTTCTCGCTCCCAACGATCGCCATTCATTAAAAGCTTTTCTTTATCATAATAGAGTTCTTCACGCGTTTCTGTTGCAAATTCAAAATTTGGGCCTTCAACAATAGCCTCTACTGGACAAGCTTCTTGACAAAAACCGCAGTAAATACACTTAACCATATCGATATCATAACGAATAGTTCTACGTGTTCCATCATTACGTCTCGGTCCAGCCTCAATTGTAATCGCTTGTGCTGGGCAAATCGCTTCACATAATTTACAGGCGATACACCGTTCTTCACCATTGGGATAGCGACGCAGCGCATGTTCACCACGAAAACGTTGAGAAACAAAACCTTTTTCATAAGGATAGTTAATCGTAGGTTTTGGCGAAAAAAATTGACGCATCGCTAAGAAAAAAGCACTCACAAATTCTAATAGAAGGAGTGACTTTGCTGCCTGAATAAAACCTGACATCGTAAAATCTCCTCTTAGATGAAATTTGTAAATTTTAGAAAAGCAGCAGTTATTACAACCATTGCTAGTGAGAGAGGAAGAAAAACCTTCCAACCAAGCCGCATGAGCTGATCATAACGATAGCGCGGAACAAATGCTTTGACCATAGCAAACCAAAAAAACACAAAACAGACTTTTAAAACAAACCAAATGATACCAGGAACCCAATTAAGCCACCAAACATCTAAAGGAGGAAGCCAACCGCCTAAAAATAAAATAGTTGTCAAAGCACACATTAAAACAATAGCAACATATTCACCAAGGAAAAAAAGCATATAAGGCGTTGAAGAATATTCAACCATGTGACCAGCAACAAGTTCAGATTCTGCTTCTACTAAATCAAAAGGGGGACGATTTGTCTCTGCAAGCGCAGAAATAAAAAATATAATAAACATTGGAAAAAGAACGAGCCAATTCCAATCGAGAAAACTGTTAAAAGGAAGACCAAGAATTGTTCCAAGCCCATGACTTTGTTTCAAAACAATTGTTGTAAGATCCAGTGATCCACTTATTAAAATAACGGTCACAAGCACAAAACCAATGGAAACTTCGTACGAAACCATTTGTGCCGCTGAACGAAGAGCTCCTAAAAAAGGATATTTTGAATTTGATGCCCAGCCCCCCATAATAACACCATAAACTTCAAGAGATGAAATAGCTAAGATGTAAAGCAAGCCAACATTAATCTTCGCAACTTCCCAACCTTCATTGACAGGGATAACAGCCCAAGTTGATAAAGCCAGTGTCGCTGAAACAAAAGGAGCTAAAAGAAAAACTCCCTTATTGGCACCAGCAGGGATAATAGGTTCTTTCACAACAAATTTAATTAAGTCTGCAAAAGATTGTAGCAATCCCCACGGACCAACAACATTGGGACCACGCCGCAATTGCACCGCAGCCCAAATCTTCCGATCCGCATAAAGAAGATAAGCAATAAAAACCAACAGAACAACGAGAAGAAGAAGTGTTTTTCCAACGATAATAAGTAATGGCAACAGCCAAGTCATAAAGAAGTCATACATCATTATTTCTTTTCCTTTGCCCTTACTCTACAGCTTGTATAGCACGGCTTTTTGCAAGAGATGAACATTCAGCCATAATGGCAGAAGCACGTGCTATCGGATTTGTCAAATAAAAGTCTTTAACCATAGAAGTAAATGCTTGACTCTCTAAGGAAACCATTTTTGAACCAAGGGCCTTAAGATCACTTATATCAGAAGGCATGATATCATCAACGACATAAAGATGTGGATAATCATGAAACACGCACTGCCTTAATTGAGAAAGAGAATCAAAGGGAAGTCTTTGTCCTAAAATATCCGATAAAGCACGCAAAATAGCCCAATCTTCCTTTGCTTCACCTGGCGCAAAACCAGCTCGATTTGTCATTTGAACACGTCCCTCTGTATTGACATAAAGCCCTGATTTTTCAGTATAGGCTGATGCAGGCAAAATAACATCAGCAGCGTGTGCACCATTATCACCATGACTCCCAATATAAACTTTAAAAGCTTTTGTATGGGCTAATTCCACTTCATCAGCACCAAGTAAAAATAAAACCTCACAGGTTTTAAGAATATTTTCAACCCCAAGCTGAGAAGTAAAGCCTATGTCTAACCCTCCAACGGTTGAGGCTGCATTATGAAGAACGCCAAACCCATTCCATTCCTCACTAAGAGCACCAATATTATCCGCTAATTTAGCAAGGCTTTTTAAAACAGATAATCCTTCATTTCCACAAATCGCCCCCTCGCCGATAAGAATGAGAGGCCTCTTTGCTTCTTTTAAAACATTAAAAAAAGCATCCTCTCCACGAATAAGTGTATTTAATGCATCACTTCCAGATCCAAGATACGAATAAGGATAACGTAAATCGACTTCCTCTCCAATGAGCGCAATAGGAAAATTTCCCATCCGTTGGCGCTTTAAAATACGTGCATTTAAAACAGCAGCTTCATGGCGTGGATTGGAGCCCACAATAAGCAGGGCATCAGCCTGTTCGATCCCTGCAATTGTAGGATTAAAAATATAGCTCGAACGCCCAAATTCAGGTGATAAAGCCCCCCCTCTTTGACGACAATCAAAAAGTTTTGAACCCAACGAGATCAGTAATGTTTTAAGAGCATACATTTCTTCAACAGAAGCAAGATCCCCAGCAATGGCTCCAATTTTTTCTGGCAAAACCTTAGAGATCATCATTTTAATTTTCGCAAAAGCTTCTGTCCAACTGGCTGGTTGAAGCTTTCCGTCTTTACGGACATAGGGTCTATCAAGCCGCTGTGTCCGTAATCCATCCCAAATAAAACGGGTTTTATCAGAGATCCATTCCTCATTTACATCTTCATTCGTACGTGGCATAATCCGCATAACCTCGCGACCACGGCTATCAATACGAATAGCACTGCCAAGCGCATCCATCACATCAATCGATTCTGTTTTAACCAACTCCCAAGGACGAGCATGAAACGCATAAGGTTTTGATGTTAAAGCCCCCACTGGACAAAGATCAATGACATTCCCCTGTAATTCAGATGTCATCGCTTTTTCAAGATATGTCGTAATTTCAGCATCTTCACCACGACCGATCAAACCAAGCTCAGAAATACCGGCTACTTCCGTTGTAAAACGAACACAACGTGTGCAATGAATACACCGTGTCATAACCGTTTTAACAAGAGGCCCAATATATTTATCTTCTACAGCACGTTTATTTTCTGTATAACGAGAACAATCTCGTCCATAAAGCATTGCTTGATCTTGAAGATCGCATTCTCCCCCTTGATCACAAACAGGACAATCCAAAGGATGATTGATGAGAAGAAATTCCATCACACCTTCACGTGCTTTTTTCACCATCTCGGTATTGGTAAAGATTTCTGGCGCTTCACCGTTAGGACCCAATCGTAAATCACGAACCCCCATAGCACAAGAAGCCTGAGGTTTTGGAGGTCCTCCCTTGACCTCAACCAAGCACATACGACAATTTCCAGCAATTGATAAAGTTTCATGAAAACAAAAACGCGGAACTTCAGCACCCGCCGCCTCCGCTGCCTGAAGTAACGTGTAGTAATCAGGGACTTCAATCTCTTTACCATCAACTTTGATATTTATCATCACCCATCCAACCTGTGGACAATCCACTTAAAATTTGCATTCGGCTGCTCTTAAAAAATCTTCTATCCCACTGCTTTCAAAGCAATATTCTTTCTTTGAACAACATTTCGCGTATATTCATCAATTCTACGCTCAATTTCCGGACGAAAATTACGTATCAATCCCTGTATCGGCCATGCTGCTGCATCACCAAGCGCGCAAATAGTGTGTCCTTCAACCTGTTTAGAAACATCAAACAAAAGATCAATTTCGCGTTTTTGCGCTCTTCCCTCAACCATACGCCCTAAAAGACGCATCATCCACCCTGTACCTTCACGACACGGCGTACATTGACCGCAACTTTCATGTTTGAAAAAAGCCGCTATACGCCAAATTGCCTTAATAATATCCGTCGATTTATCCATAACAATCACACCACCAGTGCCAAAAGAAGACCCAACATCACGCATGCCATCAAAATCCATGATTGCATCTATCATCTCTTCTCCACGAACAACGGGACAAGAAGCGCCTCCTGGAATAACAGCTAAAAGATTATTCCAGCCACCGCGAATACCACCGGTATGTTTTTCAATTAATTCACGAAAAGAAACACCAAGAGCATCTTCAAAGGTACAAGGGGCATTCACATGTCCAGAAACCATAAACAATTTCGTTCCGACATTATTTGCCCGTCCAATAGACGAAAACCATGAAGCCCCACGACGTAAAATGGTTGGAACAACGGCTATAGATTCGACGTTATTAACTGTTGTTGGACAACCATAAATCCCCATATTGGCAGGAAATGGTGGCTTGAGACGAGGTTGCCCCTTTTTCCCTTCAAGACTTTCGAGAAGCGCTGTTTCTTCACCACAAATATAAGCACCTGCTCCATGATGAATAATAATATCGCAAGCATGACCATATTTTGTTTTTTTGCCAAGCAAGCCTGCTTCATAACATTCATCCACGGCAGCTTGAAGCGCCTCACGTTCACGAATATATTCACCACGAATATAAATAAAAGCAACATTGGCGCCCATGGCAAAAGTAGCAATTACACATCCTTCGATCAAAGTATGGGGGTCATGCCGTAAAATATCGCGGTCTTTACATGTTCCAGGCTCTGATTCATCAGCATTAACCACCAAATAATGAGGACGACCATCACTCTGCTTTGGCATAAAGGACCATTTCATGCCGGTAGGAAAACCAGCACCACCACGACCGCGTAAACCTGACGCCTTCACCTCATCAATGATCCAGTCACGACCTTTATCAATAATCTCTTTCAGACCATCCCAATGCCCACGCAACATCGCAGCCTTTAATGATTTGTCTTTTAAACCATAAATATTGGTGAAGATACGATCTTTATCAGCTAGCATACCCCACCTTTTTTTCTATTGCCCGTAGCATTTTTAGCTTTTCCTCAAATGCAATTTTTAAAAACTTCTTAAAACTTTCTACTTTTAATCAAATGTTGTTATAACATGGGGTAAAATAATAAAATATCTTTTCAAGAGAGACATTTAACTAAGACCCTATTTCCTTATGATCCTTTTTCTTTGACGATTTAAGAGATTTCTTTTTTTCTTCATCATCAAGAAGAGATGTTAAACCACTCATTGGTTCTGACGATCGACGACTGTTTTGTGGACCAACCGCTATCTCAGACCCCTTTCCTGCCTCAAATGCATCAATAATCTCTTCAAGGCGTTCAGCCGTGAGATCTTCGTAAGTATCTTTAAAAATCATGACCATAGGAGCATTAACACAAGCACCAAGACATTCCACCTCCTCCCATGATAATGTTCCATCCTGATTGGTCGTAAAAGGCTCATGATGAATTTTTTTCTGACAAACTTTAATCAATTCATCAGAACCACGTAACATACAAGGAGTCGTACCACACACTTGAATATGTGCTTTTGTTCCAACAGGCTTAAGCTGAAACTGAGTATAAAAAGTAGCAACCTCTAAGACTCGAATATACGCCATAGAAAGAATTTGAGCAATATGCTCAATGGCCGCACGCGTTACCCAACCATCTTGCTCTTGCGCACGCATTAATAACGGAATAACAGCCGATTGCTCACGCCCAACAGGATATTTTTCTATGGTATTTTTCACCCATATCTGATTTTCCTTTGTAAAAGAAAACTCTGCGGGCTGATAGGCATCATCTGCAAGACGGCGTACGGACATTAGCGATCAACCTCCCCAAAAACAATATCAATCGAACCCAAAATAGCTGTAGCATCCGCCAACATATGGCCTCGGGTTAAAAAATCCATGGCTTGGAGATGAGCAAACCCAGGAGCACGCAACTTAACACGATAAGGCTTATTGGTTCCATCAGAAACAAGATAAACACCAAACTCACCCTTTGGTGCTTCTACAGCAACATATACTTCTCCAGGAGGCGTATGAAAGCCTTCCGTATAAAGTTTAAAGTGATGAATCAGTGCTTCCATTGAACTTTTCATTTCGCTCCGCTTTGGCGGTACAATTTTACGATCCAAACTCGAAACAGGTCCATTTTTTTCACTACCAAGTAATCGTTCTACGCATTGACGCATAATTTTCGCTGATTGACGCATTTCTTCCATACGAATAAGATAGCGATCATAACAATCACTATTTTTTCCGATAGGAATATCAAATTCCATTTCATCATAACATTCATAAGGCTGACTTTTACGCAAATCCCATGCTATACCAGCTCCACGGATCATAACCCCAGAAAAACCACGTGCCCAAGCTTCGTCAATATTGACAACCCCAATATCCACATTACGCTGCTTAAAAATCCGATTTGGCGTCACAAGCGCATCAAGTTTTTCAAGAGCAACAAGAAACGGATCAATAAAATTACCAATATCCTCAACCAAAGATTCCGGTAAATCTTGGTGCACGCCACCGGGACGAAAATAGTTTGCGTGAAGACGAGCGCCACAGGCACGTTCATAAAAAATCATCAATCTTTCACGTTGCTCAAACCCCCAAAGCGGTGGAGTTAAAGCACCAACATCCATCGCCTGAGTTGTTACATTAAGCAAATGATTAAGAATACGCCCAATTTCAGAAAATAAGACACGTATTAATTGCCCTCTTTTAGGAATTTCAATATCTAATAACTTCTCAATTGCAAGAACAAAAGCATGCTCTTGATTCATAGGAGCAACATAGTCTAAACGATCTAGATAAGGCCCCGCCTGAAGATAAGTCTTTGTTTCCATTAATTTTTCGGTGCCGCGATGTAATAACCCAATATGTGGGTCTACACGCTCAACAACTTCACCGTCCAATTCTAGAACCATGCGCAAAACACCATGCGCTGCAGGATGCTGCGGACCAAAATTGATATTAAAGTTTCGAACATTGACCTCAGCCACAATCAACCCCTTGCTTTCTTAAAAACTTCATATCAAATATTAAAGAAATCTATCACACTAAAAAAATAATTATTTAAGAAATACACTACTCTAATATAACACCTTATCAAAACCAATTTTATTTTTCTCCATCTGCTTTTCCATCGCAGGGTAAAATATATTGTCCTCCTTCCCAAGGAGAAAGAAAATCAAAATTACGCATTTCTTGGCGCAAAACAACGGGCTCATAAATCACCCTCTTTGCTTCATTATCATAACGGCATTCAACAAATCCTGTCACAGGAAAGTCTTTGCGTAAAGGATGCCCCTCAAACCCATAATCTGTTAAAATCCGTCTCAAATCCGGATGACCTGAAAATAAAATTCCATACATATCATAGGTTTCGCGTTCATACCACTCTGCACCAGGATAAACCGTGCAAGCCGAAGCAACAGGAATATTCTCATCCGTACGAACTTTAACACGTAAGCGTAAATTCTCACGAGGAGACAATAATTGGTAAGATACATCAAAACGCTTATCGCGAGAAGGATAATCCACACCACTAATGTCTGTAAGGTTAATAAATTGACAGCGAGAATCATCACGAACAAACGTTAAGACATCAGTAATTGCATCAAGACGTACCACAATGGTCAATTCACCAAAAGCAAGAATGGTCTCTTCAAGCTTATTTCCTAACTTATTTTCCAAATAAGCAGCAAGTTCAACCAATGCTTCATTCATCATGACAAAAAAACTCTCTATCGCTCTATAGATCCGGTACGACGGATTTTTTTCTGTAATAACAATATGCCGTATAATAATGCCTCTGCTGTAGGAGGACACCCTGGAACATATATATCAACAGGTACAATTCGATCACATCCACGCACCACTGAATAGGAATAATGATAATATCCCCCACCGTTTGCACACGACCCCATAGAGATCACATAACGTGGTTCTGGCATCTGATCGTACACTTTTCTTAAAGCAGGTGCCATCTTGTTTGTTAAAGTACCTGCCACCACCATCACATCTGACTGACGGGGTGAGGCTCGTGGTGCATATCCAAAACGCTCATTATCATAATGCGGCATTGAGCATTGCATCATTTCAATAGCACAACAAGCCAAACCAAAACTCATCCACATTAAAGAACCGGTACGTGCCCAAGTAATCAAAGCATCAGCCGAGGTAACTAAAAAGCCCTTATCTGATAATTCAGCATTAATATCACGAAAAAACTTATCATCTGATCCTATCAATTCACCAGTACTGGGATCAATGATTCCTTTTGGTTTTGGAGCCGTAATTGTTGGACTATTAGATCTTAATTCCATTCAAGAGCTCCTTTTTTCCATTCATATATAAATCCAATAGTCAAAATTGCTAAAAACACAATCATCGACCAAAAGCCAAACACACCTATTGATTCGAATGAAACAGCCCAAGGAAAAAGAAAAGCAACTTCAAGATCAAAAATAATAAATAAAATTGATACTAAATAGAAACGAATATCAAATTTCATACGCGCATCACTAAATGAATTAAACCCACATTCATAAGCCGATAACTTTTCAGGGTCGGGTGAACGATATGCTACAATGTAAGGTATAATCAACAAAACCCCCGTAATAACCGCTGACACAATAATAAAAATCAAAACCGGTAAATAAGAGCTCAATAAATAAGCCATAACCCTCTTCCATCGTAACGAAATGCCTGAGTTTAACACAACGACTCGATATTGCGAGTTCAAACAGACAAATTTAATAATCGCTCTATTAATTCTACTCATAATGCCCGAAAGGTATACAGAGCGATATTTTTCTTATTGGCATAGGTAACGCAGAGCAAAGAAAGACGCAAGTCCTATTCTTATAAACCATATAGAAAGGAAGAACATATCCCCCCTAAATCAGATACTCCACCACCTAACCCACAGTATATGAATATCTTTAAAAGTGATTTCCATAAGAAAATATTAAATGGCGCGAGTGACGGGGCTCGAACCCGCGACCTCCGGCGTGACAGGCCAGCACTCTAACCAACTGAGCTACACCCGCGCACTTTTTTGAACCAATTTATTTTTGGTACAAGCGGTCGTGTAAGGGGTTCGTTCGTTTATGTCAAGAAGGATTATACATTTTTTAAAAAAATTATTAAATATCATCTTTATTCTTGCGTTTAGAAAAATTTTTCCTTAAAGAGGTCCTATTCAGTTGTTGATCATTGTATTGGGCGATTAGCTCAGCTGGTAGAGCGCCTCGTTTACACCGAGGATGTCGGGAGTTCGAGTCTCTCATCGCCCACCATATGCTTTTACTTCTCCTATAATTTATTGATTTTATGTGTATTTTAATGGGTTAGGGACGCTTCAATAAAAGTAAGGGAATAGGATTCTCCGACATGCCTCTTAATTATTGCGAATCAGAACTTCTTTTCGAGGTGATTTTTTTGCGATTTTAAAGAAAAGATTTTATGAGCTCTAACTTTTAGCTATCCATTTTTTGAAATGTGATAAGATATTGTCTAGGGCGTCCATAAGGCGAGAAAAATCGATTACAAACATAAAGACAATGAAGGATAACCACTTCATAATGCGTGACATCATCTTTAAGCCTTGATACGTCTCTATCATCTCATGAAGCAGTTGTTGTTCTGTTTCTGAGAGATCTTGTTCCGGTTTACGCTTGCTACTCATTTTGCCAACCACATAAGCGTGCTCCCTGTTGATTATGTTTCAAGATATCTCTTGCTAGGTTAGAACTAATGACCTCAACATCTTTATGGTCTAAATAAATTGGCAACCAACCAACACAAGAAACAAACCTATTTGCCGCGCACCCAACGAGACAAAGCAGAGCGCACACCAGCATCATTTTTTTGATTAACTTCATTTTCCACCTCAAAACGGGTTCTTGCTCTCTTTAAAGCATGCTCTGTTTGCTTTTGCCGTTCGCTCTTCTTGCCAAGGTGAAACGCTTTGGCTAAAGTCATTAAAAAAACGGCTAAAGCCGCTAACAAAAGAGACAGATTTCTTTTGAACCAAAAAATCACAAGCGCTGTTCCTTAAACCGCTTGGCAACAATCACCAGTCCTGTACACGCAGCTAAAACCATAATCCCTGCTAATGCCCATTGAACGGGTCCATTGCCTACCAAAAAACCTCCAAACCCTGAACAAGACCCGATAATCGGTGCAAGTGCTTCTATCTTTAAAAGACCCGTCGCCTCCTTCGTTTCTACCCTTTGATAGTTCGAAGCAACATAAGCCCCCTTTGCCCACAAACCAGCTTCTGCTGCGCGACGGTTGGCTAATCCCTGTAGAGGCTTACTGCCCACTTTATTCCATTTCTGTAATTCACTAGGAACGGCTTCGTAATCCCCTTGATTAAGCTTCTTCAACAACGTTGACTTACAAAAAGCTTTTGTTCCTACGTTATAACAAAACGACACCAATGCTGCGAATTGGTTATCCGTTAACGAAACCCTTACCGATTCCTCTACCGTCTTCTCAAATTGCTTTAAGTCTTCACAAAGGATTGCTTCTGCTTGCTCTTGGCTAATACACATGCCTTTTTTGACAAGCGGTTGACCAGCATCGCTGGTGTGACCATAACCAATAGTCCAGATACACGCCGTGTCTCTATAGGCTTCTACAAGACATTGATTTATAATGATAATTCACTGTTTTGTATGTTGAATGAGAGTCTCGAATAACGTAAGATTCTCTCATTCCAAAGCTGTTTATCTTGAATCAATCAAAACCACTCATTTGCACATAACAAGCGGGATGAGTGTGTGGATCAAATCTGTATAGGAAAGGACTAAAAATGGCTCTTATGAACCGTCTTAATGCAAGGTCTGTTGCAACATTGGGGGCTGGCAAATATAATGATGGTGCCGGCTTGTTACTCCATAAGCGTAAAGATGGAGGTGCTCAATGGATTTACCGTTATACCATTCATGGGCGCCGTCGTGAAATGGGCTTGGGTGCTTTAAGAGATGTTTCTTTAAAACAAGCCCGTGAATTGGCAACGGGGTGGCGTTCTGTTCTTCGTGAGGGT
>NZ_CABFVS010000026.1 GCF_902150025.1 Bartonella massiliensis
TTTTCTTGATGCAAAAAAAGAGCAATCTACTCCTCCACCCGTTACTTCTCAAAATTATGCTGTTGCTTCAGGGGCAGCCGATTATAGCGCATCTTATAATGACAGCATGCCATTCTAATTGAACAATATAGCAAAAAGAAAAAAATGTGGATGCTTACAGATTGAGAGATCTATGAGAGAGAAAAAATATTGTGCTTCACGGGTCATACCGTTTCCGGAACCTATTAATCAATTAGCAATTGAAATGCGTGCAAAGCGCTTCTGCTTAACTTTACAAGAGGCAAAAAATCCACTTGCTGGGTCTTATATCGGGCGGCTGTGTTTGCAGGGTTTACTTACTCAAGAGCAGTATGATGCTGCGCAAAAATATCTTGAAGTGAGAAATGACTATTCGTGTGCAAAAGGCTTGCCAAGCGCTGTTTATGATGAAATGCCGTCATCTTCTGATGAGGCAGCAAGAGAAAAATGGGTTGAATTGGCAACAGAACAGTTTTCAAATATGCAAGAGGCGATAAGAGAGGCACAATGCCTCTATAGACAGTATAATCTTCATGCGGCTTTACAATATCTTGTCGTAGAAGATAAAGAGCTACCATATCTTGTAAGTTCGTTGCGTATTGCTCTGAATGCTCTCCAGAAATATTTTGATCAAAAAAATAAGTGGTAAATGTTTTACTGGTATTTTTATAAAAGCATCAAAAGCTCTTGAAATAGTTTTAAAAGTGTTATATTTTTATATAATATTTTAGAGAGGGTGTTTTTATGCATACAACAAAATTACGTAAAGTTGGAGGGTCAGTGATGCTTTCTATACCACCGGCATTGCTTGATGTTCTTCATCTTACAGAAAATACGCAAGTTGGTTTGGCTGTTGATAATGGACAATTGATTGTGAAACCGCAGACGTTTCCTCGTTACACTCTTGATGAATTATTAGCTCAATGTAATCCTTCAGATGATTTTTCGGATGAGGATATGGAGTGGTTTGATGCTAAAGCTGTTGGTAGCGAGCTCTTATGATGAAGCGGGGGGAAATTTGGCTTGTGTCTCTTGACCCGTCTGCGGGTTATGAACAAAAGGGAACGCGTCCTGTATTGATTGTATCACCAGAAGCGTTTAATCGTGTAACGAAAACACCTATTGTCTTGCCTATTACAAGCGGAGGAAGTTTTGCTAGAACAGCAGGTTTTGCTGTCTCATTAATGGGGATGGGATTGCATACAACGGGCGTAATACGTTGTGATCAACCACGCGCTCTTGATATTAGAGCGCGTCAGGGTAAGAAAATGGAAACAGTTCCCCCTATGATTATGAATGAAGTCCTTGCTAAGCTAGCAACATTTCTCACGTAGTTTTTTGCAGCGTGGCGTGAAACGTTTTTCTGTACAATACGTTGTATTTGTATTACAGTGAATACAAATATGAGGATTGCGTTATGACAATATCTATTCGTTTGCCAAGTGATCTTGAAACACGTTTGAATAATTTAGCTGCTAAGACAGGACGTACAAAGTCTTTTTATTTGCGTGAAATTATTGAACGTGGAATAGAGGAAGCAGAGGATTATTATTTGGTTTCACAGGTCAGAGAGCGTGTTCAAAGAGGAGAGGCACCTTTTTATAGCTCTGAAGAGGTAAAGAAAGAGCTTGGCTTGGACAATTAGGTATGAGAGACTAAGAAAAAATTTGCATAAATGTTTTTTAGAAAAATTTACAACTGCCTAGATATCATAACAGATATTGTATCAAGTGTCCGTAAGATCTGTCGAAATTAAAATATTTATTTTTAAAAATCGCCTCTCGCATTTCAATATTAAACTGTCTGCATTCTTCGTTGAAAGCCTCTTTCAATGTTTTCATTTTTTCAGCACTGAAGATTATATTTAGCTTCTCTTGTCCTATAAGTGTATTCCAATAGCTTAACCTATCATAGCATTTTTTACTTGATGATTTAATGTTTTCTATTGCTCCTAGTCTATAAGACCTCTCAAATGTTGGAATATCTTCAGAACTTTGTAGATTATCTTTTTCTTTATACTCATTTAGTCGCCATTTCACCTCGTCAGTATAGCAATCCTCATCTAAAGCAATATATCCTTTTGTAACAGCTTCAAGAAGATTCTTATAATGAATAAACCTTTTTCTTGCTGCTTTATAAATATCGGAAATGTTATTTAATAACAATAAAAGTGCCTTTTTACAAATTAAAAGGGATTCGTATTTAGGAACCATATGGTATGGGAATTCTAGTATCTTTTCTATTTCTTCATATTCTGTATTTTTAGATATGTCACTCCAGTAGATTTCCATAGATGCTAGCTCTTTATATACTCCTTTAGATTTGTCTTCTTGTTGTTGTTCATACAGAGACGCGATCATATCATCAACTACATATAGCCACCAATGCAACAACAACATTGTAGGTTTATAACATGTTTTTTCTGTAAGTGGATCTATGAACTTTTCAGCAACTATCCCACTTTTTTTCATTAGTCGTATTGCTTTTAGATAAGTTTTCTTAAAAATAGGGTGGGTGTGCATCATTAAAGCGTTGATTTTTTCGTTGTACTCAGGAGTAAACTCCGTTTCTAGAGCTTTCTCATAGAGAAACAATATTTCTTTATGTTCTTGAGTACAGATATCTTTTATGATGGGATGGTGGTATTTACAATCCTCATCTATCATTATTGGATGTTTTATTCTTAGTATATCCCTTTCCCACAGTCTAATTTCTGTATTCCATTGCTTAATCCATTTTCGCGATATTTTTTGAGCCTTCTTTAAAAGACTTCTATCCCATTTCGTAATTTGTTCTTTGTATATTTCTATTTCTCGATCTTTCTGTTCCTGAAGTAATTCGAATTATTCTTCATAGTCATTTATTCTTAAATAGCTCCTAAAAGACAGTAAAGTTGCTATTATTAGTAATATGTTCACTGAGAATTCAAAATATAAAAACACATCGATTATTATGATTAATAAAATCGTATTTTCAAATCCTACATTCCAACCTTTCTCTTCTACCTTTGAGATGTGGTAGATCATACGGCTTATTTAGCGTTGCTTGGTAAGATTTTGCCTTTGCAAGTGACGGGTGAGAATGGGGGCGTAAAAGCATAGGGCGCGTAGAAATTGCTCCTTTAACAATGAATGACGACAAGACAGATTAAGATTGTACCAAAACTTATTCCGATTTTTGTAGGAGATGCTTTGGTCAGAGCGGCTTGGGGGGGGGGCGAGGGGCTGGTAAGACAAGATCATTTGCCTTGATGGCTGCTTTAAAAGGCTATCAATTTGGCATGGGAGGAATATCGGGGACTATCCTTTGTGCACGTCAGTTTCAAAATTCGTTGGCAGAAAGTTCATTGGAGGAAATTAAGCGCGCGATTGAAGCCCATGACTTTTTACAGGACTATTACAAAGTTGGAGAGGCTTCAATCAAGTCGAATGATGGTCGTATAGCCTTTCAGTTTTGTGGTCTTGACCGCAATATTGCGAGCATCAAACCTTCAAGATATCTTCTAACTTAAGGTAGAAAAGTAGGGTAGGATCAAAAATGAATAATGGTATAAACGATGCGGCAGAAATTGTCGTGATCCAAGCCAGTGAGGTGAGCAAAGGTAAATTTTTAAGATAACGTTTAGACAATAAGCCATAAGTCGAGTAAGAAAGTGCTGCTGTTAAAGCAAAAGCATGCCTATTAGACTGTAAGATTCACTCTCTATACTGTTTATATTGAATGCTATAGCCGCTACACTGACAATGATCATACCAATAAGTTTAAACCATGAAAACATAAGACTATTCGTCAGGGTTCCCAATATGTAGGTAATCCTTGGAAAGTAGCTAAAACCATGGTTAAATCACTGGCTTTGAGTGATTTTAATGCCCCAAAGCTGGCAGACAAAGTACAGTGAAAATCCTAACACCGGTAGAATTAAAAAAGAAGGTATCATGGAAAACAATGGGAGGGATCTGAAAACAGCTTTTTCATGAAAGATTGTCATCAACCATAAGGCTGCAGCAGTTGCACACAACCTCAGTCCAACCGCATGTATGACGGGTATATTGCTCACCAAACTCTTAGATAATAACCAACTTATGGAAAACAACGCTAAAATGGCAAAAGTGAATAAGAATAACCGTCCTTTTAAGAAATTCAATGATTCAACCCCCCAATAACACGCCATGCATAACGTGCATAATATGATGTTGAAAAATTAAATCGTGATTGTGAGGTTTACGGTCTTCCAAGATTATTTTGGATATAACCTTTAGCCCCTGCCAAATAAGCGTCATCATCTAATGTTTCAAGTGCTTCTATATCTTTTATCATCAATGCTATTGCTTCTTCAAGACGCTTAAAATCAAATTGAAAATAACCTTGATCCGTTTCAATTAATGCTTTGTTATGCATTAATATTTCAAAAAGCAAGATATCGGTGCCAGCATCGAAAGTTATGTGCTCTGATCAGAACCTTTTGGATAACGAAATATGCGTTCTAATAGAACAAACTCCGTTATTTCTTTCCAAAATTTTGGATGATTTTGGAGCATAATAAGCACTGTAATTAAATCGACTTTAGTTTCTTCTAGAAGGCCTGTGAACCAATTTAATTTTATATATAGATTCTTATCCAATGGTCGCGGTCCGGTATGATGTGCATAGTCATGATAATAGCCCCATAAACAACGAACATCGTAAATGTCTTCTTAGATACTTCTTAGATAAGTTACGGCTATGCAATTGACCGAACAGGAATTTACTATCTGGACCGAGTAAACGTTCAGCTTCCATAATTGTTTGCTTATTGTAAATATCAAAGAATTTGCTGAAAAAAAACAAAGCAAACGCTTGCTTATCAATTTTCTGAGCAGTCGCTACCAATTCTGGGAATAGAACAATGCAATTGCCTTTTTTTAAAAAACTTGATGCTATTCCCATTTTTATACATTGAAAAGGTGATACATAATTATTTGTATATTTTGAGGTGTTGGCAAGATAGGTCGTTTCATGATGATATCCTGTAACTAATTCCAGCTGGAATCCTTCTGGAACGGGGCCATTCGTTGCACGCATTGGAGCCTAAGAAAAACAAGGGAGCATCTGGTACTGGTACTTTGAAAGCAGCCAAAATGTTATCAAATTTAGAAGGGATCGTTAAACCGCTGAGCAGCCGCTGATGAAGATCATTAGAAGTGATCGCTAAAAGTTTTGGAGATAACCCGTCAATAATATCTACATGATGGTTTAGCAGAGTGATCAATTCATTGATCATATTGCTATCTGCTGAAATTGGTTTCTTAATGTTGCCATCGAGTTCTTGGCGCATACGGAATTTGTCAACCAAGTTAACAATGGAAAGAAGTGCTTCAGATTGTTTCATGATGAGCTGACTTTAGCAAGTGAAGAAAAAAAAGCCATTGGCACTTCTCCAAAATTTTCGATAATATCCAGCTTATAGTGGTTTGCCGCAACTGATGTTGTGATACAAGAATCTGCTTTTTTAGCTTTATAAAGGACGGCAGCATCAGCATTGCTGTTGGCAAATATTTTATCGTATTGATGAACCACTAAGGACTGAGGGGCAAAGATTAAGGAACAGGATGAGTTGCTACAGTTTTAATTTCATCAGAGTTATTGCGCTTCGCTAAAACCATAGAGTGGGTCAGCATAATAAAGCTGTCAAATAATTGCATATTATCTAAACGCGTAAATATGAGTGTATGAAAAACGGGGTACGCAGCTTAGGAGATAGCCGTCTATTTTGAGAAAGTTCATTAAATACCTTTTCAAATGTTGCGTATAAGATAATACGGGATCCTGAGGCAGTCAGTAAAATATTTTGATTGTAATTGTCGCGCCCCCATTGTGCAGCAGCTGCACAGTTAGTATCTTCAGGGACTGGTGTATATATCAAGTGTATAGATAAAAATATTATTTTTAAACTGCATGATCTCTATGCTTTTAATTTATATTTTAATATAAATTAAAGCGTTAATGCTGACTTGTAGCAAATATTATTAAATAATATTAATAAAAATACGTTGCAAAATTAAAGAATAAGTTTTTCTATTGTACAAAGAATAATTCTAATTCAGTTGATTAAAGGCAATGATGGTTATCATTTTATACTATCAAATACTTCTTTTTAGGGTGATGATATCAGGTTAGAAAAAATTTTATGCATGGAGAATATATAAGACGAAGAATAATTGAGGTGTCTTTGCAGCTGAAAGGTATGCTGATGAATAAAATACGCTTCTCCATATTTTTGAATGATGTATGTTTTTGTGCCTTAAAATTTTGTGAAAAGCATTTTAAAAAATTGGAATGTGGGTGGAGACAACTCTTGTAGATGGATAACTTTCAAGGTAATAAACGCATTTTCGTCAGTAAATTTAACGTATTCAGTTTTTTTAGTAAGATAAAAGTTAAAAAAATGTATTCTAACAGCTGTTGCTCACTATATGGGCAAGACCATTGTCTTGTTTGTTAAATAAAGGATATATTTTAAGGTCAGATTGGGGTTGGTCAGATTTTGTTCTTCTTGTAAGATGGGAAAATTTGTAAGAGAGGAAAAGAAATCAATTTAAATCTTACATCAGATAGAGCTTTGAAAATCAACCGTTTTTTTTGAAATATCAGAGGTAAAACAATATGCGTGAAATTTTGAATCATTTTGATAGGCCTTTGAGTAAAAATAATTTGAATAAAAATAGTTCTGTTCAGAAGACTCAAAATTTTTCAAGCCAACCACACCCAAAACGGTTTTATAGAGAAGTGAAGATTGCTTGTAAGGAGGAGGGCTTTACGATCTTATTGGATGAACGTCCAGTTAAAACACCAGCAAAGCGTCATTTTTTTGTACCAACGGAGATGTTTGCGGAATTCATTGCGCAAGAATTTGCAAACCAACAACAAGTTATTGATCCTTCAAAGATGCCGATGACGCGTTTGGTTAATACTGTTATTGATGGTATCGCTGATGATATGCAGGTTGTTTTTGAAGATTTGTTGCGTTTTGTTGCCTGTGATATGATCTTTTATCGTGTACAAACACCAAAAGAGTTGGTGCAGCGGCAATGTGAGCAATGGGATCCTTTATTGGATTGGGCTGAAGAAAAACTAGGAGCACGGTTTTATTTGACAGAAGGGGTGATGCATGTGGAACAATCACCAGAAGCACTTCAAGCCGTGAGTCATTATTTGCGTAGCGTTGAATCTCCTTATATGCTTGCCGCACTTCATATGATGACAGCCTTAACGGGATCTGCTCTTATTGCGCTTGCTGTTGCTGCTGGAAAAATTGATGCAGATCATGCTTGGTCCATTGCTCATTTAGATGAAGATTGGGCGATGGAACAATGGGGAATGGATAAAGAAACAATAGCACGTCGTGCCCATAAGAAAACTGAATTTAAGGCTGCTGCTACAATTGTTACAACTTGTTTATAAAGTTAAATCTTTTATTGATGTGCATCCTTTTTGATTACAGTATTTTTGTAATTTTTATAGGATTGATTTTAATTTTTTCAAGCCCGGGAAATGCTTCAGTTGTTATGTTTAAGAGTGCTTTTTCATTCCCATGAATAAAATACCATTGGGGATGGTCAAACAGCGCAATAATCTCAGTTTGAATAGAGCATTTTTGTCCAGAATTTGTTGTCGTTACAAGCTCTACAGGTATCACAAAATAAAGAACGCCATTATCAAGTTCGCCTTCACGTCTTTTCTCTTGATTGATGTGTATAGTTTCAATTTTATAATTTTTTGTCAATTGTTCGATTTGGCTTTTCATGATTTGCCGAAATTGTGATTGACTAAGATTTTTTTTTGTTGTGAAGCTGTTGATAATTTGGGGAGGAATAGCATCTAAAATAGCATTTGCATCGGCATTTTGAAGTGCTTCACTGTAAGCCAATACTGATTCTTCAAAGACGACAATTACGGGATTTTTCGTTGGACTTGCTTGAGTGGTTGATGCGATAAAGACAATGCATAAAAGAATGTGAACGAGAAAATAAATTCGCAGCATTAGAAACCTTGTTAATTATTTTGAAGATACTCAGGGAAATTATAAAGGAAAAGCAGGTGAGAAAAAAGCCTCTTGTATTCTTGCATGAGGCAAATATCCACAAAAATGGAGGCTTTACGCCTCCACTTTAAAAATCAAAAGAATGCGTAGCAATTGTTTAAACAGAATAGTACATATCAAATTCAATAGGATGGGGTGTTGTTTCATAGCGTAAAACTTCTTGCATCTTTACTTGGATGAAAGAATTGATCTGGTCATCATCAAAAACATCGCCAGCTTTTAGAAAGCTACGATCTTTGTCGAGTGCTTCAAGTGCTTCACGCAAACTTCCTGAAACGGTAGGGATTTCTTTGAGTTCTTTTAAAGGAAGATCATAAAGATCTTTATCCATAGCATGTCCAGGATGAATTTTGTTTTTGATGCCATCAAGACCAGCCATTAAGAGGGCGGCAAATGCTAAGTAGGGATTTGCTGTTGGGTCTGGAAAACGCACTTCTACCCGCTTTGAGTTTGGTGAAGAACTCATTGGAATACGGCAAGATGCAGAACGATTACGTGCCGAATAGGCAAGAAGGACAGGTGCTTCATAACCAGGAACCAAACGCTTATAGGAGTTTGTGGATGGATTGGTGAAGGCGTTAATTGCTTTTGCGTGCTTAATAACACCACCGATAAAAAATAAACAGATTTCAGAGAGTCCGGCATATTCATTTCCTGCAAAAATGGGTTTACCATCTTTCCAAATGGACATATGAACATGCATGCCAGAGCCGTTATCACCAAAAACTGGTTTGGGCATGAAGGTTGCGGTTTTCCCATAACTATTTGCTATTTGATGGACGACATATTTAAAAATTTGCATCTTATCAGCTTCGCGAACAAGCGTATCAAAACGAATACCCAACTCATGCTGACCTGCTGCGACTTCATGATGATGTTTTTCGACCTGTACGCCCATATCTTTGAGTGCTGAGAGCATTTCAGAACGCATATCTTGGCAAGAATCAATTGGCGGAACAGGAAGGTAACCACCCTTCATTCGTGGGCGGTGCCCCAGATTGCCTGTTTCATATTCTGTATCATCATTGGAGGGAAGTTCACTTGAATCGAGTTTAAATCCTGTATTGTAAGGATCTGTTTTATAGCGCACATCATCAAAGATAAAAAATTCTGCTTCTGGACCTACATTGATTGTATCTCCAATGCCTAAAGATTTCATATAAACCTCAGCTCTTTTGGCGATGGAACGAGGATCTCTACGGTAAAATTCACCAGAGACAGGGTCCAGTACGTCACAAAATATGACCAAAGTAGATTGAGCAAAAAAAGGATCAATATGTGCTGTTTTAGGATCGGGCATTAAAACCATGTCAGATTCATTAATTGTTTTCCAACCTGCAATTGAAGAACCATCAAACATAACACCATCATTAAAGGTATCTTCGCTAATTTCTGCGATATCCATTGTAACGTGATGCAATTTTCCTCGTGGATCCGTAAAACGTAAATCAACAAAACGGATTTCGTTGTCTGCAATCTGTTTGATAATATCTGATGCGGTTGTCATATTCAATTTCCTTAATATGGCGTTGTGGTTGAGGTGGATAAAAAATGTGTTTTTTCGTTATTTATTAAAGGGCATCGATACCGGTTTCGTCAGTGCCTATACGAATAGCGTCATCAATGGAAAAAACAAAGATCTTTCCATCGCCTATATGTTTGGTTTGAGCTGCTTTCCGTATTGCATCGACAGTTTGTGCCAGTTTTTCATCGGATACAACAATTTCAATCTTTACTTTAGGTAAAAAGTCAACAACATATTTTGTACCACGATAAAGTTCTGTATGTTCTCTTTGACGACCAAAACCTTTCGCTTCTGTTACTGTAATACCATGTAGTCCAATTTTTTGAAGCGCTTCTTTCACTTCATCAAGTTTGAAAGGTTTTATAATGGCTTCAATCTTTTTCATGCTGAAATTATCTCCAACGTTATTTTGTCTTTTTAGACTGCATCACATTATATTGACAACTGTAAGATGTCCAACAGATACTTTTTGCACAAAAAGTCGAAAATGATGATACTCTATGCTTTTGAAGAAGCATTTCTTTTGTAGAATAAAGTGAAATACTATTGTTTTTGAAGAAAAAAGCTATAATCCTTGTAAATAATCAAAATAATAAGAGAGTTTCGTTTTTTTTGTTGAAGAATACATGGGCTTATAAAGATAATTAGATGCTTGTTATATTAAATGGGAAAATCTAATAGCGTAAGATTTTTATCATCTTAAGATTTTTTTATTATCAATCAAAAAACAATAGCTTTGTATATCATAAATAATACGGGTGTGTGGATGAAAAACGATTAAGAGAGAAACAAAAATTCCCTATAATGAACGTCCTTTCAAATTCAAAGGCTCTGGTAGTGATGGGGATAAGAAAATATTGGTAAATATAATGATAGTCCTGATTTTTTTCCATCATAAATATAAAGATGTTGGTGTACAATAATAGATGTATCAGACGATCATTTGCAGGTGATGTCATGGAATGGGAGTGGGGGAATTGAGAAATGTTTCTTTAACACGTGTCTGGAATTGACAACGCAAATATATTACGCTTGAGGCATTTTGTATTATGTGAGGAGCATGATCTTTATTAAAGAATGTGATCAATAAAAGCATGAATGTGCAATCTTTATGATAAGATATTACTGTGGATGCTTTTTATCTTGAATCAATCAAAATCACTGCACGTCATAAAGCGGGTAGGCCATGTAGGTAAAAACTATACAAGAAGGCGCTAAAAATGCCTCTTATAAACGGTCTTACGTGCCAAGGTTTGATCCACAACATTCTAGGGCTGGTAAATAATATAATGGTGCTGGCTTGCTTCTCCATAAACGTAAAGATGGGGCAACTCAATGGCTTTTATATTATTCCAGGGGACTTTGTCGTTATACCATTCATGGTCGGCGCCGCGTAATGGTCTTTGGGAGCTTGAAGAGATGTTTCTTTAAAACAAGCACGCGAATGTGCAATACGAAAACTAAAACAGCTTATAAAGCGCTCAATTGCTTTAGTTTTTGTTTCAAAAACGCTGCTATACTGAAATGAGATATTAATTGACAGGCAACAATAAAAGTACAGGCTTTGTTCGTATGCTATATTTACAAGGTAAGTCTTTCAAGAGTAAATCTTTTTAAGCGTTGGAATTGTAGAGAGATTGGCGCCGTAAAGCATCTTTTAGAAATTTTCCCGTATAGGAAGCGGGAACCTTAATAATGTCTTCTGGGCGCCCAATGGCAACGATTTTACCACCGCGATCTCCACCTTCTGGTCCTAAATCAATAATCCAGTCGGCTGTTTTGATAACGTCAAGGTTATGTTCAATAATGATGACGGTATTACCTTGATCGACGAGTTTATGCAACACTTCAAGAAGCTTGGAAATATCGTGAAAATGTAAACCAGTTGTCGGTTCATCCAAAATATAAAGTGTACGTCCCGTTGTTTTTCGTGAAAGTTCTTTTGCAAGTTTTACACGTTGTGCTTCCCCACCAGAAAGCGTGGTGGCTTGCTGTCCTACTTTTAAGTACCCCAGTCCTACTTTAATAAGAGTTTCCATTTTATGGTGAATAGCGGGAACAGCTTGAAAAAATTCCTCTGCCTTTTCGATTGTCATATCCAAAATATCGGCGATAGATTGTCCTTTAAATTTTATTTCTAGTGTTTCTCGATTATAGCGTTTTCCTTTACAGACATCACAAGTTACATAAACGTCTGGCAAAAAATGCATTTCAATTTTGATGACTCCATCACCTTGACAGGCTTCACAGCGTCCTCCTTTAACATTAAATGAAAAACGCCCTGCTTTATAACCACGAGCTTTTGATTCTGGGAGTTCAGCAAACCAGTCACGAATCGGGGTAAAAGCGCCTGTATAGGTTGCGGGGTTAGAGCGTGGGGTGCGTCCAATGGGAGATTGATTGATATCGATGACTTTATCAAGAAATTCTAATCCTTCAATTTTATCATAGCTGGCAGGGCTGTGATGAGAGCCCATGATCTGATGGGATGCTGCTTTGAAAAGCGTTTCAATAAGAAATGTTGATTTTCCTCCTCCAGAAACACCGGTGATGCATGTAAAGGTTCCAAGAGGAATGTTTGCACTGATATTTTTAAGGTTATTGCCCTTAGCGCCAATGACTTTAAGGATTTTCGATTTTGATATTTTGCGTCGTTCTGTTGGCATTCTAACAGCCATTTTTCCTGAAAGATATTGGCCTGTGAGAGAGGCTGGATTCTCTAAAATTTCTTGTGGTGTCCCTTGCGCTATGATTTCACCCCCATGAACGCCTGCAGCAGGGCCCATATCGACAACATGGTCTGCTGTGAGAATAGCATCTTCATCATGTTCAATGACAATGACTGTATTACCAAGATCGCGCAAATAGCGTAGCATTTCCAAAAGCCGTTCATTATCACGTTGATGTAGACCGATAGAGGGTTCGTCTAAAATATAGAGAACGCCTGTAAGACCAGAACCAATCTGGGAAGCTAACCGAATGCGTTGGCTTTCTCCCCCCGAAAGGGTCCCTGAGCTTCGAGATAAGGTAAGATATTCCAATCCCACATGATTTAAAAAAGCTAAGCGTTCACGAATTTCTTTTAAAATACGTATGGCGATATTACGTTGTTTTTCTGTGAGATATTGATGGATATTGGCAAACCAATCATCTGCTTTGAGAATAGAAAGGTCTGATATTTGCCCAATATGCATTCCGTGAATTTTGACAGCAAGTGCCTCTGGTTTTAAACGATAACCGTGACAGGCTGGGCAAGGTGAGGAAGACATATAACGCTCAATTTCTTCACGCGACCAAGCAGAATCGGTTTCTTTCCAGCGCCTCTCCATATTAGGGATGATTCCTTCAAAAGGTTGCGTTATTTTATGCGAACCAGAATTATTTTTGTAGATAAAAGAGATTTCATTTCCTTTTGTACCGTAGAGAATAGCTTGTTGTGCTTCATTAGAGAGTTTACACCATTGATCTGTGAGTTTGAAACCGTAAGCTTTTCCTAATGCTTCTAAAGTTTGGCTATAATAAAGTGAATCTGATTTAGCCCAAGGCGCAATGGCTCCGCCTTTTAAGGTGAGATTTTTATTGGGCACAATTTTTATTGGATCCATTGCCTTTTTGATGCCCAATCCATCACAAAGAGGACAAGCTCCAAAAGGATTATTAAATGAAAAAAGACGTGGTTCAATTTCAGGGATAGAGAAACCTGATACAGGGCAGGAAAATTTTTCTGAAAAAAGAAGCCGTTTGTGTGTGTCATTTTTGGACTTATGAGCAGATTCTTTTGCCGTTTCTTTTTGCGCCAAGGGTTGGTCTGCCATTTCAGCAATGGCAAGTCCATTGGCTAGCTGTAAACAGGTTTCTATACTATCAGCCAAGCGAGAGGTGATATCTTTCTGTACAACAATGCGGTCTACCACAACATCGATGTCATGTTTATATTTTTTATCAAGAGGCGGAATATCAGGGATTTCATAGAATTTTCCATCAACTTTAGTGCGTTGAAACCCCTTTTTTACAAGTTCTGTTAGCTCTTTTTTATATTCTCCTTTTCGATCCCGTACTAAGGGAGCCATAATAAAAATTCGTGTTCCTTCAGGTAAGGCCATAATTTGATCAACCATTTGGCTTACCGTTTGGCTTTCAATAGGAAGTCCTGTCGCAGGAGAATGAGGAATACCAATACGGGCAAAGAGAAGGCGCATATAGTCGTGGATCTCAGTAACGGTACCGACTGTTGAGCGAGGATTGCGGCTAGTTGTCTTTTGTTCAATGGAGATAGCAGGCGAAAGGCCGTCAATACGGTCAACATCTGGTTTTTGCATCACTTCGAGAAATTGACGTGCATAAGCCGAAAGGCTTTCGACATAACGGCGTTGTCCTTCAGCATAAATCGTATCAAAAGCTAAGGATGATTTACCTGACCCCGAAAGTCCAGTGATAACAATGAGTTTATCACGAGGGAGATCGAGATCAATATTTTTGAGGTTATGCTCACGTGCACCGCGAATGGAGATATATTTTTGATGAGTCATATTTATCCTTGGCATATGTGACAAAAATTGAGCCTCTAAACTGGAATAAAACTGTTTTTTTTAAATTACAATGTGTTTAACTGCTTTAACGCAGAAAGAAGGTATAAGTTTTGTAAAAAGAAAAATACAAATGAGCAGCTTTTTATTCTCTACTGAAGGAATAAACTATGCGTTGTTATAATATTTTGTTATAATTATACGGAATACAATATTGGGAAAGGATAGCAATATCCATATTGAAGGTCAATGACAGACGTGCAAATTGAAGGTCAAGATGGTTATAACTGTTATATAACAGACTATTTTACGAATTAAAATTTTGGAGTTTATGCGATGGCTGGTAGCCTTAATAAAGTTATTTTGATTGGTAACCTCGGGGCGGATCCTGAAATCCGCCGTTTGAATTCAGGAGATCAAGTGGCAAATTTGCGTATTGCTACTTCGGAAAGTTGGCGTGATCGCAGTACAAATGAGCGAAAAGAACGCACTGAGTGGCATAATATTGTTATTTTTAATGAAAACCTTGTCAAAGTTGCAGAGCAATATTTAAAAAAAGGCAGCAAAATTTATATTGAGGGGCAGTTACAGACACGAAAGTGGCAAGATCAAAATGGCAATGATCGTTATACAACAGAGATTGTTTTGCAAAAATATCGTGGTGAATTACAAATGCTTGATGGGCGTGGCGGAGCGAGTGGGGAGCAGGGAGCAAATCAAGGGGGGAGTTACAGTGGTGGTTTTGCAGATAGTAGCTCAAATCAGAGAAATACTTTTGGTCAAAATAATAACCAAGTGGGAGAAAGTTTTTCTCATAAATTAGATGATGATGTGCCTTTCTAAGAGCCTTTAAATTACAGTATTACGATTTCTTTATGGTTTGTTTGTTTCAGATTTTTAGAAGTTTAGCAAAGTGAAAACTATTCATTAGAAAACTATTCATTATTGGTAATTTTTAATAGAAATTAATAACATCTTGAAAAATATTGTTAAATTCCTCCTTTGTTGTGGGAGAGAAATTAGCATTTTAATGTGTTTTTCGATATAAACAAAGTCAAATGATTCTTTAATGATTCTTTTTTGAAAGTTTTGAAATTGTGACCGATTTTATTCCACAGCCAGAACGTGATGTGCTGACCGGTATTGAACCAATCAGTATTATTGATGAAATGCAACGCTCTTATCTCGATTATGCGATGAGCGTAATTGTCTCGCGTGCACTCCCTGATGTCCGTGATGGTCTTAAACCTGTTCATCGACGTATCCTTCATGCTATGAATGAAATGGGGCTTGTTTTTAATAAGTCCTATCGTAAATCTGCTGGTGTTGTTGGGGAGGTTATGGGAAAATTCCATCCCCATGGTGATGCTTCAATTTATGATGCCTTGGTGCGTATGGCGCAGGACTTTTCTTTGAGAAATCCATTAATTGATGGTCAGGGGAACTTTGGTTCCGTTGACGGTGATCCGCCTGCGGCAATGCGCTATACGGAGTGTCGTTTAGAAAAAGTTTCAGAAGCGCTTTTGGCTGATATTGATAAAGACACGGTTGATTTTCAGGATAATTATGATGGGCGTGAACGTGAACCGGTTGTCTTACCAGCCCGTTTCCCTAATCTTTTGGTTAACGGATCAGGGGGGATTGCAGTGGGAATGGCAACCAATATTCCACCCCATAATCTTGGTGAAGTTGTGGATGGCTGTATCGCTCTGATTGATAATCCTGCTATCACACTTGATCAAATCATTGAAATTATTCCTGGTCCAGACTTTCCTACAGGGGGGATTATCCTCGGCCATTCTGGTGTCCGTTCAGCTTATGAAATAGGGCGTGGCTCAATTATTATGCGTGCTAAAGTTGATATTGAAGAAATTCGCAATGGCCGCCAGGCAATCATTGTGAGTGAAATTCCTTATCAAGTTAATAAGGCAACGATGATTGAGAAAATGGCCGAATTGGTGCGGGATAAACGCATTGAGGGAATCTCTGATTTGCGTGACGAATCTGATCGTGATGGATATCGTGTCGTTATTGAGTTGAAGAAGGATGTTGTTGCGGAAGTTGTGTTAAACCAATTATATCGTTATACGCCGCTGCAAACTTCTTTTGGTTGTAATATGGTTGCATTGAACGGGGGAAAACCTGAACAAATGACGTTGCTTGATATGCTTCGTGCATTTGTTGCTTTTCGGGAAGAGGTTGTTAGTCGGCGCACAAAATATCTTTTGCGTAAGGCACGTGAACGGGCCCATGTTTTGGTGGGGCTTGCCCTTGCAGTTGCCAATATTGATGAAATCATAGCGCTTATTCGCAACGCTCCTGATCCACAAACAGCACGTACACAATTAATGGAGCGACGCTGGCCAGCGATGGATGTTGCGCCTTTGATTAGACTTATTGATGATCCTCGTCATATTATTCATGAGGATGGTACTTATAATCTCTCTGAAGAACAAGCACGTGCTATTTTAGAATTGCGTTTGCAGCGGTTAACAGCCCTTGGGCGTGATGAAATTGCTGATGAATTGAATAAAATTGGCGTGGATATTGCTGACTATCTTGATATCTTGGCATCGCGTGTACGTATACTGCGTATTGTTAAGGACGAATTGAGTGCTCTTCGTGAGGAATTTGCGACGCCACGACGGACCGTATTTGGTTTTGGTAGCGCTGAGATGGAGAGTGAAGATCTGATCGCGCCAGAGGATATGGTGGTAACGGTGAGCCATAGTGGCTATATTAAGCGCGTCCCTCTTAATACCTATCGTGCACAGCGTCGTGGCGGTAAAGGACGTTCTGGTATGTCCACGAAGGATGAGGATTTTGTAACGCGGCTGTTTGTCGCTAATACGCATACGCCAGTTCTTTTCTTTTCATCACGTGGGATTGTTTATAAAGAAAAAGTTTGGCGACTACCGTTAGGGACACCGCAATCGCGTGGGCGGGCTTTGATCAATATGCTTCCCTTACAGCAAGGTGAACGTATTACAACGATTATGCCTTTACCGGAAGATGAAGCAAGCTGGAGTGCATTGGATGTCATGTTTGCGACAACACGTGGAACTGTGCGTCGTAATAAGTTATCAGATTTCGTTCAGGTTAATCGTAATGGTAAAATTGCCATGAAACTTGATGAAGAAGATGAAATTCTTTCTGTTGAAACCTGTACAGAACATGATGATGTCGTTCTCACAACAGCAAATGGGCAATGTATCCGTTTTCCTGTTGTGGGTGTTCGTGTTTTTGCAGGGCGTAATTCTGTGGGTGTTCGTGGTATCAATTTGGCGAAAGGCGATAAAGTCATTTCAATGACAATCTTAGAGCATGTTGAGGCGACGTCTATTGAGCGTTCTGCATATATTAAACGTGTGATGAATGAACGGCGTGCTGCTGGTGCGGATGCTGATATTGAAGATATTGTCACTTTTGATGAAGAAGATGGGGGTATTGAAACAGAGTTAACAGATGAACGTTATGCAGAACTCCATGCACGCGAACAAATGCTTTTGACAGTGAGTGAGTTTGGTTATGGTAAACGCTCTTCTTCCTATGAATTCCGAATTTCGGGACGTGGGGGAAAAGGAATTCGTGCAACAGATCCATCTAAAACAGCTGAAATTGGTAAATTAGTAGCGGCTTTTCCAGTGAAGGCGCAAGATCAAATTATGTTGGTCTCAGATGGGGGACAACTTATTCGCGTCCCTGTTGAGGAAATTCGCACCGCTGGTCGTTCAACGAAGGGGGTGACGATTTTTAATACAGCTGAAGGTGAAAGAGTTGTATCGGTTGAGCGTATTTCTGAACCTGAAGATGATACGCGTTCATTAGAAGATGAAGGTGAGAATTCTGATACAGTTGATATGAGTGAAGAAAAATAATTTTGAAGAGAATGGAGTGGAATCATGAAAGTTGCTCTTTACGCAGGTTCCTTTGATCCTCTTACAAACGGTCATCTTGATGTTTTAAAAGGGTGTTTTGTGTTAGCTGATAAGGTGATTATCGCTGTAGGTATACAGCCTAACAAAAAAACACTCTTTAGCTTTGAAGAGCGCGTTGGTTTTATTACACAGGTAGCGAACGATTTTTTTGGTGCCGATTCTGATCGGTTGCAGGTGCTTTCATTTAATAATCTTCTCATTGAAAAAGCGCGTGAAGTTGGCGCTTCATTTCTCGTTCGTGGGTTGCGAGATGGTACTGATCTTGATTATGAAATGCAAATGGCAGGGATGAATGGCATTATGGCCCCTGAATTACAAACTGTTTTTTTGCCGGCAAGTGTTTCTGGACGTGCGATAACGTCTACATTGGTCCGTCAAATTGCCTCTATGGGAGGAGATGTGACACCATTTGTGCCGCCCAATATTGCACAAGCTTTACGTTTGAAATTCCAGTCTTTTAGGAGTGAATAATTTTGTCTCGTAGATTCTTTGCTATTTTGATATGTGTTTTTTGCTTTTTTTCATTACACGCTGTTGCTGATGATTCTAACTCAGTAAACCTAGCAAGTAATGCAAGTTTGCTTGTTTTATCTCTCAAAGACGGTGATGTTATTATTCGTCTGCGTCCTGATTTGGCACCAAAGCATGTTGCACAAATTAAAAAACTAACAGAAGAGGGGGCTTATAATAATGTTGTGTTTCATCGCGTTATTCCTGGCTTTATGGCACAAACTGGTGATGTAAAGTTTGGAAAAAAAGGAAATAGAGATTTTGATCTGAAACGCGTTGGTATGGGAGGCTCAAATTATCCCAATATACCGGCTGAGTTTTCAAAACAGCCGTTTAAGCGCGGTACTGTCGGGATGGCGCGGTCACAAGATCCAGATTCCGCAAATTCTCAATTCTTCATTTGTTTTGATGATGCTGCTTTTTTAAATGGTCAGTATACAGTTGTTGGGGAGGTTATAAAGGGAATGGATGTTGTTGATAAAATTAAAAAAGGGGCCACAAGTAATAATGGATCTGTAACAAATCCTGATGTTATTCGTGCTGCTACTTTAGAAGTTGAGAAATAAATCAAAGGAGTTTTCCATATGGCTGAGAATAAAAATCCAGAGAATACTTTAATTCTTGAAACAACGAAGGGCAGAGTTGTTATTGAGCTTTTTGCTGACTTAGCGCCTCATCATGTGACACGTATTAAAGAGCTTGTCCGTGAAGGTGCTTATGATAATGTTATTTTTCATCGTGTTATTGATGGTTTTATGGCGCAGACTGGTGATGTGCAATTTGGAAAGAAGGATGGTAAAAAATTTAATTTATCACGTGCAGGGACGGGCGGTTCAGAAAAACCAAATTTAACAGCAGAGTTTTCAAATCTTTCTCATAAGCGTGGGACAGTTTCTATGGCTCGGAGTCAGAATCCAAATTCTGCTAATTCGCAGTTTTTTATTTGTTTTGCAGATGCTCCGTGGCTTGATCGTCAATATTCCATATGGGGGAAGGTTGTTGAAGGTATGGAAAATGTTGATAAGATTAAACGCGGTGAACCTGTTATCGATCCTGATGTAATTACCAAAGCTGTTATTGCAGCAGATGAACAATAGCATAAATCATATGTATTTCAATTGTAGGTTGCTAAAAGGAAATACTCTTTTCTGATCAATAAGGGCATGCGAGACTTTTTTATAGTATCATGCTTTCCTTTCATATATTCGATCCAAGAATTGTCTCTATATTTCCTTCAATTTGATTTTCAAGAATATGGCGCCAAGGATTTGTAGGAAAAGCTGCTAGGATAAAAAAACGTAAAGATAAATTATGTTTTAGGGATGTTGTTTTGCAAAGTTCTTTATAAAAAGCTGCCACTTTTCTTCGATTTATTGCCAGTCTCTTAAATGGTTTTATAATGTTATTTTTCTAAAAAAGTACATTCTTTTGTTTCTGTTTGTATATCAGCATCCAATCCTTATGCAGCAAGCATGTTTGCAATACATATTGATACTGGTAAGAGCTTAGTTGCTCCAGTGTTTGGTGAAAATACGAGCGTATTATTCCTTATTGGCATAATCTTTAAAACAGGAGAATCGTCTAATTGGGGAAGAATATAAAGGTGTAAGGATGAACACAAAAAGTTAGATTTGTCCTTTGCTTTTTAATTCAGCTTTACTTTTCTCAAAACCATATAAAGCAGTACTTTTTAAATGACAAAGATTATGCTACGGCCTTTACGCTTTCGTTTTTTATGGAGGAATGCTTTAAATGGAATATCCTTGTGTTGCGTATTTGTACGCTTGTTTAAAGAGACATCTCTTCGTATATTCATGCCTATGTCGTAAATAGTCTAATAGTAAGTCCCTTATGAGTAATATAAAACTTATCAAGCAGCACGATCTTTACGCTTAATCGCTTAATAAAAGAGCAAGCTAGCATCATGACACATTTTTTCAGTTTTTAATATTGCCTCGAGACAAGCTCTTGGCACTATAAGAGCATTTATTAAGAGACATTTTTAGTCTTTTCTTGTACAGTTTAACTTCACATGCCCTAGTTGCTTATAATATGTAAGTAAGTAATTTTGAGGGATTCAACATGAAACAGGTTTGAAATGATAAAATTTTACGCTAATCGGGTCTCTCATTCGATATGCAAAAAGTGAATTATCTTTATAAACTAATCTCTTGTCCAATAGAAAAAAATTATCTTTCAAAGTCAAAAACATCGAAAACGAATATTTAAAAAATTTCTTCTATTCGTACAAAATCATTGCTTATGAAATACGTAAAAATAAAATTGCTGAAGATAATAACTTTGCAGTTTGCTTAAGGTTTTTATGCGTTAAGCATCGATATTTTGAGGTATGATATTTTTGTTCTTTTCTGAAGCTAGATTATTTCTTTGTTATGGTGATTTCTTAACAAAAAATGTTTTTTTATCTCGTTTATTTTTTTATGCTGGCTTGAGTGAATCAAAAGTTAATTCATAAAATTTATGGCAATGCTCGTATGGAAGGTATCTTATTTCTTTCTATGAGAGATATGCATTGATGGAATCAAAAAGATAAAAGTGATGATAAAGACATTTCATTATAGAAAAATTGCTCAAGATGGATGTGCGCGTCGAGGCGAAATTATTACTGGACGGGGGTATGTTCGCACGCCTGCTTTTATGCCTGTAGGGACAGCTGGAACCATTAAGGCTATGTATATGGATCAGATACGTAATCTTGGGGCGGATATTATTTTAGGAAATACTTATCATTTAATGTTACGTCCAGGAGCTGAACGTGTTGCACGTTTGGGGGGATTGCATGAATTCTCACGCTGGAATGGACCTATTTTAACCGATTCTGGTGGTTTTCAGGTTATGTCATTGGCGAGCATCCGTAAAATTACCGAACAAAGTGTGATTTTTCGCTCTTATATTAATGGAGCTTATTATGAAATGAGTCCAGAGCGTTCTATCGAAATTCAAGGACTTCTTGGTGCCGATATCCAGATGCAGTTGGATCAATGTATTGCATTACCAGCCACTGAAAAAGAGATGGAAGAAGCTATGGAACTTTCATTGCGGTGGGCACAACGTTGTAAAACAGCTTTTGGGAATCAGCCAGATAAAGCAATGTTTGGGATTGTGCAAGGTGGTGATAATATGAAACTGCGTGAACGTTCCGCTCAAGCATTAAAAGAAATGGATTTAAAGGGGTACGCGATTGGAGGGCTTGCTGTTGGTGAGCCGCAGAGTGTTATGACAGCAGTATTGGATGCTACGTGTCCGATGTTACCAGAGGATAAACCGCGCTATCTTATGGGAGTGGGAACACCTGATGATATTTTACAAAGTGTTGCGCGTGGTATTGATATGTTTGATTGTGTTATGCCGACGCGTGCAGGGCGTCATGGTTTAGCTTTTACGCGCTTTGGTAGAATTAATTTGCGTAATGCACGTTATGCAGAAGATCCTCATCCTCTTGATCCACAGTCACTTTGTCCGGCGGCAAACGATTATAGCTGTGCTTATTTGCATCATTTGATCAAAGCTGGTGAATCTCTAGGCGGTATGTTGTTGACTTGGAATAATCTTTTTTATTACCAACAATTGATGCAAGGAATTCGTGATGCCATTGAAGAAGGCTGTTATGCTGATTTTTGCGCTGAAACGCGTGCTTTATGGGCACAAGGACGCTAAAACATTTATGCAATATAGCACTTTATTTGTTTATTAAATTTATCTTTTTACTGACAAATTTTACGAAGAAGTAAAATTATTGAATACCTTTCAAAAGTATAAAATTGCACTATTTTAAAACGTAAAGGCACTCCTTTATGGGACACATATTCTTTTTATAATTATCATAAAAAAACAGAAACTGTTACTCCGGTACGCGCTACCTGATCCGGAGAAAAACAGTTTGTTTCTGTTTCTGATGACTGTTTAAAGCAACAATGTTAATGAGGCGTTAGCGAACTCTTAAAGAAGTATGAAGATTGTCTTTTTATGAGCGACTTTGTGTTTTTTATTCTAAAAGGTAAAGAATAGGTTACATGGAGTATCATAGATAGTTTCTTAAAAAACTAAAATAAATATTATACTATTTAAAAGTTATAATTCTATATTTTATATTTTAATATAATTATCACTAAAAATATAATTATACTTTTATAAAAGATCGATAAATATCTTTAATGGAAAATATTATATTTATTTTATGCTCTATTGATAAAATTTATAAGAAAAAAAATTCATAATATATTACATGAATATTTTATATTTACAGATAGTAAGTAAGATAAAAACGATCTTATATTATTCCTCTATGAGATAGGGGGAATATCTCTAGAATAGGATTATTTAATCAATGGAGAGATCAAGCACTATTATTCTGTATTATAAAAATTTTTTAAAAGACTCTTACAATAACGCATAAGGATGGCGGACTCGTTGAAATTATAGCTTATCAATTTGAAGACTACGCATTCAGGTAATAAAAACGAACAAACAATAAATTGAGGAGAAGTTTTATACTTGTATCAAGATAATGATGAGATATTATTTTATCTGTTGAAAATGTATTCTTCGATAAATTTTAGAGTTACTTACACTGTGTGGTACATTGTACTAAAATAGAAATTTTAGGGTAAAATTGTGAAACTGCTGAAGAGAGGAAACAAAGTTTATTATATGGGCTTATTATCTAACAGGGCTCATAAAAATAGTTGAATACATCTATAATCGTTAGATTCTTGAAAGATCTTCCATTAAAGAGTTTTATTTAAAGTTTCATAAAATGCTTATATATCAAAAGTTTCTAAAAACTTTATTGGGAAAGATTTAGTATGCAGGGTACAATGTTTTGAATTTTTATTTTTATCTATTACAGATATCTGCAGCAAAAACTTTTATCCAGAAGTGATAATATGAAAGATTCGCAAAAACAAAACATTCTTGCATTGGAAATTGATTCGAGAATACGGCGTTTAGCAATTTTAGCTCTTGCAGTGGGGAGTTTTGCTATTGGGACTGCAGAGTTTGTGGCAATGGGGCTCTTGCCAGAGATGGCACGAAGTTCATATGTTGATATTCCTACAGCAGGTCAATATATTTCTGCTTATGCGTGTGGGGTTGTGATTGGAGCCCCTCTTTTAGCAGTTGCGACAGCTCAGATATCGCGCAAAATTGTTTTGATAGGGTTGATGTTTTTTTATGCCTTAGCAAATATTGCGAGTGCTTTTTTCTCTGATTTTAGCATATTAGTCGCATTACGCTTTCTCAGTGGTCTTCCCCATGGAATCTATTTCGGGCTTGCGGCTCTGGTTGCCTCTTCAATGGTGGAAATAAATGAGCGTTCTAAAGCCGTTGGGGCTGTTATGCTTGGCTTAACCATTGCAACCGTTTTGGGAGCACCAACTGCGACTTGGATTGGGCAACTTATTGGGTGGCAGATTGCTTTTATCATTGTGGGAATAATTGCTTTATTGTGTTGTTTGCTTATTGGGAATTTTTTGCCTTGTGATGCAAGAACCTCAAGAACGAGCCCTTTACGCGAAATGGGGGCATTAAAGCAAAAGCAGGTGTGGCTCCTTTTGGTAATGGTTTCGGTGGGAGCGTCAGGATTATTTTCTATTTTCACTTATATTAAGTCAACATTAATGCATATTTCTGGTGTTTCCCTTGAGTGGGTGCCATTTATTATGCCCTTAGTTGGATTGGGGATGGTAGGTGGAAATCTCTTGGGGCCTAAATTGGCTGTTAAAATAGGCATTTCGCCGATGATATTTTTTTCGATGCTTTGGAGTGTATTTGTTTTTTTTCTTTTTTTCTTTTTATCCGATACTCCGTTAACAGCAGCAATAGGCTGTTTTTTTGTTGGGACCTCTTTTGCGGCTATGCCTTCTATACAAACAAAAATTATGGATGTTGCACGACAGGGACAGGTTTTAGCAGGCGCATTAATGCAGTCTGCTTTTAATATTGCCAATGCTCTTGGCGCAGAAGCTGGAGCACTGGTTTTAAAATTGGGCTATAGTTATGAATATACAGCTGTTTTAGGGAGTGTTCTAACTTTGTGCGGTTTAATGGTTTTTTGCGTTTCATGGTCTATGGAGAAGCGTGCTTAATATTTTTTTTTGCGTGAAGAAGGAATTTTTATATTTATTTTTCGTTATGGAAATGTCCTGTTGGATTTTTTAATATACAGTAAGAAATGCGCAGCGCTAATGGAATAGCAAGACAAAATAAAAGTCCCATGAGCACGATAAGAAGCGTTTTTGCTGCTAAGATCATTCCTATTGTTCCTCCAGGATTAAAGAGACCAGCAAGATTGGTGATGACTCCTGCTAGCGTTGCACTTAAGGCTGCTGAAAATAGTTGTATAGAGGTAAGGGATTCACTGGCACGCAGAGCATCTTTATTATTTGTACATTGTAAAATCCTTGTGAGCAAATGGGGCCACGCTATGCCTGCACTGATCCCAATAGAAAAAAGTGCTAAGCAAATAATAAAAATATATTCAAGTGTGGAAACTTCTGTTGGAATGAGCCATAAAAGAATAGTGATGCCTAATAGTTTTAATAAGGGGGAATATACAATGATATTGCGAATTTTTTTTGTGGAGACACCAACACTTGAGAGTGCTCCACATGTCCATCCTAGGCTTATCAATGCTGCTATATAACCAGCAATAAGTGGCGCTTGCCCATGAAGTCCTTGAAGAAAAAGTGGAAAATAAAGTTCTATACTATATAAGACTGTTGTCATAACGAGGATCAATGCGTAAACAGGAAAAATTTCAGAAGAAAAAGAAAAGGTTTTGTGCGGTAACATAGGATGAAGGGATGATGTTTCGATTTTTGCTAAGACAAAAAGAAGACTAAGTCCGATAACGAGTCCGCAAATTTTTGCCATTGTTGACTCCATAGCCCCTCCAACAGAAATGATAAAAATCAATAAGGTGAGTATGAAAAGCTGGAGAAGAGGGAAGGGGGATGTAGGAATATCGTTTTCATTCTTTTGGGGTAAAAATTTAAAGGCGATGAGTGAAAAGAATATAGCGAATACACCAATGATCCAAAAGGATGCTTGCCAGAGGCCATAATATATGGAAAGTCCTCCGATCGCTGGTCCTAACAAGGTTGATATTCCCCACATTCCAGAAATAACACTTAATGCGCGTGACCATAAAGATGGGCTGAAAACAATACGTACCATGGAATAAGATAAGGATAACAAAGAACCACTTCCAAATCCTTGAATAAAGCGTCCTATTAAAAATAATGGCATAGATGAAGAAATGCTGCATAGGAAAGTGCCTAGAGTAAAGATCAGTCCAGAAATAACATAAGCATTGCGCGGACCTAATTTCCCTAATATTTTTGTTGAAAGTGAAGTGCCCACCAGTGAAGCTGTAATAAAGACAGTTGCCACCCAAGAATAATATATTTCACTGCCAATATGTTTCATGAGAGAAGGCAAAATGGTAATAACAATATAAACGTTGGTGGCATGCAACACAACGCCGCCTGTAAACGTTAAAAAGCAAAGACCATTTTTACCCAATAAAAGCGTAGACCAGCTTTGTTTTTTCACTATTTTGCTATTTAATAAAAATTTATTCTCTTTATCACTTATAAGCTAGTTTTTTTAATTTTCCAAGAAAAATTCAAAGCTCTAAACAGAGCTTTGAATTTTAGTTAATTTACTCCTTAATTACCCATTGCTTTTTGGAGATTTTCATTAATTTTATCGAGAAAACCTGTTGTAGAAAGCCATTTTTGTTTAGGCCCAATCAAAAGTGCAAGATCTTTAGTCATAAAACCTTCTTCAACGGTTTTAATACAAATTTCTTCCAATGTTGTGGCAAAGTTTTTTAATTTCTCATTGTTATCCAGTTTGGCACGGTGTGCTAGCCCACGGGTCCATGCAAAAATAGATGCAATAGAATTTGTTGAAGTTTCTTCATTCTTTTGATGCTGACGATAATGGCGTGTTACGGTGCCGTGAGCGGCTTCTGCTTCAACAATTTTACCGTCTGGTGTCATGAGAACAGAAGTCATAAGGCCAAGAGAACCAAAGCCTTGGGCAACGATATCAGATTGAACATCACCATCATAATTTTTACATGCCCATACGTATCCACCGGACCATTTTAATGAAGAAGCAACCATGTCATCGATGAGACGATGTTCGTAATGTAATTTACGGTTTTCGAATTCATCTTTAAATTCCGTATCGAATATTTCTTGAAATATATCTTTGAAACGACCATCGTAAGTTTTTAGAATGGTATTTTTTGTTGAAAGATAAACTGGAACATTCCGCTGTAGTCCATAATTAAAAGATGCGCGAGCAAAATCACGAATTGACTCATCAAGGTTATACATTGCCATGGCAACCCCTGCGCTTGGGGCATCAAAAACATCATGCTCAATAACTTGATTATCATCACCGACAAATTTAATACTTAACTTTCCTTTTCCTGGAAACTTAAAATCTGTTGCCTTATACTGATCACCAAAAGCGTGACGTCCGATAATAATTGGTTTTGTCCAGTTAGGAACAAGGCGAGGGACATTTTTACAGATAATAGGTTCGCGAAAAATGACTCCTCCTAAAATATTGCGGATGGTACCATTGGGGGATTTCCACATTTTTTTTAGGTTAAATTCTTTAACACGAGCCTCATCAGGTGTGATGGTCGCACATTTTATACCAACCCCATATTTTTTGATAGCATTGGCAGAATCGATTGTTACCTGGTCATTGGTTGCATCACGGTTTTCGACGGAAAGATCATAATATTTGAGATCAATGTCGAGATAGGGATGGATTAATTTATCTTTGATATATTTCCAGATGATACGGGTCATTTCATCCCCATCGAGTTCAACAACGGGTTTTTCTACTTTGATCTTTGCCATTAGAAGTCCTTTTTCTTTTAAGTGATATTACTTTATAGCACTTTCAGGTTTATAATGAAATAAAAACAAGGGGAAAAGGTCATCTAAATATGGGGGGAGAAGATATGTTCAATAGAGTGTAAATTTTTGTTGAGGAATTTAATTTTTGAAAAGAAATGAAATGATGCGTTTGCAAAAATATAATTTATATTTGCAAATTTATAGTCGGTGTATAACTGATTAAAATTCCATTTAATAGAATAAGTTAAGCAGATCACTGGCAAACAGAGGGCATTTTCATTATCAAAGTTTCCATTTAACATTTGATGAGTTCATCGTATTTTTAAATTATGTTCCTTAGTTTGAGTAAGCATCTATTTTTTGTATCGTCCTTTGAATTCTAAAATTATGGTCTGTTTATTTATAGAAAAATTTAATGTGATACACAACTGCATTAAAGTCCCTGTCGTGAGGAATGATTCATCTAAAATGCGCTTTGGGGGTTAATTTCAGTTTTAAACATTGAAGGAAAAGCATAAAGGGGGACTTTTTTTAATTTAAAAACAAACAGCACACATTATGGCTTATAAGATTACCTTATTACGAGAAAAAGCTCCCTAACTTATATTTTAGTGATTTTTATGGCCATTAAGTGCTCACATTAGAGTGCTATTCTTAAAAAGGAACAAAAAATGAATCATACAAATGACTCGTGCATTTCTTTTAAGAAGAGATTCCCTTAAAAATCCTATTCCCTTGACTTTTATTCGGGAATCCCTAACCCATTAAAACATGAATAAAATCAATATATTATATAGATAAAAATTAAGAGATGGTACGCCCAAGGGGAATCGAACCCCTGTTTCCGCCGTGAAAGGGCGATGTCCTAACCGCTAGACGATGGGCGCAAACCAATGATGAGGCTTATAGAGAGGATCTTTTTACTTCGCAAGCCCTCTGTATCATTTTTTTGAAAAAAAGTGTGTTTTATTGAATAATTTTTGAGTGTCTCTATGTTGGGCTCATTTTATTTGCTAGAATTTTTTGTAACAAAAATATAGAATTATCATGAGTGATAGAGAAAACTTTAATGTCAAAATTTATACTTAATAAATGAGATCATCGTTTATTTTCAGTTTGAAGGTGTAGGTAAAAATGATCATAACAGCATTTTAAAGATGTTTATTTTTTGCATATTTCATTCATTTTGTCTCATGCGTGCACATGGGGAATATTCTTTAATTTGCTTGAGAGAGATTTTATAAAGAAAGCTGCTTACTTGAGTCTGTCATAAAGAAAAAATAGTACAACTTATGAAGTGGAAAGCCAATCTTGATGAGAAAGTTAGCAAAATGGTACGAATCAGACAAAAATTTTCAAGCTATCGACTCTTTCCAATTTAAAAAACTAAAAAGTCATAATGATAAAAATGAAAAATATTGAGGGAATTTTTACGAAATATCTTAAAAGTTATTTTTCTCAACTTCACTTTGTTCATGGCTGTAAGAAATTTAAATGCTCTTTAATTTTTTTTCTTAAATAATTGAAAATATTCTTTAATTTGCAAATGAATCAGTACCGATAAAGGGTTGGTATAGACTTTTATTATTTTAATTTATTCGTTTTTCAAAGAGATAGAAATAAGTTGCGGTAAAATACTCGAATTTTGCAAATTTATTCTCAATATTTATAATGTTTTGGAATTATGTTGTGTACATAAGTTTTTGTTTTTACTTTAATTAAGATTCTGTTTTGATGCAGAAAAGCGTTAAGAATTTTGCATTAAAGAATGATAGTTCAAGCTATATAATGGTAGGAAGGAATGTGGTACTATTTACTGATCTACTTTATTGTGTCCATTCTCTTAACGTATCATATGAAAGAATGTTTTTTGTTCAATATTTTTTGATTTGGAAGAGATATTTTTATGTATTTTTCCAAGTTTTCAATATCCTTTAACGTTTATTGCCTTTAACGTGTTATTGATTGTGTTTTAGAACTTTTTTTCTCCTTTGTTGATAGAATTTAAAATTTAATCTTTATAAAAAGTTTTTTTGATTAAAAAACAAGGCAATTTTTTATGGCAACTTATAGCTATCAGTTTTGAAGATTTTTATTCTTTAAATGAGTATCTTACAAAGATTCTGAAATATTTGAAGAAAATAAATATTATATTTTTAGGAATTTTTCTTGAATAAATGGGGATAATTCTATTAGAAAAAAATTAAAATGAAGAGAGCAGGGGATTTTTTTGTCCTGATAGATATTTAAGTATTTTTTATGTTGATAGGCACATCATTTTAGCGATTTTTCAAGTAAAGATAGGGATCAGTGGTTAGATAATGGCAGAAGCTTTAAAAGTTGGCGTTGCGGGACTTGGTACCGTTGGTACTTCAGTTGTTCAAACTCTATGTGAAAAAGCGAATAGTTTGGCTTGTCAATGTGGGCGATCCATCAAAGTCGTTGCTGTAAGTGCACGTGATAAAAGCCGTGATCGTGGAATTGATCTTAGTAATATAAAATGGTTTGCTTCACCTCTGGGGATGGCTGCCTCTGATGAAATTGATGTTTTTGTTGAGTTAATTGGTGGTGAGTTGGATATTGTATATACCGCTGTTAAGAGGGCGCTTGAGGCAGGACATCATGTTGTGACTGCCAATAAAGCTCTTCTTGCGCGACATGGGGTAGAGCTGGCTATACTTGCAGAACAAAAAGGTGTTTTTCTTCATTTTGAAGCCGCTGTCGCAGGAGGAGTTCCTGTTATTAAAGCAATGAGAGAGTCACTTGTCAGTAATCACATATCGCGGATTTATGGTATTCTCAATGGAACCTGTAATTATATATTAACACGCATGTTTACGGAAGGTCTTTCATTTAAAGATTGTTTAGCAGATGCACAGAGGCTTGGTTATGCTGAAGCAGATCCAACTTTTGATATTGAGGGAAATGATACGGCTCATAAATTAGCTTTGTTGACAAGTTTGGCATTTGGAACCACTGTTTCATTGGATGATGTTTATGTTGAAGGAATTCGTAATATTTCACAAATTGATATCCGAGCGGCTGATGAGTTGGGGTATCGAATTAAGCTTTTAGGGGTTGCTTTAAAAACGGATTCTGGAATAGAGCAACGCGTTCATCCAACAATGGTTCCAACATCCTCAATGATTGCACAGATCAATGGTGTAACCAATGCCCTTTCTATTCAAAGCGATTTATTAGGTGAATTATTGTTTTCTGGTCCTGGCGCTGGAGGAATGGCAACAGCATCAGCCGTTATTGGTGATTTGGCTGATATAGCAAAAGCACGTTCTGGTTTTCATTATGCACCTGTTTTAAGACGTCCAGCCTTAGAACTTTCTCCTCATAAAAAAGCACGTATTTCAAATCATGCAGGAGGGTATTTTATTCGTTTAAATGTTCATGATCGTGCTGGTGTTTTTGCGGCGGTTGCAAGGCATATGGCTGATCATCATATTTCATTAGAGTCGATTGTTCAAAAACCTTTTGTGGAAAATCAGATTGAAAAAACGATTATCTTGATCACGCATGAAACAACAGAAGTCAATGTACGACAGGCACTTGCAGAAATTGAAAAAGATGGACATCTTATTGCAAAGTCTCAATTCATTCGTATTGAACGTGTGGCAGAGAATTGATAACTTATCTTGATTGAAGACAAACTTGAATAGTTTTATCTCTTGTAGAAAGTTTTCATTTTTGCCAAAAGCCTTATTTTTAAAGCTCAATAAAGACTCGTGTTTTTTCTGGTATTCATTCGGTAGGATTTTTTCATATGCTCACAACTCAGAAGATTTTAAATGGACTTGATCGTATTTTGACACTCGAATTGGTACGTGTCACAGAACGTGCTGCTGTTGCTGCTGCACGTTGGCGCGGACGTGGCGATGAAAAGGCTGCGGATCAAGCTGCTGTAGATGCAATGCGGCAGGAACTTAATCGATTACCTATTGAGGGTACAGTGGTGATTGGTGAAGGTGAGCGGGATGAAGCGCCTATGCTCTATATTGGAGAAAAAGTAGGTCTTCAAAATGGAATGGCGATTGATATTGCACTTGATCCCCTAGAAGGGACAACTCTTTGTGCTAAAAATCTTGCCAATTCTTTGGCGGTGGTTGCAATTGCTGAAAAGGGTAACCTTCTTTATGCTCCGGATGTTTATATGGACAAAATTGCTATTGGTCCTGGTTATCCAAAGGGAGTGGTCGATATTGATGCTTGTCCTACCGATAATATTCACGCTCTTGCAAAGGCTAAAGGAGTCACTGTTAATCAGATCACTGTTTGTATTATGGAGAGGCCTCGTCATGAAAGACTGATTGATGAAGTGCGAGCGACAGGGGCGTCGATTCGTTTGATTGGTGATGGAGATGTTGCTGCTGTTATTGATACAACGAACTCAGAAGAAACAGGTATTGATATCTATATGGGGATTGGTGGAGCCCCGGAGGGTGTTTTAGCGTCTGCTGCTTTGCGCTGCATTGGAGGACAGATGCAAGGTCGTTTGTTGCTTGATACAGAAGAAAAAATTGCTCGTGCAGCCAAAATGGGAATTAGTGATCCCAATAAGGTCTATACAATGGAAGAAATGGCAAAGGGTGACGTTTTGTTCTCAGCAACAGGGGTGACAGATGGTAATATGCTTTCTGGTGTTAAATTCACGCCTCGCTATATTCAAACGGAAACTCTTGTCATGCGTTCCCATACGGGCACAGTCCGTAATATTAAAGCACAGCATAGAGATCATTCAAAATTTGATTAATTTTTTTCATCCTTAAAAAATAAAGAGATTATTCTTTAATACGTAAGCTTCCATGAAGGTTATATTCATGGAAGCGTTTATAAATATGAGAATATTGTCTTATTATGAGAGCTGGACAGAATGCACCCAGCCATTTGTATCTTCTATACTCCCTTTTTGAAGACCAACCAATTGTGTTTGAAGTTGTTTTGTAACTTCTCCAACTGTTTCATTTCCGATAATAAATTCTCCTCCTTTATATCTAAAACGGCCGATTGAGGTAACAACGGCAGCGGTACCACAAGCAAAGACTTCTTTAAGATGTCCACTCTTTGCATCTTCTTGAAGTGTTGCAAAAGCATAAGGACGCTCTTCTATCGTTAATCCCATTTGTTGAGCCAACTGTAAAATTGAATGACGTGTTATTCCTGGAAGGATAGTTCCATTAAGGGGAGGGGTTAGGAGTGTATTATTATCCATAATAAAGCAGACATTCATGCCACCAAGCTCTTCAATCCATTTATGTTCAACCATATCAAGGAAGAGGACTTGGCTACAATTGTTTTCAGTTGCAGTTTTTTGTGCAAGTAAGCTGGCTGCATAGTTACCTCCACATTTGGCAGCACCTGTTCCTCCTGGACCAGCACGACTATACTCTGTTTCAATCCAGACGCTAACAGATTTTTCTTCTCCTTTGAAATAGGATTCAACTGGAGAGGCAATGATACAAAAAAGATACTCTTGAGAAGGACGAACGCCCAAAAAGTTTTCATTACCAAACATAAATGGACGGATATAGAGGCTAGCATTGGGATAATCCGAAACCCATTTTTGATCAATTTTTACGAGTTGATGAACAGCATCGAGAAAAATATCTTTTGGTAATGCGGGCATGGCTAACCGCTGTGCTGATTCTATAAGTCGTTGTGCATTAGCATCAGGACGAAAGAGTAAGATACGTCCATCTTTTGCACGATATGCTTTTAAACCCTCAAAAACTTCTTGTCCGTAATGCAAAACGGTACTTGCTGGGTTAATTTCTAACGCTTTATATTGAGAAATAACGGCGTTATGCCAGCCTTTGTCTTTAGTCCATTGAATAGTACACATGTGGTCTGTAAAGAATTGACCAAAACCAGGATTTTTTAGAATTTCTTCACGTTTTTCTTCTGACAGAGGTGATGGGTGCTTTTCTATTTTAAAGGGAAGTGACGATAGGGGAGATTTCATAAGAAAAACCTTTTGAGACTGTTTTATTTTTTATTAAACAAAAATAATGAGATATTTTGATTATAACTCTATTATTAGCAAATCCTTTGTGTCAATATTTTATTACAGAGCTCAAAGGGAAGTCTTATAAAGTTTAAAAGCTATGGTAGATATTTTAATTTTATTTTTGACTCTTTTCCCAGCTTTATGAGCAAACTGGAACCTTTATCTCTCTTTATCGTTTTTTCAAAATAAATGCCTGAATAATTTCATATATGCATATTTTCTAGAAATTTAAAGGTAAGGGAATTGAGAAAAGGAATCCACTATGATTGATAAAAATTATCACACATATGAAGAACGTATGGCAGCAGAAAAAAAAGATCATGAACAGCGTGTATCAGTCGCTAAGGGTATTTTTGCTATTCTTCTTGCGCTTGTTATTATCTGGTTTATTTTTGGTTTTTTAGGATCTTTTTTTGCAAAATCTCCTGAACATAGTTCGCGTTATAATATTCCGGAAACAAATCACACCGTCACACCCCCCCAAAAAGATTTAAATTCATCCCATCCTGTACCTTATACCTATAAGGAAACGCAGTGATTTTTTCGTAAACATAATCTTTGTAGATAAGGCGAAAATCGACGTAGATTAAAAAGATAAAACCAACGCGAATAGATCAACAAAAAAGACTGAGATTATTTTAATTTCTACAGTTTTCGATCAATAATTAGTTGAAATACATAGCCTTGAAATCAATCATGCAACGGTTATTAAAACTGTTGCATGATTAGTTTAGCGTGTGATAAAGCAACTTCCACCAGAATTTTTAATGGTTTCACAAAGGTTTATGGCTTCATTACGATTCGGTGTTTGAATACGAATACGGTAATAGGTTCCTTTTCCTGGTATAAAAGCCGGTTGAATATTTAAAGGACGGTTACCGATAAGGAATCCAAATTTAGATCTCATATTTTTTAAAGAATCTCTAGCCAATTCATGCGTTGGTTGAGAGGCAAGTTGCACATAATAACTCTCTGAATTTTGTGATGTGACTTTGTTTGGTGATGTGGGACGAGAGGCGACGTGCGTTTCGACTTCTGCATTTCTTTCGGCATGAGAAGGTATTGGGATAAATTTTTCTTCAATATCCGCATTAGAAGTGTTTTCAGCGATTATTTTATCAATATTATTTTTGAGATCATATTCTATTTGGGGGTCGTTGCTATCGGAATTATGCGACGAAACAACCGATGAATCTTGAAAATCATCAGGAGTTTGATCAATGTTTTCGGCAGATTGAGCAGCAATTTTGCTCTCTGTTTGATGTACAGGAGCAAGTGTTACTGTACCATCTTTATTGACAATAACGGTTCGTACTTCTTGCGTAGGAACAGTATGATTGATGGCTTGTGTGACAGCATCTTCAACATCAGATTCATTTGAAGAAGATGATGAGAAGTTTGGAGCTTGTTCTGAATTTAACGCTTCTAAACTTTCAGGTTGTTCAGAGTTATCAATAAGAAATTTTTGTGTATTTTCTTGTTTCTCATTTTCTCCAGATGTTTGTTTATAGATATCTAAATTATGAGCAACATCATTTTTCGTTTCAGTTGTTTCTGGTTTAAATTTAAAAGGTGTATCATCAGCGTGGATAATGATTGTTTCTTCATTTTTTTGTGAGGACATAAAAAAGTGAGAATAACCAGCAACTCCAACGGCTATTAAAATAAGAAGAAAAAGTCCTTTGATGAAAATTTTACCAAAAATAGAGCTTTTAAAGGGAGGAGGTGCTGAGCGATGTGTGAGATCTTCATTCGAGCCTGTGTAGGATGAATTCTCACTAAAAGAGGGAGAATTATATTCCATATTGGCAGTAGGAAAATAGTCGGCATTTTGTTCTTTAGAGTTTATATAAATACCTTCTTTTGAATTTTGTATAGTTTGATGAAAAGCGTCATCTTTCTGTTGTTTTTGAGAAAAGTTGTCTGTTGAGACATTTCCAACATTGAGGACATCAGCAAACTCTTCTTCTAAACCACCACTCGTTGGTACATCATATTCTGGGGCTTCATAAGGGACTTCTGGAACCATAATAGGGCCAGTTTTTTCCACAATTTCCTCTGAAAATTTATAAGTATCAACATTGGGAGGGGGAGTATTTCTGTGTGTATAATTATGGGCAAAAAAGTTATCTGTTTGTTTTGTGTTAGGAGAGTCTGATGAGGAAAGAAACTCATCTAAATTATTCTCATTATATGAAGTTTCTCTGTTTAGGTGAGAGACATTTTCAACCTTATTGATATATTGGGTTTGAGCCTCATTATATGTTGGAACATTTTCGCTATAAGTTTCTTGTTGTGAGAAGGGATCTTGAAAAAAGTGGGGATAATTGGTTGTATGATCTTCTTGTGAAGATTCCTTTAAATAAGACTGTTTATCAACATGTGTAGAATCTAAAGGTGCGGCGAAGTCACTTGTTGTTTGATTTCTTGCCACATTTTGTCTCTCTGATACAAGGTTGGAAGATGAGAAAAATTCATTTTCTTTTGAAGAAGAGGAGGCATCCGTATAATTGCTTTCGGTCCAATTTTCTTGTGCCGCTGAAATCTTATAGGGATGGTTTATGGAAGTATCATAGAAGTTTTGATTCTCATCATAAGTTTGTTGTATATTCGCGGACTCAGGCTGTTGTGAGGTTGTTTGTGAAAAACGATTAGTTTGTTCGACAGTTTCTGTTGCATTTCTCTTATTTTCGCGCCTTTCAGATTCATCAAAGGAGAAATTTTCTGATTCTGATGGTGAAATAGGATTATTTTTTTCAAAAAAAGGATCAGGATTGGTTGTTGTCGTTTTCTGTTGGGGGGGTTGATTCTTTTGGATTGGTAATGGAGAAAGGGCATCTAAAATTTGTTCTTCATCATGGCTGGGTGATGAAGAATACTTCTCTTCAGACAAATTATTTTGTTTTAAATGGTTGAAAGAACCAGTTTGTGCAATATTTGAGGCTGGTACGTTGCTGGTTGCGTGTAAGTCCCATTGTTTTTTTTGATCATCAAAGGGTAAGTCGTGCGTTAAATTATTTTTAAGTTCTTTTTCTAAAAACGACAAATCAAAATCATCATCCTGCGATGATGCTTTTAAATGAGATGTTGAATGCTCTGTCTGTAAAGAAGAGTGCTCACTTTGGCTTTCGCTTTTTTTAGTGGGACTAAAAATGCGCGTAAGTCTTTCTAAAGGATCATGGTGTTCATGATCGTGCTTTGTTTCGTGCAAATTTTTGCGATCGTTATCGCTCATAGCTTTTCTCACATGATGATTTGCACTGACGTGCAATCAATGGTTAATTTTAATCTGTTATATTAAAATTATAAATTTTCCCCCTCTCATGCAAGGATACATGAAAAAGTTTATCAATAAAATATCTATTGTAGGTATTTATAGAACTTTTTCAACGCATTTCTATTGGGGCTTCGACTCCTATGATGGTAAGTCCTGATGATAAAATATTGATAACAGCTTGTATCAATCCTAATCTTGCAAAGGATAATTCTTTATCATTAGGCTGAATAAAGCGTAAATTAAAGTTTTCACTTCCTTTATTCCAATGGGTGTGAAAGCAGGAGGCAAGATCATAAAGATAAAACGCTAATCGATGGGGTTCTTTATGAACGACGGCTTGTTCAATGATACGTGGATATTCAGAAAGTTTGCGTATTAATAATATTTCACTATCATCTGTTAGTCGATGAAGATGGGGGATCAATGTGTCCTTTGAAAAGCCTTCAATATGAAATGCTTCTTGCGCTTGACGAAAGACTGAGTGGCAACGTGCACTTGCATATTGTACGTAAAAGATGGGGTTATCTTTTGATTGTTCTGTTACTTTTGCAAAATCAAAATCAAGAGGTGCTTCACATTTGCGGTATAACATCATAAAACGCACAGGATCACGACCAACTTCCTCGACAACATCCCGTAGAGTAACAAATGATCCTGCTCTTTTTGACATACGTACGGGTTGACCATTGCGAAAGAGTTTGACCAATTGACATAAGAAAACACTTAATTTGGCTTTATCCCCAGCAATTGCTTTTGCCATGGCCTCTAATCGCTTTACATAGCCAGCATGGTCTGCGCCTAGAATATAAATCATTTCATCAAAATGACGGTTAAATTTATCCCGAAAATACGCAACATCTGCAGCAAAATAAGTATAAGAGCCATCAGATTTGACTAAAACACGGTCTTGATCATCACCAACATTTGTTGAGCGAAACAACGTTTGCTCGCTTGGTTCCCAATCTTCCATGTTTTGCCCTTTGGGAGGGGGGAGTTTTCCTTTGTATATATAACCATTTAAAGTAAGATCATTAATGGTGTTACGAATAGCAAGGGCATTATCTGCATAAAGCATTCGCTCAGAGAAAAAGATATCATGGTAAATATTAAGGGCAGCCAAATCCTCGCGAATCATGGACATCATTGCCTGAATTGCTCGTTCTTTCACGATGGATAAGGCTTCATCTTTATCCATGGTGAGGAGTTGGTCACCAAACTCTTGAGCCAGCGATTTCCCTAAGGGTATCAAGTATTCTCCAGGATAAAGCCCCTCTGGAATTTCATTAATTTTTTGTCCAAGAGCTTCACGATAGCGCAACAGTACAGAGTGAGCAAGGACTTCGATTTGTTGACCAGCATCATTGATATAATATTCTTTCGTAATGTTATAGCCTGTAAATTGCAGCAAATTAGAAAAAACATCTCCAACAACGGCTCCGCGGCAGTGTCCTACATGCATGGGGCCTGTTGGATTTGCTGAGACATATTCAACATTGACGCGTTTTCCTTGTCCCATGGGGAGACGACCATAAGAAAGGCCTAATTCAAGCATAGATTTTATAGCATCTTGCCAAAATAATTTTGTAAGCTTGATGTTGATAAAACCAGGACCGGCAACATCAATATTCTCAATAGAGGAATCATTTTTAAGTAGTTCTATGATTTTATCTGCAAGTGCACGGGGCCCCATCCCAATAGATTTTGCAAGCACCATAGCAGCATTGGTTGATAAATGACCGTGAGAGGAATCACGTGGGGGATCAACGGTGATTTTGGATAAATCTAGATCTTCTCCGTTTTTTCCTTTTATATCGGATAATTCAATTGATCTTTTAATTTTTTTTCGAAGTTTTTAAAGATATTCATATTGAGCTTCCATGATGATGCCAAAAGCCATTAAACGAAATGATCTTTATGGTCAAATAAACGATGATATTCACGTAGAGCATAGTGATCAGTCATACCGGAAAGAAAGTCAGCAATTAGACGTGCTAACTCTTGATTTTTTAAGTGCTCTGCTTTTTTGCACCAACTTTCAGGCATTGTATCTGAATTTTCATAATAACAATTGAATAATTTTTGTACAATGCATTTTGCAGCATTGCGACGACAGAGAACTTCTTCGTGGTAATAAAGATTTTTAAAGAGAAAGTTTTTTAGTTCTTTTTCGTAAACGGTCATTGACGGTGAAAAGGTAACAATGGTTTGTTTTGCTTGGTGAATATCGTTTATGCTGGTTGGTTTGATGCGTGCTAAGTTTTCGTGTGATTGCTTGATAACATCTTCGACCATGGTTGTTATTTGTCTTCGTACAAGTGTGTAACCGCGTCGTGCTTGATCCAGGTGAGGATGCTCCTCTGTTATCTCTTTCAATATTGCTGCTGTGAGTGAAACGTGTTCAAATTGATCGAGTGTTAAAAATTGCGACCGTAAGCCATCATCAATATCATGGGCATTGTATGCGATATCATCTGCAATCGCAGCACATTGCGCTTCTAGTCCTGCAAAACAATCGAGTGCAAGATCTTGCTTTGCATTGTATTCTAAAATATCGTTAGGAACCTCTTTATTTTTTGTGTGAGGACCTAAAAGGGGGCCATTATGCTTTACAAGTCCTTCAAGGGTTTCCCATGTAAGGTTGAGGCCATCAAAATTTGCATAGCGCTGTTCTAGTTTTGTAACAATGCGTAAGGCTTGTGCATTATGATCGAAGCCGCCATAATGCGCCATGGCTTCATTGAGAGCTTCTTCTCCTGCATGGCCAAAGGGCGTGTGCCCAAAGTCGTGGACAAGAGCAATGGCTTCAGCAAGATCTTCATCAAGACAAAGGGTACGGGCGAGTGTTCGTGCAATTTGAGAAACCTCTATGGAATGGGTAAGACGGGTACGATAATGATCGCTTTCATCAGCAATAAACACTTGCGTTTTATGTTTAAGACGTCGAAATGCATTAGAATGGATAATACGATCTCTATCTCGTTGAAAGGGTGAGCGTGTAGAGCTCATCGTCTCATGGAATAATCGACCACGGCTTGTGTGCGGATGAGCACTGTAGAGCGCTCGAGATTGGTAATTGAAGTTGATCGTGCCTATATCCATTGCAAGCTGTCCATTATCATCTTAAAATTAAGAGTGGTTTATGATGAATAAATTCCTCTTTATAATGTGGGATACTCTTTCTTGATGGTTTAATGCAAGGATATATAAAATGAATGTAAAAATTTCAGATGTTGCTGCTAAGCAAATTGTACAGATACTTTTGCGTGAACCCGAAAAAATAGCTTTACGTATTTCTGTTGAAGGGGGTGGGTGTTCTGGTTTTTCTTATAAATATGACTTGGTTTCTGAAATAAGTAAAGATGACCTCGTTCTTAAAAAAGAAGGGGCAACAGTGCTTATTGATTCACTCTCACTTCCTTTTATGGAAGGAGCTGAGATTGATTTTGTTGATGACCTTATGGGGCAGTCTTTTCAAATCCATAATCCCAATGCTGTTTCATCGTGTGGTTGTGGTGTAAGCTTTTCAATTTGAGAGTGGGGGCTTTGTGATATTGTTTCTTGAAAAAAATATCATGGTGGTCAACAATGTAAAAATGGCTAGTCTTATAAAAATAGTGCACCGATGTGTGCGGTTATGCATGTTGCTTAATTTATTGATCTGGAGCTCCTATGCTTTTTGTGAAGAAGGAGTAGATCAGCAGCAGGGACAATCACGGAGTTTTATTGTAAAGTCCCAAGAGCCAGAAAAAGAGAATTTAGCATCTCAGGCACAACTCATTTTAAATGCTCAATTAACAAATAGTCGTCAAGATATTGAGAAAGGGCTTGTCTGGCGGGTTTATGCTCCTATTCTAGGGATTGATAATAAATTACCATTAGTAGCAACCTATAAGGGGGGAAGTGCACGTTTTGATCTTGAGCCTGGAAGTTATCTTGTTCATGTCTCGTTTGGTCATATGAGCGCTGTGCGTCAGGTTCGTTTAGAAAATGGGCAGAGTCTTGTGAAAAACTTTCGCCTTGAGGCTGGGGGGCTTATTTTAAATGCGACATTGCTCAATGGTATCATCAATGAAAAGGAATTACGTTTCACAATCTATGAGGATGAAAAAGAAAATGATGATACGGGGATAGTTTTATCAAATGTTAAACCTCAATCCGTTGTGCGCTTAAAAGCCGGCCGTTACCATGTTGCTTCCCATTATGGTGCCATTAATGCAACGGTGCGTTCGGATATTCAAGTAGAAGCTGGTAAAATGACAGAGGTTACCCTTGAGCATCAGGCGGCTCAAATTGTTTTAAAGCTGGTACGACAAGAAGGAGGAGAAGCGCTTGCAGATACGAGTTGGTCTCTTGCCAATGATTCTGGTGATATCGTTTATGAAACAGTTGGTGCTTATGTTTCGCTCGTCTTAGCGGAGGGAGAATATATTGCCATTGCTAAAAATAAAGATAAAATTTATCAAAAGGTTTTCTCTGTCGTTTCTGGTCATGATGAAGATATAAGTGTGGTGGCGAATGAACAAAATATGCAACGCATTGATGAAGATACAGATTGATCGTTTTTTATGGGGATAAATTATGATGAGAGATGAGAAATGGGAGGCGTTTTGATTGAAATTTCTACGGTTGGTGTGTTTTTTGCTGGGGCACTCTCTTTTTTATCGCCATGTGTTTTGCCATTAGTTCCTCCTTATTTATGCTATATGGCAGGGGTTGGTATTGATGATTTTCGTGCAGAAAAGCGTGATGAGAAAGTCTTTATACGGTGGGCTTTATTGTCTTGTGTTATTGCTTTTGTTTTGGGGTTTACCACTGTTTTTGTTGCCTTAGGTGCGAGTGCAAGTACAATTGGTAAGTTCATCGGTTATTATCGTGATTGGTTTGCCCTTGCTGCTGGAGTGATTATTATTATTTTCGGTTTAAATTTTTTAGGGCTTTTCAAGATTAATTTTTTATTTCGTGAAGCACGTTTTCAAACCCATAAAACGCCGGCAGGTCCTTTAGGCGCCTATGTTATTGGTTTAGCTTTTGCCTTTGGTTGGACACCGTGTATTGGTCCTATTTTAGGGCCTATTATAACGCTTGCTGGAACAAAAGAAACTGTGGGAGAAGGGGCTATTTTATTAGCAGTTTATGCGTTAGGTTTGGCTGTCCCTTTTGTGTTAGCAGCTTTATTTTCGAGTCATTTTATGCGATTTTTAGCTGCTTTTCGTATTCATTTAGGAAAAGTTGAAAAAATTATAGGTGTTTTTCTTATTCTTACAGGGATTTTATTTTTAACAGGCTCTATGCAGGATCTTTCATTTTGGCTTTTAGAACATTATCCTTCATTGAGTTATGTTGAAGATATTCGTTGGCACGATATTATGAACTTTTTTGGATTTTCTCATTAGTCTTGTGTGTTTTTATGGTTAGAAGTTGTCTTTCTATTGTTCTTGCTGCAGGTGAGGGGACGCGTATGAAATCGTCTCTGCCTAAGGTGCTTCATAAAATTGCTGGATTGCCCCTTATATGCCATGTTCTAAAACAAATAGAATTGGCAGGCTCTTCACAATTAGCCGTTGTTGTGGGGTTTGCTGCTCAAGAAGTTGCATATGTTGTTCAGTCATTTGCAAAAGATGCGATGATTTTTGAACAAAAAGAGCGTTTAGGAACGGCGCATGCTGTTTTATCGGCGCGTTTAGCTTTGCAAAAGGAAGCAGATGATATTCTCATTGTTTTTGGGGATACGCCTCTCATTCAGCAAGATTCATTGCACCAAATGCGTGTACAGCTTGCTGATGGAGCCGATGTTGTTTTTGCAGGCTTTCATACTCAAGATCCAACGGGTTATGGGCGTCTTCTTAAGCAAAATGGTCAATTGATCAAAATTATAGAAGAAAAAGACGCGAGCAATGAAGAAAAAAAGATTTCTTTTTGTAATGGGGGAATCCTCGCTATGCGTGGAAAACATGCACTTTCTCTTTTAGAGAAGGTTGATAATAACAATATGAAAAAAGAATATTACTTAACAGATATTGCTTCTCTGGCAACACGTGAAGGTCTAGATGTGCGCGTTGTTGAAGTCCCTTTTGAAAATATTGTAGGAATTAACAACTGTCTTGAGCTTTCTGCGGCTGATTCTTTGTGGCAAAAACGTAAAGCGCGCGATTTGATGTTGTCTGGTGTGACACTCTTAAAACCAGAAACAGTCTATTTTTCTTATGATACAGAAATTGAACCAGGGGTGATCATCGAGCCGAATGTTTATTTTGGATTAGGCGTGCAAGTACAATCTGGTGCTGTTATTCATGCATTTAGTTATCTTGAAGGTGCTGTGGTTGGTCAAGATGCACAGATTGGTCCCTATGCACGTTTGCGTCCTGGAACAGAGTTGGCGAAGTCTGTAAAGGTTGGAAACTTTTGTGAAGTCAAACAAGCGAAAATAGGAGAGGCTTCTAAAATCAATCATTTAAGTTATATTGGTGATGCTGAAATTGGTGCACATACCAATATTGGAGCCGGTACGATTACCTGCAATTATGATGGATTTAACAAATATAAAACCACGATTGGTGATCATGCTTTTGTTGGGTCTAATACGGCACTTGTTTCCCCATTAGTGGTAGGGGATGGTTCTTATATTGCTTCAGGAAGTGTTATTACTGAAAATATTCCTATGAACAGTATGGCTTTTGGGCGTGCACGACAGGTTATCAAAGAAGGCTATGCAACAAAATTTCGGGCGCGCTTGTTAAAGAACAATTTATCAGAAAACAAACAGAAAAAATGATCATTTTTAGTCGATTTCTTTGTTTTGTATTGATCTAACGAGGGATAGGAGGTTTGTTCTTAAAGATGCCGTACTCCATGTTTGAATTATTTTATTATTTATCGTTTTAAATAAAGGTTGTTGGATTATTTTATAAAATTTAAATCTTAAGATGTGGGTTGGAGCTTTTTAATGTGTGGAATTATTGGAATTCTTGGAAAGAGATGCGTTACGTCCTCTTTGGTTGAGGGATTAAAACGTCTTGAATATAGAGGGTATGATTCATCTGGGGTGGCAACAGTCCATAAGGGGCATCTTTCTCGTGTCCGTGCTGAGGGGAAGCTTGTTCATTTAGAAGAAAAATTAAAAAAAACACCTCTGGAGGGCAGTTTAGGGATTGGCCATACCCGTTGGGCGACGCATGGCGTTGCTGTTGAACGCAATGCGCATCCTCATGTAACGGAAAAGCTTGCGGTTGTTCATAATGGGATTATTGAAAATTTTGTAGAATTGCAAAAGGAACTCATTGAAGATGGTTATATTTTTGAAACAGAAACGGATACAGAAATTATTGCGCATTTAATAACGCGTGCATTAAAAAGTGGTCTTTCTCCACAAGAAGCCGTGCGTACCAGTTGGAAAAGGTTGCAGGGCGCTTTTGCTATTGCTCTTATTTTCGAAGACGAAGATAATCTTATGATTGCAGCTTGTTCTGGTCCACCGTTAGCCATTGGCTATGGAAAAGATGAATTTTTTGTGGGTTCAGATGCTATTGCTTTGGCACCATTTGTTGATCATATTAGCTATCTAGAAGATGGGGATTGGGCTGTTCTCACACGGGAAGGTGTCACAATTTATGATGGAGACAATCAACCGGTAAAACGTCCTGTGACAACCTTACTTGAAGGGGCTTTATTGATTTCTAAAGGAAATCATCGTCATTTTATGCACAAGGAAATGTTTGAGCAACCTGAAGTGATTTCTCATAATTTGGCGCATTATCTTGATCTTGGAAATTATACTGTTCGATCTTTTGAGAATTTGATTGATTGGAAAAATATTCATAGGCTTGTTTTTGCGAGTTGTGGGACGGCTTATTATTCAACCTTAGTTGCACGCTATTGGTTTGAGAAATTCGCCGCTTTAAGTGTTGATAATGATGTTGCATCCGAGTTTCGTTATCGTGAACCTCCTATAACATCTGATGTGTTATCGCTGTTTGTTTCTCAATCTGGTGAAACAGCCGATACATTGGCTTCTTTGCGGTATTGTCGTGAGCGGGGGGTAAAAACAGCAACAATTGTCAATGTTGAGCAATCAACAATGGCAAGAGAAGCTGATTTTATTCTCCCAACACTTGCCGGACCAGAAATTGGGGTTGCTTCAACAAAAGCTTTTACCTGTCAATTGGCAACACTTGCTTCACTTGCGCTTAGTGCTGGAAAGCAACGTGGGTGTCTCTCAGCCTCAATGGAAAAGCAATTGGTTCAACAGTTGGCAGAAATTCCCCGTATTTTAAATGAGGTTTTAAAATTAGAAGGAAAAATTGAATCTCTTTGTCGTGATTTGGTGAATGCAAAAAGTGTTCTATATCTAGGACGGGGAACTTCTTATCCGATTGCTTTGGAAGGAGCCCTGAAACTGAAAGAGCTTTCTTATATTCATGCTGAGGGGTATGCGGCAGGTGAGTTAAAGCATGGACCCATTGCACTGGTGGATGAAACAATACCTGTTATTGTTGTCGCACCTTATGATCGATGGTTTGAAAAGACTTTTTCTAATATGCAAGAAGTGGTAGCACGCAATGGTCGTATTATTTTTATAACCGATCAAAAAGGAGCTGAAGCAGCTTGTTTGAAAACTTTATCAACGATTACTTTGCCAACTGTTCCAGAATTTATAGCTCCTATTATTTATGCGCTTCCTATTCAGTTAATTGCTTACCATACGGCTGTTTTATTGGGAACAGATGTTGATCAACCGCGTAATTTAGCCAAATCAGTCACGGTTGAATAAAAATAGATTGCATTTTTCTCAATTTGGGGAGAATAATCAAGTATAACAAATTGATTTATAATGATCGTTTATTTTTTCCGCTGAATAAGAATATCGAAAACAGAATTTTTTATTTCAAATTTTTGATGATAGAATGAGAAATATTCTGTCAAAAAACGGATCAGAGAATATAAGGGTAAAAAGAATACAGTATGCTTCTATTCTAAGAAAATACATACCTTTTTTGTTGCTTGTAACTTAACATCCACATCTCGTGCAGTTTCATGTTTGAGATACATATTACAGTCGGATAAGAGTTCTATTGGTTATTGCAGCTTTTGTATGCCAGAGAGGAATAGTGCGTCTTTGTTATGGGTAATATTTGAAACGGGAAGACATCCTCATTTGAGGAGAATATAAAGCCATAAAGATTCAAATCAATTTTTATCCTTATCATCACCTTTAATTTAGCTTTACAGCCTTCAAGAGGATCTAAAGAAATATCTTTAAAAGAATGGAGATTATGCCTTGCTTTACGCTTTTGTTTCTTTAATGGGGGATGCCCCTCAAGAAAAATAGATCGTTCCAAACGGAATCATATTTGGATTGCATATCCACGCACTTGTTTAAAAGAGACGTCTCTTAAGGGTTCCAAGCCCACTTTGCGACAGCCGTCTATAAGGGGTATATCGTAAGGATCCATCGAACACTACCGTCTTTAGGCTTGTGAAGGAGAAAATCAACAACACCACGCGAACTTATTACAGCGCCCAATTTTGTCATAGCCCTTGGCACTTTAGACTCTTCATAAGAGGCATGTTGAGTACTTTCTTGTACCAATTTTTAACTTACAGACTAGCTTCGCTTGTGGTATGCACCTAAATGGTTTTGATTGATTCAATACGGAACAGATTTGAGATGAGAAAATTCTACGGTATTCAAGCTTCTCATTTAATATCAATAGCGTTATATTATTTTTATAAATCAATATGCTAACCTTTTAATGCAGCGTAATCCAGATAGGGAGAAAAATGCCGCTGTGGGCTTATTCTTCTTTCATGAGGCATGAATGGTGTAGGGATTGCGTTAGGCCATTTATGAGTGATACTAAGAAAGAAAATCATATTTGAAGAGAGGTATTTTTATTTTTTATCAGAGAGTTTTTGTTATCCTGATCGTAAGAGGTGTGCAGCGTCATCATGTCCGAAAAGATAAAGGAGCAACCGTAGAGCTTGGCCTCGCTCAGAGGAAAGATGAGGATCACGTTGTAAGCATAAGCGTGCCTCCTTCCTTGCCATTGATAAAAGATTACTGTGAACGGCAAGGTTTGCTATATGAAACTCAGGGACGCCGGATTGTTTCGTGCCCAAAAGTTCTCCTTCGCCTCGCAAGCGCCAATCTTCTTCAGCGATTTCAAAACCATCTTCTGTGTTGCGGATAATATTAAGGCGTGTTGCTGCTGTTTTAGTCAGTGGATCTTTATAGAGCAAAATACAGGAAGATTTTTTATCGCCTCGTCCTACACGTCCACGCAATTGGTGCAATTGTGAAAGGCCAAAATGTTCTGCGTGTTCGATGATAATAATCGAGGCATCCGGAATATCCACGCCCACTTCAATGACGGTGGTTGCAACTAAAATACGTGTATTTCCGCCCTTAAAAGATTCCATAGCAGCTTCTTTTTCTACTGTAGACATTTTGCCATGAATCATCCCAACGCAAGCTCCAAAGCGCTCATGGAGAAAGGCAAAACGGTTTTCAATTGAAGTGAGATCAAGAGCTATTGATTCCTCCACTAAAGGACAAATCCAATAAAGTTTTTCTCCTTTTTCGAGTGCAATGGCGATTCGTTCTATAAGCTCATGAATACGTTTCAAAGAAAGCATTGCTGTCGTAATAGGCTGTCGTCCCCTTGGTTTTTCTATAATTTTAGATACATCCATGTCACCAAAAGCAGTTAAAACAAGTGTGCGAGGAATGGGGGTTGCCGTCATAACCAGCATATCCGGTTTATCGCCTTTTTCTGTAAGAGCGATACGTTGGTGCACACCAAAACGGTGTTGTTCATCGATAATGGTTAAGGCGAGATTGTTATAAATAACACTGTCTTGTATGAGAGCATGGGTTCCAATGACAATAGATACTTGACCTGATGAAATATCATTCAAGATATTTGTCCGCAATTTTCCTTTTTCTCGTCCTGTTAAAAGCGTTGTTTTTAAGCCGATTTTTTCGGCAAGAGGGGTAATGGTGGCAAAATGTTGTCGAGCAAGCACTTCTGTGGGTGCCATTAAAGCTGATTGTCCTAAATTTTCAGCAATTTGTGCCATTGCCATCAGTGCCACGACGGTTTTTCCTGCCCCTACATCACCTTGAAGCAGTCTTAGCATTGGTTCTGGTGAGGCAAGATCATTGGCGATATCCTCGACCGCATTTATTTGTCCCGTTGTGAGTTGAAAAGGGAGGACATTGAGCAATTTTTTCGTATAAATTCCTGTTGATGGTCGAGAAGTACCAACAAGAGATTTGGTTTTTAAACGCACAAGGCCTAGAGCTAATTGACAGGCGAGCAGTTCATCATAGGCAAGACGTTTGCGTGCTGTACTGTCTAAAGATAGATCATCAGGGTTAATGGGCGCATGGATGCGGTGTAAAGCAACAGAAAAGGAAGAAAAATTTTGCTGCTTTTTAATATTTTCGTCTATCCATTCCGGGATGAGAGGAATAGAATCAAGAGCGTTTTGTATGGCGCGTCTTAGTGTCTTTGCCGCGAGTCCAGCAGTCAAAGGATAAACAGGTTCAATGAGAGGAATCTGATTTGATTGTTCGCTTGGAGCAATATAGTCAGGATGGGCCATTGAAAGTTGTTCATTAAACCATTCAACTTTTCCTGATACAATAATTTTCTTCCCTTCGGGGAGTTGTTTTTTGAGCCAAAGAGGCTGAGCATGAAAAAAGACTAAATTTATTGTCCCTGTTTGATCATGGGCGATAACACGATAGGGGATTTTGTTATGGCCACGGGGTGGTGGTTGATGCTGATCGATGATAATTTCGAGCGTAACAGTCTCTCCTTCTTTTGCATAAGCAATGCTGGGACGCTTTCTGCGGTCTATAACAGAGTGGGGCATTAATTGAAGAAGATCAATAAGGGTTGCTTCACGTTGTGTAGGATTAACATTTAAAAGTTTTGTCAATAAGCCATAGATTCTAGGTGTAATACCAGAGAGCGTTCGAATAGAATTAAAAAGAGGAATAAGAAGACTTGGAGGCATGAGGAAATTTAACCTGCTCTTTTTGTTTTTTCTAGACCTTTCAAAGAGCCTTTTGGGGATAAAGTCATAAAGAGGAGATTTCTTTTACACATTAAATTTTAGGAAGAAAAATTAATATTTAAAGAGGAGTATAATGAAAGAATGCAAAAGTTAAAGTGCTCATATAAAGCATATATATTTTTCTTTTTATTTTAAGCGTTTATTTGCTGTGAATAGAAGTATTTTCTTGATAGAACTCTCTTATAAATATCAATAAAATTGAAATATTTTTCCTATGTGGGATGATGAATTTATTGCTTTAAAGTTATGGTAACTTGAAGTTTTTTCTTTAGAGAGTGCAGTGCTGTTTGGCGTTTATTTTGTAGTGGGAAATTGTGAGAGTGAAAAAAGATAAAAATAAAATGCAAGAATATAAAAATTCTCTTCCTCGTTTTATTCATTTGAGAGTGCATTCAGCTTATTCATTGCTCGAAGGGGCTTTAAAAATTCCCCAAATTATTCAACAGACGATTTCAGATCATGCACCAGCGGTTGCTATTACCGATACCAATAATTTATTTGGTGCTTTGGAATTTTCACAGCATTGTCTTTCTCATGGGGTCCAACCTATTATTGGTTGTCAGCTTAACGTTGATTTTTGTGATGAAAATGACCATTCACGTTTGGTTAAAGGACGTAATCCTTCTGATTTCTGCTCTATGGTTCTGTTGGCGGCTAATGAGACCGGTTATGCTCATTTGGTTCGTCTTGTAAGCCGTGCTTATCTTGATAAATGTGATACTGATCCTCCACATATCAAAGCGGATTGGCTGTCGGCACACAGTGAAGGCATCATCGCTTTAACGGGTGGCAAGGGAGGACCTATTAATCTTTCTTTGACAGAAGAGAAAAAAGGACGTGCTGTTGAGCGCTTAATTTATTTGAAAAAAACTTTTGCTGATCGTCTTTATGTAGAATTACAACGGCATGGTTCTTATGACCGAGGAGTAGAAGCAGACCTTATTGAATTGGCTTATGCGCATGACATCCCCCTTGTTGCAACGAATGAAGCTTTTTTTCTGAAGAGAGAAGGATATGAGGCGCATGATGCGTTAATGGCTGTTGCAGAAGGACAAATTGTCTCTAATCCGGATCGCAAACGGATAACACCAGATCATTATTTGAAGTCACAAGATGAAATGGTGACACTGTTTTCTGATCTTCCAGAAGCTTTAGAAAATAGTGTTGAAATTGCCTTGCGTTGTCATATTGCTTCTCCCATCCGAAAACCAATATTGCCTCGCTTTATAGAGCAATCTGCTGATTCACAAATTACTTTAAAGGTAGAAGATAGTGAGTTGTTAAATCAGGCTCAAGCTGGTTTGAAAATGCGGCTTGAAACAATTGGATTAGCTGAAGGGTATACAGTTGCAGATTATGAGCAGCGGCTTGATTATGAAGTTTCAGTTATTACGCGTATGCAATTTTCTGGATATTTTCTTATCGTTTCAGATTTCATAAAGTGGGCAAAAGCTCATGATATTCCTGTTGGTCCAGGGCGGGGATCTGGGGCTGGTTCACTTGTTGCTTATGCGTTGACGATCACTGATGTTGATCCATTGCGTTTTTCTCTTCTCTTTGAACGTTTTCTCAATCCAGATCGTGTTTCAATGCCAGATTTTGATATCGATTTTTGTCAAGAACGTCGCGAAGAAGTTATTCAATATGTTCAAAAAAAATATGGACGTGATCAAGTTGCTCAAATTATTACCTTTGGTAAGTTACAAGCACGTGCGGTTTTGCGCGATGTAGGGCGTGTTTTAGAAGTTCCTTATCGTCAGGTGGATTATCTGACAAAATTAATTCCTGCTACGCCAGGAAGTCAGGTGGAATTAGCGGATGCGATTAAGGATGAACCTAAATTTGAAGAGGAAAAGAAAAAAGACCCCGTTGTTGGACGCGCATTAGATATAGCACTGCAATTGGAGGGGCTTTATCGTCACGCCTCCACGCATGCCGCTGGAATTGTCATTGGAGACCGCCCGCTTTGGGAGCTAGTCCCGATGTATCGTGACCCTCGTTCTGATATGCCTGTTACACAATTTAACATGAAATATGTTGAACAAGCAGGGTTGGTAAAATTTGATTTTCTGGGATTAAAAACGCTTACTGTTTTAAAAATGGCTGCTGATTTTGTTGCCAAAAAAGGGATCAAAATAGATTTGTCAAATATTCCTCTCAATGATGAAGCAACCTACGCTATGATGGCCCGTGGTGAAACAGTTGGTGTGTTTCAGGTGGAAAGTTCTGGTATGCGCAAAGCACTGATTGGAATGAAGCCAGACCGTATTGAAGATATTATTGCGCTGGTTGCACTTTATCGTCCTGGCCCAATGGAGAATATTCCAACCTATAATGCATGCAAACACGGAGAAGAGGAAATCGCTTCTATTCATCCTAAAATAGATTATCTGATTAAGGAAACACAAGGTGTTATAGTCTATCAAGAACAGGTGATGCAGATTGCTCAGGTGCTGGCTGGTTATTCGCTTGGAGAAGCGGATTTATTACGTCGTGCTATGGGGAAAAAAATTCATGCAGAAATGCAAAAACAGCGTACGCGTTTTGTCAATGGAGCTGTTGCTGGCGGTGTTGATAAAGAGCAAGCCGATATTATCTTTGATCTTTTAGCAAAATTTGCCGATTACGGCTTTAATAAATCGCATGCTGCTGCTTATGCAATTGTTTCTTATCAAACAGCTTATATGAAAGCCAATTATCCCGTTGAGTTTTTAGCTGCTTCAATGACATATGATATGACCAATACGGATAAACTCAATGATTTTCGGCGTGAAGCATTAAGGCTGGGTATTGAAGTTATTGCACCTTCTATACAAACATCTCATCGTGTTTTTGAGGTTGGTGATAACTGTATTTATTATTCTCTTGCAGCCATTAAAGGGGTGGGAGAAACGGTTGTCGATCATATCGTTGCCAGTCGTGGGAATAAGATTTTTAAGGATTTGGAAGATTTTTGTGCGCGTGTTGATCCTCGTATTGTCAATAAGCGTGCGATGGAAAGTTTAGTGTGTGCCGGCGCTTTTGATTGTTTTAACATTGCACGTGAGGTTTTATTAGCCAATCTTGGAACGCTTCATGCACGGGCACTTCGTATTCTCGATGACAATTCGAGCGGGCAGGTTGATATATTTGGAATGGTAGGTGGATTAAAAGAACCATTAATTTTATCGCAAACAACTCCTTGGTTACCGGCTGAAAAACTTTATCGAGAATTTCAAGCAATAGGTTTTTATTTTTCAGCACATCCATTGGATGAGTATCAAGCTATTCTTGCCAAAAAACGTGTTCAGACTTGGAGTAATTTTTCCAATGCCGTTAAAGGAGGAGCAACGGCTGCAAGACTTGCTGGAACTGTTGTGGCAAAAAGTGTACGCAAAACAAAATCAGGTAAAAAAATGGGAATCATTCATTTTTCTGATGCAAGTGGACAATATGAAGCGGTTCTTTTTTCTGAAGCACTCTCGGATTATGAAGAAATGCTAGAACCCGGAAAATCTTTTATTATTACCGTGAGCGCAGAAAATCGCTCTGAAGGGGTTAGTTTGCGAATTGAGACAATTCAGTCGTTGGAAAAGGAAGCATTACAGCAGCATAAAATGATGCGTCTTTTTATAAAAACAGTTGATATGCTTCCACAAATTGAACAAAATTTAAACCTTGGGGGGAATGGAGAGGTCGGGATTATCTTAATTCAGGAAGATGGGTTGCGGGAGGTCGAAATTGCGCTTCCCAAGCGATATAAGGTCAATTCACATGTCGCAAATGCTATGAAATTAATTCAGGGTGTTGTCGATGTTGAATTGAGTTAAAGAACGGTACTGATTTTAAGTGGTATTTTTCTTTTTGGAGAGCTAGAAATTAAGCTTTTAAAACCAAAAGGTGATTTCGAAAGATCTTTCTGTTATTTGAGATAAATGATGATGAATTTTTAGTGTCATAATGCTCAATAGTCTCTTTCCTTGATAATATCAAAATATTGGAAGAATGTTATAAGTTTTTATCATATTTTATGGAATTCATTGCATCATACATATAAAGCCAATTGAGATTTGACATCATACTTTCAGGTGTACGAATTTTCATCATGAGATTACGTGCTAGCGCTATGAGGCCGGTTGCATGATAAACGAGCCTGTTGAAATCTCCGCGTTTTTTTACGGCTTCAATACGGGGAATGCGTGTTATTTCGTAAAGCGAAAGTGCTTTGGTTAATGAAAAATCTTGCAATGAAAGTGCTTCTGCTAATGTGGCAGCATCTTCGATTGCCATGGCGGCACCTTGCGCTGCAAAAGGGAGGGTTGCATGCGCACAATCGCCAACAAATATCTGTCTCTCTAAGCCTGAAAAACGATTTTTTTTCATGTAAAAGAGCGGCCAGTAGCTCCATTCATTAATATGCTCAAAGATTTGTAAGATTTTTGAACTCCAACCTTTAAAAAGAAATTGGAGTTTTTCTTTATCACCTTTATGAGCCCACCCTTCTTTTGAATTTTCTCCATTTGTGATGGCAACGAAATTAAAAACTTTTTCTGATTCTTGAATAGGATAGATGACGAGATGATTATTTGGTCCCATCCAGGCTGTGATTGTTTTCATATTTTGCAACGAGGAACAAAAGTTTTGAGGAAGATTATCACATGCTGTTGTTGCACGCCAAGCAATAAAGCCACTAAAAGTTGCTTTTTCATGAAAAGGAGATTGTTGTCGTAATGTTGACCAAACGCCATCACATCCGATCAGAAGAGGCGTTGAATAAAACTGTTCTATTGCTGTATCTGTTTTGATTGTTGTTATTTTAATGTTGGTTGCAGATTGGGTAGAAGATACAATTGTTTCGCCTGCTTTGTATTTAATCAAAGGATGTTCAATTACTGCATCATATAAAATTTTTTGTAAAGCTGCCCGATGAATTGTCATATAAGGGGCTTTCCAATATTTTTCTGTTAGATTGATAAGATGAGCCCGCAGATGTATTTTTAAGGATATTCCATCTTTTAACTCAAGAAAATGTGGGATTATTGCGGCTTCAGTGAGTTTATTCAGAAGTCCCCAGCGTGCAAGAATAGATGTTGCATTTGGAGTGAGTTGAATACCAGCGCCTATCGTTTCAAGTTGTTTACACTTTTCGATAATGATACTTGTAATTCCTTTATGGGCGAGCGCTAAAGCCGTGCTTAAACCAGCAATTCCTCCTCCAACAATGATGGGTGATTGGTCCACAAATGATTTCATATTAAACAAGAAGAACTAAAAGAGTGCTAGAAAAGCCTAAGAACGCATTATAGTCGCTCGTCTGGATGGTACAAACATCCTGTAGGATTTGTTTGATCGAATGATAGCGAGGAAACATAACGATAAAGAGTTGAGCAATAAGGGCAAATTTTTTCATCTGCAGCTCCCATATCGATAAAGATATGAGGATGATCGAATGGTTGTGTAGCGCCTACACACATAAATTCCTTCACACCAATTTCGATTGTTTTATATCCAAGGTCATTTTGGAAATGGGGAATATTGTTATCAGCCATGGTGTTAAAACTCCAGAATAAATTATCTCATCAGGTATGATAAGGTTCTTCTATTTTATAAGTTATTTTATAAGCGTGAGTTTGTAATAAAGCTTATAATAATGCAAGATGCTTTTTAAAACAAACTCCTCTTCTTTTATGCTATATTGAAATAGTTTATCGTATTTTTAGCGCTTTGCGCATGGAGTGCGTTCCTAAGTATTTTAAAATATTAAATGAAAATATGATAATAAAAATTTAGGCATTGATGTATTATTATGCTGATAACATATTATAGAATGTTATGATGATATATTTCATCAAGGATGTTAAAAAGTATAAAAAAGCTTAATGAGAATATATGAAACAGAGGGTGGCAGATAAAATTGCTATATCAGATATAACAATGAAAAATCCGGCACGATTTATTAATCGAGAGTTTTCATGGTTACAATTTAATAATCGTGTTTTGATGGAAGCGGCTAATCCGAAACATCCTTTATTAGAACGGCTACAATTTCTTTCGATTTCAGCGACAAATCTTGATGAATTTTTTATGGTTCGTGTTGCTGGTCTTGCGGCTCAAATTCGTGCTCATGTTACAGTATGCAGTGCAGATGGGCATACTCCAGAGGAACAACTTGATATTGTATTAGCTGAGATTTCAAAGTTGCAAGCTCGCCAACTACAAGAATTAAATATTTTACGCGATGAATTAAAACAGAACAATATTGAGATTATTGGTGCTGATGATCTTTCAGAAATTGAAAAGTCATGGCTTGAAAAATATTTTCTTGATAAAATTTTTCCTGCTCTAAAACCTTTACCTGTTGATTCCACACAGCCTTTTCCTTTTGTTCCTAATTTAGGATTATCTCTTGCGCTTCAATTGTCTGGAGGCACGGGTCAATATTCACGTACAATGTTATTGCCCATTTCAATGCTTTTGAGGCGTTTTATTCTTCTTCCCCCAAAGGGTAATCATTTTCGTTTTATGGCATCTGAAGATGTTATTTGTCTTTTTATCAAATATCTATTTCCTCACCATGAGGTTAATGGCATTGGTACATTTAGAGTGATTAGGGATAGTGATATTGAGGTAGAAGAAGAAGCTGAAAATCTGGTTCACTTTTTTGAAACGGCTCTTAAAAGGCGAAGGCGTGGGCAGGTTATTCGAATTGAATTTGACACAAAAATGCCAGAAAACTTGTGTCAGTTTATCGCAAATTGTCTTGCTGTTCCTGATAATTGTTTTAATATTCTTGATGGGCCTTTGGCGCTTAATATGGTTGCAGAGATTATTGCTATTCCCCGTGATGATCTCAAATTTATTCCTTATATTTCTCGTGTTCCGGAATCTATTCGTAAACATGAGGGGGATTATTTTGCAGCTATTCGTAAAAATGATATCGTTATCCATCATCCTTATGAAACATTTGATATTGTTGTCCAATTTTTACGCCAAGCTGCTTGTGATCCTGCTGTCATAGAAATCAAACAAACTCTTTATCGCACATCAAATGATAGTCCAATTGTTAGCGCGCTAATTGAAGCTGCTAAACAAGGAAAATCTGTGACTGCTTTGGTGGAAGTTAAAGCGCGTTTTGATGAGGAAGCAAATATTCGTTGGGCACGAGATCTCGAGTGTGCTGGAGTTCAAGTTATTTTTGGTTTTATTGCTTTAAAAACACATGCCAAGATGTCGCTGGTTGTGAGACGTGAAGGAAAACATCTTTGTTCTTATGTTCATCTTGGAACAGGAAATTATCATCCCGTTAACGCTAAAACTTATACGGATCTTTCTTTTTTTTCCACGGATGATGATATCGCTCATGATGTTACATTATTATTTAACTATATTGCGCAATATGAGCGCCCAAATAAGGCAATGAAGATTGCTTTTTCACCCTTAACGTTGCGTCAACGTATTTTAGAGCATATTGAAGGAGAAATCATCAACGCGCGGCAAGGACGTTCTGCCGCTATTTGGATGAAAGTTAACGCACTGGTTGATCCTGAAATTATTGATGCTTTATATTGTGCCAGTCAAGCAGGGGTACAGATTGATTTGGTGGTGCGGGGAATCTGTTGTTTACGCCCTTGTATTCCAAGAATTTCGGATAATATTCGTGTAAAATCGATCGTAGGGCGTTTTCTTGAACATAGTCGCATTTTTTGTTTTGGCAATGGTCAAGATTTGCCTAATGAAAATGCACTTGTTTATTTAGGTTCTGCTGATATGATGCCTCGTAATCTAGACTACCGTATTGAAATATTGGTTCCAGTTTTTAATAAAATGGTGCGGAGGCAGATTCTTTTACAAATCATGATGGCTAATCTCATTGATAATCAACAAAGCTTTGATATACTTAAAGATGGAACGTCGAAACGTATCACACCGCAGAGAGGTGAAAGTCCGTTTAATGCGCAGGAGTATTTTATGGCTAATACAAGTTTTGCGGGGAAAAATGAGTCTTTTGAAGCTTCCATTTCACGCTTGGTTGCGTTGTATCGGCAACGAGCGGAAATACATAAAAGACTGAAGTCCAATGACATATAGAGATGCTCAAGGTCGGTTAAAAGGGCGCAAGCCTGTTGCTGTTATTGACATTGGCTCAAATTCTGTTCGACTGGTTATTTATGAGGGACTTGTTCGCTCACCAACGGTTTTGTTTAATGAAAAGGTTCTTTGTGGTCTCGGTCATGGTGTGGCAAAAACGGGATTTTTAGAAGAAAAAGCGATGAGAATGGCGTTGCAAACATTAAAACGGTTTCGTACGCTTTGTCGACAGATTGGGGCTGATGAGGTCTATACTTTAGCAACGGCAGCAGCACGAGATGCAAAAAATGGATTAGCGTTTATTCAAAATGCTGAAGATATTTTGCAAGATAAAATATATCTTCTTTCAGGAAGTGAAGAAGCGATGTATTCGGCCTATGGGGTTGTTTCTACTTTTTATCAACCCAAGGGGCTTTCTGGGGATCTTGGTGGTGGCAGTCTCGAGTTAATTGATATTGATCATTCTGATGTCGGTGAAGGGATAACGCTTCCCTTAGGTGGTTTGCGGCTACAATATATGTCAAATAATGATAGTGGTGTTGCCGCAAAAATTGTCCATGAGCAATTTTATAAATCTTCTGTTGTTCGTACGCGTAAAGGTATGGCACGTTATTTTTATGCCGTAGGGGGGACATGGCGTAATTTGGCAAAACTCCATATGGCAATGAAACATTATCGGCTCCCTGTTATGCATGGCTATGAAGTTGATGCTGTGGAAATGGAGAGCTTTTTACGTCTTGTAGCAAATGGCGACATTGATAATATGAGAGGGATTGCAGCGGTTTCACAAAATCGTCGGAAACTTTTATCCTATGGGGCAATTGTCCTTATCGGACTTATTCAGTGTATGGAATTTGAAAAAATAATTTTTTCTGGTGCTGGCGTTCGTGAAGGTTTTCTTTATTCACGATTACCACAGGCGATTCGATCTTCAGACCCTCTCATTGCAGCGTGCACAGAAATGGCTATTTTACGGGCACGTTCACCAAAACAGGCAGAAGAACTTATTGACTTTACGACGAATGCCTTTGAAGTTTTTGGCATTGTTGAAACTGAAAATGAATACCGTTATCGTCAAGCGGCTTGTCTTCTTGCGGATATTGGTTGGCGTATACATCCAGATTATCGGGGTAATGAAGCAGCTAATCAGATAGCATTAGGATCTTATCCAGGAATTTCTCATGAGGGGCGCCTTTATGCAGCGCTGGCTGTTTTTTTTCGCAATACGGGTTTACTGGTTGATAAAGAATCTCTTCCTATTTTTCAATTAGCAACGCAAAATATCATTGAGAAAGCGCGTATTCTTGGTGAAACCATGCGTATTGCTCATCTTTTTAGCGCTTCTGTAGCAGGAATCTTACCGCATTTATTGTGGCATAAAAAAGCAGATCATATTGTTTTGCAGATCCCCAAAAATTATGCTGGATTATTGGGAGAACGTCCTCTTGGACGGTTAAAGAAGTTATCAAAAATCATAAAACAACTTCTTGATTTTGAAATTTCTTGATTTTTCCTTTTAATTCATTCGTGTTTTATATCTAAAAAGGGTTAGGTCTTTTCATTTCTATGCTCGCTCATTTTTAATTATTAGAGTGCAATTTCGATAAGTTTTTTTGTATGATCGGTGATGTAAGATATCATCTTTTTATGCTTTTTATAGGTTAAACGGCTATTTTTATCATGAGATGCGCTTTCATTATAAGGATTTTTTCTTTTTAAAACTTTTATGAGAAGCTGTTCGTTTTTTTAGATTCTTTTAAATCAAATTGTTATTTGGTTGATCTTACAAAGAGTTAGCTGTTCTTTTTTAATTAAGAGCTTACTATTTAAGTTTTTTAATTTATCAGAAGTAGGTTTTATTTGTGTTATTCTATGGCACATAGCAATTGATATTGATAAGGCGCGTAATGGATTTTTAAAAATGAGAATCTCTTCAATTTATTCAAAGTTTTTTTTTACATTATTTCAAATAAAATTGATTGAATAAAGTGTGGTTGCAAAACTTCTCTTTTTTGATTTTCTACTTATTTTATCATAAAATAAGCTTCCCTTTAGAGGAAGATTTTATGGAAGTCTCAGAATGTTTAAAATATAAATTAAAGCTGTTTTGTGCTTATTTTTCCATCGTTAAAGTAAAACCCTATCTGGCCCTTTAGCAGCTGTTCGGCTTTTTGACCAAATATTTCATAGCGCCAGCCATTCATAGCAGGGATATTTTTCTTTATTCCTCCATTGGCGATTTTTTCTAAATCATGAGATGTTGCAATCACTTTAGGGGCAATGCTGTTTTCATTTGCAACAAGTTTTAAGAGTACTTTGAGCAGATCAATCACAGCACTTGTCGTGTCATTGAGTGGCTTATGTTTAGGAATGGGGGGTAAAGTAGAAAGATCGACCTCTAAGCCTTCGCAGATAGCCTTGATTAATGATGAGGCAATTGAGCGTTTATCCCAATTTTTACTAAGACCGCGCAACCGTTTTAACGCGGATTCATCTTTTGGTTGTTGGGTTGCTATTTCTATAAGGCATTCATCTTTCATGATATGACGACGCGGTATATTGTGTTTTCGTGCTTCACGTTCACGCCAAGCTGCTATCTTTTGTAATACAGCAAGTTCACGCGGTTTTTTAACTTTTCCTTTCACTTTTTTCCATGCTTCATCTTCTGGCATATCATAGGTTTTAGGATTTAAAAGGATTGTTATTTCATCATCCATCCAATGAACACGTTGATCTTTTTCTAACCTTTTTTTCAAGAGGAGATAAACATCTCTTAGATATGTTACATCGGCAAGGGCATAGATCAGTTGTTTTTCAGATAGCGGGCGACAGCTCCAATCCGTAAAGCGGGAGGATTTATCAAGGTGATGTCCCGTGCAGCGTTGTACAATTTGATCATAGGAAATAGAATCACCAAATCCACAAATTGATCCTGCTATTTGTGTGTCAAAAATAGGGGAAGGAATAACACCTCCAAGATGATAAATTGTTTCAATATCTTGGCGGGCAGAGTGAAAAACTTTGACAATTTTTTTATCGATCATAAGGTCAAAAAACGGTTTTAAATCAATATCTGGCGCTATGGGATCAATTAGGACTGTAAGATCTGGTGATGCGAGCTGAATTAAACACAATTGAGGCCAAAAAGTTGTTTCGCGGATAAACTCAGTATCGACTGTTACAAAATCAGAGGTACTGAGAGCATTAAGTGCAATTTCAAGATCTGTTGTTTGTGTAATAAGATTCATCATTCTACTATATTCGATAAATTGAATTTTGTTCTTTTATTGACTTTATTTTCGAGTTTTTATTCTCATATCTTGACAAATGGTGATTAAAAAGCGTTTGTAGCGCATGTGAATATTATAATCAAAGGCAAAAAATATGCACCGTTATCGTAGTCATCATTGTGCGGCTCTTCGTAGATGTGATGTAGGAACACAAGTTCGTCTTTCGGGATGGGTTCATCGTGTTCGTGATCATGGAGGAATTCTTTTTGTGGATTTGCGTGATCATTTTGGAATCACACAAATTGTTGCGGACCCTGCTTCACCAGCTTTTAAAGTTATTGAAAAAGTGCGTTCTGAATGGGTTATTCGTGTGGACGGGGAGGTGTGTGCACGTTCTGATGAGGTTATTAATGCAACGCTTCCAACAGGTGATATTGAAATTTTTGCACAAGAGGTGGAAATTCTTTCAAAGTCTGAAGAGCTTCCTTTACCAGTTTTTGGTGAACCTGATTATCCAGAAGATATTCGATTAAAATATCGTTTTCTTGATTTGCGTCGGGAAACTATGCACAAAAATATTATGCGTCGGACTGAAATTATTGCGGCTATGAGACGGGCTATGCAAAATAATGGTTTTACGGAATTTACAACACCGCTTTTGACAGCCTCATCACCAGAAGGGGCGCGTGATTTTTTGGTTCCAAGTCGTATCCATCAAGGAAAATTTTATGCGCTACCGCAAGCACCACAGCAATATAAACAGTTGTTGATGATGTCAGGTTTTGATCGTTATTTTCAAATTGCCCCATGTTTTAGAGATGAAGATCCGCGAGCAGACCGTCTTCCTGGTGAGTTTTATCAATTAGATGTTGAAATGAGTTTTGTTGAGCAGGAAGATGTTTTAGCAACGATGGAACCCATTATGCGTTCTATTTTTGAAGAATTTGCAGATGGAAAAAAGGTAACACAAAACTTTCCTCGCATTTCTTATGATGAAGCAATGCGTAAATACGGTTCTGATAAACCTGATCTGCGTAATCCAATCATTATGGAGGATGTTTCTCAGCATTTTTATAATTCTGGGTTTAAAGTTTTTTCTCAGATTTTAGCAAATGATAAGAATGCGCAAGTGTGGGCTATTCCGGCTAAAACGGGTGGAAGTCGTGCTTTTTGTGATCGGATGAATGGATGGGCACAAGGCGAGGGGCAACCAGGGCTCGGGTATATTTTTTGGCGCAAGGAAGAAGGAAAATTTGAAGGAGCAGGGCCTATTGCCAAAAATATCGGTGAGCAGCGAACTGAAGCGCTTCGTATACAACTTGGACTTGAAAGTGGTGATGCTTGTTTTTTTTGTCGCAGGAGACCCGAAAAAATTTGCATCTTTTGCTGGAGCAGCCCGTATACGGATAGGGGAAGAATTAAACCTTGTCGATAGAGAGAGTTTCTCTTTAGCGTGGATTGTTGATTTTCCATTTTTTGAATGGAATGAAGATGAAAAAAAGATTGATTTTTCCCATAATCCTTTTTCTATGCCTCAAGGAGGAGAAAATGCTCTTGAATGTCAAGATCCTCTTACACTTAAAGCTTTCCAATATGATCTTGTTTGTAATGGTTATGAGATTGCATCTGGTGGGATTCGTAATCACTTGCCAGAAATGATGCTTAAAGTTTTTGAACTTGTAGGGCTTTCTAAGGACGTTGTGAAAGATCGTTTTGGTGCTCTTTATCGTGCATTCCATTATGGGGCTCCACCCCATGGTGGTATGGCTGCGGGAATAGATCGCATTATTATGCTGTTGCAAGGTGTTAAAAATTTACGTGAAGTTGCTTTATTCCCTATGAATCAACAGGCGCTTGATCTTTTGATGAGTGCTCCGTCTGATGTTTCTTCTACACAATTACGTGATTTAGGAATCCGCGTGGCTCCTCCTCACAAAAATAATTCATAAAGTTGATTTATAGATTATTGTTGTTCTTTCTTCGTAGTGTGAAGTTTTTATGCTTCTCAAGAGCATATATGTTGTTTATGGATTTAGAGAGGCAGAAAAGGATACTATTGTTTGTTAATTCTTCACGAGGCATTGTTTCTAAAGAAATATCTCTCAATGCAGTTGATCTCATTTTACGATTCTCGCTTGTGAAGGATATAACCCATGATTGTTATAAAAGCCATTGTGTAGCATAATCTTTATTGAATAAAGGAGAAGCTGTCATTCTACTTTCTAGGTTTTAATGTTTCTGACAGTTTTTGTATGCAAATAGGATATCAGTATTTTTATTCTTGTCTTGGAGCATCACTTTTCCCTTTGTGATAAACAGGAAAATGATTGTAATTGATTTCTCATGGATAAATTGCAAATGAGAAAACCCCTATAATATTGAATGTTTCCATTTAAATTATAAAAATAAATTATTTTATATATAACAGTATGTTGTTTATATTTTTTAAAGTTTTTACAACATTATAAAAAAGATAATATCTCTTCGTTTTTATAAGAATAGTGCAGTTTTTTATCCTATAAACTTGACTTTTGATAAGTTTAAACTTTGTATTTTTTAATTTTTTCATAGAAAAGCTGGAGAGAGTTGTTATACAATTTTCCTTTATAATAAAGGGTGATATTTGAAAGGTTCTTTTTGTTATTTCAAAAAGGATGAAATGACTCTTTGCAAGCCATTAAATTATATCGTCGGATTTGGTAAGATTTTTGTATAGGATAGTCTACATTTAAAATATATTTTTAGTGGAAATTATTGTTGTTGGAAAGACTATAAAAGCTTATTTCACATCGTTTTGAAAAGTTATATTATAATTCCATTTTCGTTAGATATATCAACTAAATAATAGCATTTTTTGATATTTTTATTTCTTTTGGTTTATTTTATTTTCCTCCCTTAAAGAGGATATTGAAAGAAGTCTTTGATAATGTATTAAATGTTTTCATATATCGTTTAGAATAAGAGGGAATAACGTGTATAATTTTTTGTTCATGTTCTAATTATAATGTTTATTTTTATGTCTTTGACTTTTAATAAAAAATTAGACTCATAAAAGTTTTTATGAAATAAATCTTACACAATAATTTCTTATTATTGTGGAAGTTGTTATTCTAATACTATGTCTGATAAAATGAATTTACCTTTTGATAAAGAACATATTGAACCAATAGAGTTACGTTCTGCTTTACAAGAACGCTATTTGGCTTATGCACTTTCTACGATTACGCATCGTGCTTTGCCTGATGTCCGTGATGGATTGAAACCAGTTCATCGTCGGATTGTTCATGCGATGCGTCTTCTCAAACTGAATCCTGGACAGTCTTATGCGAAATGTGCGCGGATTGTCGGTGATGTCATGGGAAAATTCCATCCTCATGGGGATGCATCTATTTATGATGCTTTGGTGCGTTTGGCTCAAAGTTTTGCGGTTCGTTATCCGTTGGTTGATGGACAAGGTAATTTTGGTAATATTGATGGTGATAATGCTGCGGCTATGCGTTATACGGAAGCGCGCATGACTGAAGTGGCTGCATTGTTGCTTGAAGGAATTAATGAAAATGCTATCGATTTTCGTTTGACCTATAATGAAGAAGATGAAGAGCCTGTTGTTCTACCTGGTGCTTTCCCTAATCTTTTAGCCAATGGTTCTTCCGGTATTGCTGTTGGTATGGCAACATCTATTCCTCCCCATAATGTTGCGGAGCTCTGTGATGCGGCACTACATTTGATTGCACATCCTGATACGCGTGATGAGCATTTAAATCAATTTGTGTTGGGACCTGATTTTCCAACTGGTGGTATTTTGGTTGAGCCTAAAAAGAGCATTGAGGAATCTTATCGTATCGGGCGGGGTTTTTTTCGATTGCGTTCACGTTGGCATCAGGAAACTGGTAGCCGTGGTTCTTATGTGATTGTTGTGACTGAAATTCCCTACCAAGTTCAAAAGTCACGCCTTATTGAAAAAACAGCAGAATTGTTGCTTGCGCGGCGCCTACCAATGCTTGAAGATATTCAAGATGAATCAGCAGAAGATATTCGCATTGTACTTATTCCTAAAAATCGGTCAGTTGATCCTGAACTTCTTATGGAATCCCTTTTTAAATTGACTGATTTTGAAGTAAGATTTCCTCTTAATCTTAATGTTCTCTCTTTGGGGAAAATACCCAATGTTCTTTCTCTGCGAGAAAGTTTGCAGCAATGGCTTGAACATCGTCAAGAAGTGCTTATTCGACGTTCTCATTATCGGCTTGATCAAATTGATAGCCGATTGGAAATTCTTCATGGCTATCTTATTGCTTATTTAAATCTCGATGAGGTCATTCAGATTATTCGTGAAGAGGATGAACCGAAACGAAAGCTGATTAAGCGTTTTGAATTAACAGAAAATCAAGCTGAAGCTATTCTTAATATGCGTTTACGTTCTTTACGAAAGTTGGAAGAATTTGAAATTCGTAAAGAATTTGAAGCCCTTAAGGGTGAAAAAGAAAAACTACAGAATTTGTTATCCTCTCCTACAAAACAATGGAAAATCATTTCAGAGGAAATCAAAAAAGTTCGAAATACGTTTGGTCCTGAAACACTCTTAGGGAAAAGACGGACAACATTTGAAGAAGCACCAAGACATGATCTTGATGATATTCAACAAGCAATGATCGAAAAAGAACCGGTGACTATTGTTATTTCTAAAAAGGGGTGGATGCGTGCTTTGAAGGGGCATTTGAATGATTATAAAGCGCTTTCTTTTAAAGAAGGAGACAGTTTAAAGTTAGCATTTCCGGCATTTACGACCGACAAGATTGTTCTAATAAGTACTGGGGGAAAGTTTTTCGCACTTGGTGCCAATAGTTTGCCTGGAGGACGGGGACATGGTGAACCCATTCGTCTTTTAGTGGATATGGATGATGAGCATAATGTTCTTACGGCTTTTGTGCATCATGCAGAAGAAAAACTACTCTTGATTTCATCTTGCGGCAATGGCTTTATCGTTTCTGCTGCAGAAGTGATTGCCAATACACGAAAAGGCAAGCAAGTGATGAATGTGAAGTCTCCTGATGAGGTAAAGCTTTGTGTTCCGGTTAATGGTGATCATGTTGCCGTGGTTGGTAAAAACCGCAAAATGCTTATTTTTTCTATTGAACAAATACCAGAAATGAATCGTGGTAAAGGGGTTCGTTTACAACGTTATAAAGAGGGTGGAATTGTTGATGCCAAGACTTTTAATTTGTCAGAAGGTTTAAGTTGGCAAGATAGCGCTGAACGAATCTTTAACCGTCAAGCGGATGATCTCATTGAATGGATGGGAACACGTGCGGGTGTCGGGCGTCTGGTTCCAAAAGGATTTCCAAAATCAGGAAAATTTATCAATTAAATGATAGAATATTTTTATGCCAAGCCTACAAAAGCGTAAAAGCAATGCTTAGGTGTTTGTTATAGGATAACAAATTGAGTTACAAGAATAATTAAATATCATTTCATGTTAAATAATATGCTCTAATATCCATAACTTTTCTTATTTCGACTCTGTTCATGTTGAAACAATCAAAATGATTCGCTTGCACATCACAAGTGGATTGGTGTTGTAGATAGAAATTTATAAAAGAAAGAATTAAAAACGTCCTGTATGAGCTGTCTCCAGTTCTTAGAACTATCGTAACACTAAAAACTTAAATAAACACAAAAGGTTTATACGCTTACATAAAGTGTAAGGGTGATAGAATGCTTTTATACACTTTATATTATTTATGGGTACTGTCGTAAAATGATTTGTTGCTTTTGTATGCTAAATAGGGGCAAGGGTATTGCATATGTCTATTTGTGTAATCTCCGAAACGGGGAGACAATCTAATTTGGGAAGAATATGAAAGCATAATGGTAAAAAACAATGTCCATCTTTACCGCTACCTTTTAATTCAGCTTTACGGTTTTCAAAAACATTGAGAGCAATAACTTTTCAATAATGGAGATTACATATTGTCTCACGCTTTTGTTTATTGTGTTCTTTAATGGGGGCACTGTAGTGTGACAGTAGATTCTTTACGAAGTGGAAAGAAGTGGGATTAGGTAGGAATACGTGATAATTTATTGTTTTTATATATAAAATTTACGTATTAAATGTGTGTTTTGTCAAAATGGATTTTGATACCTGAAATTGCAAAAAATGGTAAAAATAGCAAAAATTGGAATTTGGTGGTAAAAATGGGAAAAGGCTTTGAAAGGTCTTTGAAACCCTTTGGAGAACTCCTTAAAATCATTTTAAAGAAAATAAATTGGTACAAAACTTAAGTCAAAATATAAGAAACCTGCTGGCAAGCTACAGTCACGCCCTTTGCAAAAAACAGAGAACCATAGAGTTACCATTCACGCGCTTGTTTTTAAGAAATATCTCGCAACTCTCCCAATCCCATTTCGCGGTGATACCCGTGAATAGTATAACAATAAATCCATTGAGCCCTCCATTTTTACGCTTGTGAAGGAGCAAGCTAGGCAACATCACACTATTTACCAGTCCTAGAATGTTGCTACAGACTTTGGAACTTAAGATCGTTCATGAAAAGGTATTTTTAACCCGTTCTTATATTGTTTTACCTACATGCTAATCCCGCTTGTAACGTGCAGGCGAATGTTTTTTATTAATTCAATATGGAGAGATTTGAAATGAGAGAATCTTACGATATTCGGGGTTCTCATTCAACATGAATAACGCTAAATTATCATTATAAACCAATACCTTGATGCTTTAAGAAGTGTATTATCTTTTAAAAAATATGTGAATGTTTAACAAAAAAGTGTCCTATTTGGAGGTATTCTGTTGTGTGTGAAGGGCGCTTTTTTGTTCAAGAGAGATGTCATTAATCTTGCTCGTAAGTATGTTTATTCGTTAGGATTATGATGGTATTGCCTAAAGAGATGACCACGTTCAGCCCATAAGACAAGAAGAATGGCAATAAGACTAAGAAAGAAAAATCCTGCTGAGTTTGGGATGGTTGTTTCATCAAATTGTTGAGCAATAAAAAAGCTCAATCCCGCTCCGATAGAAGTTTGAAGAAAGCCAGATACAGAAGAGGCGGTTCCAGCAATTTCGCCTACAGATTCGAGAGCGAGAGTATTGAAATTAGCCATAATGCCACCGCAAGTAAACATTAATATACAGTATAATGCCATATAAAAAGGAAAAGGAAGAACACCATCGGCTAAAATGGATCCGACAAACCAAATGCATGAAGTGGCACAAAAGAGCAAAAGCATTGTATGTGCAATACGTCGCATTCCAAGACGTCCCACAAATTGAGAATTCATGAATGATGAAAAAGCTTGAAATGCAGCACCGATGGCAAATGCTACCGGAAACAAGAAACCTAAATTATAAATCCCTTCATAGGTTTGTTGTGATGTATTAACAGCAATAAAAATACAGCCTAAAATGATGGACGCTGCAAGTGTGTAGCAAAGTGTTGTACGATTTGTCACAACAATCCATAAGTTGTGTTTTATGGAAGAAAAGGAAAGAGGGCGTTGTTCATGAAGTGTTTCAGGTAAGCGGAATAGTATCCAAATCATCAACCCAAAACCAATCATCGCCATGAAAATAAAAATAAATTGCCAATGTCCGAGCAGTAAAATGATTTGCCCTGCTGCGGGGCCAACCATTGGGGCAACAAGAAAAACCATCATAACAATAGACATGACTTCTGCCATTTTTCGACCACTGTAGAGATCTCGTACGACAGAAACCGTAAGAACGCGCATAGCAGCGCCTCCAATACCTTGCAAAATACGCAAAACAAGTAAGAGAGAAAAATCAGTTACAAAGGCACAGCCAATTGCTGTAAATGAATAAAACGCAAGCCCAAGAAGAATAAGTTTGCGTCGTCCATACCGATCGCTTATTGGACCAAAAAATATTTGAGCAATACCATAACTAATAAGATAACTCGAAATGATATAATGTTGATCATTTTCGTTGAGAACTTTTAAGCCTTCCAAAATATTGGGCATAGCCGGCAACATAATATCTACAGCTATAGCGTTAATAGCCATGAGTGAAGCAATAAGAATAACAAATTCTTTATAGCCAATTTTTGCTCTAATCGCATCATTATGCGTTTGTTCATCAACTGAATATGACATATGGCATCCTTGAAATAAAAATTTCGTCTGAAAACAGCTCTCTTTGAAGAATCTGAATAAAATGAAAGATACCTATGATTGTTTAAAGGGAATGTTTTTTTCTTTCAAAAGTTGTTGTAACTCATTATTTTGAAACATTTCTTTAACAATATCACAGCCTCCTACAAATTCACCTTTGATATAAAGCTGTGGAATTGTTGGCCAATTTGAGTAATCTTTGATCCCTTGACGCAATTCATCAGAAGTTAAGATATTAATTCCTTTATAATTCAATCCTAAATAGTTAAGGATTTGAACAACTTGTCCTGAAAAACCGCATTGTGGAGTATCAGGCGTCCCCTTCATGAATAAAATGACGTCATTTGTTTTAATTTCGTTGTCAATAAAATCATAAACAGTGGCCATTTTTATCCCTCGATATCTCAGATTTGTATAAGTGTGTAATGATCTTCTTACTATTTCTAATCGTATTGAATGAATGAATGCAAGAAGAAATTTTAGATTATTTGGGAATATTCGTTTGCAACATTAAGGCATGAAGGTCATTTCCCATATTGCCTTTCAGGGCATCATAGACCATTTTATGTTGCTGAACACGCGTTTTACCACGAAAACTTTCAGAAATAACTTCTGCAGCATAATGTTCCCCATCTCCAGCAAGATCACGAATTATTACAGTAGCATCGGGAATACCTTCACGAATAAGCGTTTCAATTGCATGGGCACTCATTGCCATTATTATTCTCCTATGTTATTCATTTTTTTATAAAAGCTGTTAAAGAAAGAATATTTTTTATACTTCACCCATAAATTGTGGAAACCAGTTCTCATAGGCTTGTGTAAGCTTGTCTATTGAAAGTGTGAATATCCCATCTATATCAAGCGAATCTCCCTCAACTTGGCCTAGCTCTATTAAAGAAACGGCATGGGTTTGTGCATGCTCTTTAAGACTGCTGAGAGCATCAGGTTTGACGGCTAAAAGATAACGTCCTTGGTCTTCTCCAAAAAGTTCTGCATGGTGGGGAGATTTATGGCTTAATTTTACTTTGATTCCTTTACCCGCTTTAATCACCATTTCTGCTAGTGCAATTGCTAATCCCCCATCAGAAATGTCATGAGCAGCATGAACAAAACCACTATGAATGACATCTCGAACAAATTGACCATGTTTTTTTTCAAGTTGCAAATCTACGGGAGGAGGGGCACCGGCATCAATATTTAAAATGTCACGTGCATAGATTGATTGTCCTAAATGAGAGCCACATGCTCCTACTAAAATGAGACTATCTCCATCTTGCATACCACTTATTGTTACCATTTTAGACCAGTCACTCAGAAGGCCTACACCAGCAATTGTGGGGGTAGGAAGAATAGCTTCCCCATTTGTTTCATTATAAAGAGAAACATTGCCTGAAACAATAGGAAAGTCGAGGCTTCTGCAAGCTTCTCCGATGCCTTTAATTGCAAAAACCAGTTGTCCCATAATTTCAGGTTTTTCAGGATTCCCAAAATTGAGATTATCTGTCGCAGCCAGTGGTGTTGCACCTGTCGTGCTAATATTTCGCCAGCATTCTGCGACAGCTTGTTTCCCTCCCTCATAAGGGTCTGCTTCACAATAGCGAGGTGTTACATCAGAAGAAAAAACAAGAGCACGTTTACTCTGATTATTGATGCGGATAACACCTGCATCACTTCCGGGACAAAGAAGGCTGTTTCCTTGGATAAGGGTATCATATTGTTCATAAATCCATCGCCTTGAGCTTTGATCAGCAGAATTCAATAAGGACAAAAGTGCATCACCAAGATTCTCAACTTTTTTAAAGTCTTCTGCTTTCAGGACTGTTTTTTTTGCAGGTTCACTCCAAGGACGATCATAAACAGGCGCTTCATCACCAAGTTCTTTGATAGGAAGATTGACAACCTCTTCTCCTTGATGAAATACACGGAAACGTAAATCATCGGTTGTTTTTCCAATGATAGAAAAATGCAGCCCCCACTTATGAAAAATGGCTGCAGCTTGCTTTTCTAACTCTGGTTTAAGGACCATGAGCATACGTTCTTGACTTTCGGAAAGCATCATTTCATAGGCTGTCATGTTTTCTTCACGAACAGGAACGGTATCGAGATTAAGCTGTATTCCTAGATTTCCTTTTGCACCCATTTCAACAGCAGAAGAGGTAAGTCCTGCAGCCCCCATATCTTGAATAGCAACAACGGCGCCAAGTTCCATGAGCTCCAAACAGGCTTCAAGAAGACATTTTTCTGTAAAAGGATCACCAACTTGAACGGTTGGACGTTTTTCACTAATTGAATCATCAAATTCAGCAGAAGCCATTGTTGCTCCACCAACACCATCGCGTCCTGTTTTTGCACCAAGATAAACAACGGGAAGTCCTACACCTTGTGCTTTAGAATAAAAAAGGGCATCTGTTTTTGCAATACCAGCGACAAAAGCATTAACAAGGATATTACCATTATAGCGCTTATCAAAATTGATCTCTCCACCAACTGTTGGAACACCAAAAGAATTGCTGTAACCACCAATTCCAGAAACAACGCCAGCAACAAGATGGCGTGTTCGGGGGTGATCAGGAGCACCAAAACGCAATGCATTCATCGCTGCAACAGGACGGGCACCCATTGTAAAGACATCACGCAAAATACCACCAACACCTGTTGCTGCCCCTTGATAGGGTTCAATATAAGAAGGGTGGTTATGACTTTCCATTTTGAAAACAACACATTGCCCTTCACCAATATCGACAACACCAGCATTTTCACCAGGTCCTTGAATGACACATTTTCCTTCTGTTGGAAGCGTTTTGAGCCATTTTTTAGAGGATTTATAGGAACAATGTTCATTCCACATTGCAGAAAAAATCCCCAGTTCAGTAAATGTTGGTTCTCTACCGATTAATGTTAGGATACGTTGATATTCATCCTCTTTTAAGCCGTGTTGTGCAATGAGCTCTGGGGTAATTGTGATGTTATTGCAAGGATTCATGAGTATTTATCCATCAAATTAATCGAAATATAGCATTTTATTTTTTTAATCTAGCAGCTTATGTTATGGAAAACTACGTGGTTTAATAATAAAAATGTTCATAAGGACATAAGCTGAAGATTTTTTTCGTTTGGTTAGGTGGATTTCAAAACCAAAAACAATTTTAAATCATGATGTGTTTAGAGAATAATATCCATTGTTGTTTATAAAGAACTTCGCTTATAAATTTACGACGTAAAAAATGATATAGACCTTTGTTTTTTCAATAATAGGGAAGAAGGATTTTGGTGGCGTTAGCTATTGACTAATTCTAAAACACTTTGAAAAAGAAAAAGACCGTCAATTCCTCCATGGGCGGGTTCAATAAGGTTTTCAGGATGGGGCATCATGCCAAGAATATTACCAGCTTTATTAACAATACCAGCAATATCTTTTATGGAGCCATTAGGATTTGTATTTTCTGCATAACGAAAAACAATTTGTTCATTGTCTTCCATCTGTTGTAATGTTTCATTGTCAGCAAAATAATTTCCATCGTGATGCGCAACAGGACAACGAATAATTTGTCCTTTAGAATAATATCGAGAAAATTTTGTTCTGGCGTTAACAACTTCAAGTTTAACCTCACGGCAAACAAATTTTAAGGAAGCATTACGCATTAAAGTTCCAGGTAATAATCCAGCTTCCACTAAAATTTGAAATCCATTACAAATACCTATTATTGTAACACCTTCTTGTGCTTTTTCACGAATGGCTTTTAAAATGGGGGTTCGCGCTCCGATAGCGCCACATCGCAAATAGTCACCATAAGAAAAGCCGCCAGGAATAATAATAACATCTACATCTGGAATTGTTGTTTCTGTTTGCCAAATTCTGAGTGGTTCAACTCCTGTTATATGATACAACGCTGCAACCATATCTCGATCGCGATTTAATCCTGGAAGTTGAATGATGGCAGTTTTCATAAGCGTTCCACTTAAAGAAGTTCGATAGTATAATTTTCAATGACAGTATTTGCGAGTAACTCTTCACACATTTGCTCAAGTTTTTTCTTTGCTGTTTGAGACGGTTGGTCATCAAGAACAATATCAAAGACTTTTCCTTGACGAATAGATTGAATACCTTCAAAAGCCAAACTTTTTAAAGCACCAACAATTGCTTCTCCTTGTGGATCAAGGACGCTTTCCCTTAAAGTAACTGTAATGCGTGCTTTCATTTTTTTCTTCCTGTCGTTAAAAGAACCTCTCCTTTGAAGAGGTGTCTTGATAGAAGGTGATGTTATTTTACTTTGACCTTGACAAATTTTTTATTTTACGAGGACGGGACCACTTGGTCGAGTCGGTTCATTTTCATTCATAATACCGAGGCGTTTGGCAACCTCTTGATAGGCATTAATAAGCCCTCCCATATCACGACGAAAACGATCTTTATCCATTTTTTCTCGTGTTTGCATATCCCATAATCGTGCAGAATCAGGTGAAATTTCATCAGCAAGAACAATGCGCATTGTCTCATCTTCCCATAGGCGACCAAATTCCATTTTGAAATCAATTAATTGGATGTTGACAGCGGCAAAAAGCCCTGAAAGAAAATCATTAATACGAATTGAAAGTTGCATGATATCTTCTAACTCTTGTGGGACAGCCCACCCAAAAGCAGTGATGTGTTCTTCTGTCACCATAGGATCATCAAGAGAATCATTTTTATAATAGAACTCAATGATGGATTGTGGAAGTGGGGTTCCTTCTTCTAGTCCTAAACGCTTAGCAAGAGAACCCGCTGCAACATTTCGAACAACAACTTCTAATGGAATGATTTCCACTGCTTTAATAAGCTGTTCGCGCATATTTATGCGTTTGATAAAATGTGTTGGGATGCCCAAACGCCCAAGATGGCTAAAAATATGTTCCGAAATTCGGTTGTTTAAAACCCCTTTTCCGTCGATAATTTCATGTTTTTTTGCATTAAAGGCCGTAGCATCATCTTTAAAAAATTGAATATACGTTCCTGGTTCAGGTCCTTCATATAAAATTTTGGCCTTGCCTTCATAAATACGGTGGCGACGATTCATTACGCTTCTCTGTTTATCTTGAGAGGTTCTAATAACATTAATTTAAATGATATTATCCTAATTGATAGAAATTCTCAATGATATTGCTATAATACTTTTACAATTTTTGTCATGATACATCTACTCAAAAGTAAAGATCCGGAGGTATTAAGTAAAAAGATACCCTTTTTTGGATCAAATTTTTGCCAGAAAGTGAGAGAGGACCATAAGTCCTTCAGGCCAAGGTCCGTGTCCAGATTCTGCATTAATGTGGCCAGAATAGCCGGCATCAACAAGGAGCGCCCCCCAATCATTGGCAATTTTTTCTGCTACGGAAAATTGACAAAATTCATCGTTACGGCTGGCTATGACAATAGAAGGAAAAGGCAATTTTTGACGATGATAAGGGCCAAATGTCATTAAATGTTTGGGACGTATTTTTTCATTGGAGACATCTGGAGGTGCAACAAAGAAAGCACCACAAATTTTTTCTGTATTTTGTATAGTCGCATGAATAGCGGTAGGAACACCTAATGAATGAGCAATAATCATCACAGGTCTTTGCGCTTGTGCGATGGCAGTTTTAACTTCGCTAACCCACTCTTCACAAATAGGTTTTGACCAATGAGCTTGTTCTATGCGGCGGGCTGTCGACATTTTTTTTTCCCAGCGTGTTTGCCAATGATCAGGACCAGAACCTTTGTAGCCTGGAATAATAAGAATATCGAGTTGATTTGCTTTCATGAATTGTTTTCTTTGTTACAATAGATTTTGATCATAGGTGGAATAAATTTAGGCTTTCTATGTCGTTTTATTGTCCTTCAAAAACACGTTTAAAAATCGTATTGATATGTTTGGTATGATAAGAAAGATCAAATTTTTCTCGAATCTCTGCTTCACTTAAAGCGTTGGTAACCTCTTTATCATGGAGCAGTTCTTCTAAAAAGTCTTTTCCTTGTTCCCAAACCTTCATCGCATTTCGTTGTACAATCCGATACGAATCTTCGCGACTGATTCCTGCTTGTGTAAGTGCTAAAAGTACCCGTTGTGAGTGAACAAGACCTCGGAATTTATTGAGATTTTTTTGCATATTTTCTGGATAGACAATTAAATTTTCAATGACAGATGTGAGGCGAGAAAGAGCAAAATCAAGTGTAATCGTTGCATCAGGACCAATATAACGCTCAACAGATGAGTGAGAAATATCACGTTCATGCCAAAGGGCTACATTTTCCATGGCAGGAAGTACAAATGCACGGACCATACGGGCCAATCCCGTTAAATTTTCTGTTAAAACGGGATTACGTTTATGAGGCATTGCTGATGACCCTTTTTGTCCTGGTGAGAAGTGCTCTTCTGCTTCAAGAACTTCCGTTCGCTGTAAATGGCGTATTTCTATCGCTAACCTTTCAATAGAGGATGCAATAACACCAAGTGTTGCAAAAAACATAGCATGACGATCCCGCGGTATTACTTGGGTAGAAACGGGTTCAGCACGCATTCCAAAGGCTTTTGCGACGTGTTCTTCAACGTGTGGATCGATATTGGCAAACGTTCCTACAGCACCTGAAATTGCGCAAGTAGAAATTTCTTCGCGTGCTGCAAGAAGACGTTTACGACAACGGGAAAATTCAGCATATGCGAGAGCAAATTTGACTCCAAATGTTGTTGGTTCAGCATGAATACCATGACTTCGTCCAATGGTGACGGTCTCTTTATGTTCAAAAGCACGTCTTTTTAAGGCTTCAAGAAGTTGGTCTATATCCTTGAGCAAAATATCACTCGCACGCATCAATTGAATGCTCAACGTTGTATCGAGAACATCAGATGAGGTCATACCTTGATGGATAAAACGTGCTTCTGGTCCAATGAATTCAGCGAGATGGGTTAGAAATGCGATAACATCATGTTTGGTAATGGCTTCAATTTCATCAATGCGATTAACATCAAATTTAGCGGCTGCCCCTTTTTCCCAAATGACCTTGGCGGCTTCTTTCGGAATAATCTCCAGTTGAGCAAGGGCATCACAGGCATGGGCTTCAATTTCAAACCAAATGCGATATTTCGTTTCGGGGGACCAAATTGCGACCATTTCAGGGCGAGAATAACGTGCGATCATTATTTTTTTCCTTGTTGTGAGAGGATTGCGGCTTGGCGCAATGCACTTATGCGTGTTTTATAAAGCTCTTTGTTTCCGTTTTTATAAATTGCAGAGCCTGCGACAAATACATTTGCACCAGCTTTTGCAGTTATTCCAATTGTATCAACGGTGATACCACCATCAACTTCAAGATCAATAGGGCGGTTGGCAATCATGCTTTTAACACGCTTAATTTTATCTTTTATTTCTGGAATAAAATGTTGTCCACCAAAACCGGGATTGACCGTCATGATGAGGATGAGATCTAATTGATCAAGCAAATATTCAAGGACATGTTCAGGAGTGCTTGGATTGAGTGCAATTCCTGCTTTTTTACCCAGTGCTTTAATTGTTTGGAGTGAACGATGAAGATGAGGACTTGCTTCAGCATGAGTCGTTATAATATCGGCACCCGCTTTTGCAAAAGCTTCCAAATAGGGATCAACAGGTTTGATCATTAGGTGGACATCAAATGTTGCTTTGGTTAATGGACGCAGGGCTTTGATGATTTCAGGCCCAAAGGTGATGTTAGGAACAAAGTGCCCATCCATGATATCAAGATGGAGCCAATCTGCACCCGCATCGACAACATCTAATATTTCTTGTCCAAGTTTAGAAAAGTCAGAAGCCAAGAGTGAAGGTGAAATGAGATGAGAAGGGGGCATTAAAATCTCCTTGATTGGCTGCTTTTATCATGTCGCTGTGTATACACAAACATCTTTTGTGTTATGACGAAAAAGAAAAAATATCTACTATAGATCTTTTTATAGAAAGAACGCTTGAAATTTTAAAGTTTGATAAGTGAAAGATATGTCGAATCATAAAACATGTTTGATGCCTAAACTTCAAGATAATATTACCATTTCTTCGCAAGAATATCGAGATGCTATGAGCCATTTTGCAGGTGCTGTGCATATTGTAACAACAGATGGCATTAAGGGAAAGCGCGGGGTGACAATTTCGGCATGTTGTTCTTTATAGGATGATCCTCCAATGCTTCTTGTTTGTCTTATGCGTCATAATCTGAAGAATCAAGTGTTTATGGAGAATGGAAATTTTTGTGTTAATAGCTTGGCAGGAAAACATCGTCCATTAGCGGATATTTTTTCAAAGCGTTGCAATGTTAGGTCAAATGAGCGTTTTAATGTTGCTCAATGGGGAACTTTGCAGACAGGGGCGTCTAGTCTTTCAGACGCTTTAGCATCTTTTGATTGTCGTTTGATTTGTTGGCACGAACATGCAACCCACTATCTATATGATTGGTGAAGTTGTTGCAATAAACTGTAGTCAAGGAAGAGATGCTTTGATGTATTTGAAACGTGGATATCACACTTTGTCTTTATAAAGATTTTTATTTTTTGTTTGGGTGAAATAATGAGTTGCTGCATTTAAATTATAGTATAATGAGGAAGTGAGGATAATATGGCACTCATATTTGAATTTTCTTCTTTTTGAGTTTTTTAATAAACGAGAAAAATCATTTTTCGATGATTTTTTATCAAGTATTCAACGTAGACAAAAAGCAATCAAGACCAAATAGCGTATTTAGATACACTTGTAGATTGTGATGAAAAAACATTTTACCCTTGTGTTAATGGGAATTGCACAATATATAGACCGCACAGAGCATATGTGGAGATTTTTTATTGCATGAGCGAAGAGATTAATGGTCAATATCGCCCTAGTGAAGATGAGCCTTTTATGAATGAACGGCAAAAGGCGTATTTTCGTGCTAAATTGATTTCTTGGAAGAATGATATTTTAAAAGAAGCGCGTGAAACTTTAGAGAATTTGCAGGAAGAGAATGTGGGACAGCCCGACTTGACCGATAGGGCATCTTGTGAAACTGATCGTACAATCGAATTACGTGCTCGTGATCGTCAAAGAAAACTTATTTCAAAAATAGATGCTGCTTTAGAGCGCATTGATGACGGGACATATGGTTTTTGCGAAGAAACCGGGGAGCCCATTAGTCTAAAGCGTCTTGAGGCTCGGCCAATTGCTGTTTTGTCGTTGGAGGCACAAGAGCGTCACGAACGACGTGAGAGAGTTTATCGCGATGATTAAAACCACTGAAATGATAAACAAATGAAGTTCGTCGTGATAAAATTGCATATTTTATTTTGGAGAGGTGGGAATAAATAAAGATGGTTCTTGCCTTCCTTCTATTTCAGCTGTGATTGCTGAATCGTGTACCGCTTGATTCGAAAAAGAAGAAGAGGTTTTATCTGGCACATTGTCCTTTTCTGTAAGGGCGGGATTTGAATGGGGAGGGATTTCTCTCTTTTGTGTTCTAGATATGCTGGTAATATCGGATTCTACAACCACATCTGTTAATCCACCAATAAGGAGCAAATGTTCTTTATTATCACAACGAACTAAAATAAGGCGGCGTGCTCGATCTATAGAAATTGCTTCACATAATGCTAATCGTGATGGAGTTTTTTTTCTATTAATGCTAAATCTTCCTGTATTTAAACGGCGTAAAAACAAGATAATTATGGCAATAGCTACGATTGTTATTATAAAAAATAAAAAACTTATCGTTATGTTTGCAGCAGATACACCTACTTTGTCTGATAACCAGGTAACCATAGACTTTCTCCCATTTTGGTATGGAAATATCATTTTTTATTGAGATAAATTTACACACATACCTTTAAAGGTTCGCTTACAAGACAAGAAATAAACTTTTTAACTTAAGTGAGCTTTCTTAAAGGAATGATATCATAGTATATACTTTATAACAATGAATATAAAGGAATTCCGTAGTATAAGAAACAGCTATAATCTGAGGCAATAAAAGATGGATAAAGGTTTTGAGAATAATGAAAGGTCAGCGTCTTCTTTTCATCGGAGAGTTGCTATTTTGGGTGTTGTTTTTATCTTAGTTTTCTTTTTCATCGTGGGTGTTTTAGATTTTTTTTATCCACAAAGTTATTTACAAAAGGCTACGTTGGCATTTTTGTTGTTTCTAGCAATTATCGGTGTTGCAACACTCATTTTAAGTGGAATGGGAATTTTAAGATACCATGCATTGTGGTTGCATGAAGATTTTGATTTTAGCATCTTTAATAAGAGCGATGATGCAGTTGTCATCTCTGATCTTTCTGGTTTTGTTTATTATTCTAATCAAAACTATCAAAAAATTCTGACCTATAAGCCTGAAGAGTCTTGTTATAGGGTTATTGCTGATCTTCCAGGAGCAGGTGCACTTTCATATCGCTTAAAAGTTGCAGCCTGCAATAACTTTGCTGCGCAAGAAGAATTAAGAGTAGAGCAACCAATTTTTACCAATTCTACACAAAAAAAATCTGTTTGGTATAATATTTCTGTCCAACCAATTACAAAACGGAAAAAAAAGCTTTTATTTTGGCGTATTAGCGATATTTCGCATTTACAACAAACCCAAGAAGTTTTTTTCTCAAACCTTCAAGAGGCGATTAATCACTTAGACCAAGCACCTGTTGGTTTTGTATCCGTTAATGCACGAGGAACACTCCTTTATGCTAATGTGGTTTTTGCTGAATGGTTTTCAATTGATTTAGCAAATTTTACCGTAGGTCAATATCATTTTGATTCGTTATTTGAAAACGTTGGTGCTCAGATCTCATGGAGTGATATTTGTTTACAAATCAATAGATATCAAAGTTCAGGTTATTCTTTACCTTATAGTTTTTTGTTATGTTTAAATTCACAGACGACTGGTGAGAAAATATTTCATTGTTTTATATCTGCTTCTTCTCTCGTAGAGGAGGAAGCTATTTATCGCATTGTGATTATTCCACAACAAATAGAAAAAAAAGAGAACGATCAATTAAAACTACCTAATATATTAGAAGAATATTTTGATGCGAGTCCTTTTGCAATAGCCGTGGTGGATCAGGCAGGGAAATTGGCCTATATGAATAATGTTTTTTCATCACTCACAGGATGTATGGGCAAAACTATCAATTTTTATGATGTTATTTCTCGTCATGATTATGGGCAGTTAGAGCGTGCCTTTCAGAAGATTGCGAGCAATAAAAATTATTTTGTTTCTCTAGAAACTGTTTTAGAAAAGAATGAAGAACGCCATTTACGGCTTCATGTTATGTCTATGCCGTCCTATTATAGTGATTCGATACAAGATTTAGTTATTATCTCTGTCATTGAAACAACAGAACAAAAAACGCTTGAAGATAAAATGGTGCAAAGTCAGAAGCTGCAGGCTGTTGGACAATTGGCTGGTGGCATTGCTCATGATTTTAATAATGTTTTAACCGCAATTTTAATGTCATGTGATCTTCTTTTAAATACGCATCGTAGTTCTGATCCTGCTCATGCTGATCTAATCAATATTAAAAATAATGCTAATCGTGCGGCTGCTCTTGTACAGCAATTACTCGCTTTTTCTAGAAAGCAAACACTTCGACTTGAAGAGGTTGATTTTACAGAATTTTTATCAGACATTCGCAATCTTATTTTGCCACTTTTAGGGAATAATACTCAGTTAAAAATTATCCATGGAAGAGATTTATGGAGCGTAGAAGTCGATCAAGCATCTTTTCAGCGTGTGATTATGAATTTGGTTATTAATGCACGTGATGCCATGTTCGATGGAGGTATTGTTACGATTGCGACAAACAATATTACAAAACAACAAAGTACTGAATTTAATCATCTTGGTTTAGCGATTGGTGAGTATGTGCAATTAACTATTTCAGATACAGGGACTGGGATATCTGCCGCTATACAAGAAAAAATGTTTGAGCCATTTTTTACAACCAAAGAAGTTGGAAAAGGAACAGGCCTTGGTTTATCAATGGTTTATGGAATTGTCAAGCAGAGCGGTGGGTATATTTATTGTGACAGTAAAGAGGGAGAAGGAGCAATATTTCATATTTTTTTGCCTCGTTATATCCCCCGTATAAAAGGAAGCATTTCTCAAAAGGTTGAAAAAGATGAAGAGAAAGATAAAAATATAGACCTAACAGGATCTGCGACTGTTTTATTGGTTGAAGATGAGGATGCGGTCAGAATGGGGGGCGTAAGGGCTCTTCAAATGAGAGGATATACGGTTTTAGAGGCGGCAAGCGGGGTGGAAGCTCTTTCTATTCTTGAGGAAAAAAAGGGGGCTGTTGATATTATTGTTTCCGATGTGGTGATGCCAGAAATGGATGGACCTACTTTATTGAGGGAAGTCCGTAAAAACTATCCTGATATCAAATTTCTTTTCGTTTCTGGATATGCAAAAGATGCTTTTGCTAAGAATCTTCCACAAGATGCTGTTTTTGGTTTTTTATCTAAACCTTTTACACTCAAACAGTTAGCCTTAACAGTTAAAGAAACACTTTCATCATAATACAATAGAAAAACCGCACATTTTAAGATTTTTTAGGGGAAAATATGAGAGTATTTTAATCAATAGAGCTCATGGCGATGTCAGAGAACTGAATAAAAAAGAACAGTTTTGAAATTTAATTAAAATTTAAAAAGTTGCACATTCTATGTAAAAATTTATGAAGAAATAGGCTTTCCCCTGTCAACATTTCATAGAGTTTTTTTATGATAGCTATCAATACGTACAGTGTTGGAAAATACTGTAGGTTGCTGATATACTTTACAAGATATTGATTTATAATGATAATTCACTGTTTTGTATGTTGAATGAGAGCCTCGAATAACGTAAGATACTCTTATTTGAAGAGCTCTGTATATTGAATCAATCAAAATCACCCATTTGCATATAACAAGCGGGATGAGTGTGTGGATAAAATTTGGATAATAAAAATGGCTTTTCATGAACCGTCTTAAGTGCCAAGATCTGTTGCAACACTCAAAGTCTGGCAAATAGTGTGATGATGCCGGTGTGCTCCTTCATAAACGTAAAAATGGGGGTGCTCAATGGATTTTATATTATTTTAGGGGGCTTTACCGTTATACCATTCATAGATGCCATCATGAAATGGATTTGGGGGAGCTTTAAGAAATATCTCTTTAAAACAAACCCATGAATTAGCAACTGGTGAGCACTCTGTTTTACGCGAAGGTCGTGACCCCATTAAAGAACGTGAGAAACAAAAGCGTGAGGCAATAAGCAATCTCCATTATTTAAAAGATATTGCACTAGATGCTTTTGAAAGTCGTAAAGCTGAATTAAAAGGTGATGGTAAAAATGGGAATTGGTTTTCTCTCTTGCGACTTTACATTCTCCCTAAATTAGGTTGTCTGCCCGTTTCAGAGATTACACAAACTAAAGATACGCAATACCCTCGCTCCCATTGACAGTATTGAACTGTCTTAATCATTGTCTCAAACATGCGGCTGCCTTGGGGTTGGATGTTGATTTACAAGCAACAAAAAAGCACGCGCTCTTTTAGGAAAATAACGCTATAAAACTATTAATAGACCAGCAATGGATTGGAAAGATGTGCCGGCTTTTTATAAAACACTTTGCGAAGCATCAACCATAACACAATTGGCTCTGCGTTTGCTTATCCTTACAGGGGGTCGTAGAAATCCCTTATGTCATATTCATAAAGATCAAGTTGATGGGGATATATGGACTATTTTTGGCTCGAGAATATGAAAGGAAAACGGGATGCTAAAACAGAATTTCGCGTGCCCCTTATCATCAGAAGCACTGAAAATTATTGAACAAGTCCGTTGTATCTCAAAAGGATAAGAGCTGTTGTTGCGTATCGACCATTTTACTCTCTCCTTCAATAAATGTTTTTAAGGCTTCAGGGTAGAGTTTATGTTCTACCTTAAGAACTCTTTGTGCTAAGTCTTCAGAGGTATCATCAGGACAGACCGGAACGGCTGCTTGAGCAAGGATTTTTCCAGCATCCATGTCTTCTGTAACAAGATGAACAGTGCAACCAGTGATTCTTACGCCTGCTTGTAAAACTCTTTCATGCGTGTTTAAACCTTTAAATGAAGGCAAAAGAGAAGGATGAATGTTTAAAATTCGTCCTTCATAAAGTTTGACGAAACGTGATGAGATAAGACGCATATACCCTGCAAAGCAGAGAAAATCCGGTTTATATTGATCTAAAATCGTGAAAATATCTTCTTCATGCTCTTCTTTTGTTTTGTAGATTTTGCGATCAACAATATGAATAGGTAAGTTATGATTTTGTGCCTTTTCAATACCTTTTGCACGGGGATTATCGCAAATAACTGCGGCAATTTTAGCAGGATACTCTTTTTGTTGACTTGCTTGAGCAAGGGCGACCATATTGGAGCCATTACCAGAAATGAAAACGACGATTTGTTTTTTCATAAATGCAGTCCCCCTTTATAAAGTATTCCTTTATTTTGATCTTGGCGTTTTGTTAAAATGCCAAGAGGCGTTACAGTCTCTCCATTTTTTTCAAGAGCTTGCGTAATTGTTTCAGCGGCATGCTGTGCTACGATAATGATCATGCCAATACCACAATTGAAAGTTCGTAACATTTCTGTTTCTTCTATTTTACCTTGTTTGGCAATCCATGAAAAGACGGAGGGAACATTGATGCTAGAAAGATTAATTTCAGCGCTGAGAGAAGAGGGAATGATGCGTGGAATATTTTCAGGAAAGCCTCCACCCGTAATGTGCGCAAGAGCTTTAATCCCTTCGTATTTTCGCATGATAGGAAGAAGCGATTTCACATAAATGCGCGTTGGTGTAAGGAGTGCTGCACCAAGACTGCTTTGAGGTGCAAAAGGGGCAGGGTCATTCCATTTAAGATAATTTTGCTGGATGATTCGTCGAACAAGCGAAAAGCCGTTAGAATGAATTCCAGAGGCGCTGAGACCTAAGATAATATCGCCTTCTGTTAAGTCTTTTGAAGGGAGCAGTGCACTGCGTTCGCATGCGCCTACCGCAAAACCTGCTAAATCATAATCTCCCTCTGCGTACATTCCTGGCATTTCTGCAGTTTCTCCCCCAATAAGAGCAGCGCCGGCTTGTTTACAGCCTTCTGCAATACCAGAAACGATTGCGGCACCTTGTTCAGGGTCAAGCTTTCCAGTAGCAAAATAATCGAGAAAAAAGAGAGGTTCTGCCCCTTGTACAAGTAAATCATTGACACACATAGCCACTAGATCGATACCTACAGTGCTATGGTGACCAACTTCAATGGCAATTTTTAATTTTGTTCCCACACCATCATTGGCTGCAACTAAGATAGGATCTGTAAAACCCGCTGCTTTTAAATCAAAAAGGCCACCAAACCCCCCAATTTCTGCATCTGCTCCGGCTCGTTTTGTCGCGCGTATAAAGGGTTTTATTTTTTCTACCATAGCATTACCCATATCGATGTTTACACCAGCTTTTGCGTAGGTAAGACCAACTTTAGACTTGTCCTCCGCCTTGGAGTTATTATTTGTAAGATCTTGATTGCTCATTGGAGCCTTCCTTGTAATGGAAAATCAGGTTTTGACGTTATGCAATGCCATGATAGAGTTTTCTCTGCAAGAGATATTGATAAGAAAATAAGCAACTTTTCTTGTACCTTATTTTGAACTTTTCTTGTACCTTATTTTGAAGATGTTTATAATTTTTGTGAAGAATTTTTTTTAGGATATTTTATGAACAAGATATCAGATAATCACGGACAGTCTTCTTGGAAACTTATAAAAAAGAAAGCAAGTGAGAATACATCCCGTGACCGTTATAAGACTTATATGCCCGCATATACTCAATTACCGTTGCCCAATAATATGAAAAAGCAAATCTTTTTTTGGCTTGGGACGTTGATTTTTTTCATTCTTTTTATGTTTGTTTTTGGATCGATTTTGCTTCCTTTTGTGGCAGGGATTGTGTTGGCTTATTTTCTTAATCCCATTGTTCAACTCCTTGAAAAGTTTGGTATTCGTCGTGTTTTTGGTACTGTTCTCATTACCTTATTTATTGTTATTATCTTTGTTGCTGCTTTAGTTATTTTGATTCCTATCATTAGTTGGCAAATACAGCAATTTGTGAGTGATGGCTTACCTGTTTATATTAATCGTATTCAAACTTTTTTTGTTGAGCATGATTTTGATTGGATAAGGCGCTATTTTGGGAGTGATCCAAATGAATTACGAAGTAATATTAAAGGATTTTTAGGAGAAGGTTCTGACTTTATTACATCTCTTTTGAATTCACTTTTAAAATCAGGAAAGTCTATCGTTAATATTATTAGCCTATTTGTTGTGGCGCCTGTGGTGGCGTTTTATATGTTATTAGATTGGCCGCGTATGGTGACAGCAATTGATTCGTTGATACCGCGTGACCATCTTGAAACTGTTCGTAGTATTTTTCATGAAATGGATAGAGCTATTGCAGGTTTTGTTCGTGGACAAGGAACTGTTTGTCTCATATTGGGAGGCTATTATGCTATTGGTTTAACAATCTCAGGACTTAACTTTGGTCTTTTGATTGGTATGTTTATTGGCCTTATTAGCTTTGTTCCTTATATTGGTACAATGAGTGGTTTAGTTCTTTCTGTTGGTATTGCGTGGGTCCAGTTTTATCCCAATAATTGGGGTGGAATCATCATCGTAATCGTTCTCTTTTTAATTGGTCAATTTATTGAGGGGTATATTCTTCAACCAAAACTTGTGGGATCATCGGTAGGATTACATCCCGTGTGGTTAATGTTTTCGCTTTTTGCTTTTGCTTCACTCTTTGGTTTTACTGGTATGCTTGTTGCTGTTCCTGCAGCTGCGGCTGTTGGCGTTTTAGTTCGTTTTGCTCTTCATACTTATCTTAATTCTCAGATGTATTCGCGAAGTGGAAATTCGGAGTCGCTAAAATGAATGGGCGTGAAACGCAATTATCTCTAAACTTTCCTTATGAGCCGATTTTTCAATTTGATGATTTAGTTGTGACGGATAGCAATCGTATGGCTTTTCAGCTTATTGACCAATGGCCAAATTGGAGCTTACCTATTGCAGTTTTGGTTGGAAAAGAAGGATCAGGAAAAACGCACTTTTCGAATATATGGCTCCAAAAAGCAAATGCATTTAGGATTCAGCACAATAAAATTGATCAAGCTGTTGCTAGGGCTTCTTTAGGCAGATCATTTTTAATAGAGGATATTGATGCTGGTGAAATTAATGAAACAGAACTTTTTCATTTAATTAACAGTGTTAAGCAAGCAAATGTTGATACACGACAAGCTACTTTATTGATGACGGCACGAACACTCCCTTCTACTTGGAATTTGAAGTTAAATGATCTAAAAAGTCGTCTTAACTCGGTAGTGCTTGTTGAAATTAATCAGCCAGATGGTGCATTATTAACAGCTGTTGCCTTTAAGCTTTTTTCCGATAGGCAGCTTATTGTGCATCCAGATACGGTTTATTATCTCATCAGCCGTTGTGAACGTTCTTTATTTTCATTGAAGCATGTTATTGCTTCTGTTGATCAGTTGGCATTACAACGAAAAAGAAAAATAACCCGTGCTGTGATTGCTGAAGTTTTGAATAAAAAAAAGATGTAAACACTCATTATCACGGCTTTATGTCTTCTTTCCTTTTATTGTTGTTTAAATATGAGGAAAGACAAGTCATTTAAAATTTTTTACCTTTTTGATATCTATTAAGAATAAAAAATATTATTTTTTACTTTTTTATGCGTGTCGTTTAAATCACTTTGAGATTTTATTGGATGAATATTCTTTTCATCACGTATACAAGCTATATATTTTTATATTTGGAAATGTTTCTAAAGAGAGCTGTTCACTTTAATTTATAATAAAACTTTTATTGTTTGAAAAAATGTTTTTATGGACTTGGATTTATAAAAGCACGCGCTCTCTTAGGTAAACGGAAAAATTAGAGTTTTTTAATCCTTGGGAGAATAAAAAGAGAGGGAAAGGAAGCTTAATCTAGCTAAATTTTATATGGGTACAGTAGAGGTATCATGTTCCTTTTGAGAAATTTTTATAACATTTAAGTTTTTTCTCCAAATTCTCTCTGTAGAATTTATGCAGTGGAAGTTACTTAAAACAGAATAAAGTTATGGAATCCTTATAGAGAGAGGCGTTTATTATTTTTTATGGGGATTGTATTTTTACGGAGATTAGTTTTTATTATTCGTCAATAAAATATGTTATTGAGTAGGAAAGAATTTAAAAACATGTTTTTTTGTAAAGAAATGCAACAAAATTGAAAAAAAGTGTGTTTTTCTCTTGCACTTCTCTTGTGAAAATTTTAGGAAATGTGCATCAAATAAATGTAAATGGCGGAGCGTAGCGCAGCCTGGTAGCGCACCTGATTTGGGATCAGGGGGTCGTAGGTTCGAATCCTATCGCTCCGACCATAATATTTTATGCGGTATGTGAAAATGACCCAAGTTGGGTGCGTGTGGTGAGAAAAGGTCATTCAAGCAACGATCATTCGAGCATTGTGTAATCTGAAGGGAAAAGGCATGATCGCACGTATTTATAGTCCTGCTAAAACAGCTATGCAGTCCGGTAAGGGGAATACAGGCTTTTGGATTCTACAGTATGAGCCGGTGAAAGCAAAAATGCTAGAACCTCTTATGGGGTATACGGCAACATCTGATATGAATAGTCAAGTAAGAATCCGATTTAATAGGAAGGAAGAGGCTATTGCTTTTGCACGCAAGAATGCTATCCCTTATCGTGTAGAAAAGACACATATGTCGATTCGGCGTGCTGTTTCTTATTCTGATAATTTTCGCAGTGATCGGCAGCAATCTTGGACACATTAAGTTAAAGATGCTATTTTGAATTGAGAAAATGATCAGTTGGGTGTTGGGTCCCGTAGCTCAGCTGGATAGAGCAACGGCCTTCTAAGCCGTGGGTCACAGGTTCGAATCCTGTCGGGATCACCATGTTTAAAAAAATTAATAGCTAAAAAGATTTGGAAGTTTTTCTTTGATTCTGTTAATCTATTTTTTTGTACGCCTTGAGCCTTTTTGATGTTTTTTATTGTTTCTATTGCCGTTTTCTGTTGGCTGTTTGAATATAAAGGCATTTCATGCTGTTTTCTGGCTAGCAAAAAAGTGCTTTAATATAATACGGTAACTCTCTACATTTGCTTGCCACATATTTCTGCTAATTTTTTCATCCATTTCTGATTCTTTTAATATCTGCTGCATTCCGTGCGTTAGAAAACAGATGGCTAAAACTTTCTTTTATGTGCTTCTTTCTATTTTTCTAAAAATGAAAGTGTTATGTCTGAGATAAAATTTAAGCATTACCGCTAATGTCGGTAAAATTGCAAAAAATCTCTACTTTAAATTTTTTATGAATAATATGATGATATTTTTCAGTATGACCTTTGGTATGATTGATTTTCAAGACATCATAAATTCTATTTAAGATCGTTTATCAAACATTGAAGAAACAAAATGCTATCTGTTTATGATGAGCGTTTATAGACAACATCTTCTCAAGGGATGAAGGATTCTTTTCTGTAATAAAAACGATGCCCTATAATGCGTTACGACTTTAGAGTTTTTTTGTATAAAAAGATGCTGTCTATGTATTGCCCAGATATTTTTTCTCAATGAGATACATTTATTGCCAATTTAATTTAATGTGGTTGTTACTTTTTTTCAGGGGAAGGCTATAATTTTAGCAATGTTTATAGTTTTCTTATAGGTTTAAAATGTATGCTGCGTATTTATAGGTTACTTTATACATATTCTGTTTGAATTGAGACTGAAGGTGGATTGTAGCTCAGAGTTAAGTTTTTAAATTTTATATTTATATTTTCAAACGTTTTTTCTTATTTTTTATAGTTTGGGCCTTGTGCTAGAGGTCTTTTAGTATGAAATAACGCTTACACTAAAATGTTATACAGATAAGATCTGAAATTTTAAACGCATACAATTCAAGGTGATTATTGTTTCCAATAGGGAATATCGTGTGAAGAATAGAGCACTATTGTATGCATATTCATTATGCGTTTGTTTTTAAGAGACAGCCCTTAAAGTTTTCAAAAGCCTATTTCACACCGAATCTCGTGAATGCTATAATACTAAATCCATTGAGAATCATCATCTTTACACTTAAGGGATAAGTAGGCAGAGCGTACACTTTCCCTATTTGTCAGCTTCAATGTCGCGATAGGCCTCAATTCTTCAGATAGTTATAGGCATTTTAGTGCTTTCTTGTACAATTTTTATCTACATGCCAATCTTTCTTGTAACGTGCAAGAGGGATGGTTTTAATTGATTAACATGGGAGAGATTTGGAATGAAAAAACTCTACAATATTCGGATTTCTTATTTAACATATTAAATAAGAAAATATGCTTATAAATCAAACTGTTTTTTTGAATAAAAAACTTGCTTTTATCGTGTTTTTTATTCTTTTAAATATTTTATGATAACCTGCTATGAGTAAACTCAATACCGCTCTATAAACAAAGTGTTTTTATGTACTGAAGAGACTGTTGTTATATCTCTAACTATTTTGACAACAGATGTGCGTCAATAGAGAAGCAAGAATCATAAAATAGGGGATCGATCAGAAACTAAACAACGTTTTTTAGAAAAAAAGCTTATGCATGTCAAAAGAGTTTTACAATAAAACCTTCTGATTTATTGCAATATGAAACTGTTGTTGCATTCGTTAGAAACTTAGAGAATTTTTCACAACAAAATTTAAAAAATTGTTCGAGAAATTCGACGAAAAAAAGCGTCCTATAGAGGTATGTTGCAAAATCCTATTCCCCTACTTTTATTTAGGTATCCCTAACCTCTAAAAAAACATGAAAAATAAACAAGTTATTTATGATATAAAGTTGAATGGTGGGCGTGACAGGGATTGAACCTGTGACCCCTACGATGTCAACGTAGTGCTCTCCCGCTGAGCTACACGCCCATTCACTGATGTTGCATACACCATATAGAATGGCAAACGTCAATGCCTAATTTCATTTTCTCTTACAACAGATGCAAATAATTTAGAAAAGCGTCCTTTTAAGCGGCGATAAGGATCTTTTCAACCTCATTGACGAGTTCACGTAAGTGAAATGGCTTAGAGAGTACTTTTGCATCAGGAGGGGCATCACTATTTGAATTGAGTGCAACCGCTGCAAAACCTGTAATGAACATTACTCGTAAATCAGGGTCAATCTCAGTAGCGCGCCGTGCAAGTTCGATTCCGTCCATTTCTGGCATCACAATGTCAGTCAGGAGAAGAGAAAATGGTTCTTCTTGTAAACGTTCATATGCGCTAATACCATTATCAAAATCGGCGACTTCATAGCCTGCACGTTCTAGGGCTTTTACGAGAAAGCGACGCATATCGTTATCATCTTCTGCGAGCAGGATTCGTTTCATGATTATGTTCCAATGGCTCCATTTGTCAGAGTTTTTGCCGCATCAATTATACAATATAGAATATTTATAAAAAAGATGGTAAAATACTCATAATTGAAATGAATGGCAAAATGGTTAATTCTTACATTTTTATTCAGAATACAGCATATTCGTTGTGAGTTGGTTAAATTCGAAATGTATGTGATTTTTAAAAGATAATTCACCGTTGTTTTTTCTTGTAAACTTTTTCATTCTTATCAGAATTCTATTAAAAAAACGTATACAAATCATTACTGTAGGACTATTCAGGTTGGGAAAGTAGGAGAATATAATGTTAATTTATTGTTTTTAAAAATCTCTGCTACAAAATAGAATGTTTATAGTCATTTGTGTTTTATAGAAACGTGTAAATAAAATTGTAAACGAAGTTTATTTTTAGGATATTTTCCTTAAATGGTAATATACTGATTTATAAAGATAATCCATTTTTTATATATTTAATTAAGAATTCCCAATATCGTAAGATTCTCTCATTCAAAATCTCTCTCATATTGAATTAATTTAAATTACTTGCTTACACATCACGAGCGGGATGAATATGTGGATATAATTTGTATAAGAAAGGAGTAAAAATGGTTCTTATGAACCGTCTTAAATGCCAAGATCTGTCACAACATTGGGTGCTGATAAATAGTGTGATGGCGCCGATTTGCTTCTTCGCAAGTGTTTCAAGTAATAAGAGCGATGTGATAGGGATTCCCAAAATATAATGATGGATACCAGTCTACCCTTTCATAAGCGTAAAGATAGTTGTGCTCAATGGGGTATCATTATACTATTTCATAGGTGCTGTCGTAAAATAGGATGGAAGCGTTGAGAGATGTTCTCTTTAAAATAAGCGTATGAAATTGCAATACAATGAATAAAAACTATTATTTATATATACATATAGAATAACCACTTCCTAATAAATCAAAAAATAATCTTTTAATATTTTATTTTAAAATATTGATACGTATTGTATTAATGATAAATTTATTATATTTATTTTTTATTAAGCCAATTATACAAAAAATAATTTATATAGTTTTATATAATTATTTTTAATAGTAGTTTTTATATTTTAAAATATAAATAATATATTTATATTATTAAGTTATATTATAATTAAACAGCATTGTTTAATATAATTTGTATAGTATATATTTTTTAGCGGATTTTATAAAAATTTAGATTATGGCCTGCCTTTAAAGTCTATGAAATGATTCATATGAATGATAAAAAAAGAGAATCCATTATATAAGAAGTATCCATAGATTAATGTTGTTGGTAGAAATCTTCGTTTTGGAATGGGCTGAGCAAAAGTAAAGTCTAGTGTTATTTTATAGAGGCATTATCGGGGATAAATACATCAAATGCCGCCCAAAATTGTTTTTTATAATCTTCATTATACATAATTGTATCAAGTTCAGCGCCTGTAATGGTAATACTTTCTGTCAGACGTGTGTGTTGGCATAATTGCCGTACTTCAATGTTGTTGGCAAGATTGTTTTGATTGGCGAGAATAAAGAGTGTTGGGATTTGTAAATGTCCGTGGCGTATATTTTTCTTCACAGAATCAATCGCATTAAATACCGATGCCATCCATCGGGATGTTGGGAGCTTAGTAGAATGGAATGGCCCTTGATACATGTATTCCAATTGTATATTTTTTTGTTTTGTTTTTTTTAATTTTTTACCATCTCTCACCGGTATGAAACCAAGACCTATATCAGAAAGAAATTGGGTTAGTTTATGTTGAAAACCATTTATTTTATTACCGAATGGAGCAAAAAGGGGAGAAACACAGAGCAATCTATTAAATTGATAATTAATAAAATCTAATCCGCTAAGGGCTATCAAACCACCCATACCATAGGCGAGCATAGAGTAAGGTGGTGGACAATTATGATAAACAACATTTTTAAGAAATTCATATAAGTCATTAATATCATTATTTATATCAAAGTAATGATTTCGGCTTTTTTTTCTTGTTGTGAGGGATGTTTTTTGAGGATCAAACCAGTCAAATATTGCTGTATGAAATCCTCTTTTAGATATTTCATTTATGGTTAAAAAATATGTTTCTAAAACATTTGTGTTGTTTTCGAGAATAACAATTGTTCCCTTAGACTTTTCCGCTTCAGGATATGTTATCGCAAAACGAATTTCGCGATCTATTGCTACTTTAAGGGTACCACAATGGATATTCGAAGAAGTGGAATCCCAGTTTATGGGATAAAGAGGTGTGTTCAATTGAAATCCTTTAAGTTTATTTGCCGCTGAGTGCAAGGTGAGATAATGAGAGGGCTTTGTGATACTTATGTAATGATGAAGAAGGATTAAAAAAGGGGGATGGTCTTTTTTAGATCGTTTTTATTGATTCAGGTAGAAAAGAGTTGAAATAAGGAAAGACGATTACCAGATAATATATAGCGTAGTTGCCATAATGGGACTGCGGGTTCACAAGTAAGTTTGCCATTTGGGAATTTTGTGAATCAGTTGTAAATTTTAGTCGCTCTAGAGGAGGGCAGTATTATGCGTCAAGTAGATTTTTCACCATTTTATCGTTCCACAGTAGGTTTTGATCATCTTTTAAACTGGTTTGATTCAAGAACACAACCAGAAGAAGTTTCTTCTTATCCGCCTTATAATATTGAACGTTTAACTGAAGATTCTTATCGAATTTCCATGGCTGTTGCTGGTTTTTCTCAAGATGAGATTGATATTGAAACACATTGTAATCAACTGATCGTTAAGGGAGACAGAAAGTCTGAAAAGGATGATGAAAAACGAGAGTTTCTTTATCGAGGTATTGCATCGCGTGCTTTTGAACGGCGTTTTCATTTGGCTGATCATGTGAAGGTTATTGGAGCAGAACTTGGAGATGGGCTTCTTCATATTCAGCTTAAAAGAGAAACGCCAGCTGAATTAAAACCAAAGAAGATAACCGTACAGGTGTCACCATCGGTTACAAAAAATGACAGCAGCGACATTGTTGCGTAAAGCAAGAGGGTATGAAAACCGAATAATTATACGTTTTTAAAGAATAAAATAACGCGAGGCAAAAATCTCGCGTTTCTTATATTCTTGTGAAAAAGAAGATGATTCTTATAAAAACGGTTGCTCTCAAATTGATGATAAAAATATTATTGCACTATTCTACTTTGAAGAAAAAAATCATAGATATGCAATTGAAATGAAAGATTCTAAATAAACTTATTTTATAACGCTTTAAAAATGGTCGGAGCGGCGGGATTTGAACCCACGACCCCTTGACCCCCAGTCAAGTGCGCTACCAAGCTGCGCTACGCTCCGAATTCGTGTAACGATTAAATGACTGTTTATTTAAAGGCAAGAGAAAAATAAACAGAACAAAATCTAAAATGCTTTTAGACCTATAGCTTTTGAAAGTAAAAAAAATTGCATATCAATATGTTGATATTTGTTCAAAATAAACAATGAATCTGTAAAGTTTTTGTTATCGCTAAATTTTTAGCTCTATAGTTAATAGGTTTTATACATTTAACTCCTTTTGCAGGTTGTGAAGGGATAAGATTTGTGACTTTTGGGATATGGGGGCGGGAGGAGATCAGTGCGGGAAATATATTTTTTATCGGATCACTCATTAAAAAATAAATATTTTCAAAAAGATAGAAGTAAATGTATGGTATTGAAATATTTTCTTCTGTTTAGAATTTTTATAGGAGAAGCATTTTGGGTTTTCTGTGGACAAAAAAATTGTAAATTCTAGACTGTACACTCAAAAATCCCATTTTAGAGGGAAGCATTTTTATCCCAATCAAAAGGTTAGAATGTTTTAATTTATGTCTTGTTGTTTTTCTTCTAAAATACCAAATAGAATATGATAGAGAAAAGACGTTTGAAGTGTCTATCGAGCCAAGAAAAGAGTAAACGATGAGTCGTTTTTCGGTAATAAGTTTAACACAAGCCGCTGTAAATCGTGTTAAAGCGATTATGAATGCAAAAGATGCACGAGGTATTCTTGTTGGGGTTAAAAAGGGCGGCTGTGCAGGGATGGAATATACAATTACTCTTGTCAAAGAAGAGGGGATAGAGGCGGATGTTGTTGAAGTAAATGGTGCTCGTGTTTTTATAGCGCGTGATGCGGTATTATTTTTATTGGGTACACAGATGGATTATGAAGTAACAACGCTTCGTTCTGGTTTTGTTTTTAAAAATCCTAATCAAGTGTCAGCATGTGGGTGTGGCGAGTCGGTTGAACTTCGTCCTGTTTCCCAAGATCAATATAAAACCAATTGAGCTTCGTGAAATTATCCAAGCTTAGAGAAATTATCATTGCATAATTTGGAGAAACTTGTTTTTTTTGATAGAAAAAAACTAAATCTTTTTATTGTTCATTTTTAGCTTGTTTCCAAAGTATTTCCATTTCTTTCAAGGATGCGTCAGTGAGTGTTTTAGATTGAGAGGATAGCTTTTCTTCAATATAGGCGAAACGATTTCGAAATTTTATATTTGTTTTCTTTAATGCTTTTTGTGAATCAATCGTTAAGTGGCGTGCAAGATTAAGAAGGACAAAGTAAAGGTCCCCAAACTCTTCTTCTATCTCTGAATTTTTTTTATTTTTGATAGCTTCTTTGAGTTCTTCGAGTTCTTCTTCTATTTTTGCAAAAACTTTATCACTTTCTTGCCAATCAAACCCCACTTTAGCTGCTTCTTCTTGTAAAGAAATGGCCTCTTGGTTTGCTGGCTGGATTTGTTTTATTTTTGCAAGAATGCTTGAATTGATATTGTTTTCTTCGCACATTTTTTTGTGTTCAGTCTGTTCTCTCTTTTTTATATATTCCCATTCTTCTTTTATAAACCCCCGTTTTCTTTGCTCGGCATTTCCAAAAACGTGAGGATGGCGGCGAATCATTTTTTCTGTGATTACATAAACAACATCTTCAAAGGTAAAGCTGCCTTTTTCTTGTGCAATGGTCGCATGATAGACAACTTGAAAAAGAAGATCTCCAAGTTCTTCACAGAGATCTTTTTTATTTTTTCGTTCAATGGCATCGATGACTTCGTAAACTTCTTCGCGCAGATAGGGTATGAGGGATTCAAAAGTTTGTTTTTTATGCCAGACACAGCCACTATCAGGATTTCGTAAGGCTGTGATAATTGCGGTGAGATCTTTGATATCTTTTGAGGCTAACATTTGTCCTTCCTCTGTAAGTAATAGAGCTTATGTTAGATATCCCAACGTTTGTGTAACCACGTCCATTGTCCAGGATATTCACGAACCCAAGCTTCAACAATATCATTTAATTTTTGCGTAGAAGCAGCTATATCAATATCATTTTTTTCATCACATGGAAGTTCTACATGTTCATACAGCTCTAAACGATGACGTCCTCCAGGTAGACGAATACAGCGTGCTGGATAAATATCACAGTTATATTGTCGTGCAAGCTTTATAATTAAGGGATTTGTTTTAACGGGTCTGTTAAAAAATGTCCCCATAATGCCGCGGCGAAATTTTTGATCAACGAGCATGCCAACATTTTCACCTTCTGCTAATTTACCTGCTAATGCCCACGCTGCACCAGCCTTGGAAGGAACAAGATGTCCCATAGAAGTTTGTCGTGCTTTAAGAACGCGTTTGGCAACATAAGGATTGTTGGGGGATCTAAATAATACTGTAACATTCAGATCAAAACTTTGTGCGCAAATAGGCAAAAGTTCAAAATTTCCAGTATGCGCTGTGAAAAAAATATGGGGCTTTTTTTCTTCTTTTAATCGCTCAAATATTTCAATGCCTTTGACTTCAATAAAACCTGGCGTCTCCGCATGAGGATCAAAATCGAAAATTTTATCAAGAAAAATATATTCGGCGAGAAAGCGTCCTATATTTTCCCACATTTCTATTGCAATCGCATGGCGTTCTTGCTCTGTTTTTTCTGGATATGCACTCCTAAGATTTGCAAGTGTTATTTGATGACGATGTAGAAGGGGACCTATTTTTTTTGCTAACCAAGAAAAAAAGAAAGTCCCATTTTGGCTGGAAAGCATTTTAGAATAAATAAAGAACCAAAAAGCAGATATGCCCATAATAGGTAGGATATTTTTTTAGCTATAATTTTAATACGGTACAGGAGTTTTTTTAAAGAAAGCTTTATCATGATTTAATCGATTTTAAGAATAATTTTACCAAAAACATCACGGCTCTCCATTCGTTTTAAGGCGATATCAATTTCATCAAATCCAACAATTGTATCAATGACAGGATGTACAACTTTTTGTGACATTTTTTGCATGGCATTTTTCATATTTTCCATACGACAGCCAAATGAACCAAATATCTTAAGTTGTTGCTGGAATAATTGCATGAGATTCAGTGTTGCTGAAACACCAGAGGTAGAACCGCAAGTCACTAAACGGGCTCCTTTTTTCATACTCAACAGAGAACCGTTCCATGTATCGACACCAACATGCTCAAAAACAACGTCAACCCCTTTTTTTTGGGTTAATTTACGCACGACACCTTCAAAACGATCTTTACGATAATTAATCACATGATCTGCTCCAAGAGAATGTGCTTTTGCAATTTTTTCATCTGAACCTACCGTCGTGATAACGGTACATCCCATATGTTTTGCAAGTTGAATGGCTGCAGAGCCAATACCGGAACCACCAGCTTGTATCAGGATTGTTTCTCCTGCTTGTAGTTTTGCGTTGTCGAAAAGCATATGTTCTACGGTACCAAAAGTAATTGGAGCAACAGCAGCTTGCAGTTCATCACATTGGGGAGGGGCTGGAACCAATAAACGTGCTGGTAAATTGACCAACTCACAAGCAAATCCATCAAGATGAAAACCGTAGACCCCCTTTACATTAGTGCAAAGGTTATCTCGTCCTTCACGACAAGCTTGGCATACTCCACAAGTTTGTGCTCCATAAATTGAGACAATCTGTCCAATTTGGAGATTTTTAACGTTATTTCCTACATGTATAACCTCACCAGAGGCTTCAGCACCAATGATAAGGGGCATTTTTCTTTTCGCAAAGGCCATCCCCCGCCATCCCCATACATCGATATGATTAAGAGCAACAGCTTTTATTCTCACTGTTACTTCATCTGGTCCAGGTGAAGGGGGCGGGGAAATATTGGTGGTTTCAAGTTGGCGTTCATTGAGCAATTGTAGCGCACGCATTATTATTTCCCTTAAATTGATAATTAGCTATTGCTTCAGTATGATTAACTTTGATTAGTATGGAAAAGATTATCCTTTATAGGCAGTGATAACAAGACTCGTATTTTGACCACCAAATCCAAATGAGTTTGACAAAACTGCATTGACATTGGCTTTACGGCTATGATGAGGAATAACGTCTAAAGGAATAGCAGGGTCCGGATTATCGTAATTTATTGTAGGGGGCAATATCCCCGATTGAATGGTCAAAAGAGAAAAAACAGCTTCTATGGCACCTGCAGCCGTTAAGGTATGTCCAATCATTGATTTATTAGAAGAAACAGGAATATGTTCTAGAATGTCACCGAAGACTGTTGATAATGCAAGGTATTCCATTTTCTCATTTTCAGGTGTTGAGGTTCCATGGGCATTAATATAGTCAATCTCATGGATGGTTATTTGTGCATCATTTAAGGCTTTGTGAACGGATCCAATGGCTGGTGAGGCATCCGGTTTTGAACGTGTACGGTGAAAATCATCGGCTGTTTCTCCACAGCCTGCTAAAATTCCTAAAATTGTAGCATTACGGTTTAATGCACTTTGAAGAGATTCTAGAACAAGAGCGCCGGAGCCTTCTGCCATAACAAATCCATCTCGATCTCGACTGAAAGGTTTTGCTGCTTTTTCGGCTGGTTCATTTTGAGTGGAAAGAGCAGATAGCAATGAAAAGCGAATGAGAGATTCTGCTGAAACTGATCCATCTGTCGCAATGGTAAGAGCGCGATTTGTTTCTCCTCGTCGAATAGATTCAACGCCTAATTGAATTGCTGTTGCACCAGATGCACAAGCCGTGGAAAGTGTAACAGGAAGTCCTTTTGTGCCAAAGGTTTTTTGCAGTTTTTCTGCAATTGCACCAAATTGTGTGGTTTCAAAAAGTGCCTCATGGCGTTTATGCTTACAAATTTTAAGAAGATGTGCATAAGAAGGCTCATTATTGAATTTTTCCTCTTGATCAAGACTAAAACGAGCTTTCCATTCAAGTTCAACAGGAGGTGCAGCTAAAAAAAGTGGTCCATTAAAGTTTGTTTTATCAAGAGCAGCTTGTTCTAAAGCTTCTTCAGCAGAAAGATATGCAAGCTTTTCAGAAAGAGCCGAAGCACCAAGCGTACTTTCTTTGAGAAAGTCAATAGTTCCAGCAATATATGTATTTAATCCCTCAACGGGAAAACGCGTTATTTTGTGGATTCCGCTTACACCGCTTGTTAATTTTTGCCAATTTTCATGTTTTCCTTGTCCTAGTGCTGTAACAACGCCAGCTCCAGTTATGGCAACAAGTGGACGTCCAAAATGATCATGATATTTCACGATAAAGTTTCCCTTCAAACAGCCGTAAGACGTACAATACCTTCAGCTCTTTTTATACCAATCGTTGTAACAAATATTTCATGGACTTCTTTAGAAAAAGTTTTTTCATGAGGACTTAACACTGGAAAACAGTGTTTTTTTTCAATCGAAAGTGCGGCGAGAGCAAGTGCTAGAGGAAATTGCGCTTCTCGCATATAACCAAATAATGTTGTAATACCACGGTAAGACAGACCAGCATCATCAAGAGCATTTTGTTCTGCTTTTGTTGCTTCATGAGCACCCGAGGCCCCCGAAATGGCTAGGGAACCTTCAGCGCCCACCGTTTTCAACATTGTCGCAATTGATTCCTTGAGCGACGTTTTTGTTCTATCTACTTGGTCTGTCATAATTTGGCTAATTTCAGCATAAGCACGTGCATTCCGTTTTTTTGCATGTTCTTCACTTTCAAGAACCATAAAGATACCCCCAGAACCGGTGATAATACCACCACCAGGGTGAATTTCACGATTCCACACTGGACTCCATCCATTATGGGTTAAAAGTCCCCCAAGCTCATGAGCCAATAACATATCATAACTTTGTGCATTATAGGAACTTCCTACAAGAGCATGAGTACTTTGTCCTGATTTAATACGGGATACAGCAATTTGAAGTGCAGAAAGTCCACTGCCTTCTTCTCCCATAAAGGTGCGCGATGATCCAGTGACTTTATGGACAATTGAAATATTTCCTGCCAAAAGATTTGAAAGTTGTGCCAAAAATAATGTTGGACGAAGTTCGGTTGAAAGTGCAACATTCAACATAGAAGCATGATCGGTGACTGTACGTGCTTTAGCAAGAATCTGCGTATCAACAGCAATATCACGTTCTCCTCCACTTGCAGCTACGATCATGTCCATTGTTGACGTGAATTGTTCGTTGTTTTTCATGCCGGCATCATCAAGAGCAAGACCAGCCGCATAGGTACCAAGACGTTGCCATGTTCCCATTTGCCTTTGATCACTCTTTTTGGGAATTTGTAGACTCCAATCAATGTCAGGCAATTTATGCACTGTGTAGGGCGAAAAAGTTGTACAATCTAGGTTTGGTTTACAGTCGGGATCATTTAAGAGCTTCCAATGTTGATCCGTTCCTTCCCCCAGAGAACTTATAAGGCCTATACCTGTGATAAATACAGATTGATCATGCATAATAAAAAAATTACTCCGCCTGTTTTAAGGCAACGAGATCATCAATTTTTGCACAAAGGTTTTTAAGAACAAAATATTCTTCTGTTGCAACGGTCCCTTCATTGACTTCTTGTGTCCATTGTTCTAGAGGAACTTTTATTCCGAAAGCTTTATCAATAGCAAAAACAATATCAAGAAAGTCAAGACTATCGATTCCTAGATCATCAATTGTATGACTTTCAGGGGTGATTGTATTGCGATCAATTTCACTGATTTCTGCAATAATATCAGCAACTTTATCAAACGTGGAAGGCAATGTATGGATTCCTTATTATAGAGTTAGTCAATTCAAAATACATATAATACTATTCTTCTAGCCTTTTTTTTCTTTAAAAAAAAGCCTTAATCGAGAATATAGCTGTCTTTTCTAGAGAGAAAAAAGCTTCATCGTACGTGAAATATTATACCTCAATATTTAAAAAACTTTGAAATTTTATTGTACATTTATTTTACGAGTTTATTTTTTCTATTTGCTGCAAGAACGGCAAGGGCTGTCATATTAACAACGCCTCGTGAAGTTACTGAAGGCGTTAGAATATGCGCGGGACGTGCAGCTCCGATTAAGATAGGACCAACATGGAGTGCATTTGTAAGACTTTTAACAGTATTGAGTGTAATGTTGGCTGCATCAAGTGTTGGAAAGACAAGCAAATTTGCTTCACTTTTAAGACGAGAATCAGGAAAAACACGATCTCGGAAAACTTTGGAAAGGGCAGCATCACCATGCATTTCACCATCAACTTCTAAATGAGGATGTAACTTGGTGAGAATTTCCGTTGCACGTCGCATTTTACGTGCACTTTCTGTGTTTTTAGAACCAAAGTTTGAGTGTGATAATAAGGCGGCTTTGGGTGTTATTCCAAATGCTTCAACTTCTTGAGCTGCCAATACAGTCATTTCAGCGAGTTCTTCTGCAGAAGGATTCTCGTTGACGTAAGTATCAGTGAGAAAAAGAGTACGCTGTTGAGAGATTAGCAAACTCATAGCAGAAAAACGATGAACATGAGGATCAAGTCCGATAATTTGTTCAATCAATTCGAGTTGACGTTCAAAACGTCCTTCCAAGCCGCAAATCATTGCATCTGCTTCTTCACGCATGACGGCAAGGGCAGCAATAGCCGTTGTTGATGTCCGCACAACTGTTTTTGCCATTTCAGGAGTCACACCACGTCTTCCTGTATAATGAAAAAATAAATTAACATAATCATGAAAACGTGGATCATCTTCAGGGTTTGTCAATTCAAAATCTATATGAGGGCGAATTCTTAAACCAAAACGTTTTAATCTTGCTTCTATGACATGTGGACGGCCAATAAGAAGGGGCGTTGCTGTTTGTTCTTCAATAACAACTTGCGCAGCACGAAGAACACGTTCATCTTCACCATTTGCATAGATGACGCGTTTACGTTTTGCTGTTTTTGCTGCAGCAAAAACAGGTTTCATTGTTAAGCCAGAAAGGAAGACAAAGCGATTGAGGATATCATGGTAGGCTTCCATATCTTCAATGGGACGAAGTGCAACACCCGTTGCCATTGCTGCTTTAGCAACAGCGGGAGCAATACGCAGTATTAAACGCGGATCAAAAGGAGAGGGGATCAGATAATCTGGTCCAAAAATGGGTGGTTCTTTTGAGTATGCACGTGCGACAACATCTGAAGTTTCTTCACGAGCAAGGGCCGCAATCGCGTGAACAGCAGCCATTTTCATTTCTTCATTAATGGCAGTCGCACCCACATCTAATGCTCCACGGAAGATATAGGGAAAACAAAGGACATTATTAACTTGATTAGGATAATCAGAGCGCCCTGTGCAGATCATTGCATCGGGGCGTATAGAATGTGCTTCTTCGGGCATAATTTCTGGTATGGGATTAGCTAGCGCTAAAATGAGCGGATTTGGAGCCATTTTTTTAAGATATTCAGGCTTTAAAACACCACCCGCCGAGAGGCCTAGAAAAATATCCGCACCATCAATAATATCGGATAAAGTTCGTGCGTCAGTTTTTTGTGCATAATTGATTTTCCAACGATCCATAAGGGTTTGGCGGCCTTCATAAACAACCCCCTCTAAATCACTAAGCCAAATATTTCCAACTTTTGCTCCAAGACGAACCAAAAGATTAAGACAAGCAAGGGCAGCAGCACCCGCACCAGAGGTAACTACTTTTGCATTTTCAATCTTTTTCCCTGAAAGATTTAAGGCATTTAATACAGCCGCAGAAACAATAATGGCCGTTCCATGTTGGTCATCATGAAAAACTGGAATATTCATCTTAGCACGCAGCTTTTCTTCGACTTCAAAACATTCAGGAGCCTTAATATCTTCGAGATTAATACCACCAAATGTAGGCTCTAAAGCAGATACCGTTTGTACCATTTGTTCTATATCGAGTGCATCAATTTCGATATCAAAAACATCAATATTAGCAAATTTTTTGAATAAAACAGCTTTACCTTCCATAACTGGCTTTGAAGCAAGTGGGCCAATGTTTCCTAAACCAAGAACAGCTGTTCCATTTGATATAACTGCGACTAAATTAGAACGAGATGTATATTGTGCAGCAAGATTAGAATCTTCATGAATCGCAAGACATGGTGCTGCAACACCTGGGGAATAAGCAAGAGCTAAATCACGTTGATTATCAAGAGGTTTTGTTGCTTGTATTTCCAATTTTCCAGGTTTGGGATGCTGGTGATAAAAAAGGGCGGCACTATCAAGTTCAGCTTTTGGTGAACTGAAATTACTATTTCGTTCTCTAGACATTTTTATGATATCCAAGTTAATATATGTTTATATGAGTGTTCCATTTACGATAAGGTTTTGTCCAATAATAGATCCCCATTTCTCTGAATACCAAAATGCATGAGCATGAGCAAACTCTTCTGGATCGTAAAACCAATTTGATGATTCTTTTCGTTTGTGCGCACATGAAGCATTTCATTGATAGCAGCACATTTATTTTTTTATCCTTAATAAAACGCATCAAAATTGATGAGGCTACAAATAAATAAAATATTTAATAGTTGTTTACATTACCAAGGCATTATTTTTTTTGCAATGCTTACAAAATAAAGAAAGAACAGAAGAGTGTTTCTTATTCATTTTGTCTGCTGTTTATAAAATGTATATTTTATTTAAAGTTTTTATACGCAGGGAGAAGAAATTTTAAAATAAAAATTTGAAAGTTATAAACTGTTTGTTCAGCTCTTTATAAGGGAAATGAAACGTCAAAAATGGAAGTTGTGTTGTTTATTATTTAATTGAATTATTAATCATGTAGAGCTGTATTTGTTATATACCGACAAGTTATGTATTTTAATAAACGAAGATGTCATTGAAAGAGCTGTCATTGCGCATTTTCTACATGAATTCATATATTCCATCTAATGCGTTATTTTATAATTTATCATGAAATCTCTCGTATATTGAATGGGAAATTTGCATACAATAATCATTCATTTCGTTTATATAATAAAAAGTGTTTACTGACATATTTCAAGCAAGAGTAATATGTGAAAAAAACTTTAAGAAAGAAATAGAGATATTTTTTATGAACTGTTTTAATAAAAAGCACAAAAAAATTTGAGAGTTAGCAAATAAAAATAATGTTATCGGTTTTGTGCCTTTATGAAACTAGAAAAAATAAAGACAATGAGAGAAGGATGAGGAAGTTAAGAAAGTATGCTTTATCATTTTTAAAAATGATAGGCTATTTGATAAGTTATTATGCTTTCTTGAGGTTATTGCTTAGGCTATCAAAGAGAAAGGCATACCAATTATCAGTCTTTGAAGTACAAAAATTCAGTTGATAGCTAATCACGCTATGATGAGCCATTAAGAGAACTCGAAAGAGAAAAAGTGGAAAAACATTTTTTCCACTTTTCTTGAAAGTACCTTTTTTTACTTCTTTTATTGTTTATTGGATTCGACCACTAGCATGAGCAAGCATGGTATAAACTTTTCCTGTATCTGATATCAGATATTTGCGAACTGAGTTGGATGAACCAGAATTGCGCGATATATCACGTAAGAGCTTTTCGAAATCCGCGACATATTGATTTACTGAACGTTTAAACTCAAAATCGCTCATATATTTTTTCTTAATCATTTCAAATATTGTTTTTCCATTCAAGGTATAAAGGCGTTCTGTTACAATGTTTTTTTGCCCACGTTGATAATGATCCCATAGCTCAACAATGGCATTATGATTAATAGCTTGCACGATACCCGATGCTAATGAGTTAAGAGAACTGTTTGCAGGACGTGGCTTTGTTTGCACGGATGTTAAAATAGCATCATTTGGAGTTTCATCATAAAATGTTTCTTCACGTGAAGCTCTTTCTAAGAGATTTGATACCCATTTATTGGGTCTTTTTTTGCTTTGGTCTTGTTGCAAAATAGGTTTAGGGGGAATGATCTTTTTAATGGACTCAGAAGAATTCTCACTTCTTTTATTAAGCATTGATGATGTAGGAAATGCCGATATTAACTGTTCTCTTGCATCCATTTTGATCATTTTGTATAACACTAATGAGGTCTTTTAATGCTGTAATTTGTTCATTCAAAGCCGTACGAATTGTTTGTGTTGTTTCTTTTGTTTTTTCTGGAAGTTTTTGAGCATTTTCATGAATATCATTATTAATCTTTGAAAGCTCTAAACGAACCTCATCTGCAGAGCGACGTATATCTTCTGCTGCTCCTGAAAAGCGTGTTGACGCTTCACTAATAAGCCTATTAAGGGACTGTTGGAATGAATCTGTGACGTTACGCGCATTCTTATCAGAGCGTTCAAGGGCTAAGTTAAAGATTTTTTCATAATGCTCAATCATTTGATTAATTTCATGAGACTTTGAAACAAGAGCATCACTTAATAAAGAAAGCGTATTATGTTTGTCTTCAAGTGTTGCATTCAGTGAATTTTCAGACTGTTCAAGAACATGAATAGTTTGGGAAAGTGTTTTGGCGTGTTCACCAAAATTACTTGTTATATGATTAATTTGTTCAAAGGTACTTTTTGAGAGCCCTTGCAGAATTTCAACATTATTATTGAGTGCTTGATTTGAGGCTGATAAACGTTCTGCTACTTGGTTTGTATTGCGGAAAAAATTATTCGTAGTTTCATTAAACTGATCATCAATATTTTGAACGGCTGATAATAAAACATTACCATTTTCATGGAAGTTATAAATTGATTGATTCAACTGCGTTAAGATGGATGAGACATTATGAACAAGCTCTTCCTTCATAGCCGTTACTGTTTGCAGGGTTTCAGAGTTTGCTTTGTTCAAGCTATTTACTAAAGATTCATTATGGGCATAAATTCTTTGTTCAGCATCTTGTGTGGAGAGAGAGAGTTGTTCACCGATGTGCTGCGTTAAAGAATCTATTGAGTCTGTTGTACTTTGTGCTGCTTGATTTAAGTGATTTGTTAGCTCTGTTATTTTTCCAACATGTTCTGAAATTTGTGTTGCTGTCTGATTTCCTGCGTCTTCAAGACGGTTTGTTACATCAGAAAGCTGATCTCCTAAATTATTTTTAAGACTTTGCATAGAGTGATGAAGAACGTCACAACGCTCATTAAGGACTTGCTCTATTGCTGTTGTTGATGTGTGAATTGTTTCATTCAATAATGCTTGTGCATTATGACTGGCTGTTGCAAAAGCTTCGACCGTATGTGCTGTTTGTTCAGACAGAACAGATAGAACTTTTTCACTGGTATCATAAACTGTTTTCTTAACGTTTGAGACAATTCGATTGCCTGACTCTGAGAGAATATTTTCTGCTTGTGTCGTCACATTCGTAACAGATGAAAGAATTTGCTCACTTGTAGAAGAAAGAATATCAGAAGCTTTTATAATTTTATTATGCAGATTATCTGTGACTATATTAACAGAGTCTTCTAAGCTAACACGCATATGATCAACACTTCTTTCCAGCGCTTGTTGAATGATCTGACTTTGCTCATTATTAAGCATGAGAGACGTTTTTAAGGTGTCAGAACGTTCCTCAATAACAGATGTTTGCATGTCAATAGCTTCACAGACTTGGCTAAATTTTTCCGATAATTTTTCCTCTAGTTTTATCGTTCGTTCAAAAATTCTGTGTGCACGATCTTCCAAATTTGTATCGAATGATTCCATACGCGTTTCAAGGGTTTCAAAGAAAACACCACTCGATTGAGAAAGAGTATTCTTTAAAATTTCAGCGTGGCTCTCAAGGTTTTTAATATGACCTTGAACTGTTTCAGTAATGTTTTTATTATTGGCAGCAATGGCACTTTCAACTAAATCTATTTGTTGTTTCAATGCAACATCAACGCGGATATCACTTTTTGCGATAAGGTTATGGATTGTTTCCATCCGTTGTTCAAGTGTGCGTGCTTGATCGGCAAGAACCTCATTGAGAGAAAAACTATTAATTGCTAAAGAATCACGCAGAGCATCGGCACGGATATCAATATTTCTCGCTTGTGCCTCTAAAGCATCTTGCGTTGTATTGCAGCTTTGTACAATGACTTCTTGCAGTTTATCCGTGCACTGAATGATATTTGCAATATGATTCTCAGCTTGTTTATCAACGACTTGAACATTATTAGTCAAAACTTTTTCAATATGAGAAGTATTTTGTGCTAAGACATCAATCTGATTTTTTAATGCATCAGCGATTTTATTCTTCTCATTATCAAGCATATCTGCTATGAGGGCTCGTTGATCAGAAAGTTGCACTTTAAAATCTTGTGAACGCTCTTGTATGATATCAACAATAGCATTGTCAACATGTTGAATTTCTTCTCTTAGATTTTCTTTACTTTTATCAATGGCAGAAAGGATAGCTTCACGTCCATTCGTAAACGCATGGGTAATATCGGCTGTTTTTTCTTGGAGATTTTCATTTATTTTCAAGACATGAGCTTCCAAGAAGTTACCAAGTTTTTCAGCATTATCTTCTAAAGCTTGACTGCGTTCTATGAAGGAATCAATGATAGAGTTACTGTGTTCTTTAAGAGAAAGATCAACAGTTGCTAAACGTTGTTCAAAGGCTCCAATTGCTTGTGAGGTTACGGTATCAAATTTAGAAGAGAGTTTATCTGCTTGATCGTCAAGCTTTAAGATTTTCTCATTAAAACTTTGTAGAGATTGATTATTGCGATCAATAAGAGCTTGATCTAAGGCTTTAAACTTTTCATCGACAGCGTGCAACGTTTGATCGGCTACGGTTTGTATATGTGTTGCAATTTTAGCAGCATGCACTTCCGCTTTTTCTGCTGTTTCATTAAAGGTTTTTTCTATTTGTTTTTCATTATGATCAAATCGTTTTGCAAAACCATCAAAATTTTTTCCTAACTTATGAAAAAATTCTATGTTTTTCTGCTGAATTTGTGTTGTTGTTTCGTTAAACTTTTCCACAAGCTGATTTGTTACACCACCACCAGTATAGGAAAGTTTTTCAACAAGGTCTTCGCCTTGTTTTTGCAATGTTTGCGAAAGAGTCTGCGCAAGCTTTTCAACATTGGTTACAATTTTAGAAGTAACCAAGCCAAATTCATCGCTCAGCTGTTCTTGGGTTCCTTTAATTGTTGATTGTACGCGATCGGCGTGATTCAAAATGGCTATGCGTTCATTACTCAATTCTTTGATGAGCGTATGAATACGTGATTCATTCTCAGCATAGGCTTGTTCTAAGTTATGAACTTCACCTTGTATGATTGCTTCAAGTTCAACAGCACGTCCGAGGGTACGTTCAATGCCTTCGTTCATTGCTGCTACTTCTTCACGAATGGTTTGCCCTATAGCAATAGCTTGTTTTTCAGAAAGATGTTGTGGTTCACTAAGGCGTTGTGCAGCATTTGTCATAAGAAGAGCAATATTATGCAATTCGTTTGAACGTTTTGTTAATTGAGCAACGCCCCAAGATATAAAGATAGGAATTGCTGTTCCGGCTGCTACAGCGAGTCCTGTTGGGGATGTCACAAAAGAGCTCATATTGGATAAAGAGCTGAATGCAGTAGGGGCAAGCTTATGGGCAATAAAAGCTCCCCCTGCTGCCCATAAAGCACTCAGTGCTGTTGTATACCAGTAAATTCGAGAGGAAGAGCGTTGCTTTAAAAGTCCAAAATTTACAGGAGTTGTTATATCATCATTTGCAGGAAGAAGTTTTGTCGACAACAACGTATTGTGAACAGTTCCCCCTGAAATATCAGGTGAAGGTTTTGGAGCAAAAAGCTGTTCAACAACGGATTTATCAATAACAGCGTCATCATGAATATTAGAGACAAAAGTTGAAGAACCATTTTCAGCAAAAAATTCTTCTTCTGCCATTGCAATTTTTTGAATCAAATCATCAACATTAACAATATTTTCAGAATTATTGGATGATATCGTTTCAAGTGCTGTGTCATCGAAATCAAAGTTCATCGCTTTTGTGAGGGCTTCTTCAACTTCAACTTCAAATGTTTGCAATTTGGTTCTGCGTGCCATACTCGCCTCGTACTCTTACAGACGGAAAAAAGGGATACGTCCTCTCCCATATAATTTCTGCATACTAGCTGTTAATTATTTAGAAAGGAATATGCTGAGGGAAAAAAATTAAGAACTTATCAAAATAAAGTTAACGCGGTATCTTCAACCTCTGTTGAAAGGGGTATAAAATATAATAAAAACAATCCATTATTTTATGCTCACAAAAACAAAAATATTGTTTACAACTTGTTCTTATCAAAAACTTTATCAACCTCTTATCTTTAAAGATACGGACAATTTGATGGCAGTTATATTAATCTTAAAAAAATAGTGCGGTGCGAATGCTTCTCTTAAATATCGATGCCCGATAATATACATTATTGTCCGCTTACTTTTATTGATTCTAAATGAAAGGGATTCATTATCCTATATATGCTTTGGGGTGTATCAAAATCTATCTTTTAATTGTAAGTTTAATAAATAAAATAAACGTGGAAAAATTTTAAATTTAATGGTAGATTTTTTAAAGCTGTACTCTATTATTTATTGCTTTGAGGAGCCTTTTTTCTCTAATTTCAGTTGTTTGTTGCTAAAATTTGAAGCTTCTACGTTGACAATTGGATATTTTTCAGTCGATATGCATGCACGAATATTTTATGCAATCGAGATGAAGGTGTAATAATAATGGCAGAGCGATCACAACACCTGCAAGATGTGTTTTTAAATACGGTGCGTAAGCAAAAAATTTCCCTTACAATTTTTCTTGTTAATGGCGTTAAACTCACAGGTATTGTAACTTCATTTGATAATTTTTGTGTTCTTTTGCGTCGCGATGGACATGCGCAATTGGTTTATAAGCATGCTATTTCTACGATTATGCCTGGACAGCCTGTACAGATGTTTGAAGGAGAAAGTTCTGAGTAAGCACGTTATTTTATGATAAACCTCTTAATCCCATTTTAAAGTACTTAAGATTGCTATGAGAAATGAAAATGAGAGATTAGAAGGGGTATTTTCGCAAATTATAAAGCAGGTACGCGCACTTGTCGTGATACCAATTTTCCAAGAGAATAGAAGAGAAAATTCTTTGAGAGGATGTTCTCTATCTTCTCGTGTTCAAGAGGCATTAGGGTTAGCACGTGCGATAAGATTAGAAGTTGCTCATTATGAAACGATTCATATTGTAACGCCTCGTCCTGCGACTCTCTTTGGAAAAGGTAAAGCAAATGCGCTTGCCGATTATATCAAGGAATATTCTATTGAGCTTGCCATTATAGATCACTTTTTAACACCAGTACAGCAACGTAATTTAGAAAAATTATGGAATTGTAAAGTTATCGATAGAACGGCTTTGATTCTTGAAATTTTTGGTGATCGTGCACGAACAAAGGAAGGGGTTTTGCAAGTAGAACTGGCGCATTTGTCCTATCAAAAAGGGCGGCTTGTTCGGAGTTGGACGCACTTGGAAAGGCAACGCGGAGGGCGTGGCTTCTTAGGTGGACCTGGTGAGAAACAAATTGAAGCAGACAGGCGTCTTTTGCAAGAAAAAATTATTCGTATTCGCCGTGAATTAGAAACGGTTATTAAAACGCGTGCACTTCATAGAGCAAAAAGAAAAAAAACATCTTATCCTGTTGTTGCTTTGGTAGGGTATACAAATACAGGGAAATCAACGCTTTTTAACCGTTTAAGCGGTGCTGATGTTGTCGCCAAAAATATGCTATTTGCAACACTTGATCCGACTTTGCGCAAAGTTATTCTTCCCCATGGAAAAACGATTCTTTTATCTGATACTGTGGGGTTTATCTCTAACTTGCCAACAAATTTGATTGCAGCGTTTAGAGCAACCCTTGAAGAAGTGGTTGAAGCAGATCTCATTCTTCATATAAGAGATATGTCAGATCTTGATCATCGCGCCCATGCTGAAGATGTCTTAGAAGTGCTTTCAAGTCTTGATATCGATATTGATGATACAGAGCATATCATAGAAGTTTGGAATAAGATTGATATGTTGGATGAAAAAGCATTGAATGTTTTACAAACCAGTGCAAAGACACGGTTAAATTCTGCTCTCATGGTATCAGCCCTTAAGGGAGAAGGACTCAATCAGCTCTTAAGAGCCATTGAAAAACGAATTTTTGGAGAGGTGCAAAGCATTGAATATCTTTTAAAACCTCATGAAATGTCGCTTATTGATTGGTTTTATGAAAATTCTGCGGAAATAATGCAGGAAGGACATGATGATGGCTCTATTACCATTAGAGCTGTTCTTACTTCTGAAGCAAAAAAACAACTAGAGAACATCAAAAAAAATATGAATTAGTTTTTTAAAAGCTATTTTTGAATATTTTTGCTCAAATTTTATGTTTTTCTTATTTTTAAATAATATTACAGCAAGTTAAGAGGATAGTTACTACTTTTTCTTAATAAAACAATATGAAGAAGTATTTTGCTGGTTAAAATAAAGATGAGTCTTAAATGTAATAAAAGACTGTTTATATACACAGTATGGCGAAACATTGTGATTGTTTTGCTGTTATTAATGCTGTGTATCTCTTTGATTTTTTGGTATTATTTTATTCAACCCCGTGGCTATCAAGCAACTTTAACATTCTCATTATCTGATTCTCTAGGAAAGCCATTACCAATAGAAAAACAAGATGATATCATTGCTTTTTTGTTTTCACAGCCTTTATTCTTAGATGATTCGTATTTTTCTTTAAGGGGGCTTTATAGGAAAAAAAATCAAGAAAATGTCCGTTTATTGCGTCATGGTGATCTTATCGATCTTACTTTTGAAGCTGCAACACTTGAAGAAGCTCAACAGGGGGTGGAAACTTGGTTCTCTGCATTTTTGCAAGCAATTATAAAACAGAAACAGTTTTTGTTAAATAAAAAATTCGAAGACAGACAATATGATAATACTGCAATCGTTAATATCATGCAGGGGTTTCGTGCATCGATCGATTCGTTTATTCAGCATAGTGTAAAACAAACAGAGCTTCACGATCTTTCGATACAATTAACGCAAGCAACGTTAAAGCGTATTCATTTAACAAGTTTGAATTCAACAATTAATATGATGCGTGAAAAGGGGCAGTCTTTACTGTCTTTATCGTTTATTGCAGAAAATTCAGCAATTGTTGCTTTGGAATCTAAACGTGACCTCTTGGAAACACAAAGAGCGCATATGGCTGAGCAATTGGGGTGGACACATCCTCAAATTAAGGCAATGACTGCGGAATTAGAGGCGGTTTCTCACCAATTAAAAAATAAAATTTTACAGATCGTTTATCAAATTCATTCAGATAAGCTTATTACAACGGAATTGGAACAACAGCTCAAAAAAAGAGTGAGTTCTTTTGTAAAAGATCAATCCCAATCTTTAAATGAAATATTTTATGCGTTTGAAAATAAAATAAAAGCAGAAATCGATGCACAAAATCAAGCAATGCGTAAGTCTACTCAAGAGAAAGAGCAAGTTATTAGTTCGAATGATGTTTCTCTTTTCTTGCAAAATGCAAAGATCGATGTGGTGATGCCAACAAAGTTAGCACCCGTTTCTTTTATGTCTCTTTATGGAAAAAATATTCTTGTGAGTGCATTGGCGAGTTTCATTACTCTTTTGCTTGGAATAGGGTTGTTTTATCCGTTTTTTAGAAGCAGAAAAGATCAACACTCAGAAGAGAATTTGAGATCAAAAGAAAATGCTTTAAGGAAGAATGAGGATATTTTAGTCTCTCAAGAACCCAAAAACCTTGAAGCTTGTATTACGATAGATGGATTATCTGATGTCTTGAAATGGTGTGCTTCAACCGTTATTTCAATCATTGGACCAGAGGCAGCACGAACAGCAGCCAAGCTTTCACTTCACCTTACAAAAGAGAACAAAACAATTTTGTTGGTCGATATTTCTGGTCAACAAATAGAGAAAGTCATTGGTCCACATCGGGGACTGACTGATATTTTAACGGGCAATGCCCAGTTTCATGATGTCATTTATCGTGATTATGATACGGGGGTTGATATTCTCCCTCAGGGGTTAACAAGCGCTGTTTCTGCAAAAGATTTTTCAAATGATATTTCTCATATATTGCAAGAATTTAAAAAAGAGTACGATTTTATCATTTTAGAGATGGCAAGCGAACCAAAATATGGACTTGAGCAATTTGCAGAGCTAACAGACTATTATATTTGTAATACTGTTTTAAATAAACAGGATTGGATGATGCGGATGGTCAACGGTTTTCCAAAGACTGTTTATCGCGTTGTTACATCATAAATTTTAAAAAAGAGAAATATACATTGCATATTATTGTGGTGTGCTTATATTTTTCTAAGGTTATAGTACATATTAGTCTATAAAGATTTAATATTTAAACTTTGAAATGCATGTGCATTTGGAGAGAAGCGTGGGGCAATCAGAGATGGAAGTAAAGAGATTCAACGAGAGCACTTTAACACCTGTGCAGAAGAAAAATCGCAAGCAAATTCAGGTGTGGCTTTATTCTATTTTATTGCTTTGCTTGGCAATTGTTTTGGTAGGGGGTGCAACCCGTTTAACAGGATCAGGATTATCGATAACGGAATGGAAACCAATTCATGGCGTCATACCACCAATTGGTGTGGATCAATGGCAAGAGGAATTTTTAAAGTATCAACAAATAGCACAGTATAAACTTCTTAATCGCGATATGACCTTAAGTGCTTTTAAGGTCATTTTTTGGTGGGAATGGGCGCACCGTGTTCTCGGACGTCTTGTTGGTCTTGTCGCTTTATTGGGATTATTTTGGTTTTGGGCGACGAAGCGTATTGAAAAAAATATTTTACTTCCGCTTATTGTGGTGCCGATTCTTATCGCCTTTCAAGGTTTTATTGGTTGGTGGATGGTCGCTTCAGGGATTGGGCAAAGTGATTTAACAAGTGTGAGCCAATATCGTTTGGCATTTCATCTTATAACGGCATGTTTTGTCATTATTTTTGTTACATATTTATCTAGAGGACTTGCAGAATATTCAGAAAAACCAGCCAATCAAAAGGTTCAATATTTTGCAGCTTGGCTTGTTATTCTCGTCTTGATAGAGATTTATTTGGGGGCTTTGGTTGCAGGGCTTCATGCTGGAAAAGTCTATAATACATGGCCCCTTATGGATGGTCAGATAATTCCTGATGGATTATTGCAACATCGCCCTGTTTGGCTTAATTTCTTTGAAAATCCCTTAACGGTTCAATTTATTCATCGGTTTTTTGCTTATTTTTTATTTATTGTCTCGGTTTTTCATGCTTTCTATGTGCAAAAAAATATTCCGCATTCAACCCACTCGCGTCGAGCATTTCTTATTTGCTTGATGATTATTATCCAAGCGCTTTTGGGAATCTTGACGCTGTTACATGAGGTTCCAATGAGTTTGGGACTCATTCATCAAAGTATGGCATTAGCTGTGTTATGTTTTGTGGTTGCACACTGGCGAGCAACAAAAGGGGCATATCGCGTTGTTGAATAAAACGTGTATCCAAATGGCGTTTAGTGGCCTAAAAGCATTAAATCGAGGTTTTGGATAGCAGCAGCGGAGGCTCCTTTTCCTAAATTATCAAAGAGGGCGCTAAGATTAAAAATACCTTCGCGATCATTGCCAAATACGAACAGTTTCATACCATCTTTGTTGGTGAAACATTCTGGATTTAGTCTTTGAAGAGAAGTGGTTTCTTCTTGTGATGCAACGGAAATGATATTTTGTCCATTGTAATGGTTTGTAAGAATTTCGCGCAGATCAGAACTGTTTGCTGATTTTGTGAATAAATGGCGGTGCAGTGGAAGATTGACAATCATTCCCTGAGGAAAACGACCAACACTAGGTATAAAAAGTGGTGTGCGGTTGATTTGTCCATGGAGTTTAATTTCTGGTACATGTTTGTGTTCAAGATTGAGTCCATAGATAAAATAATTTTCCTGAGTATTTTCTTGAGATTGATTTTCCATTTGTGTAATCAATTGCTTTCCACCACCGGTGTAGCCAGAAATTGCATGAATCGAGATGGGATAATCGGCGTCTAGCAATCCTGCTTCGCGAAGGGGGCGAATCAAGCTAATAGCGCCGGTGGGATAACATCCAGGATTAGATACGTAATGGGCTGCTTGAATGCGTTTTTTTTGGCCTGCTGTCATTTCAGGAAAACCGTAGACCCAGTTTGGTGTAATACGGTGAGCTGTTGAGCTATCAATAATCCTAATGTTTTTATTCTTTTTAAGCCAATGAACTGTTTCGCGTGCTGTATCATCTGGAAGACACAAAATGGCAATATCACTTTGATTAAGATAGTTTTGTCGTAAATGAATATTATGCCGATCCTTATGAGCAAGAGAGAGTAACTCTAAATCTGTACGCCCCTCTAAGCGTTTTTGTATTTGTAGCCCGGTTGTACCATGTTCACCATCAATAAAAACTTTGATTGCCATTCTTACTTGCCTTGATAAAATTTCTCTTAGATTAACTTATCTCAATGATATTCAGCTTTTCATATTATAAATTATTTTAAATCATTACCAAATTAAATAATAATCATTAACTTATTGAATTCATTTACATTAAAGATACTTTATAAAAAGTATAAAAAAATTAAGAGTGTAAAAGGAGGAACTTAACCTCATTTTTTTGCCAATTCTTACGATAGATTTTTTGGGTTGTTTCTATCACAAGGAATAATAAGATAGGAGATAAATATTTGCATTGTTATTTTTGAGCGTAAGGGGGTTAAAATGTTTGGTTTACATGGTTTGCTGTGTTATCGTCTAATGACTTTATTTTTTAATGTTAGGAACATGTTTTATGACTCAGCAAGAAAATGACACACAAAAGCGCTTTTTTAATGATAATTTACAAACTGTTGATAGCGCAATTTTTGATGCCATTAGAGATGAATTTGGGCGTCAACAGCATGAGATAGAGCTTATTGCTTCAGAGAATATTGTTTCAAGAGCCGTTCTTGAAGCACAAGGATCAGTTTTAACCAATAAATATGCAGAAGGTTATCCAAGAAAGCGCTACTATGGTGGGTGTCAATTTGTTGATGTCGTTGAAGATTTAGCCATTGAAAGAGCAAAACAGCTTTTTGGAGCTGCTTTTGCAAATGTCCAGCCTAATTCTGGCAGTCAGATGAATCAGGCTGTCTTTTTAGCTTTACTTTATCCTGGTGATACATTTATGGGGCTTGATTTAAATGCTGGTGGTCATTTAACCCACGGTTCATCTGTCAACATGTCAGGAAAATGGTTTGACGTTGTTTCCTATGGTGTGCGTCAAGAAGATCAGATTATTGATATGGAGGAAGTTGAGCGGCTTGCAAAAGAACGTAAGCCCAAACTTATTATAGCAGGGGGCTCATCTTATCCTCGACTCTGGGATTGGAAACGATTCCGTGATATTGCAGATGAGATTGGAGCTCATCTTCTTGTTGATATGTCTCATATTGCTGGTCTTGTTGCTGGTGGTGTGCATCCTTCACCTGTTCCCCATGCGCATATTGTCACGACAACAACACATAAATCGCTTCGAGGTCCTCGGGGTGGTTTGATCTTGACAAATGATGAGGCTTTATCCAAAAAAATTAATTCTGCTATTTTCCCTGGTCTTCAAGGGGGGCCTTTAATGCATGTGATTGCGGCAAAGGCTGTGGCATTTGCTGAAGCTTTACGTCCCTCTTTCAAGAGTTACAGTGCCAATGTGGTCGCTAATGCGAAAACTTTAGCAAAAACATTACAGAATAATGGTTTTAATATTGTTTCTGGCGGTACAGACAATCATTTATTATTGGTGGATTTACGTTCGAAAAATCTAACAGGAAAACGTGCCGAATTGGCTTTGGGACGTGCTCATATTACCTGCAATAAAAATGGTATTCCTTTTGATCCTGAAACACCCTCTATAACATCGGGAATTCGTTTGGGATCACCTGCTGCTACAACGCGTGGTTTTTTAGAAAAAGAGTTTGTTCAAGTGGGTCATTTGATCGCAGAAGTTCTTGATGGTCTTCGGAATGTAAAAAATGATGAAGATAATCATGCTGTTGAAATGGCTGTTAAGAAAAAGGTGGAAGATATAACAAATCAATTTCCTCTTTACTCTTATCTTAGCACACGTTAAGGATAAAAAAGAGATGCGCTGTCCTTACTGTCAGTATGAGGATACACAGGTTAAAGACTCACGTCCAGCAGAAGAGGGGGCGGTTATTCGCCGCCGCCGTGTGTGTTCCGTTTGTGGTGGTCGTTTTACAACTTTTGAACGTGTTCAATTGCGTGAGCTCTTGGTGACTAAAAAAAGTGGACGATGTGAGCCATTCGATCGTGATAAGTTAATGCGATCGGTTGATGTGGCTGTACGTAAGCGTAATATTGATCCTGATCATATTGAACGAGCAATTTCTGGTATTGTGCGTCAGCTTGAAAGTTTGGGGGAACCAGAGATTGCTTCAGAGAAAATTGGACGTCTTGTAATGGAAGCATTAAAAAGAATAGATGATATTGCTTATATCCGTTTTGCTTCTGTCTATCGAGATTTTCGTAATGCAAGCGATTTTCACGATGTTATCGATGAGTTGTCAAAGGGTATAGCGGATACAGAATCTCGTTTTGATGAATAAAAAAGTGCAAGATGAACGGTTTATGGCTGCGGCTATTCGTTTAGCAGAGCGTCATGTGGGACTTACAGGTGAAAATCCTTCCGTGGGTACGTTAATTGTGCAAAACAATAACGGTGGAGGGCCATCTATTGTTGGCTATGGCGTAACAGCTCTTGAGGGCAAGCCGCATGCCGAAGTGCAAGCTTTATGCATGGCTGGTTCTTTAGCTCAAGGAGCGACGGCTTATGTGACTTTAGAACCTTGTTCGCATTATGGAAAAACTTCTCCGTGTGTCAATGCACTTATTAATTCAGGTATTTCTCGGGTTGTTGTTGCACTGACTGATTGTGACAAGCGTGTGGATGGTCATGGACTTGCTCTTTTGCGTGCGGCAGGTATTGAAGTGGTTGAGGGCATTTTAGCTGAAGAGGCTTTTGAATCTTTATGGACACATTGGTGTATAAGGAAGATACAACGCTGTGCTGTTACTTTTAAAATGGCCGTTTCTGCTGATAATGGTGTAGGAAAAAAGGGGCAGGGGGGAATAAAAATTAGTGGAACGCTTTCTCATGCCCATACGCATATTTTACGAGCTCAAAATAATGCTATCCTCGTTGGTCTTGGGACTATACTAGCAGATGATCCACAACTCAGTTGCCGTTTACCAGGGATGGAGATGCGCTCACCAATTCGTATTATTTTAGATGCAGATTTATCTATCCCCCTTGATGCGAAAGTTGTCCAAACCGCTATAAAAATTCCTACTTGGGTTATTTGTGATGTGAATCTTTTAACGGAAAGCAAGAAAAATGCATTGGAGCAATGTGGTGTGTCTATTTATTCGATAGAGATGAATAATGGTTGTGTAGACCCCTTTGCTCTTTTACAGATGCTTTATAAATATGGGATTAATAGCGTTTTACTGGAAGGGGGCGTAAAGACAGGGGAAAAATTTTTGAATGCTGGTTGTGTTGATCATTTGATATGTTTTTATAGTCCTGTTGTTTTAGGAAAAAATCGTATTGAAGCGCCTCATTTTGGAAATTACCTCTCACAGTTTCATGAAGTTGAGACAAGAATGTTTGGAGATGATCGTTTTTATAAATGGAGACGTAAGACATTATGTTCACAGGAATTGTAACGGATATCGGTTGTGTTGAAGATGTTCAGTTTTTAAAACAGGGGATACGTTTAAAGATTACGACACACTATCCTATGGAAAGCTTAGCAATTGGTGCATCAATTGCGTGTTCAGGAATTTGTCTGACGATTGTGGAACGAGGATTTAAACAGGAAGATTCAAATTGGTTTGTTGTTGAGGCGTGGGAAGAAGCATTACGTTTAACCAATCTTACCCAATGGAAAAAAGGAACTTTTGTTAATTTAGAACATTCGCTTCGATTGGGTGATGAAATGGGAGGACATTTGGTTTCTGGTCATATTGATGGCTTGGCTGAAATCATTGAACAAAAAAATGAAGGAGATGCAATTCGTTTTTATTTAAAAGTTTCAAAACCATTTGTACCTTTCATTGTTCCTAAGGGATCACTTGCACTTAATGGAACATCCTTGACTGTTAATAGTGTTCATGGTTGTGTTTTTGATGTTTTGATTATTCGCCATACACTTGAAATGACAACCTGGGGACAAGCTAAAACTGGAGATTGGGTCAATCTGGAAATTGATCAACTTGCTCGTTATGCCGCTAAGCTTTTAGCTTTTAAAAGAGAAGATGAATAAGCAACAACTCTATTGATTGCCTTTAGAATTTTATGCTCTATAGCTCTGAGTTTTTTGATTCGTTTTTGTGGAATTCTATTATGATGAATGAGATACGTAAAAAACCTCACGTATTGATTGTTGAGGCGCGTTTTTATGAAGAGATTTCTGATGCGCTTTTGAAAGGTGCTGTGAATGCTTTGCAAAAAGCTGAAGTAAGTTATGATGTTATAACGGTTCCAGGTGCTTTAGAAATACCAGCGGCAATAGCTTTTGCTGAGCAAAATAAGATATCTTATGATGGTTATGTTGCTCTGGGTTGTGTTATTCGGGGTGAAACATATCACTTTGAAATTGTTGCTAATGATTCTTGTCGGGCCTTGATGGATTTAACGGTTCATAGGCACTTAGCTATTGGAAATGGTATTTTAACTGTTGAAAACGAAGAACAAGCATGGGTGCGTGCAAAACAAGATGAAAAAAATAAAGGTGCTTTTGCGGCTGAAGCTGCTTTATGCATGATCGCTCTAAAAAAGAGATTTGGAGATAATCATTAAATATGGCTGATATAAAAAGCAGACATTTTCCGCGTTCAGCCAATAAACGTGGAGCAGCAAGATTGGCTGCAGTTCAAGCGCTTTATCAAATGGATATCGTAGGTTCGGGCGTGAAAGAAACGGCAGCTGAGTATGAGGCTTATCGTTTGGGAAAAGATATTGATGGAGACCAGTATCTTGAAGCTGATTTTCAATGGTTTTTAGCGATTATAACGGGCGTTGTAAAAGATCAAAAGCAGCTTGATCCTTTGCTTCATCAACAGCTTTCTGCAGAATGGTCTCTTTCACGTCTTGATTCTATATTGCGAGCAATTTTACGAGCAGCTTTATGGGAGCTGATCAACCGTAAAGATGTTCCTGTTGCAGTTGTTATGAATGAATATGTTGATATAGCCAAAGCATTTTTTGAAGGGGATGAGCCAAAACTTGTTAATGCAGTTCTCGACAGTATGGCAAAAAAAGTCCGATCCTAAGAATTATAATTTCTTGTATTTATTAGGTCTGATAAAATCAGACCTAATAATATTAAAATGGTATGCAGAGTTATCTACTTTAGTGAGGGGCTGGTAGATTCGCAGGGCCTTTTATAATTTGAATTAAGAAAGGGTGCTCTTTTGTTACTGTTGGTGTTGTTTGAGTAATGAAATCAAACACCTGACCGTCTTGTAGACCATAGTTAGCAACTTTTGTAACCTGATTATTGTTATTGAAGTAAATAGCTAAAACTTTTCGATCAATAATCTTTGTTTTCATAAATTGCATCCCACGATAACGTGTTTGTGAGATGTAATAAAAAACTTCATTATCATAATTTGTTTTTAATGAAGGGGTGCCTAAAGCTAAAAGAACCTGTTCTTGGCTTGAACCAACGGAAATAGAACTCAGAGCATTTTTATCAAGAATATAGCCCTCTCTATAAATTTGACTTGAACCTGAAGAATCAAGAAAACTACAACCGGCAAGCGTTACAACGCTTGCTATTGATAGACCAATCAATAATTTACGTTTGATTAAGTCCATTACGTAAGGCATTTGAAACAATGATATCTCCTTTTTATATTGAGATTTACGACAAGAAGGCAATCCCAAGTTTTTTTTTCCAATTTTAGCTTTAGTCTACCGTAGCTTACATTGAGTTTCCCTGTTATAAAGCAAATTATGCCATATAGAATTTCTTTAGAAAAGAAAAAAATAATAAAATGCCTTTGAGCTAAATATAAAGCACTGTGTTTTATATGTTTTCATATTTTAGGAGTTGTCAATGAATGTTCAAAACGTTTCTCAAATGACATTTGCTTTGGCTTATCCAATATCCGTACGTTCCCTCCCTGCTAAAGGTATAAGAGTTGACTTTTGCGCAAATAAAAAAGAATGTACACATTTAGCTCAGAACCATGATTTAGTTGAAGTCAAATCTTGCGAGGGAAAATTCCATATTTTTCCGTGGAAAAAACGCGGCGTGCGTATAAAAGGTTTGTTACAAGCGCGTATAGTACAGTTATGTGTTGTGACATTAGAACCATTAGAAAATATTCTCCGTGAAAATATTGAGGTTGTTTTTGTTCCTGAAGATTCAGATCTGATGAAGCCAAAAATATCAGACGATACACGAGAATTGTTTTTAGATGTGGAGGGGCTTGATACCCCAGAAGTTTTTTATAACGACAAAATTGATATTGGTGCACTCATGGAAGAATTTTTCGAGTTGTCTATTAATCATTATCCACGTAAAGAGGGGATAAAGATACATGTGGTTGAAAATTTAGAAGAAGCAGAGCAAAAAAAATCGCCATTTTCTATTTTGAAAAATTGGAAGTAATTGTAAAAACACAAAAAAATTATCTATTGTATACTATGATAAAAACGGTATTTTCTACAAAGCTGTTTTTGTAAGATGTGCTTGATAAGTATTTAGGAGCTAAAAATCATAATATATGTTTAAAGATGTTAATGAAAAAAAAGATGTGGGATATGCAAGCGTGATTAGAATTTCTGTAGATGTCATGGGCGGTGATTTCGGTCCAGAAGCAGCTATTGCAGGAGCAGTAATTGTACAAAAAAAATTGTCGAATATTTATTTTCTGTTTTATGGGATAGAGGAGGTTGTTAAGCCGGTTTTAAAAAAATACCCTTGTTTGGATTCTGTGTCGCGCTTTTATCCTACAGAAAGTTATACACGCATGGATGAAAAGCCAAGCCAAGCACTTCGTAATGGGCGTGGTAAATCATCAATGTGGCATGCCATTGAAGCGGTAAAAAATGGTGAAGCTGATGCTTGTGTTTCTGCTGGTAATACGGGGGCGCTTATGGCCATGTCTTATTTTTGTTTAAAAATGTTAGCAGAGGCTGAACGTCCTGGTATTGCGGGTATTTGGCCTACACTTCGCAATGAGAGTATCGTTTTAGATATCGGAGCAACGATTGGGGCATCGGCGCGTCAGCTGGTTGATTTAGCGGTTATGGGAGCGGGGATGTTTCGCGCTTTATATCATACTGAAAAACCAAGTATTGGCCTTTTAAATGTGGGAGTGGAAGAGGCTAAAGGACTTTATGAAATAAAAAAAGCAGGAATGATCTTGCGTGAAGTACAATTAGAAGGATTGGAATATAAAGGATTTGTTGAGGGGAATGACATTGGAAAAGGAACAGTCGATGTTGTTGTAACAGAAGGATTTTCTGGTAATATTGCTTTAAAAACCGCAGAAGGAACTGCACGGCAGATAGCAGAGATTTTAAATTCTGCAATGCGCAGTTCTTTTTTAACATCTCTTGGCTATTTTTTATCACGGGGTGCTTTTCGTACACTGAAGCATAAAATGGATCCCGATAGGGTGAATGGAGGCGTGCTTTTAGGTTTGAATGGTGTTGTCATAAAAAGTCATGGTAGTGCCAATACTAATGGTTTTGCCTCTGCTATCCGTGTTGGTTATGAGATGGTTAATAATGGGCTTTTGCAAAAAATAACAGCTGATTTACGACGGTTTCATGAGAATAAAGAAACACTTTTTAATCAGGAAGATGACACGGCGATGAATGAGGAATCATTATGATAAGCTCTTATAATAAAAATGAAAAATCTAAAGAAAAGGTGAGAGCTGAATGATTCGATCAATTATACGTGGTGTAGGGAGTGCTTTGCCGCAAAAAAGTTTATCAAATGATGAGATTGCGAAGTTTGTTGAAACGTCAGATTCATGGATTGTTCAGCGTACAGGAATAAATCAACGTTACATTGCCAATGAAAATGAAACAACGGTTTCTTTAGGCGTTGAAGCTGCGCGAGCAGCTCTTATAAATGCTGGTTTAACAATAAAAGACATTGATTGTATTATTTTAGCAACCTCAACACCCAATAGAACTTTTCCAGCTTCTGCTGTTGAAATTCAGTATGCTTTGGGGATGAGCCATGGATTTGCTTTTGATATTCAAGCGGTTTGCTCTGGTTTTATTTTTGCTTTAACAACAGGAGATGCTTATGTTCGCAGTGGAGCTGCCAAAAGGATTTTAGTTATTGGATCCGATACATTTTCTCGAATCTTGGATTGGGAAGATCGTACAACATGTGTTTTGTTTGGTGATGGTGCGGGGGCTGCTGTTTTGGAAGCACAAAAAATTGAGGAGAAAAGTGCTTTTGAGCGTGGTATATTGTCTGCAAAATTGCGTTCTGATGGGGCTTATATCGATAAGTTGTATGTTGATGGTGGACCTTCAACAACACAAACGACAGGCTATTTACGTATGGAAGGGCGAGAAGTTTTTAAATATGCTGTTGGTATGATAACGGATGTGGTTGATGACTGTTTTGCAGCGGCGGCTATAGATTCTTCACAATTAGATTGGTTTGTACCGCATCAGGCCAATAAGCGTATTATTGAAGCATCTGCTAAAAAACTGGGAATTTCACCAGATAAAGTTGTGATTACCGTTGATCAACATGGTAATACGTCTGCAGCATCTGTTCCGTTGGCTTTAACAACAGCTGTTTGCGATGGAAGAATAAAAAAAGGAGATCTTATCATGTTAGAAGCCATGGGGGGGGGGTTTACATGGGGAGCAGTTCTTATTCGTTGGTAAATTATGGTTACTTGACCATATTTGAATAAAACGTATAAGTCATTTTGTAATTTTTAATATTTGAATAGGTGGTTATAATGACAAGTAAGACAGTAACGCGTGCAGATTTAGCGAGCGTAGTTTGTAAAAGAGTGGGCTTGTCACATACTGAATCAGCAGCTTTAGTCGAATTGGTTTTGGATGAGATTTGCAACTCACTCGTAAGAGGTGAAGCGGTTAAATTATCTTCTTTTGCAACTTTTCAGATTCGTAGTAAAAATGAACGTGTTGGACGAAATCCCAAAACAGGTGTTGAAGCACCTATTCCGCCGCGACGTGTTGTGACGTTTAAGGCTGCAAATGTCCTTAAACAGAGAATTTTAGATTCACATCGTGCAAGACAGAAAAATGATATTTCATAAATAAACGCCGTGGTAATGTTTGGTATTTATTAAAAAGTGTATAAAATAAAGATCTATATTAAAACAAGACTATCTACTAAGTAGTCAAGGTCTTATTTTTGACTAATCTTGTTGAGAAGTTGAGACGCAATGAATCATTATCAAATTATTTGTTGTGCTTTAGATAAGGTATTGCAAAATGGATAAAAGCTCTGATGCTTTTCGCACAATTAGCGAAGTAGCCGAGTTATTGGAGCTTCCGCAGCATGTCTTAAGATTTTGGGAAACACGTTTTAGGCAGATTAAACCTATGAAACGTGGGGGAGGAAGGCGATACTATCGTCCGGTTGATATTGATTTGCTTAATGGTATTAAGCAGTTATTATATGATCAGGGGTATACGATAAAAGGTGTACAACGTCTTTTGAAAGAGAATGGGGTTGCTTTTGTAGCTGCATTTGGTAATGGCGACCTTGATGCCATGAATGTTGTTATAGAGAAAAAACATGCAGGACAAACTTTTGAAAATATGAGCAATAAGCCTAAAAAGTCTTCTTTTGGGCTTTTGAGTTTCATGAGGAGTGAGGGAGAAACCTCTGTTGGTTCTGTGAATCTTTACAAAGATAAAACCGATAAAGCGTTGTTGCAAGAAATACTATTAGAACTCATTGAATGTAAGCGTGTTCTTGATAGAGCACGATAACAATAATATTTTGCATTTTTTATTTTTCTTCTTTTTGAGCAAAACATGTGTTTTAAGTTTTTTCTATAAATCAATACTGAGTGTTTAGCACGGCAATGTGTTTCGTGGAGATATTTAGACGTTTTATGTGTGTGACCCGAACGAGCCACTAATCGGCCGTGTGTATATAGTTGACTCATTTTTTAGTACGGTTTTTAACGTAGTCAAAGAGGGAGAAGAGTGAGCGCCGAATTTTATCATTTTTCTTTAAGTTAGCTTTATAACTATTAACTTTCAAGAGACGTTAAAACGATATCTGGTCAGCAAAAATCACGAAGTTCTTATAATATAGAATGCTATTGGGGTATCAATTCATGTACTTGTTTTTAAGAGATCTTTTTTAAGGATTCTCAAGCTCATTTCGCAACGGTGCATGTGAAGGATATAACGATGAAAATCCATTGAGCACTTCCATCTTTATGTTTATGAAAGAAGCAAGCCTGATATCATCACACTATTTTCCAGCTCCCAATATTGCAAAAATCTTTGTATTAAGATGATTCATAAGAGGTATTTTTTATAATTTCCCCCACACGCCAATCCCGCTTGTGACGTGCAAGCAAGTGATTTTGATTGATTTAATGTATACAGATTTGAAATGAGAAAATCTTATGATATTCAGGTCTCTAATTCAATATGAATAACGCTAAATTATCATTATAAATCAATTTGTTGTCTTTAATGAAAAAGACACATCATTATTGAACTAATTCACATATTTGTGATATTTTTGCTTTCAGTTTTCTTGCTTGATATTGTGCTAATTATCATAATGGCTTTCCATGTAGCAACAGTAAAGGAAAAGATTAATTGCTATTGTTAATATGCACTTGTTTATGGTTTACTTCTAAACGGCTTATAGCTCTCACATTCAATCTTTTCATCAATCTGTTTTGTAGATTGTGATATCATGTTTTTTTCTGGTAATAAATGATCGTGTATAAAACTGAAAAAAGCACAATATCAATTTTTTTTTGATCTTGTACAAAAATGGCAGTTTATCGCGAAGATTAATATTTTACCATCTTCTGTGATGTTATGTATTTATGACACGCTGTAAATCTGGAGGTGTTGCCTCATTTGAGAGCTGCTTAATTACATCTTCTACAGATAAAACAGTCTGATTCGTACTTCCTAAGCGGCGTATATTAACGCTGTTTGTTTCAGCTTCACGGTTGCCGCAAACCAAAATAACGGGAACTTTTTGTAAAGAATGCTCCCGTATTTTATAGTTAATTTTTTCATTGCGAAGATCTGTTGTTGCAGAAAGCCCTATAGCTTTAAGTCTTGCCGTTACTTTTTGAGCATAGTTATTTGCTTCGGATGTAATTGTTGCAACAACAACCTGTTCTGGAGCAAGCCAAAGTGGCATATGTCCAGCAAAATTTTCAATCAATATACCAAGAAAACGCTCCATTGAGCCAAAAATAGCGCGATGAATCATAACAGGCTGGCGCTTTTCTGAATTTTTATCAATATAGAATGCCCCAAAACGTTCAGGGAGATTAAAGTCTATTTGTGTTGTTCCACATTGCCATTCACGACCGATAGCATCCTTTAATGTATATTCAAATTTTGGACCATAAAATGCTCCTTCACCTGGAAGGATGCTTGTTTTGATTTGTCCCGCAGATTTTGTTTCAATCGTTTTAAGGACAGATTCCATAATATTTTCTGCGTGATCCCATAATGCATCAGATCCAACTCGTTTTTCTGGACGCGTTGAAAGCTTAAGACTAATTTCTTTAAAACCAAAATCAGCATAAGTTGATAAAATAAGATCATTAATACTCAGACATTCATCGGCTAATTGTTCATCAGTACAAAAAATATGTGCATCGTCTTGTGTAAAGCCCCGCACACGCATAAGGCCATGCAAAGAACCAGAAGGTTCATAACGATGAACAAGACCAAACTCAGCAAGTCGAATAGGCAAATCACGATAAGATTTTAAACCATGTTTAAAAATTTGCACATGACCAGGACAATTCATTGGTTTAAGAGCATACACATTCCCATGATCTGAATCTTCTGCTGCTGGAATTGCTTTGAACATGTTCTCCTTATACCAGCCCCAATGCCCTGATATTTCCCAAAGTGACCGATCGAGAACTTGTGGTGCATTAACTTCGGCATATTGATGATCATCAAGGCGTCTACGCATATAGTTGATCAAATTTTGGAACATTTTCCAGCCTTTTTGATGCCAAAAAATCATTCCTGGTCCTTCTTCTTGAAAATGAAATAAATCCATTTCACGCCCCAAACGGCGATGATCACGTTTTTCAGCTTCTTCTAACATATGGAGGTAAGCTTTTAAGTCATTTTCATTCGCAAATGCTGTTCCATAAATTCTCGTGAGCATTGGATTATTAGCATCGCCACGCCAGTAAGCTCCCGCGACTTTCATTAATTTGAAAGCATTTCCAATTTGCCCTGTCGATTGCATGTGCGGTCCGCGACAAAGATCAAACCAATCCCCTTGATAATAGATTTTCAAATCTTGATTGTCAGGGATACTTTCAATAAGTTCAACTTTATAAAATTCTTTTTTCTCAGAAAAAACGCTTCTTGCTTTTTCACGAGACCAAATTTCTTTTCTAAAAGGTTTATTGCGTTGGATAATTTCACGCATTTTCTTTTCAATGACAGTGAGATCATCTAATGTAAAAGGTTGTTGGCGTGCAAAATCATAATAGAATCCATTCTCAATCACAGGACCTATTGTCACTTGCGTTTCAGGAAAGAGCTCTTGTACTGCTTCAGCAAGGACATGGGCGCAATCATGCCTTATAAGCTCAAGAGCCCGTGAATCTTCTCGGGTTATAATTTCTACTTGACCAGATTTCCCCAATGGATCAGATAAATCTCGCATGGTGCCATCAAGACTATAGGCGACTGCTTTTTTTGCGAGTGATTTAGAAATGGATTCTGCTAATTCCAAACCTGTCATTTCAGCGGGGTAATTACGTTTTGAACCATCGGGAAAAGAAAGAGAAATAGAGCAAGACATAAAAAAAACCTTTAATCCAATTCCGCCAACGATTGCGGATGGTTTCGTGAAAATTGAGTAAAAAGCTTATGAACTGTTTTTTTATCAATACATCTGAAAAAAGAAAAGGATTATTTATTGTGTTTGTCAGAAATTTTCCAATAACGCCAAGGTTTATAAAAACAGCAAGAATTTCCAAGTGAGGGCGGTACAGGATCAAAGCCATCTGTTCCAAAGGGCCCACAACGTATGATACGAAAGAGTCCCATCCATGCCCCAGCCCAAAGCCCATGGCGCGCGATCGCTTCATATATATATTCTGAACAAGTTGGGGCGTGGCGACACTGATTACCGATAAGACTGGAAAGTGTTATTTGATAGAAACGTATAAAAAAAATTCCCAATAATCGTCCAGGTGTTTTTTGCCAAGCACCGGTGTAATTTCGAGTTATTTTTTTTTGTCGAAACTGTGATTTAAGCATTTATTCTCTTCAATTTGTTGAATACAGTCCAGCGTTGCATCAAAGGGTAGTAGTGTTGCAGCATGGCGAACTTTATAGTCTTTAATGGGCTTTAAGCAAGAGAAGTCTTCAAAGGGAGTTTGCGGAGAAGGTCCATTCTGCGTTAGCATTTGATAAATAACTTCACGTAATATTTTAAGATCTTGAGTTGTTTGTCCAATGATATGAGACGCTAAAAGTGACGCTGAGGCTTGCCCTAGCACACATGCATGTATTTCATGAGCAAAGTCTGTCACGATATGATCTTTCACTTTTAGGTCTACAGTGATTGTTGAGCCGCAAGGATATGCACGTTTTTTTGATGTTGCATCCGGATTATTAAGACGCCCAATTCTGCTTATATGTGCAGCATATTCAAGTATTTCATCACTATAGATATTATCAATCATGCACGATGACCTGAAACTTTGAGAGACGTGATTGTTTAAACTTTTAATTCGCTTATATAGAGATTATACAAAATGAAATAGGTCTGTAGCAAATGTTTTGTATAGAATAAGGTTGGAGTTTTTGAATGCGTAATGTTGTTAAAGAAGGTACAAAGGATTCTTTTGTATCTGAAGAAAAGGGACCGAGTATTGAAGAGGTGGAAGAAGCGATTCGTACATTACTCTTATGGGTGGGTGAAAATCCAAAGAGAGAAGGGCTTTTAGAGACTCCAAGACGTATAGCCAAGGCGTATCGCGAGCTTTTTAATGGTTATCGTCAATCGGTTGAAGAAACCTTAGACACCGTTTTTGAAGAGGTTTCAGGATATAATGAATCGGTAATCGTAAAGAATATTCCTTTTTATTCGCACTGTGAACATCATATGATTCCAATTATTGGGAAAGCGCACATAGCCTATCTTCCAGATACAAAAATTGTTGGTCTTTCAAAAATTGCGCGTGTTGTAGATATTTTTTCTCATCGTTTACAAACACAAGAAGCGATGACAGCGCAAGTAGCCAATGCTTTAGAAATACATCTAAAACCTCGTGGTGTAGCAGTATTGATTGAGGCTGAACACATGTGTATGGCTATGAGAGGAATCCAAAAGCAGGGCTCTACAACAATTACAAAAAAATTTCATGGTTATTATGAAAAAGATCAAGCTGCACAAGCACATTTTATGATGATGATTCAAAGATCATAGTAAAGTTCATATTTTTAGTAATCATTATTAAGTTATAAACCATCCAGATAAAATAAATTATGGGAAAGAGAAAATTGGCTTGTACCTTTCTTTATGATTTGTTAAAGGCTGAAGATCAAAATGCTCCGCTTAATAAGCATGTGCGGTCGTGGCGGAATTGGTAGACGCGCAGCGTTGAGGTCGCTGTGGGGCAACCCGTGGAAGTTCGAGTCTTCTCGACCGCACCAGTTATAATTATTTTTTCGTAACGAGAAGAAGTTTTGTGGAGGGAAGTAATCTATACGAATAATAGAAAATTTTTTCCCATTATAGAAAAATATTTCTTTGTGTGTTATTTTCTGATGTTTTCTTCATAATGTTTCATTTTTTATTACTTTGTCTGTACATTTGAAACGTTATATTTTTTATAAGTGGGGTGGAGCTACAATGAGAAGTATAGTGTTTCTAAGGTATTTAGCACTTCTTATTTGTATTTCTTTATTATCAGCATGTAGCGATTCGCGTGCTGTTCTTTGGCATGGAGTGCATGGAACTCCTTCTATGACTGCAGTAGAAAGAGAGGTTGAAGGAAAGCCAATTCCTCCTAAAGCCGTCATTCCAGTGTATGTTGCAACAAGTCGTATGATGCAAAATAATTACGCTCAACCTTATGGCTCAGAGCGATCAAATAAAGTACATTATAATCGCATTGATGTAGGAATTCCTCAGCAACATGTAAAAGGAGTTGTTGAAATAAATGCGTATAAACCTACGCATGATAAGTATTTTGCAGCAGTAGCATTGCAAAAATACGATAATAAAGAACAGTTTAAACAGCAATTAAATGCTGCTTTAGCAAAAAAGCCAAAAGGAAAAAGAGAAATTTTTCTTTTTATCCATGGATATAATAATAATTTTGCAGATGGGACATTTCGTACGGCGCAGTTTACATACGATTATTCTTTAGATGTTGTCGCTGTACATTATTCTTGGCCCTCTGCTGGATCAATCCCCCTTTATATTTATGATCGTGACAGTGCTAATTTCGCTCGTGATGGATTGTTAGAACTTTTGACACTTATTAGTGAAACCAAAGCTGATCAGATTTCGGTTATTGCGCATTCTATGGGCAATTTTGTTATAATGGAGGCTTTTAGAACCTTAGCCTTACAAGGAAAATATAAACCTATTCGTCGTATTACAAGTTTGTTAATGGCTGCGCCAGATATTGATATTGATGTATTTGAGCGCCAACTTAATGATATTAAAAAACTCCCACAGCCAACAGCTATTTTAGTATCTAGAGCGGATAAAGCTCTCGCTGTTTCAGGCCGTCTTACTGGTGGGCATCATCGTGTGGGAGATGGCTCAGATATTGAAATGTTGCGAAAAAATGGAATAACTGTTCTTGATTTCTCTCACGTGGATGGAGGGGCACACAATGTATTTGCGTCTTCGCCAACATTGATGGCTCTTTCTCGGGAAGGTTCTTTGGCTTCAACAATTATGCAAGGTACAGAGTTGTCACCTAGTCAAGCGCTTCTTGCTGATGGTAGTAGTGTATTGGAGAAAACAACACATCTTATCCTTTATACACCTGTACGTTTTCTTTCTCCACGAATTTCACGTTGAGCGTGAAAAGAGAGAAGAGGCTCATCGAATAATCTATTGGGGTAATTTTTTAGTACTTTCTTTAGAATAGCTTTGTAAAATAGAAAATAGATAGCGGGATGAATGTAAAAATCAGTTATTAGGTGATTTTGCGATGATTACACTGGAACGCTATGTTAATACGCCTAAAGTTGTTGATTATTTATCTCATTCCGCAATTAATTTATTAAACATTCATGCTATGCTTGTGAAGGTGAGAAAAGGTGATATGGGGGAAAAACCAAATTTATTGTGTCAAATTAATTCTACCAAAAAACAATTAGACGAGATAAGCCATGCTCTTATTTTAGAATACCGGAAACGTCAAGAAAATGAGCGCTTTTTGAAACAGGTTTTGCTATCTATTTCCGATCAACTTTTTTCACTTAATAATGGCTTTAAGGAAACTGGACGTCTTTTCTTTCAAGAAATTAGAATGCTTCAATCTCAGATGCAATGCTTATACGAGGGTAAGGAGAGATTGCATTTGTTGAATAGTCAAGAAGCTTTTTGTTCTCCATCACAAATTGACGAAGTTATTAAACAGTTACAAAAAGCCCGAGAAAAACTTATTCTTGAAAGCCCTCATCTCTTTGAGAAAAAGCATAAAAGCTAAACAAGAAACGTTCTTTTAGTTGAGCTGATAAATAATTTGAATTTTACAGAAAAAACAATGCTAGCAGGTTATAGTTTTTTTAAGAAAAGAATTCGCATTAACAAATAAAACATGCGTATTTAATAATCACATTCTTTTTTGCATTAACACTTTAATATATTTGGTAAAATTCAAGCAGGTGAATCAGATGGACTTATTGAAGGAAATATTTTGGGAAAGAGTTTTCCAAAAAAACTAATTAGTTAATAACCTATGGGACAACTTTTCCAACGTCATGAAGCTTTTAGTGTATTCATTAGAAACTTAGACTTCAATATTTTCCGTGATAGGAGTTAGTTGAATTAAAGCATTAATAAAGAAATTTAATAAAATAACATGTTTTGTAAATTTACATTCCCTTTTCTTAAATTTTAAAACACTCAAAGAATCAATACACTCCATGTAATTTAAAAGCATATGGTGGGCGATGAGAGCGAATAAATAGTAAGTAAAATAAAACACTTATGTTTAATGTAAGGGAATAGGCAAATATTGATTCTATTATGTTTTTTTGCTTCTATCCCTAACTTTTTTGAAGCTTTTTTATAGCTTCAAGAGCTAGTCTTTTACGATCTGCGCTCTTGGTATAAAGAGATGCCATTTGGTCTTCTGTCCAGCCAAAAATTGCCTTGAGTTGTGAGACAGTTGCACCCGAATTAGCGGCGCGTGTTGCTGCTAATTTTCTCAAACCGTGTGCTGATTTTTTTATTCCAGCTGCATTACAGGCGTCTCTAAACGCATTGCCAAAGCTTTCTTTGATAAATTTTTCATTAACTTTATTACAGATGAATGTTTCATTACCTATGGGACCAACTTCAAGCGTTTTGGCTAATTCTGGTAAAATAGGCAGAAAAACATCTGTTTGAAATTTGCTTTTCTCTGTTTTGAGATGAATAATATTATCTGTTACATTTTTCCAGCCAATACGAACGGCATCACCACGACGTAATCCCGTATATAAAAGAACATCAATCCAGACGCGTTCATGGGTACCATGATGCCATTTGTGATAATACTTTTCGACATCTTCTTCTGTCCAAGCAGGAAAGCCTTCTTTGTTTTTGAGAGGAGGTCTCTTAACACCTACTGTTGGATTATTTTTCAAAAGACCTTGTTCAATCGCCCAATTAAAAAGTCCATTAAGAGCTTTCAAAAAATTTCTAGCAGTTGCTGGTGTATCTTTACGCCGTTCCACGCCGGCAATGATATGCTTCTTATCAATTGCTTGGTATGGAATGTTTCCTATTGTATCGCATACCTTCATAAGGATGAGTTCTTTTTGTCTTTTTGTAGCTTTAGCAAGGCTGTACCAATTGACACTATTAAAATATTGTTTAAGCAGCCATGCGAATGACCCTTCAATCAGCTTGCCGGTTTTAGGTTTTGGAGGGATTATGCCTTGTAATTCGGCAAGTGCACCTTTGTAGTTATCAACAAACTCTTGCGTTCCGTAGGTTCCATGTACTCTACGACGTGGTCCATGACCAATGCGTACATACCATATAGTTTTACTATGCCGTGTGATTTCTTTAACAAGATGAGGAGGGCGTGGTTTAGGCATGGTATTTTACATCTTAGAGAGCGCGGTTTCGTAATATTCATTGGTGGAGAAATCTAAAAGTTTGTCTATATGGTTCACTGAATTTGGTAGTGGGATATCGGATTTAAGATAGATAAGCAGTTCACCGGTGGGTTTTATTTCTATGAGTTCACACCCTTGCTTTTTTGCTTCTCTTAAAGCGCGCGCAATAGCTGGTTGTGTTATGGTAGCAGGACGAGGCGCCATTCTTTTCTCCTTACATTTAAGATGCAATTCACGCGTGTCGTGAATCACGAATTGATTAAAAATTGTTAGGAAAGGGTGGGGGTGCTAGGAGGTATGTGAGAAGAAAAGAAGCACCCCCATAAAATATCAGGCGGCTTTTGTTGAGATTCTTTGTATCTCTCGTGCTATTTCTGTTAAGAAGCTTTCAACCGCTTGATTAGTCTCTTCAATGTGTTTGTCATCACGATAGATGCGTTTGATTTTCATACGAAAATGAGATGAATCGCCCGTAAAACGCGGGTCATAACTGACAAAATCACACCATTTTCGCTCTGTACAAGCCATTTGGAATTGCATTTGTGCAAGATATTCTGGTCTAATTTCGTTATCGATAATGAAACGCATATGATTAGTTGATCGAGGGCATTTGATTTCGATTAGACCCTCTTTATCAATAAGCCCATCAGGGCTTGCCCCCGCCATTTTGATTGTAGGGTGTTGAATAAAACCGCATTGAGTAACTTCAGTATCATAAATGAATGCATATTCTCTCAAGGCATCTTCTTCATGTTCAATACCCCATTTCATATCCTCGGTTTCATAATAGGGGCTTGTTTGCCCCGTTAGACGCTCTGTAATGAGTTTTATTTTATAGTCTTCATATTTGCTTGTAGGGGTTCCCTTTGCTGTTTTGCTGATAACGTTGTAAATGTTTGACGCGGTGACTTTACCTAAACGGGCTTGAAACCATTCTGCTGTTCTTTGTTCCATTTTACACCGCCATTTGTTGTTTGTGAGACGTTGGAGCATATTCAATATCTTGGATATGAATATATTCGGCATCTTGTATAAACGCGTCTGTTTGCTCTTGTTGGGGAAGAGATTGTAGCTCTGTTTCTCTTTGAATGTTTTTCTTTTTTTCCAACAGCCCCAAAACCTCTTGTGCTTTTTCACAAGACAGATCTGTTAATTTTTCTACATTTGCGTAAGAGAGAAGATTATTTTCATTTGTTCCGGTCTCTTTAATTAACTCTTTGATTTGTTCAAGCATGTCATAAGAAACAAGTTGTCCTTGTGTGGTGTTATTAATACGTTTAGCTTCGTCTTCTTCATAAATACCGGATAAACCGAAAGCATAACGCGCACATTGTATTGTGGCTTTATGACGTAACATACGAGCAGGGTATTTTTGCCAAGTGTCACTTTTTTGTTTGCATTCGTTTAAATATTCAGTGACTTCGATAGGGTCCTTAATGCCTTTGAGACGAATGGCACATTTAATGGCAATGATATTACCATCTTTATCGAGTTGATCTTGAAAGGTCATGCCATCAAAATGTGGATTAGATTTAATGATCTTAATCCAGCCATCAATAGAGACCACGGGTATAATGCCGCCACCTCTTTTAGGAAATGCATAGATTTCTTTGGTTAGTGGATTTAGACCATAAGTATTGGCAACAGAGATAAAAGCAGCAAATTCTTCATCAGAGAAGCGCTGATTAATACATGTTTTGATAATTGTTTTTCGAAATTCGTCATAAGAAAATCCATATTTATTAGCCATAACGGTTAGGGGTGAATTTGTCATGATTGTTGTCCTTTTAATGCATGTTTTGTCTTTTAAGCTCTTCAGACAGTACGCCCATGCCTTTAGTGGTAATTTTTGCAGCGGGTATGACTTTTTCTATCCCTGCTGTAGTTTGAATGGTATGTGTTGAACAATCCATTAGTCCTTTTTGAATTTTGTCTTGATAAGGCAACAAATTCGCCCCGAAAGTGCGTCTATAGACCCAACCTTTTTGCTGTAAGAATTGAATGAATTGTTTTGGTTTTATTTCGAGAACTTTAGCTGCTTCAGTAAGACCGAAGAGCCCATCAGAACGTTGTAAGCTTTCAAGAGCCATTGCTTTTGGTGTTAAATTTTCAATAATGCTGTCTTTTTGATCTATTTGCCCTTGCAAGTAGTGCAAAAAGCCAATCATAGCTTGTGGACTTGAATAATCGATTTGTTGTACTACTATTTGTGGTTTTGCTACCTGCTTTGCACGCTTTTCACATTCAATAAAGTATGCTCTCGCTTCATGCCCTTTATCATTACGCTCTATCATTGAAAGGTGTTTTGCCATATCTAAGGTAATGTGGTATTCTTTCATTTGTGCACCCCGGTAAAAATTTACCGCGGTTACAAAATCTATATTTTCACGAAATTTACACTCTTTAATGCGATTTTTTATCCAATTTCTAAATTCAGATTTTATCTCTAAAAACGCATGCAAATCACGTGCATTGACTGTTTGAACGATTTCCTTATCAATGGTTTGTTCTTTAATCTCTATGAGGGGGTTGTTCATGATGTGCTCCTATGCAGTCTGTTTAATTTTATTTTTGAGGTGCATTATGATAGCTGTCATTGTTTTGGGGTTCGAAAAATCGATTTGAGGATTAGCTGCTTGTTCTTTTAATTTTTTCCAATAATCTATAATTTTTGCGCGTAATACAGTATTGTAACCTAAAATGACAATAAGAGGTTCACGTTTTGGTAGATGGTAACAAGAACGGTTTTTACCTGTTGAATCTTTATATAATCCAGCAAAATTACTCGGGTCGATTTCAAGTTCGCTAAATACTTTACGAATATCACGCATAACATGATCATGCCGTTTATCACATAATTCTGCGATTTTACGACTAGACATGGTTGGAACGGTTTGTTGTTTAATTATAGTATTTTGAGTAGGGATAAAATTTTTCATGACAAACTCATATGAATTGGATTGGAAAAGAGGGGCGCTTTTAACGCCCTTCATAGTTTTTAAAGCACATCACAAGGACGCAAACGATGCTGTTTTTCATAAGAGCCATACATTTCATCTTCATATTCACGCCGTTTGATATCGTCTAAAAAAAAACCGTATGCGGAACTATGCTTAACAAAGTCGTGAGGAATATTGCCGTTAAAACAGTGTTCTTCGCATTCTTTAAGATAGAACTCTGCGATATCTTCAGAGATATCTTCGCACCGGTTAGTGGTTGGTTCGACACGGAAGATTTGAAGAGCATTATCGGTTTGGTCGATAAATTTGATAATTTCCTTTTCATCAAAGAAAGTACCATATTTAGCGAGATTTTGCTCTTCATTTTCACAGACGACTAAGAGAATTTCATCAGAATTTATAAACACAGGCTTGTTCACAACTACCTCCATTAAATTATCAAAATATTTAAACACATTTTGAAAAAAATACCTTGACATAGGTTTTTTTTTTCGGGGTATGATGTTGTGTATATAGGCATTATGCATATTAGTCAATAAAAAAATATGCATAAAGTATATTTTTTTTAAGAGACGCATAAAAAATTCTCTTAAAAAATTTTATTGATTAATATTTTTGAAAAAAGGAGAGGAGAAAGGAAATGAGTTGTGGAACTAGATAATAAGATAATGCAGCTAGTTTCTGCTTTTAGTCATGAAAGAAAAAGAGCTTTTATTTATTTTCTTCAGAATTTAGACGGCTTAAAAGGTGAAGAATTACTTCTTTATCTGGTTGACTTGTTGTTTGTAGCAGATCAATGATTTTTTCATCAATCGTTTGTACAAAATCAGGAACTGAAAAGATAGGTCCATCTCCTTCTCCAGTTAGTAGCCATCCTTCGCTAACTCTAAATGCGATTGCGTATTTTTTAGATGCGCGCGATATACCTCGGATTCCTTGTTCATGTTGTATATAACTAGAATAGTTCCATCCGAAATATGTAGCTGCTGCTTTTGCACTTTTGAAACCACGTGCCAAACGTGCTTTCATTAATCTAGAAGATTGATCTGTTATTTTATTGAGCATTTTTTGTCTTCCTATGTGTACTCATATTGCATGAAATTAGTATGCATTTCGACTTGACAATAAAGTTCTCATAACGCATATTTTTATTCATGAATAAGATAGAAGCAAAAAAATTAAGAAAACACCTTAATCTTACGCAGGACGAAATGGCTGCGTTATTAGGCGTTAACAAATCAACAGTATGGCGTTGGGAAAAAAATGGAGTTCCTTCCAGAGGGACAGTTTCTTATCTTTTAGAATCTTTATGGAATACACACATATCTACAACGTCAAAATTTACAAAAAAATCCAACGTTCATAACGCATGTGACAGTTTACAATCTTGAGGAGACCAAAATGAGTTTAAATGCAATTTTATCAATAGCGTTTGTTGTAATGTTGTTTATCAGTGCAGGGATATTGCGCTTTGCTTGGTATTATCGTGATCAGGTTAGAAATCTAAAAGAGGAGGCAAAAAAGAAGAAAAATGAATTTTTAAGGGAAACTGTAGAACTTACTCATGAACGTGATGCCGCCATTAAAGAGCAGAATAGAGCAGGTATGGAACGTGATGCTGCTATTGAAGAGAAAAGTAGGATTATTAATGTAGGTAATAGAGACATTGAAAATTATATCAATACCATAAAAACACATAATGAAACTATTAAAAAACGCGATCTTGTAATTAAAGAACTGGAGCAAAAGATAGATGAATATGATGCAAGCTTTAGACAGAAAAACGAAATTATAGATGCCTTAAAAGCAGATGTTCAATCACGCGACGAGGAAATTACAAAACTTAAACAAGAAATCATAGAACTTAAAGATAAGATTGTAGCAGTTGATCCAACTAAGAAGTACGAATTCACTGGTGAAATCAAAGAATACAAACACAGTGGTGAGAAAGGTGGCTGTACACATATTTTACACCGTATTCGCGCATTAAAAGACTTTGGAACCATTAAAAAAGGTGATTTAGGGGGCTGGATAGCGAAAGAGGGAAACCTTAGTCATGAGGGGGACTGTTGGGTTGGGGGCGAGGCTATGGTTTTTAATAATGCGCAAGTTTACTCCAATGCGCAAGTTTATGATAACGCACAGGCTTATGGAGAGGTCGTTATTGGTGGTAAAGCCAAGGTTTATGGCAAGGCGCGTGTGTATGAAAATGCAGAGATTTTGGGTTCATCACAGGTTTATGATGATGCACGTGTTTGCGGATATGCTACCGTTATTCAGAATGCACAAGTTCATGGCAAGGCACAAGTTTATGAAGAGGCATTCATTTATGGCACTGCGAAGGTTTATGAGAATGCGACTGTTTGTGGTGAGGTACGTGTTGCAACAGAAAATATTGGCGGTGGTACTTTAATGAATAGTGGAGAGAGGGCTGCTGGTAGTAAAAATGGCTCTTCTCAGAAGAAATGATACCGACAGCTATTTTCATGCCTACTAATTTTTATCTGCTCTATCAAGCTTATTACTTTTTTAAACTGGCACAAGAGCTAAGAGATGAAATAGAGGAAAAAATAATCTTATAAAACACACTATGTGTGGAGCGGCGTGGTGATTAATACGATTCTTTGTTTTGATCTAGGTACGAAGATGGGGTGGGCGATGTGCGCATGGAGTGGTGACATATTTAGTGGCACCGTTGATTTTAAATCCCGTCGTTTTGAAGGCGGCGGGATGCGTTATTTACGCTTTAAACAATGGCTTAATGAAATAAAGCATACAGCAGGTAGCATTGACGCGGTGTATTTTGAGGAGGTGAGGCGTCATGTTGGAACCGATGCAGCGCATGTTTACGGTGGTTTGTTAGCAACGTTAACAGCGTGGTGTGAAGATCATGAGATACCGTATGAGGGGATACCGGTTTGTACAATTAAGAAAGCGACAACAGGCAAGGGGAATGCGTCGAAAGAAGAGATGATAAAGGCAATGCGTGCAAAAGGACACGCGCCTTGTGATGATAACGAAGCGGATGCTTTAGCAATTTTACATTTAGTTAAAGAAAGGGAGAGCACGAATGATATCTATTAATAAAGTAGCGTGTGTAAAGTTTAGTACAGATAAGTTTTTAAAAGAGCTTATGGGTTTAAAAGCAACAGAAAAGGCAGTTTATACAACCCTTGTGTTGCTTATGAATGATAAGAAAGCGCCTCTTATCAATAATGCGTCTTATTTATCAAGTTGGTGTGGGTGTTCAGTAAGAACGTTTCAAAAGACATTAGAGACCTTAATAAGCACGGGTCATATTACGCGTTTAGAGAATGGTGGCTTATGGCATAAGTCACTCGCTTTTGATTTTGAGAGAGTAAACAAAGCTTCAGAGAACGCTTCGAGAGCAGCATTAGCAAGATGGGGTAAGAAAAGAGAGGAGGCAATGCATGTCAACTAAGTTGCCATGGACGAGGCTATTTTCTTCACAATGGATTGTTGATGTTAGTGGCATGAGTATAGTGGAGAAGGGTCTTTATATGACTCTTGTTTTATATATGTATGAAGAACGCCGCCCTATTATTGAAGATGCTCCAAAATTAGCACGGTGGGCTGGCTGTTCAGTAAGAATTTTAAAAAAGACATTAGACATCTTATTACGTGATGAGAAGATCATACGTTTAGACGATGGTCGTTTGTGGAGTTTAAAAGTTGAAGAAGAGCTTAATAACTGTAGTGAAAATTTAGATAAAGCTACAGAAAAGGCTTCCAAAGCAGCAAAAGCAGCAAAATTAAGATGGGATAAAAATAAAGATAAAAGTAATTATGATGTTAGTGCAATGCAAACGCAATGCGAACGCAATGCAAACGCAATGCGAAATGATGCCATTAACAATAACATTAACAATATATATAAAAAAATAAAACTATCATTTTATCAAAAAAAGAAACTGAATTTGAAGATTTAGAAACAAGCGATTTGGTTCAAGAGCCAATCGAGTGTGATGATGTTCAATCAGATCAAAACGCAACATCATCAGAAAACCAACCAATTATTCACGAGCAAAAAAGCGTTTCTAAGAAAGCCAAGCGGGTTAACACTGATCGAGGTTGTCGATTACCTGCGGATTTTGAACCCGATTACGATTTTGCAATCGAAGAGGGCTTGCCTCCAGAGCGTGTGAAAGTCGAAATCGCAAAATTTCGAGATTATTGGAATGCCAAGACGGGTAAGGACGCTAGCAAACGTGATTGGCAAGCAACATGGCGTAACTGGGTGAGAAATTCAAAAAATTACAAACAAGGAGAAAATTATGGAAAACAAACCAATTCTCAAACAGAACAACAGCGCGGCTGGAGTTATCGAGTTGCACAGCACATGTCCCATATCAAAAATTCAGATAGTGTGTACAAATTTTTATTCGAGGATGATGACAGAACCACCATTCCTTTGGAAAACGGGGCAAAAGCCATTGAGTGCAGAAGCGGAGAGAGTTACAGCATTGGTTACTGATGCTTTGCAAAAGCTTGAAAGAAAAGCAACTGAAGAAGAAATCCAAACAACGTTTCTTGTCCTTTCAAATGGTCTCAAAAGCCCCATGGGATCAGATGAGAAAGCGACGGCGCTTGCGTATCTTTACACTCTTGAAGGTATAAGCAGCTGGATATTGCAAACAGCAACAAAGAACGTTTTGAAAGGCAAAGCAGAGGGCTTAAACACAACTTTTATGCCATCAACAGCAGATTTTTATCGTTACTGCGAAAAGCTTGAAAGCGATATTCGTTACCAAGCAAATCGCATTCTTAAGAACCTTCAAAAGCCAGAAATCAAGAGCAAAAATCAAGAGGCGACGATATCATCAGACCGCTCAGAAAGCACCGAAAAGAGCCTTGAAGAGCTCTTAAATGGCATGGAAGAGGTTTTAAAGGGTATTGAATGATAAACAGCAAAATAGTGAAAAGTGCTGATCATTTTGTGATTAGATATGGGTTTAAACAGCCAAAAAGGTACCGTACAGAGCGATTTGAAGATTTTATGATGAAAACCATATTGAAACTTAAAACGCCACTGTACGGTCCAATTTGAGGCAAATAAACCCATAGGTAAAGTTATGGATTTAGATAGGGGAATTTTAAAACAGATGTTCTTAAGAAATCGTAAACAACCTATTCAAAAGAAGTTTGTTGCAACGGCGGTTGGATATGCCCCATGGGGAATGGGGGTTGCAGAGTATTTTTACAATCTTTACGAATATGATGATGGAATGAGGGAATATGAGGAATTTGAAGGCGGTCAGTATCATGATCATGAGATGCCTAACAAAATTGATTACAGTACCAAGGCTCAAGTGAAAGCGTGGATATACGGTGGTGATTTACCAAAAAGCGTATTGAGTTATGAACCGTTAATAGACGAGGTAAATATGAAAATTAAAGAACGTACAAAGAATGATTGTTTGATTTGTGAGATCACGAATGATGGTGAGAGAGGTTATCCATTATCGAGTGAAGAGATGGACAGAGAGCTAGAAAAAGCGCTTGATATTCAATTAGGTAAGCATCAAAATGAAAAAAAGTGAAAAAAAATAAAAAATACGTATTGACTTTAAAGCAAGGCTGGTTTAATAAGATTGGCAAGTGCTTCAAAATCACTTGTGAGTAGCGGATAGACCACGATAAGGTTTCTCCCATTTCTTTAAAATACTGGCTTTCTTTTATGCTGTCATCGGCATATAACGATTTATGTCGGGTGTAGCTATACCATATAAGACCCTTCGCGAGGGAAAAGTATAGCGGCGGACTATTCACCGTGTTTTTGAGCGCCCGGCGCCCTTATGGGGCGTCAATCAAAAACTTTTATTGAATAGAAAGAATTTCAAATGGAAAAAAATGAAATTAACATCACTACCGATTTCTTATGCGATTTGTGGATGGCAGTGTGTAAAGAAGTTAACACAGATCATATCCAATATGAATATTGCAGTGCTTTATTAGAACTCATGGCTGTTCTAGAAAAAGTTTTGGTTTTAAAATTACAAAACGAAATGCCTAATTTTACAAAAACTTTAGCAATCATTACAGATTTTGGTCGCTCAGGACCAATTCACTCAATAGCGCATCTTTTGAAAGCTTATAAACCTGATTTTGATAATGTACATAGCCTAAATAAGGCTGTTTAAATAATGGCGCGGGCGCGGCGGGGGCGCCTCTTTAAAACATCTCATTTTACAATTTAACGAATATTAGATTAGGGAGCTACCTATGACCGCTACAAATGTATCTAAAAAATATGAACTTACTGATGAAACTACAGAAGTTAAAGACCATTTCTATGGCAGAGTTAAAACACTTTATCGCATTAAAGCTTTAAGAAATTTTGGAAGTGTTAAAAAAGGTGATCTAGGGGGCTTTATTGAACATGAAGGTAACCTATCTCATGTGGGGAGTTGCTGGGTTGGGGACGATGCAAAGGTTTATAATGCTGCTATTGTTTGGGGGCATGCAAAGGTTTTTGAAAATGCAATAATTTGTGATGAGGTGTATGTTAATGGATTTGCAAAGGTTCATGGCAATGTACGTGCTTATGGGAGTGCAATTATTGGTGGCAGGGCACGTATTTTTGGAGATACGCAACTTTTTTCGGGGGCATGGGTTACAGGAAGAAAAGAGATTTCTACAGGTTTAATAACTTTTGGAGATAGGTAAAGACTGTAGATGAATTGATTAAAGCAGCTGCGTCATATTCTAAAAAATAGAATTAAAATAAAGCCGCGTCATTTAAGACACGGCTTTTGACTCCAAACGCAAATCTTTAAGTAATTTAGCGGCGTGTTGCTAATAAGACGGTAAAAGACCAATATACAACAACACCGCTTAAAGAAAACTTCGCCTTATAAGACAGACAAAGTATTTCAACATTTACAAATCCTTATTACACAAAACGTATAAAATCGCAAGCCTTAATATATAAAAACCGCATCAAAATGAATTGATACGGCTTTTATACACAAAACAATAATGAAAATTCATAATCAAATAGATCAATTTATAAAATACATAATTTGTGTATAAATGCAAGCTTGTTTTTATTCAAATTGAACTAATCAACATATTGTGCTATATTTAATACATGGAAAGCGTAAAAAACTTTCTTTTGCAACGTTATTACAGCGTTGTATTTTGAACCGTTCCTTAGGTTTAAAACGATATACTTTTTAAAAATCGCTACAAAAGAAGCCGTGTCTTTAAAGATGCGGTTTTTTTGTATCTCAACACTTGTGCTTTTACACATAATGTGCTATATTTCTGTGTGATTTGAGAAATTGAGGAAGGCCTTGTTATGTTTTTTACATAACAGGGTTTTCTTTTATACTAGCTATAGATTTTTATTACATTCAAATAATAAAGCCGCGCCCTTTATGAACGCGGCTTCTGTTTTGCAATGCATTTCTGTTATCGTTATTCGCAAGTTTACGAACGCCTCTTTTATTGCACAATAAACGTGTAAAATCGCAAGCCTTAATACATAAAAACCGCATCAAAATGAATTGATACGGTCTTTATGCTCAAAATAATTAACGATTCCAATAAGCGATTAGATTAATCACAATAAAAGAACATCTCTTTTATTGCACAAAACGTGTAAAAACGCAAGCAAATAAGTAAAATAAAAATGGGATTCATTCTTTAGATTCAGTGGTTTGTAATAAATTTCGTTTGTAATAACGCGCCATAATGTGTTATACTATCGTCAGTTGTGAGTTTGTTTTGTTTTTAAGTACCATTTTCCATAAAAGGATAGCAAACGAATGCTTAATAAAGTGATTTTAATTGGTCATTTAGGTGCAAATCCAGAAAGCAAAACAATGTCATCTGGTATCGAGGTGGTCAATTTTCGCATGGCAACGTCTGAAAGCTATACAGACAAGGCAACCAATAAGAAAATAGACAAAACAGAATGGCATTCTATTGTGGTGTTTAATCCACATCTTGCAAAAGTGGCTCTTCAGTATCTTAACAAAGGTATATTCGATACAATATCAAAAAACACAATAAAGTCAATAGTTTGTTTGCAATTATTTTATATGAATCCACTTAAGAATCCACACTTTTATACGTGATTCATTTGACCATTTTTTATAAACAATTGCCATGTATGAATAGACCATAAAAAGTAAATCACGATGTAAATATTATAACGCATGTGTGCATTCAAATGAAATGAAAAGCTGTTATCATTCATAACAGTTCATAAATTTTATGATACGTTTTTATCACTCAAAAATCGCATTGTTTTAAAATTCAATCGTTTGAAATTATCAATAACATAATCGCATGCATTTAAAGAATGGTATGTATTTTGCTCTTTTTTGAGCGAAACCTTAAAAGGAAAATAATCGTTTGAAACTTTTATAAGCTTATAGGTTTTAATTCATAAGGGGGCATAAAATATTTAAAGATAAGATCAGTTTTATAACCACGGTATTTTTTTACCGAGGTACGAAATAGCAGATATGAAATTCAAAACGTTATATCTTATGATCAAAAGCTTTTTTTGACGTATGCAAGCAAGCTATCAAAAGACGTTTTAAAAGTTATCGTTTAAAAATACAAAGTTAAATGGGGGTACCTATTAAGACAAAGATAAGCAAGCAAAATTCAAAATCGTTGTAATCTCAAAACATGGGATTTTACTCAATTTTTAGAAAAAACGGCATTGTTTAAAGAATGCTCTATTCTAAAGATAACG
>NZ_CABFVS010000027.1 GCF_902150025.1 Bartonella massiliensis
ACGATAAAGAGTTTGATTATTTAATACACGTGTCTCATTTGTGAGTGCAAACTTTTTTTGCATAGCACAATTCCTTTATAAAGAGATTTAAATTTTTAAATGAAATGTTTTAAAGAAGGGGCGCCCCCGCCGCGCCCGTGCTTTATTTAAGCAGCGTCATTTTCATATGCGCTGTCATTATCATAGCCATAATCATCATAATATTCATGACGATAATAATCATCTTTACTACCAAATCTTGGAATTGCCTCATCATGAATTTGATCATCAGAAGTTAAAGAGGCAGCGCTATGAACACAAGAAGAACCTGATACATAAGAACCACAAACCACGGCATCATCCATAACATAAGAATGATCACATATATAAGCACCATCACTTATTTTTGCATTGCCACCGACATGAGCATCATCACAAACAACAGACATATCAGAAATATGCGCATGCCCACTTACACGGGCGTTATCATAAATTTTAACATTTCCTTCAATTATAACGGCATTTTCAATATGAGCATTGCCATAAACCTCACAATAATCATTTATTGCCATGCCTTCAAAAATAGCATTGCCATAAATTTTAGCATTGCCATAAACGTCTACAAAAAAGCTTTTTACTTTAGCATTCTCAAAAACCCTAGCATTTTGGAAAACGCGTGCTTTATCATAAACCCAGCAATTGCCATCATGAGAGAGATTATCTTCACTTTCAATATACCCCCCGAGGTCGCCTGCTTTAACATCATCAAAATCTCTTAAAGCTCTAATTCGCTTTAAGAAATGACCATCTATATATTCACAATCATCAATAAATTCGTATTTTTTTTCAGGCTCTTGTTTATTAACAGAAGCGGTTTCTTTTGAAATGTTAGAAATAACGGGGGGGTTTTTTGATATATTTGTCATAATTAAAACCTTAACGTAAAATTGTTTGTTATTGACACTCTTAACAAGCATCGGGTGCTAACAAACACGGCGTTAAGTCCGTTGCTTACACTTTTCCCATAAGGGTATTGTATGGTGTAAGCACACCCGACAGAGTCATTATATGCTAATTAACACATAAAAAACAGCCAGTATTTTAAAAGCATAAGAGAGGTTGTTTCGTAACCTATCCGCTTAACGAAAGTGTTTGTTAATCACTTGATTATTTATATAACAAAATACGTATTTATTGTCAAATAATATTTTATCTTTTTTGATATTTTTTATGATTTTTTTAAATGCATTGTGTGTAAATATTTATCATATGCTTATTAATTGCTTCTTTTGTATTATATGCTTTTAAATCTATATTATGGGCTTTATTAAGCGATTGCGTTATTTTTTGAATCTATACATTTATAATATTTAGAAACGCTCTCATCATGCGTATTTTTAACTTTATAACCTATCTTGTTTTTTACTAAATGGTTTTAAAGATTTCTGTTAATTTCTTTTTATAACACATTTGCAACTTAACAGCCTTTTATAGGGGCTGTCTTTATAACCAATGCATTCATTTGCAACGTAATTATGAAAATGCATTATGATTATGAAACCCTGCTTTTTTCACGGGTGTTTTATAGCTGTTATCTGCTTTATAGCCACCGCATCATTTTTATAAGAGAAACGATAATAGAATAATTGTGATTTATAGCCTGTTATGAAAGCATCTAAAGAGAGATTGCTAATTATAGAGATGAGCAAAATCCCTTTTAATAGACTTTTGTCAGCGTTGTCAGTTTTGTCAGTTAACTCTAGACCCTATATTATTTTTTTAAAATGAGAGAAAATTAAAATCATTATTTTTCAATATGTTAATATTTTAATGATACAACCTATATCGACAATACAACCATAAATTCAACTCATAATATATATGTGTCAGTTATCTGTCAGTAAATTGAACTGACAAAATGATTATTTTAGTGAGTGATTAAAGCACTTTTTTATGAAAAGCATATGATCCTTTAAAGCCTTTTAAAAGACAGTTTATAATCATAAGGCATGCTATCAAGATCATTATAATTATGAGTTTTGAAGGGGTTTTGAGTTTTGACGGTTGCTGCTTTTAGATAAAAAAATGGTAAAAAATAAAAATATTATATTTCAAGTGGTTAGTATTTTTAAAGTTTTCAAAAAACAACCTATATCAACAATGCAACCTCTAAATTCAATCAATAGTATATGTTTCGAGGGGGTTTTGACAATTTTTGCACCTTCAAAACCTATAAGCAAAATGAATATATGTAACTCTCTTTAAACAAAG
>NZ_CABFVS010000028.1 GCF_902150025.1 Bartonella massiliensis
CTTTTGAAAAGGATAAAGCTATCATTTGAGATTACGGTATAACCTCTTAAAGCAAATCCAAAAGAAGCGTATTCTATTTAAAATGGGATTTCTTAAAAGTCTTAAAGGTAATACAAATAAGAGTGTTTAAAAGTGCAAATCCCTTTTTAGAATAACGCATATAAACATTCCTTTTAAGATTGTATCTAATCAACTTAACAAAGAGGTATAGATTATATAGCTATATCCTATACTCTATACCCCTTATGATTATAAGGTCTTATAAGCTTATTCAGTTTCTTTAATTTCTAATTTTGGTAAGTTTTTAACGATTTTCATTGTTTCTAAACTTACAGTAATAACCCTTTGAAACAATTCTAGAGGGTAGGCAGGGTTTCCAACGGTTTCAACAGCATAGCGATTAGCATCATTTACAATGCCACTCTTTTTATCGGTTTTTACACATTGACGCCCCATAACCCATTCAAGAGCAGGCTTGCCATTGACGATATACTCATAAGCTTCAAGAGGGATATCTGTCATTGTGATGTTGCTGTTGTAAATAACCGTTGTTTTATCCTTTTCCTTACTATTCTTAATTTTTGCGAATTTCATTTCTGTAACATAGTAAAATTCTTCTGGATTAGAAATATCAGTCTGTTTTGGATTGCCTTTTTTAAATGTGACTGGATAAGGCTCCACATCTTCATAATTCACATGCAAATGACCCAGTTCACGCCCTGCTGTAACAAATTTCCAAAAATCATCAGCACTCTTTACACAAGGGATACGAGGCAATTCTTTAGAGAGGTTATCAGCATAACGGGCACGATAATCTTCCGAATGTAAGATTCCGTAAACGTAATAAAATAGATCATCTTTTGTTATATTCTCATTAGGATAAGTTGCTTTAAAATGGGCTAGACCTTCATCTGTAATGGCATCACGCCTCTGTAAACCAGTATTTTTGCTTTCTTCTGTAGAATTCGTAAACAAATGGGATTGTTTTTCACTTTTACTTTTTGAAACCATAGTATCTTCGTAAATATACCGTGGAAAGCATTGACCTTTTTCTATTGAATCTAAATTAGGCAAAGCTTTAATCATCAATACAGAAAAGTCTTTCTTTGCTCCTATACCGGTAATTTGTATCACCTTATTATCGACCGCTTGTCCTATCGGGAATATCCGCGGCATTTGATAAATTACTTCATTAAAGGTACGATTATAATAAAGCCACTGTTGTGTAAAAGGGCGATAAGAACTTTTGGTAAGGCACGTATCTTCAAATTCAAAAAACTTTCCTTTTACCAACTCCTGTTTAACACTGTAACTCCAACTGATTTTGTTTTCATCCGAATTGACAAAATGATTTACATCACTGGTACGTGTTTTACGGTCAGCATGTGGATAGATCTCATTAAATCGCTCCACTTCTCTATTATAGAACGCAATCATGTTATTCATGTTTTGAGCTAATGCTTCACGACTTGAGTTATATGCCCATGCATCACGATTGGTTACAACCCCAAACGAAAACGTTTCAAACAGCTTTTTATCATGACCTTTTTTTACCCCCATAGCTAAAAAAGCATTAAAACTGTCATCACGTTGTCCGAGCCAATCACCGTGCTTGTCTTGTGTGATGATTTTCCAACCTTGTTCAGTCCGTGGAATACCATCAATGCTACCAAGGGATTCAATTATCATAAGCTTTTCTTGTCTTGTGAGATAATCCCCAATATCACGGAAATATATTTTCCCACGCCGTTGAGATTCTGGATTTTTAACAAGAATAGAGATAGCTATTGGAGCCCGTGACCCAGAACCAAAAATCTTGCCTCCCTCTTTTCGAGAAAGTTCTCCAGACGTTCGTTGATTACCCCGTAAATGGAAAATATAAAGGCTGCTAAATTCCTCAACAAGGCATTTGCGTAAACCGGTCATAGAATTTGCATCTACAAAACTTGCATTTGTGACAAAGCCAATAACACCACGGTCTTTTATACGGTCACTAGCCCAGCGAATGGCACGAATATAACTATCATAAAGTGCTTGCACACCAGTTGTTTTTGATTGAGCAGCATAAGTTTCACCAATACGTTTATCTAATACGTGATAAGATCTATTTGGATTATTATCGTTTTCGCTTTTTTGACCTGTTGAATAAGGGGGATTACCAAAGATAACTTTGATATCCAGTTTCTTTTGATGTTCTAAATATTCACTGTTTTCTTTGAGTATACCTTCCATAAGGTCTTTTTCTTTAAGCATCTGAAACGTATCAGCCAAACCAATATGTTTGAAAGGAATGTACTCTCCTTTCATAAGACTATGATAGGTTGATTCAATGTTAATGGCGGCTATGTAATAAGCTAAGAGAACAATCTCATTGGCATGGATATCATGACAGAATTTATATTCCAGATCCTCTGGTTTGATGAGATTGGATTGTAACAACCGTGTGATAAAGGTACCAGTACCCGTAAAAGGGTCAAGAATAGAAACCCCCCGTGATCCTAAGCTTTTGCCAAATTCATTGCGTAAAACATCGTCAACAGAGTGAATGATAAAATCAACAACCTCAACGGGGGTGTAAACAATCCCAAGCCTATCCGTGGTTTTCTTAAATGCCTTGGT